>PLOH01000081.1 GCA_003142955.1 Opitutia bacterium | reverse complement strand
GCCTCGCCTTGATACCAGACGACTCCGCGGATTGAATACGGAAGCAATGGCGCGATCATGCCGTTGTAGAGCACGCCCGGTCCTGCAGGACTGGCGCGGTAATCGAGCGGCGGCCGCGGCACATCGGCGAGTGAAACCGACACCTTCCATTGCCAGGGTCCAGTCAACGCAATCGGGGTGAGGATATCTTCTTTCAAAGAAAACAGGTGCATCGTGTCTTTGCCGCCGCCCCAGAGGCCGCCGTTGCCGCCGGTGTCGAGCACGCGCACGGCAATGACGTTGCCTCCGGGCTTCAATATCGCAGCGGGAACGCGGTAGATGCGCGGGATGTCATATCCAATTGTCGCCCCAACCTTCACGCCGTTGACCCACGTCGTGTCGTCGTCGTCGACGGCCCCAAGATGCAACTCCACATCGCCGCCTGCCCAGGACGGCGGCAGGTCAAATGTCCGGCGAAACCAGACTAGGCCATCGAAGTCCGGCAGCCCTGCTTTTTCCCAAAAAACCGGGAGCTCCATCAGTTTCCAGCCGCTGGTGTCGAACTCCGGTGCGTACCAAGCCGGCTTGGGGGCAACGCCGACATCGTTGGCGGCGTACCAGTCGTCAATCAGCCGATCGTAATTGTAGGTGCCGGCCTTGAGGTCAGCGGCGAGCTGTTTGATTTGGTCAACNNCGGGCTTGGAATAGATCGCGTCCGAAAAAGTAACCGATCGCGGTGAAATCGGCCACGGTGCCAGGCGAACAAACGACCCATTTTCCCTCGACCGATGCCGCCGGTAAGAGTGCGGTCTTCTGCGGCACGTAGAACTGGCGGATCTGCGGGTAATTGGCCGCCGCCACCTCCTGTTCCCAGTTGACAATCGGTTTCTGTCCTTCCCGGAGGCCGAGCTGGCGCTCCATATTCGACTGGCCGCTGCAGACCCAGACTTCGCCGACGAGGACGTCTGAGATCGTCACGGTATTCTCGCCGGCGATGGTCATGGTGTAAGGGCCGCCGGCGGGCAGCGCCTTCAGGCGCACCAGCCAGCGGCCATCTTTCGCCGTCGTCGCGGCTTTCTGGCCGGCAATCTCCACCGTTATCTGTTCCCCATTGTTGGACGTGCCCCACACCGGCACGTCACGACCCGCCTGCAGAACCGCGTGATCGGAGAAAAGTGGATTGGCGACGACCGCAGGCCGTGCCTCCGGGATCAGGACAGCCGCTGTGAAAGCGGCACAAAGCGCCAGGGAGAATCTCATAATGGCGACTATTGGGCCGACCGGCGTCGTGACTCAAGCCGGGAGCCGGCAGAATCTTCGGTTCCGTTCTGCGCTCGGGCCGGGGTTAGGAACGATCTCGGCGATGACGGCGCACCGCCCTCCAGCAATCCATCGTGTCTGGAGGGCGGTGCGCCGTCACCGCCAGTGTCCGATGCAGTAGCTCGGCTCGACCGGCGGTTGCGCTTCAGCTAACGTGGGCTGGCCGAGGATCTTCTTCTACAGCGAAGAAGAGACTCTGTTAGCAGAAAAAGGCAGTTTCCAGACGGCTGGTTTTCGCTCATTAAGGCCCGTCGCGTCTACCCCCTTCGTTGCCGCTCTCATGATCACGCACCCTGTCCGCGTTACCGCTGGATTGCTGACCTTGGCTGCCACCCTGACGATGGCGTACGGTCAGAATTCGGCCACCACTTCCCCCGCTGGCATGAACCCGTCGCCGGCGCCCGCAACACAACTATTGCCGGAGCCCTCGGCTTCCGCACCCTGGTTGACCTGGGGCGGTGACCTGCGGGTGCGCAACGAGTATTTCGACAACGCCCTCACGTTGAATGGGACGGCCCCGTTGCACGAACAGGACCTCTTCCGCATCCGCGCCCGGCTCTGGAGCACCGCGACGATCGCCCCGGATTTTACATTCAATGTGCGCCTCGCCGCCGAGCCGCGCATCTGGGTGGAGCCGGCTTTCGCCAAACAGCATCCTGGCACCGGCACGGAAGATCGTTATGGAATCCTGGACAACTTCAACCTGAAATGGGCGCATGCTTTCGGCCTGCCCCTGACGATTACCGCCGGCCGCCAGGACGTGCAGTTTGGCGATCCGTTGAACTGGTGGCTGGTGGCCGACGGCACGCCGGCGGACGGTTCGTGGTCCTTTTTCCTGGACAGCGTCCGGGCGACGCTGGACGCACAGGGAATCAAGACGAAGTTCGACCTGGTCTGCATCGATCAGCACGCGCGGCCGGACACCTGGCTGCCGATCCTGGGCCGCGAAGGCACTTACAGCTTGACGGAGCAGAACGAGCGGGGGCTGATCCTGTATGCGTCGAACAAATCGCTGCCTAATACCCAGGCGGACGGCTATTTCATCTACAAGAGGGACGAAGCGGTGTTTGCCTATAGCGACAGCGGAGACATTTATACCCTTGGCGGGAAACTCAGCGGCACGCCGGCGCCGCATTGGCGGTATTCCGCCGAGGGCGCGTGGCAATGGGGCTGGAAACAGGATTCAAGCGTCCGGACGCCGGTGAACCTCGGCGCGGTCCGTCGGGACATCCAAGCTTATGGCTGGAACGCGAAGCTGAGTTACCTGTGCGAGGATCCGATGGACAACCAGGTGAGCCTCGTTGGCGAATACCTATCCGGCGACGATCCCAACACGACCGGGAAAGACGAGATGTTCGACGTCCTGTGGGGGCGCTGGCCGCGCTTCAGCGAACTTTACATCTATTCGTACCCGATGGAAACCGCCGGGAAGATCGCTCAGCTCAACAATCTTCTGCGGGTGGGGCCCAGCTGGAGTTTCGTCCCGGCGAAGGGCACGACGGTCAGCCTGACCTACAATGCGTGGTTCGCGCCCGAGAGCGTGCCGACCCGCACCCTGAACCCCGCCTTGTTCAGCCGCGATGGTCACTTCCGCGGGAATTTCGTCCAATTGTGGGTGAAGCGCCAATTCAGCAAGCACCTGAGCGGACAGGTCTGGGCCGAAGTCCTGCGCGAGGGAAATTATTATGCGCGGCGGGATCTTCTGAGCTATTTGCGTGCGGAAATGCTGGTCACGTTCTAGCAGCGCCCTCCAACTAGACACTACTGAGTCATCGTCCGCGGTAGCTGATCATCAGCAGGACGCTGCGGCCGGGACCGGGGATGCGCGTCCCCGGGATCAGATCGCCGCTGGCCGGACTGCCGGCGGCGGGCGGCGACAAGTACTCGTGGTAATTCCGGTTGAAGAGATTCTCTACGGCGCACGAGATCCGGATCCTGCGCCACGAAAAGCCGGCCTGAAGGCTGCCGAGGGTGAAGGCTGAGGTGTTGGCAAAGACCGGCATGTCGACCGGCGCCGGATTGTTCCTTGAGGCGGTGTAGCGCAGTCCGAACTCAATCCACGGCTTGAGACCGGTGCCGGACCAGGCGTGCCCTGCGGCGAACGCGAGCGTTGCGGGCGGAATCTCCGGCAGCTGGTGATGCGCATCGCGATCGGTGGCCGCCACGCTGGCCCCGGTCAGCTGGAACCACGAGTCTTGGGCCGGCTGCCAGAGCAGGTTCATTTCGCCGCCCCAAAAGTCGGCCTCGATCGCCCGATAGCCGTAAACCACTGCTCCCGGTGGCGGAGGTGCTGGCGGCGTTGTTGTGCCGACGACCGTGCGGTACAGGTAGTCCGGAAGATAACTGCCGAAAAGATCGAAGTTGACCGAGAACGTCTGCCGCTGCCAGTGCAGGCCCCAGTCGAGTTCGTATTTGTCTTCGGTCCTCGCAGTCGGATTTCCAATCTCGTATCCGCCGTCCAGCGCATCGGAAAACGCGCGGTACCGTTCGGTGGCGCCGGTCGGCTGGCGGCTGAAGCCTGTCCCGAGCGATGTGGTGAAGCCCATTGCGAGCTGTCCGGTCAGGAGCACATTGGCCGCGCCGGCGGGTTCGTCCTGGTTCGTTTGGGCGGCAGCGGGGCCATCGTAGGCGACGTAAAGATCGCGAATGATGCGATTGAACGCCAGGCCGTCGGCGGCGCGCGCCTCGCTTTTCACCGTGTCCAGACGCGCTCCGAGCCGAAGCTTCCAATCGGGGGTCATTTTCCGGGTGTACTCCGCAAATCCGCCCAGATCCTGCTGGTAGAGATCGGGCCAGAGCAGGTCCACCGCTCCCGGTCGATGCCGTTCCAGGCGGCGTTCCTCCTGGGTGGCATCGACCCCGATCGCAACTTCATCACCTCCAGCCGTTTCGTGACGCGCAGAAACTCCCGCGGCGAGGCTGAGAGTCCGGCCGTCCGCGGTGACCAAGGCCGGGGCGGGGCGACCCCGGTTGTCGAGATGGGGATCCGTGAGTCCGACACCAAACCGGGTCGCAATCCGGGTCTGGTCGGATCCAGCCCAGTCGTATTCCACGTTCATTGCCATCGTGTCGGTAGCGCGCGTGTCGAGCGGCAGGGCGGAATTCACCGCGAGCTCCTGCCGGGAGAAAAGAGTCCCGAGCTGGAGCCGATGGTTGGGGTCCGGCTGCCATCCGAGTTCCAGCGCCGTTCCCTCGTTTCGGTCTTCCGCTGGCACCACCGTGCCGTCGCCCGAGGTGTAGTTGCCGAGTGAATGCGCGGCGCCCGCGGCCCGGTAACTCCAGTCATGACTCCGACCGGTGGCGCCGGCCAGCACGTCACTGCCGTTGCGATCGAAATCCCACTCGGTGTTGGCGTAACTCAGGTTGCTCTGACCGGCGCCGCTGCCGGGCGCGAGCGCCAGCGCAATATATCCAGCGTTGGCCGGCGGGCCGAGCGTCACCGAGGGCACTGCCTTGCTGACGTCAAAGCCGGCAATCAGGCCTCCGCCGATCAGGGCAAGAGGGGAATCCGTGCGGGTGGGAGAGGCGTTGGGGAGAGGCAGACCGTCCAGCGTCGTCACGACACGGTCGGAACCGAGACCGCGCAGCAAGGGTTCCGCCGCCGCCGCGCCCATATGGTGCATGGCCAGGCCGGGAACGTCAGCGACGGTCGTGGCGAGACTGGGAGGAAGGCCGGCGGAGGATGCGGGCGCCGCGTCGTACAGGCCGGGCACGGCATCGCCGAGCACCATCATCGTGTCGAGCCGCACGGGCTCGTCATTGGCGGGCGGGGTGGTCTGTGCCCGCAGCGCAGTGAGCAACGTGACTCCCAGCGTCAGAGGGCGCAGAGTTCCGAGCAAGCGCGTTGTCACGTTGGCCAAACGGCCCGCGATGTGGCGCCAGTCTTCGACTGGCGAAATCGCCGGTCGGAGACCGGCGCTACCTTTGATTGTGGCGCTAACGTGCATTTTTTTATTTCTACAGGAAAGGGAACTCGCAGTTGCTATCTTGCCACCGCCAGGCCGGCTACACCCAGAACCGCGAGCCCGGCGCCGATCCAATACCGGGGAGTCGGCCGGCTTCGCTCGAGCATCCAGGCGATGGGTGCGGTGAGCAATGGCGCGGTGGCGACAATCGGGAGGACCACTCCTGCCGGGTTGGCGCGCAAGGCCCACTGATAGCAGGTGACGCCCAGCACGGGCCCGAGCAACGTGTTGAGCACGACCCACACCCAGGGCGGCAATGCCTGCGCCGGCGCGGACACCGGCTCTTCCTCCCGAATTTTTTGCTCCGTACCGGTCCGCCACCGCACCACCAGGAGGGCGAACGTGCCGACCGCGAGGCCACCCAGCACGCGCTGATAGGCCGATGTGGCGCCATCCATAAAAAAACCGTGGGCGTGTAGTGCGCCGAACGCCTTGCGGCTGATGACGGCGCCGCCGCCCTGGGCGCAGGCGGACACGACGGCGAGGGCGAGGCCAAGGGCATAACGGGGCGGGTTCGCAGTCGGGGTTTTTATGGGACCAATAGGTCGTATCGGACCCATCGGACCTATTAAGGCTACGGCCACACCGGCGAGCGTCAGCGCGGCCAGTCCGGCCTGCGCCGTGGAGAGCCGTGAGCCCAACCAGAGCCATTCGATCGCCGCGGCGGCGACGGCGGATCCGCATTGCACAATGAGCATGCTCAGGTTGGAGCCGATCAACGGCAGGGCGTGAAACATCGTCAGGCCGCCGAGGCCGAAACCGACGGCGCCACTGACGAGGAACCAGCCGAATGCGCCGCCGCCCATCCCCTGGCCCGCGGCGTGCGCCCACGTCCCAAGAAGTGCCGCGGCGAGCAACAGGCGCAGGAAGTTACCGGTCGTGCCGCCGTAATGCAGCGCTGCGCGCCGCGCGCAGACGGCATTGCTGGCGAAGAACAGCGCGGTGAGAAATGCGCCGGTCACCGTTTGTAGAGCGGGCGGGCGGTGTAGCGCGTGTGGAGCAACTCGTGGGCTTTGTGGCTCAGCGGCCGACCGAGGAATTCGTCGTAGACGCGCTTGACCTCCGGATTCTCGTGTGAAAGCCGGAGCTGCCGGTCGCGATCGTGCTGGTACAGGCCCGCGGCGCGCTTGGTCCGCACCTCGCCCGTCACCCCGTAGGGCTGCCCGCCGCCGCCGATGCAGCCGCCGGGGCAGGCCATGACCTCGATGAAATGAAGCGGCGGTTCGCGGCCGGCGACGCGGGCGGCGCGGACTTCCTCCAGCACGCTCTCGACATTGGCCAGGCCGTGGGCCACGGCGATGCGGATGGTCGAGCCGTTGATGGTGACTTCCGATTGTTTCACGCCCTGCAATCCGCGCACCGACTCGAATTCCACCTGCTCCAAGTTGTGGCCGGTGACAAAGAAATAGGCGGTGCGCAGCGCCGCCTCCATGACTCCGCCCGTGACGCCGAACAGCGCGCCGGCGCCGGTGTAGTCGCCGAGGATGCTGTCCGCTTTGCCGTCCGGCAGACTGAGGAAATCGAGGCCGGACTGCTTGATCAGGCGGGCGAGTTCGCGAGTCGTGAGGGCGATGTCCACATCGATGTAGCCCGAGGCGTACATCTCGTTGGTGCGCTCGAGCTCATATTTCTTGGCCGTGCACGGCATGAAGGAAGCAACGTAGATCTTGGCCGGATCGAGCCCGAGCTTCTTTGCGTAATAGGTCTTCGCGAGCACGCCCAGCATCTGCTGTGGGGACTTGGCGGTGGAGAAGTTGTCGATGAAGTCGTAATGCACCTTCTCCATGAAGTCCGTCCACGACGGGCAGCACGAGGTGATCAGGGGGAGCTGGCCACGCTTGTGGACGAAGCGTTCGATGAACTCGCTTGCCTCCTCCATGATCGTGAGGTCGGCGGAGAAATTCGTGTCGAACACCGCTTTGAAACCGAGACGGCGGAACGCGGTGTAAAGTTTGCCAGTGAGGTCGGTCCCGGGCGGCAGACCGAAGGCCTCGCCGATGGCCACGCGCACGGCCGGGGCGATCTGCACCACGCAATACTTGGTCGCGTCGTGCAGCGCGGCCCAGACGGCGGGCGTTTCGTCGTTCTCGACGATGGCGCCGGTCGGACAGTGGTTGGAGCATTGGCCGCATTTTACGCAGGGTGACTCAGCGAGGGTGATGTCGCCGGCGGGCGCCATGCGGGTGTTGATGCCCCGGTCGAGGAAGGACAACGCCCAGACGTTTTGCACCTCCTGGCAGACCTGCACGCAGCGGCCGCATTTGATGCACTTCGTGAAGTCGATGATGATCGAGCCGTTGGAGGTGTCGGGCGGGATGGGGGTGACGATGCGCTTGATGTTCTCGGTGCGCATGCCGAAGTCGGCGGCGAGCGCCTGCAACTCGCAGGTGCCGTTCCGTCCGCAGGTGAGGCAGCTGCTTGGGTGCGTTGAAAGCAGCAGTTCGAGCACGGTCCGGCGGATGTCGGTGAGCGCGCCGCTGTGGGTCGTGATGTCCATGCCCTCGACCACGGGGGTGCAACAGGCGCGGGGCATGCGCGGCTGTCCGGCGATCTGGACGATGCACAGACCGCAGGCCGCGGTCGGCAGGAGATCGTCGTCCTTGCAGAGCGTCGGGATCTTTACCTGCACCTGACGCGCGGCTTCGAGGATCGTCGTGCCGGCGGGGATGGTGACCGGCAGGCCGTTGATCTTGACGTTGACGGCGGGCGGAGCGGAAGGGGGAGTAGCAGTGGCAACCATGGCGGGGCGGGGTCAGGCGTTGGCGGGTTCGGCGGCGACGGGCTCGGGGGGACGGTTCGCGGACATCTTGCGCGCGTAACTGACGCCGCCTTCGAGGTAGGCCTTGAACTCGGGTTCGAAGTAACGCAGGGCGGAAAGCACCGGGTTCGGGGCGGTCTGCCCAAGGCCGCAGAGGGAGGCCTTCTGCATGGCCGTGGAGATGGCGCGAATGCGTTCGACGTCGCCTTTCTCTCCGCGGCCGCGGGCCAGCCGGTTAAGAATTTGCAGCATCTGGTAGCCGCCGATCCGGCAGGGGGCGCATTTTCCGCAGGACTCGTCAACGCAGAAGCGGAGGTAGAACCGCGACACTTCCACCATCGAATCGTCCTGGTCCATCACGATCATGCCGCCGGAGCCCATGATCGAGCCAAGCTCCTGCAGGCTTTCGTAACTGACCTTCGTGTCGAGCAGATGCTCGGGAATCATGCCGCCGGACGGGCCGCCGGTCTGCACGGCCTTGATGGCCTTGCCGCCGAAGACGCCGCCACAGAGGTCGAAGACGATGTCGCGCAGGGTGACGCCGAGCGGAACCTCTACGAGCTGGGGATGCCTCACCTTGCCGGTGACGGCGAAGACCTTTGTCCCGCGGGATTTCTCCACGCCGTGTTGGGAGTACCAAGTCCCGCCCCGCACGAGAATCGCCGGCACTGCCGCCAGCGTCTCGACGTTATTGATGGCGGTAGGTTGGCCGAAGAGGCCGCGCTCGGAAGGATAAGGCGGCCGCGGGCTGGGGCTGCCGCGCTTGCTCTCGATCGAGGCGATGAGCGCAGTCTCCTCGCCGCAGACGAATGCGCCGGCGCCGAGGCGGACCTTGGCGTCGAAGGAAAAGCCGGAGCCGAGGATGTTGTCACCCAGCAGGCCGGCGGCCCGCGCGTCGGCGATGGCTTTCTCCACTCGGCTCACGGCGAGCGGATACTCGGCGCGGATGTAGAAGTAGCCGCGGGCGGCGCCAATCGCGTAGGCCGCGATGATCAGGCCCTCGAGCACGCTGTGAGGATCGCCTTCCAGCACGCTGCGATCCATGTAGGCGCCGGGGTCGCCCTCGTCGCCATTGCAGATGATGTACTTGGGCGTGCGCTGAACGGCGCGCGTGATCTGCCACTTGAGCCAGGTGGGGAAGCCGGCGCCGCCGCGACCGCGCAGGCCGCTGGTTTTCATCTCGGCGATGACGTCCTCCGGCTTCATGCCGCTGAGGACGCGCACCAGGCCCTGGTAGACGCCGTAGCGCAGGCTGTCCTGAAAATTCTCCGGGTCGAACTTGCCGCAGTTACGCATGACCACCCGCACCTGTTTGTCGGGTTTCTTGTAGAGCAGGTCGTCGATGATTTTCTTGCCCTGCACGCTGGTCTTGACGATGCGGGCCACATCGGGCGCCAGGACATTGGTATAGGTGACGCGCGAAGGCAGGAACTGCACGGCCACCCCCTCGTCATAAACCCCCATGTCGAGCGCGCGCACCACCTGCACCTTGTCCTGCAGGTTGCAGCGCTTGAGTTCCTCAGCGAGGGAGAACTGGAAGAACTGGGACTTGTCGCCCTTCTCGGCGCTGGTGTCCTTGACCAGGATGTGCGTGCTGGGGCCGTCGAAGGTCAGGGCGCGGTTGCGCCAGGCCAGGATGTGGTCGTCGAGTAAACGGCGGCCGGCCAGGTGGTCCTGGAGGATCTGGTGGGCAACCTCATCGTCGACGCGGCCGTAGATCACGCGCGGCATGCCCTCGCGGGCGATCTCTACGAGCGGATCGGCAAAGGAGTAGCCGAGGCTGCCGACGTGGCGGACTTCGACCGGGAATCCCAGGGTGCCGACGCCCTTTTCAAAGATGGTGCAGACCGTGTCGGCTCCGGCCGCGATCCCGCCGGTGTCGATGCTCACCCGCACCCAGTTCGGGCCCGAGTCGGCCATGGTCTTCGCGTATTTCTCCAGATCGGCAAAAGTGAGCTTGTTCATGACGCAGCCTTGGGCTGGGTGGTTTGGTTGACGATGCGCGACACATCGGAGGCGTTCAGCCGGCCATAGGTCTTGCCGTCGACGACCATCGCGGGACTCATGCCGCAGCAACCGATGCAGCGGACGACATCGAGGTGCCATTCGCGGTCGGCGGTAGTGCAGCCTTCCTCGACCTTGAGCAGGGTTTTGGCCTCGGCGAGCATGGCGGGAGCGCCCTTGAGGTAGCACGCGGTGCCCAGGCAGAGGGACATATTGTGGCGGCCGGGCGGCTTGAGTTTGAAGTAGTGGTAGAAGGTCAGCACCTCGTAGATGCGCGCGAGCTTCACCCCGAGCGCATAGGAGACCTCCATCGCGATCTCGCGCGGCACATAGCCGTGTTGGTTTTCAATCTCATGCAGGATCAGGATGAGGCTGCCCTCCTCGTCCTTCCATTTCGTCACCAGGGTGTCCACCTCCTTGCGGACGTTGCTCTCGACCTTGATCTGGAGCTTGCGCAGGCGCTCAAGCTTGACCTCGAGCACGCGCGAAACCTCCTCGGCGATATTGCGAGGGATGAAGCCATGCTTATGCTCGATCTGCTCCAGCGATTCGAGCAGGGCGACCTCTTCATCTTTCCACGCGCTCAGTTGGGTCGGCAGTTCGGGCGGAACGGTCTCAGGGGGCATTTTGGGAGGGGTTTTCTAAGAACGCCTGAAGCTTAGGGGCTACCGCAACGGCCGATCAAGCTAGCTAACCCTCAACCGGCCAACAATCAGTTGGACGAATGACCTCCATCACCAACGCCGTAGCACAGGTCTTCATTACTAGAGCGAATTGAATTGAACTGTGGCCGAGAACACGAACGTAGCTGCGAGCGCCAGCGAGCGGATGGTCCGTCCACTCGCTGGCGCTCGCGGCTACACCTTTTCTGAATCCGCTGTAGGGGCGCAGCTTGCCTGCGCCCGTGGGCCAGTCGTTGGTTACGGGCGCACGCCGGGTGCGCCCCTACGCGGTCGACATTGGGCGCATCGCGTCTTTTATTGCCGGTCTGCGCCGGGCGTCTCCATTCAAGGGACCCAGTCGATTCGGCAATTGCAGTCTATCCTCCCATGACCATCCCGCTGATCCTCGCTTCACTTCAATTGGGCGGGGTTGTTCCAGCTCACAACGTGATCGTTTTCGGCAAGGGCGAGAGCGCCGCCCTGCACCCATCGACACCCGTGCCGCAAGCGGCGGCGAAAGCGGCCTTTTCCCGGGCGTTCAGGACCGACCTGGAGCAACCGGCCGAATTTGCCGCTCCGCTCGACCTTGCCGCCTTCCCGCAGTGGGGCCGGTTGGTAGCGGGCGCCTCAGGCGGGATCCAGTTTCACCGCTCGTTCCCCGGCGGATTTGTCGTGCGGGTCGCCCTGGATGGGCTGCTTCCTGCGCACCCGTATATCCTGACGCTCAATGGGAATCCGAAGCTGGCGGGGAATGCCAACCTGATCGATCCCGTGCCCGGCGGCGGTTCGGAAAGATACTTCGACTTTCAGACCGTGACGACGGATGCGCGCGGATCGTATCTGGCGGCGTTCGCCATTGCGCTTCCCCCGGGGCCGTACGACGTGCGTTTTTACGTCAAGGACACCGCCGATTTCAAAATCGTCCTGTATCACGATTTCTTTCCGTTTGGCGTAGAGTGAATTGCCCCGGGGTCATCGAGCGGTAATGACCTCGCCGGCACCTTTATGCATCGACCGGCTCGGCGGTGTCCAGCGCCGGTTCCTCCGCCGGCATGGGATGATCCCGGAGGAACGTTGGGTAGTCGATTAATTCGAACCGTCCGTCGTAGTGCTCGACGATGGCCGTGAGCGACTCGATCCAGTCGCCGGAATTCAGATAGTGAATCTGGCCGATCATCTTGTCCGCGGGCGTATGGATGTGCCCGCACATCACCCCGATGCACCCATGGTCTTGGGCCAGTTGGGCGATGTGGTCTTCGAATTTGGAGACGTGATTAACCGCGGATTTGACGCGGGCCTTGATCGCCTTGCTCAGCGACCAGTACTCCTTGCCGCGCCAGGCCCGCCAGGCGTTGTAGGCCCGGTTGATCTTCAGGAGCACCTGGTAACCCCAGTCGCCAAAGTGGGAGAGAAACGCGAAGTTCTTCGTGACGGTGTCGAACACGTCGCCATGGAGCACGAAATAGCGACCGCGCAGGCCCTCGTGAATGTGATCCTCAACCACGCAAAGATGCTCGAATTCCAGCGGCAGGAAGGCCGCGAGGACGTCGTCGTGATTGCCACGAATATAGACGATGCGCGTGTCGCGCTTCTCGAGCATCTTGAGCACGAGGCGGACAAACCGGGTGTGGACCTTCGTCCAATGGCCGGAGCGACGGAGCTGCCAGCCGTCGATGATGTCGCCGTTGAGAATGAGCTTCTCGCAGCGCACATTGCGCAAGAAATGGTTCACTTCGCGCACCTTGCATTCGGTCGTGCCAAGGTGGACATCGGAGATGATCACGGTGCGGACTCTGAGGCGCTTCTTGTCCATGGTTGGCTGGGGCTGGACGGATCGATGCAATTAAGTGTAGGACCGTCGCTTGTCGACGAGCCGATTGCCGAGCGCAAACGGTCCGGCCGCTAGGGCCGACCCTACATTCCCTGAATGGGCGAGGATGTTTTCGTGCATATTCATGGTCCAACTGCATGGATCCGGTTAAGTGGAGGAGGCGATCCGACATCCGGCGGCCACCAGCAGTCGCAGGCTGCGCGGGCGGACGGCGACATTCACGGTTGCAGCAGTCAGATGCGTCTCGCCATCCGTGTGGATCAGACCGGGCGTGGGCCGTTCGATGACAAAGTGAGAACCGCGCAGACGCCAGACTCGCGGACTTTGATCGAATGTTCCGAGAAAGAGCCGTGCCACGAGCGGCAGCGCGCCGAGCAAACCTGGCGGGCGCACCGCCACCAAATCCAACAGGCCGTCGTCCACGCGGGCTCCGGGCGCCACCTGGGCGTGGTTGCCATATTGATCGGAGTTGGCCACGGCGACGATGAAGGCGGCAAACGTCTCCCGGGTGCCGTTGCCGTCGGATACCGTAACTTGCTCGGGGCGGTGCCGGAGGAAGGCCGCCAGTCCCGTGCGCGCGTACGCCAGGAGTCCGCGACGGGTCAGGCGATTGAACCGACGACTGATTTCGGCATCGAAGCCGAGGCCCATGGCATTGAAGAACGGATGGCCGTTGGCGGTGCCGGTGTCGATGGCCACGACGCGGGCGGTGGCGTCGGCCAGCAGCGCGAGGGAGCGGCGGGGCTGGGTGGGCAGACCGAGATGCAGGGCCAGCCCGTTGCCCGAGCCGCAAGGCACGAGGGCGAGGGCGGCCGGGGAGCCGACGAGTGCCTGGGCGATCTCGTTCATGGTGCCGTCGCCGCCCACCGCGACAATGCGTTCGCAACCGTCAGCGAGTGCGGCGCGGGCGAGTTCCGTGGCGTGGCCCGGACATTCGGTAAAGACAATGGCTGCGTCGAGCTGCTGCGCGGCGGCAAATGCCTGGAGGTCGGCTGCGAGCCGCGGACGGCGACGGTTCCGGCCGGAACAGGGATTGAAGATGAAACGCGTCTTCATGGCATGGTCGCGACGGGTGCCCGGGCGACTCTGGCGAGCAGGTGAGCGGCGATGTCCCGGCTGGCGTCGGGCCGGGCCAGGGGCGCGAGCGCATCGCGCCATTCGCGCCAGACTGCGCCCTGGTTGGCGAACGCCTGCCGCAACGTCTGAACCACTGCTTCGGGGGTCTCGACCAGCGCGCCTGCGCCCCGGCGGCGCAGCAATTCGTAATTGCCCTCCTCCTGTCCTGGGACGACCTGATTCACCAGCATCGGACAGCGCGCGGCGATGGCCTCCTGGGTGGTCGCGCCACCCGCCTTGCTGATCACCACGTGATGGGTCATCAGCAGGCGCGGAACCTCGTCGGTCCAGCCGAGGATCTGGGTGCGCTGATGCCGCCCGGCGGCGAGATGCTCGAGCCGCTGTCGCAGGCGTTCATCGCGCCCGACCGCGAAGGTCAGTTCCCAGTCGGACTCTTCCAGCAGCCGGCGCGCGGTGGCAAAGGCGTGGCGGACGCCGGAGTGCATGATGGTGAGCACGCGCGGCGCGGCGCCTGCAGCGAGGTCGGGCGGACTGAGGATGCGGGCTTGCTGGCTGAAAAAGGCGGGGACGGGAAAACCGAGGACGTGAAGTCTAGCTGCGGGCACACCCTGTGCGCGCATGACTTCGGCGGTCTCTTCATTGGGGACAAACCAGCCCGCGCAGGCGGGGCGCGCCCAGAGCGAATTGATGCTGATCGAATCGGTCACCACGTTATAAAAAGGCGCGGCCAGGCGGCCCGAGCCGGCCAGCCGTTCGAGCAGAAATCCGTAAACCGGAAACGTGCTGCAGACGACCGCCGGCTGCTCCCGTTGCACCAGCCGATCCAATTGGCGGAACTCCTGACGCAGCAGCCAGAGGTGCCGGGGAAAGACCTCATGTTGGTCGACCCACCGATAGAAAGCGCTCCAGAGGCCAGGAGCGCCATTGATGGCAGCGAGGTAGGCGCGGCGGGCGAGCCGGTTGAAGCGTGGCGAAGTGAGGGCAAAAAGATCGACGGACAGCGTGGTTCCGGGACCCTGCAACGCATTGCCGGCGGCGGCGAGATTGCGGGCGGCGGCGTTGTGCCCTTCGCCAAAGCCTGCGGTGAGGATGAGCAGCTTGGTCATGGTGGGCTGGCGGTAATGGCTGCGTGCAAGTCAGCTTCGAAACCCAGAACGACTTTGGTCCAAGAGTGGTTGCTGAAGGAAGTGGCGGCGCCCGCGCGCAGCCGGTCGCGCAACGCGCCGTCGCGCGCCAGTTCGGTGGCGGCGGCGATCAAAGCATGGGGATCGTCGCGGGGCACGGCGAGACCGTTTTCGCCGTGGCGCACGAATTGGCGGGCCGCGGCATAGTCGAATCCGGCGACCGCCAGCCCGCTGGCCATCGCCTCGGTGACCACGTTGCCGAACGTCTCGGTCAGGCTCGCGTGCACGTAGACATCGGCTGAGGCATAGTGACGGGAGAGCGCTTCGCGCGGAATGAATCCGGTAAAGCTGCAATCGGGATGGGCCGCCTGCAGGGCCGGCCGCAACGGGCCGTCACCGACCAGGACAAAGCGCAGGTGCGGATTGACGGCGCGCATCGCATCGTATGCACAGAAAAGCAGCGGGTAGTTCTTCTCGGCGGCCATCCGGCCGACGTGCAGCAGGACAATTTCGCCATTGGCGGCGCCCCAGTGGGCGCGCAGCGCAGGAGTGCGGAGCGAGGGAGAAAATCCCTGGGTATCCACGCCGCGCGAGAGCACGCCGAGGCGGGTGAAGCCGAGCGCGGCAAGTTCCTGACACAGCTCCTCGGTCGGAGCGAAGGTGCGGAGCGTGCGGTTGTGGACGTGGCGCAGCCAGGCGAGCGCGACCCGACGCAGCGGTGCAAAGCCATAGTGACGGGTGTAGAGATGGAAATTGGTGTGGAAACTCGACGTGACCGGCAGGCGCAGCGACCGGGCCGCACTCACCGCGGAAGCGCCGAGCGGACCTTCCGTGGCCACGTGCACCAGATCCGGGCGCGCCACGCGCCAGAGTGCGGTCAGACGCCGCCGGGCCGGCAAGCCCAGGCGCATGAGCGGATAACCCGGCAGGGGCAGGCCAGGCAGGGCAATCTCCCGATATTCGGGATGATCGCGGTCGCCCGGAAGATCGGGCCGCCACGGCCGGTAGACCGTCACCTCGTGCTTCCGGAGGCCCAGCTCGCGGGCGATGACTCCAAAGGTCATGGCCACGCCGTTGATCTCGGGCGGGAATGTTTCGGTGACGAAAGCGAGTTTCACATCATATTCACTCAGGCGGAAGATTCGGTCGCCGCCAGCGTCGCACGCGGAAGTGACAGTCCTGTGCCGAATGGGTGACGATAATGGCAAATCGGCGAGGCCGAAAGAAATCCCAGTTGGTGATTGCGCTGGGGAAGGTGAATTCTACGCTGGACCCTTTAAGCGCGATGCAAAGGCACGGACCGAAACGCATCTACACTCCGCAATCCCTGGAATCCTGGTTTGGGAAATTGGAAGGGGACTGGTCGGAGCACTTCAGCGCCAACCAGCTGGAACAAGGCCGCCGCATTTACCGCGACAGCGAGATCCGCGAGGTGGAGCTGACGGTCAAGGACGCGATCATTCACCGCAAGGTCGACAAGAAGGAGGAGTACGCGGTCATTGACTGGGGCCTGGACGGGTTTTCCGTGCGTTCGTCGTCCACGGACGCCGAGCTCTCCCGGGCCATTGCCGTGGCCGGCCTGCATGAGATTGAGGAGTTGGTGGCCGACGAGATTTCACCGCTGCCCGGCGACCTGCCGCCCGAACCGCCCGCGACGCTTGACGGGAACGGCAATGGAGCGGCGATGCGGGCGAGAAACGGGAATGGTGAAGCGCCCCGTCCCCTGCTGCTCGCTTTTCAGACCACGAGAGAGGGACTGACCTTCCGGGCGTGCTGGCTGAATCCGGACCGAAGCCGTTCCCCCGCCTTGGGGCAATCCGGCGGCAATGGAAAGGGCAACGGCCACAATGGCAACGGAGCGGCGCCGGACGATGAAGCCTCGACGGCGCATGTCAGCTCGGGCGAGCGGGGCAAACTGATCTGCCTTACGACCTACGCGCGGAAGGCGCATTTTCACTTTCAGCAGGAGTCCCACGTCTACGTCCTTGATCTGCTGAAGGAAATTCCCGAGTTCGTGCGGACGGTGCTGCCGGTGTGGAAGCGCTATTTCACGGTCGAGCTCGACGACAACGTCCGGGATCTGGCGAAGGGCGAGCGGGCCGTCGAAATCGAGGCGCAGGCGGACAAACGCAACGGCTCCGGCCTCAAGCTCCGGTGGATCTTTCGCGCCGGCGAGCACCTGCTGACGGACGATGAGGTGGCGGCCGTCACGCGGCGCGAAGGCTCGGCGGTGATCCTGCCCGGCCTCGGCATCGTGTCCGTCGCCCGCCCGAAATGGGAGTCGCTTACCCGCTGGCAGCGGATCGTTGAGGAAACCACGCAGGCCGATGGCGAGCTGCCTCCCTACCTGGTCTTTTCGTTGTTCAACGACGACCGGTTGAAGGTGGTCCTGGGACCGGAGGCGGAGGCATGGCGGCAGAGCGTGCTGGCGCCGCCGACGGCGACACCGACGTTGCCGGATTTTTTGCGGCCCTACCAGCGGCGCGGGGTCGAATGGCTGCACCACTTGTGCGACGCGGGCTGCCACGGTCTGCTGGCCGACGAAATGGGGCTGGGGAAAACCCTCCAGGTGCTGGCCCTGATGGCAGCGCGTCCGGTGGATGGCCGGCCGCACCTCGTGGTCAGTCCGGCCAGCGTGGTGCCGGTCTGGCGCGGGGAAATGGCGCGTTTCTTCCCCCAATTGGAGTGCGATGTGCTCAAGACCGGGCACGATTTCACGATGCGGCGTGATCCGGTCGTGTGGCTGGCCAGCTATACCCAGCTCCGCAAACACTCGCACCTGCTCGATCGCGTGGAATTCGGCTATGCCGTGCTCGACGAGGGCCAGTTCATCAAGAATCCGGACGCGAAGGTGGCGCATGCCTCGTGCCTGATCCGGGCGCGGCATCGTCTGGTCATGACCGGCACGCCGCTGGAGAACCGGCAATTGGATCTGTGGTCGATCTTCCGTTTCCTGCTGCCCGGGCTGCTGGGCACCCGCCAGACCTTTGAGACCGTGTTGAGCGCCGACCGCGCCGGCACCCTGGCGCGTCTGCGGGCGCAACTGGCGCCGTTCGTGCTGCGCCGCACCAAGGACGAGGTGGCGCAGGAACTGCCGCCCAAGGTCGAAATGGATCTGCTCTGTCCGCTGACGGACCTGCAGCGCACGGAGTACGCGCGGATCTGCAACGAAGGTCTGGTCCGGCTCGGCGACGACATCGACGCCGCCTTGCGCGAAAAGTCGTTTGGCTTCCTGGCGCTCCTCACGCGGCTGCGCCAGACTTGTTGCGACCCCGATCTGCTGCCGTGGCTGAAAGCGCCCATCACGGAAAGCGGGAAGCTCAACCTGCTCGTCGACAAGCTGGCGGAGGTGGTGGGGAGCGGGCACAAGGTCGTGGTCTTTTCGCAGTTCGTCATGTTGCTCAACCGCGTGCGGGAGGCGCTGGCGGCGAACTTCCCCGACCTGCCGCGCTTTGAGCTCACGGGCATGACGCTCGACCGGCAGAAGCCCGTGCAGGCGTTCCAGGGTGCGACGGGCGCGGCGGTGATGCTGGTGAGCCTGAAAGCGGCGGGCACCGGCATCACGCTGCATGCGGCCGACTACGTGTTCCTGCTCGATCCGTGGTGGAACCCGGCGGTCGAGATGCAGGCGGTTGATCGCGTGCACCGTATTGGCCAGACGAATACGGTGTTCGTTTACCGCATGGTCACCGCGGGCACGATCGAGGAGCGCATCCAGGCGCTGAAAGCCGACAAGAAGACGCTTTTCGACCGCGTCGTCGGGGACATGAGCGGCGATTTCGACCTGAGCCGCCACTTCCAGTCGCTGCGCAAGCTGATCGAGCTGGCCGTGCCTGAGGCGGAGCAGTAGCGATTCCCCCGGCGCCCGAGATCATTCGGGCNNTGCAGGGAGACGGCTTTGGATCTCAACGAGCCTAACTCTGGTTCGCCAGCCGTTGCCGCCAGAGATCGAGCCGGTCGGCGACGCCGGTTTCCTTGAGATAATCGAGGTCCAGGGGCGAGACGGGAATCTCTCTCGCCGAAGGTGTCTGCTCGTAACTCCAGGCGCTCGCCACGTGCACCGCGGTAAGAGCGCCAAAGGTCCGCTCGGGGGCCCGGCCGGGCTCATGATGGAGTCCCACCGTCTCCACCAAGGGGATCGGGAGCCCCCAAATGCTGAGCAGATAGGCGCCGACGTCGGCATGCGTGGCTTTGAGCACCTGTTTCTCGGCGTCGTAGATGGGGATCCTCCGGCTGCGCGCGAGGGCGCGAATCTCCCGATAGGCTGCCGGGAGGTTCGCCGCGAGAATCAGTTGACCGATATCGTGCAGGAGACCTCCGGTGAATGCCTTTTCCTCCATCATGCGCCCGCCGCCCTGCCAAAGGACGAGCTGCCGCGCCCAAGCCGCGGTCTGGAGACTGTGTTGCCACACTTCCTCCACCGACAGCTGCTCAAAGGAATGCCGGTCGAAGCTCGAAAAGACATGGTGGACCAGGGCCAGGGAGCGAATCCGGCTGACTCCGAGGAGTTGAATGGCTTCGTGGGTGTCGGAAATGCTGCGGGCGATGCCAAAGAAGGCCGAGTTGACGAGGTGCAGGATGTTGGCCGTCAACGCTGGATCGCGCGCGATGATGTCGGCGATCGTCTGGGTGGACGAGGTGGTGGACTGCAACGCTTCGATGATCTCAAAATACAGTCGCGGCGAGGACGGCAGATGACGGATCCGGCCGATCAACTCTTTCAGGCTCGGGTTTTCCAACTGATTATGGAAATTCGCGATGCGGCCCAAGATCGTCCGCAAGATCTTGAGGTCGAAAGGTTTAGCAATCCACTGGTGGGCAACGCCTACGCTTTCCTGCACGGTCTGTTCGTCCGCGTGACCCGACAGCACAATCCGCACGGTTTTGGGGTAACGCTTCATGACCTCATTCAACAACTCCGTGCCGTTCATGTCCGGCATCCGCATGTCGGTGATCACCACATCGAACGGCTGTTTCGACATCAGGGCCAGCGCCGGCCTTCCGCCCTCAACGCACGAGGCATCCCATTCGTCGGACAGGCGCTGCATAAACGCCTGCAGCACCAGCAAGACGGACTGCTCGTCGTCCACAAACAAGATACGCTTTTTCGGATGATGATCCACGGAGGGTAGGAATTGGCTGGCGGACTCAAACGTGGGCGAGTCGGGCGTCTCTGAATTTGGCTTGGGTGCGTCTTGGTCGCCGACTCCTTTTTCGGTCTCGTGGTCCGCCGTCGAGCTGAGGGAGTTGAAGCCACGGGATCGCGACGGAAACATCCCGGTTTGAAAACTCGTGTGCGTCAGCACATTTGATCCAGGGGAGCGAGAACTGGAATGAGATGTAAAAAGCGCTTCCATTTGATGTTAACCAAGTTGGTGAAAGCTCGGGACCATAGTATCGGCTCAAGCGGCATGAGCTGAAATGCAAAATTTAGAACATACTCTACGGCGACTAGATCTGGGTACGTGTGATCTGGCGGGGAACCGCTGAGCTGGTAGCGGGCGCAGGCAGCAACTGGTGTCCTAGGCTTCGCCACCAGCATTGGGCTGGCGACTGTCTCCTTATGCGGAAGCGGGAGACCGGGTACGGGCGTTCGGGTGGCGCCGGAGTAATGTCTGGGCCGCCGGCATTTAATCACGTTCTCGTAACGCTATCGTCATCTGTTCGTAACAAAAGTCTGAGATCTTGGACCGTCAAAAACGCGCGAAAACGCGTTCGGTTTCCACCTAATCCGACAACCCAAGATCCAATGGCTAACATATCATCAAGATGGCTGGCGTGTACCGCAGCCTTGACGCTTGGAGCCTCATCGCTCTTTGGACAGGAGAGCAAGGCTCTGATCGATGCGCTCGTAAAGAAGGGCATTCTCAGCGACGACGATGCCAAGCAGCTCGTTGCGGAGATTTCAAAGACTGAGGCCGCTACCGAAGTCTCCACCAGCAACGACAAGATCCTGAAGAAGCTCACCCTCACCGGCCGCATCCAGGTCCAGTACGACGGCCTGAGCACGAGCGTTGACGGCGCGTCCGCCAATCCGGCCTCGACCGAGCAATTTTTGCTGCGTCGAGTCTATATCGGCGCCAAGGCCGAGTTCGGAGACGGGTTGTCGGGCACGATCAACTATGATTTCGCGAACTCCAGTTTCGACGCCGCGTTCATGGAGTGGAAACAAAGTGATCAGCTCATTATCGACGCCGGATTCCGCAAGGCGCCGCTCGGACTGGAGGAATGGGTAACCTCAAGCGGAAACCTTCGTGCCATTGAGCGCTCGCCCGCAACGCGGTACTTCGTCGAAAGCAACAACGGACGCCGTCTTGGTGCCGGGAGCTATCGGACCGGTCTGTATGCCAGCGGCTCGGATTCTGGATTCACCTATACCTTTGCCGTGACCGATCCTCAGCGGGACGAGTTCTCCTCGTTGAACGGCAACTCCGACCCGGGCGTGCAGGGCAGCGGCACCGCCTCCACCAACAAGATGGCGGTGTGGGGAAATCTCGGATACGGCGGCAAATTCGAGGGGGGCAGTTACAAGGCGGGCGTCTCGTCCGGCTTCCTGCCCGATCAGGGCGGCCCCGGTGCAACGATCGGCCAGGGCAACGGCATCACCGTCTACGACGCCTATGGAGTGGTGACTGTCGGCGGCCTCGACGTCGAGGCCGAGTATCTCTCGGCGGAAGATCATCACGGTGTTTCCGCGACGCGTGATGCCAAGCCCTCCGGTTACTGGATCCAGCCGGCGTACCGGGTGGGGCAGTGGGAGGCCGTGATGCGGTACAGCAATGTCAATTCCGACGGTCGCGGGGTGAACATCAGCGACGGGACGCGTTCAGCTCCCAGCGGCGGGACGATGGACAAGATGTCGGAGTGGTACGTCGGCGGCAACTGGTACATCATCAGCAAC
This sequence comes from Opitutia bacterium, assembly GCA_003142955.1. Classification (GTDB taxonomy): domain Bacteria; phylum Verrucomicrobiota; class Verrucomicrobiia; order Opitutales; family Opitutaceae; genus Fen-1467. The sequence continues at coordinate 5,238 of PLOH01000081.1, read as the reverse complement.
GACGTCAAGCTGCAGCTGGGCTACATCCACTCCGAATCCAAGGATACGCTGACCGGAGCCGCCGCCAAAGCGAAGGCCGACGGAGTCCGCAGCCAGATGCAGATCAATTTCTGATCCAACGAATCAATTCCCTCAATCCCATTAGCATGAAAAAACTCCTCATCGCGGCTTGCATCGGCCTGTTTGCATCTGTGGCGTCTGCCCAGATGCTCATCAACGGCGCCGGGGCGACCTTTCCCCAGCCGATTTACACGAAATGGTTCGACCAGTACTCGAAGATCGATACCTCGGTGCGCTTCAATTACCAGGGTATCGGCTCCGGGGGCGGCCAGAAGCAGATCCTCGCCGAAACGGTTGATTTCGGCGCCTCCGACGGCCCGATGTCCGACGAGAATATTTCGAAGGCCCCGCGGACGCTCTGGCATATTCCGACCGTCGCCGGCGCCGTGGTGGTCAGTTACAACCTGCCGGGCAATCCCGCGCTGAAACTCGACGGGCCGACGCTGGCCAACATCTACCTCGGCAAGGTCACGAAGTGGAACGATGCCGCGATCGCCTCGCAAAACAGCGGCGTGAATTTGCCCGATCAGGACATCGTGGTCGTGCATCGATCCGACGGCAGTGGCACCTCCTACATCTTCACGGATTATCTCAGCAATGTCAGCAGCGATTGGAAGGCAAAGGTGGGCAAGAACACCTCCGTGAACTGGCCGGCGGGCTTGGGCGGCAAGGGCAACGCGGGAGTGACCGGACAGATCAAGCAGTCTCCTGGCGCGATCGGTTACGTGGAGCTCGCCTACGCCAAGCAGAACAGTCTTCCCTACGCCGACATGAAGAATTCGTCCGGAGTGTACATCACGCCGTCGATCGATTCGGTCGTCGAGGCGCTGGCCACCGCGACTATTCCCGAGGATTTCCGCTTCTCGATGGTGAATGCCCCGGGCGAGAAGGCCTATCCGATCGCCGGCGCGACCTGGATCCTCGTTTACCAGCAGCAGAAGGACGCCACCAAGGGCAAGAAGCTGGTGGAGTTCCTGAAGTGGGCTTACGTGGACGGGGAGAAGATGGCTGCCTCCCTGGACTACGCACCGCTACCCGCCAGCGTGCAGGAACGCGTCTTGAAACGAATTGCACAAATCACCTATTGAAGCTGGATTGATCTGTTGTCCTGAAACGGCGATTTGAACGCGGAGGGTGTGGCCGACGCACCCTCCGCTTCTTTTCCATGGCTGCGCCTTCCGACCAAACCTCCTCCCGCACTCCCGGCCGGACCATGCTGCCGGCGGGGATTCGCTGGCCGGACATTTCGTTCCGCTGGCTGGCCCTGCTGGCAGCCGTGACCATTGGCGTGTTGATCGCGCTTGTTGGTTGGGAGCTTTACCAGGGCTCGAGGATGGCGATTGGGCAGTTCGGCCCCAGGTTTCTGGTCAGTTCGACCTGGAATCCCGTCACGGATCAGTACGGGGCCTGGCCGTTCATCTACGGGACGTTGGTGTCATCGGCCATTGCCTTGATCATTGCGGTTCCGCTGGGGGTGGCGACCGCGCTCTACCTGACCGAATTGGCTCCAATGCGGATCCGGCAGCCGGTCATTATGGTGGTCGAGATGTTGGCGGCGGTGCCCAGTGTGATTTTCGGCCTCTGGGGGATTTTCGTTCTGATCCCCTGGCTGCGCGATCACCTGTTTGTCTGGCTGAAAACCACGCTCGGCTTCCTGCCCTTGTTCCAGGGCCCGATCTATGGGGTGAGCATGCTCGCCGGCGGCATCGTCGTGGCGATCATGATCCTGCCGATCATCACTTCGGTTTCCCGCGAGATTCTCCGTTCGGTGCCCAATCTGCAGCGGGAGGCGGCCTATGCCCTGGGGGCCACCCATTGGGAGGTGATGCGCATCGCTGTGCTCAGCTATGCCAAACGCGGCCTGTTCGGGGCGTCGGTGCTGGGCCTCGGTCGCGCCCTTGGGGAAACCATGGCGGTCACCATGGTCATCGGGAATCGACCGGAGGTCAGCGCGTCGCTGTTTGCGCCCGGCTACACGCTCGCGAGCGTGATCGCGAACGAGTTCACCGAGGCCACGACCGATTTGTATCTGAGCTCGCTGTTTGAACTCGGTCTGGTGCTGCTGGCCGTCACGATTCTGGTGAATGTGATTGCGCAGCTCATGCTCCGATCGCTGGCGGGGAGTGGCACGGGCAAGATCAACTGAACGCGCGATGACCACCCCGAACCAGTTTCAACCGTCCGCGCGGCAACATGCCTGGCGCAAGTTTGTGAGCGGGGCGATGGCCGGGCTGATGTTGGTTTGCGCCGCCGTGGTGATGGCCCCGATTTTTCTGGTGCTCTATTTCCTGATTCGCGAAGGAGCCACTTCGTTGGATTGGGCGTTCTTCACTCAGCTGCCCAAGCCGTCCGGCGAGCTCGGCGGAGGGATGGCCAACGCGATCGTCGGCACGTTCGTTCTGCTCACGATGGCGGCGTCCATCGGAGTCCCGGTGGGTGTCATGGGGGGAATCTACCTGGCCGAATACGGATCGGAAAGGGCCAACTCCTGGATCCGCTTCATGGCGGACGTGCTGAACGGCGTGCCGTCGATTGTTTGGGGCATGGTGGTCTGGGCTCTGCTGGTGGTGCCGTTCAAGACCTTCTCGGCCTATGCGGGCGGTGTCGCACTCGGCCTCATGATGATCCCGCTCGTCATGCGCACCACCGAGGAGGTGCTCATCCTCGTGCCGCAGGGCTACCGGGAGGCCGGATTGGCGCTGGGAATCGCGCGCTGGAAGATCATCACGGTCATTGTGGTCAAGACCGCGCTGAAGGGGATAATCACCGGCATCTTGATTGCCACGGCGCGCGTGGCAGGGGAGACGGCTCCGCTCCTGTTCACCGCGCTCGGCAATAATTTCTGGAGCCACCGCCTTTCCGAGCCCATCTCCGCGCTCCCGCTCCTGATCTACTCCTATGCCGTCTCTCCCTACGACGACTGGCATCGCCAGGCCTGGGCCGGCGCCCTCGTGTTGATGGCGTTCATCCTCTCGTTGAACATCCTGGTCCGCCTCCTTTCTCGCGATCGCAAATTCACTTAACCCATTGCAACTCATGGCCGACCTGTCACCACCGAAACCGATTGCCGCGGGGCCTCCGGCGGGTGCGTCCTCAGCCGTTCCCCGGATTCCGCCGTCCATCGCGGGAGGCGAGATGGAAGTGGCCTTTGATATCGCGGGCTTCTCCTTGTGGTATGGGGCCAATCAGGCACTCTTTGACGTCGATATCCGCATTCCCACCCGGGCGGTCACGGCAATCATCGGTCCGAGCGGTTGCGGAAAATCCACGTTCTTGCGGGCGCTTAACCGCATGCATGAATTGACGCCGGGTACGCGGATCGCCGGCCGTCTCCGCCTTTTCGGGGAAGACCTCTATGCGGCGGCGATCGATCCGGTCGTCGTCCGTCGGAGGGTGGGAATGGTTTTTCAAAAATCGAATCCGTTTCCGACGATGTCGATCGCGGACAACGTTCTGGTCGGGCTTCGCCTCAACGGCGTGAGCGACCGGGCGTTCCTCCGGGATCGCCTGGAGGCGTCACTGCGGATGGCGGCCCTCTGGGATGAGGTGAAGGACCACCTCAGCCGGCCTGGCATCAGCCTGTCGGGCGGGCAGCAGCAGCGCCTGTGCATCGCCCGGGCGCTGGCGGTGCAACCCGAGGTCCTGCTGATGGATGAGCCCTGCTCCGCGCTCGATCCGATTGCCACGGCCAAGATTGAGGAACTGATCAACGAATTGCGCGCCAGCTTCACCGTCATCATCGTTACCCACAACATGCAGCAGGCGGCCCGGGTGTCCAACCGCACAGCCTTCTTCTACCTCGGCAAGCTGGTGGAATACGACCAGACGCGGACGATCTTCATGAATCCTTCCAATTCCCAAACCGAGGCCTATGTCGCCGGGCGCTTCGGCTGAGCATGAATGATGGCTGGACTTTGACCAACGCTCCTGCCTCCCTGCGCCCGATCATTGTGTGCCGCTGTGGTTCCCAAAACTTTCTTCCATGAAACGATTCTTTGACGCCGAACTCGAAACCTTCCGCTCGCAACTGATCCTGATGGGCGAAACGGCCATTGAGCAGGTGCGTACGGCGGTCAAGGCGCTGATTGAGGCCAATCCCGGTCTGGCGAATCAGGTGATTGCCGCGGATGACAAGCTGGACCGGTTGGAGGTCGAGATCGACGACGAAGCCGTGCGCTACATGAACCTGCGCGCGCCCATCGCGAGCGAGCTGCGGCTCGTCATCGTCGGGATGAAAGCCAGCCATGATCTCGAACGGGTGGGGGACGAGGCGACGAGCATCGCCAAGCGCGCGATCAAACTCAACGCCGAGCCCCAGCTCAAACCCTACATCGACTTGCCCCGGATAGCCACCATGGCCCTGGAGATGCTCCGCGACGCGCTCGACTGCTTTCTCCAGGTCGATGAGGCGAAGGCGATCGCCGTCTGCAAACGGGATGCGGAGGTGGACAATATCAACCGCCAGCTCTACCGCGAGCTGACGAGTTTCATGATTGAGAAGCCCGAGACCATTTCGCGGGCGATTGAGCTCATGTTCATCTCCAAGTCGATCGAACGGATCGCCGATCATGCCACCAACATTGCCGAGGAGATGATCTATCTCAGCCAGGGCAAGGACGTGCGCCACACCGAGGAGCTTAAAAAAATCCCGACGGCGTAGCGGTGGCCAGCGGGGTCGTTCTAGATCCGGAAGGTTGCAGTTAGTTGTAGGGCGGGATCGCCGCATCCCGCCTTTTCATCGATCGCGGCGGGGTCCGGCCTGCCCTCCGAAGGCTTGGCGAAGGAGGGCGACCCCGACCTACCTCGGCGCATTTGACACAGTCCGTTGAACTGCGTGCGAGAATCTCCCCGCCGCTCAAGGAAACAGAGCTTGCGGTGTGGCCGTGAGCGCCCGCGAGTGGATCTGGATTCGGCCGTCCGCTCGATGGCGTTCGCAGCTACCCCAAAAACGTTTCTCCCCGTCCGGAACAAACCGCATCTTGCGTGGAAGCTGCATCGTCGGCTAGCAGCGCGTCGGACTTCGTCCTCTGCGCTGCTAGAATAAAATGGCTGCGCCATTTTGGAGGAGCTCGGAAGGGGTGAGGATTTTTCGGGTTTTTCGCTCGGCGCTGGTCGAAGGGGGCCGTTTTCTTGATCCGGAGGCGGTTTTCAACCCCGGGACTGCCCCCGCCAAGGGAT
>PLOH01000021.1 GCA_003142955.1 Opitutia bacterium | reverse complement strand
CTGCACGGGTGTCCGTGTGGTTTCTTTAGCGACAACTCCCATACATGCAGGTGTACCGGAGGGATCATTCAACGTTATCTGGGGAAGATTAGCGGACCATTGCTGGACCGCATCGACCTGCATATAGAGGTTCCGGCGGTTGCTTACCAGGAGATGCGCAGCAAGAGTACCGGCGCCAGCTCGGCCGAGATGCGCGGCAGGGTGCTGGCGGCGCGGGCGCGGCAGTCGGAGCGCGGTTTTGTGAACGCCAACATCCCGCCCGGGCGGCTGCGCGAGTTCTGCCCGCTGGACGACGCTGGAGAGAAGGCCCTGGAGATGGCCATCCGCCGGCTCGCGCTCTCGGCCCGCGCGCATGACCGAATCTTGAAGGTCGCACGCACCATTGCCGATATCGGTGGCGCTGAACAGATCCAGGCCAAGCACATCGCCGAGGCCGTGCAATACCGGTCACTGGACCGCGAGTACTGGAAGTAGCCTGGCGGATCCCAAACCACGGCAGGATTACGCGATGCCGGCGTTGGTGGACAGCGATGGCACCTCAGAGATTGCAAGAAACTCTTTGATGCGCTCCGCGAAGTCCAAGCGGGGCGCCTGTTCGCCGCACTCCCAGCGAGCCAGCGTGCCAGGGCCCTCGCTCCAGCGCGAGATCGCCCGCCAATGTGACACCCCCAGGCCCAAGATCGTCGCGAGAACTGTCGCGAGCTTGTCGCAAGTTTTCAGCGCTTACCAGCGGTGCGGTAGGTGAGACGATTCGTGGCTCCCTCCGCGACCAGGAGGTGTTTCTTAGATGAGTCATGCAGGTCGCGCTGCGGTCTCCGGCGGTGGATGTTCGGGCATCCGGGCTCGAACTCCTCTACTGCTGGGCGTCTGTGTAGCACTCAAGAATGGCCGCGATCTTCACATAGATCCGCTCCCATTCCTTGTGCAGCTTACTGTCCGAGGCGTGGTTGGACTCAGATGCGGCAAAGCCTGCGAATTCATCCAGGTCATTCAGGGTATATCGCACGATGCACTCGGCGGCTCCCGGCTGCGGAACGACGCGTAGTCGCGCGGTCAGTTCATCCGGGGCGAAGCTGTGATTGAGAATCAACTCGCGCTCGCGCACCGTGAGTTCCAGTGGCAATGTTGTGCCCGGGGCGATCCGGGTCTTCGGCACAGCCTCCGTCGAGCCGCCACGCACTGCTGCCAGCATAAACCTCGTCAAATGTTCGACGTCCGGGTCCTCCCCCGCATCAGGCGTGACAGACCCTTCAGCCTTGGCGCGGGGAATGATGCTCTTCGGCCGACGGTAGAACGTCCTCTTGAGGGCGGCGTTGATCGCCTCGAGTGAGAATGCTTCCGGGTCAAACGGACCGCGCCAGGCCAGCTTCTCCCCATGCTCCTCGTGATCCGGATCGGCGAGCGCTTCGAGGTAATCAGCATAACCGTGCGCGCCACCAACATCTTCAGGCGGCCCATTCCGGGCGCCTGCAATGCACCGGGGATAAAAGGCGTCGGGCTCGGCGAGCAGTGTTCCTTCGAACAAGATCTCGTGTCGCCAGTCATCGCCGAAGTCATAAAGATAGCTGAAGGTGGCGCCAAGCTGCAGGGCAACCCGGTTTACCGGAACAGTTCTCTCGTCGATTAGCACACGGTCCCGGAATCGATCCTCGGGATCCGGGACACAGAAAACACGGCGACCCGCCTGAAACTCGTGGAGGTGGTAATCCTCCCAGTTGAACAGCAGTTGGAGAATTCGGTGGAGGCGAGGCAGCTTGGTGTCGTCGACAATCTGGATTCGGCGCCAGATCGGCGGGTTGATATCACACAGCTGCACGTGAAGTTGGTAAATCGCTCGGTTCTTCTTATCTCTCATCGTGACGCCCTCGCTGATTGTTGCCGGGTCGATCTCCGGCGCTCATCGGTCTTCGCCATCGTCATGCACCGGGTTCGCGCTTCGAAGAGAAGCCATCAAACGCATCCCGGACGATGCGTTCGATGCGGGCCACTTCGTCGTCGTGCATCGGGGCGAACTCGCCGCGCCTGCGCCGCAGCGATAGCGTCCCGTGGTTGTCGCGGATGTAGGCGACTAGGTTCTCTGCCATCCGGTCGGGCATCTCGACGGCATCCATGATCCGGCGGATGGCCTCGTCGTGGCGGCGCAGATAGTCGATCTCTCGCGGCAAGTCCTCATCGACCGTGCGGCGGACACAGGCGTACAGAAACTCGGCCGCGTCCGTGCAATCGAAGTAACGATAGAGGTCGGCGGTCTCATTCTGGACCTGAACGTTCCGCTCCGACGTTGGCCGCCAGGCGATGAACGGCAGCAGCGGGCCGGAGTGGGCCTGCAACGTGGCGCGGTATTCCTCAATGCGGTCCAGCAGAACCGACGACACGGGAAACACTAGCCCCGGCGGCGTGAACCTGCGTTCAGCGAGGACATGATGGATCAGGCAGCGGTGCATGCGCCCGTTGCCGTCCTGAAACGGATGGATGTAGACGAACCCGAAGGCGGTGGCCGCGGCCTTCAGCACCGCATCGACGCCGTCGTCGCGCATCCGGCTGTTGGCTTCGACCAGCGCGTCCATCAGGTCGGGTAGATCCTCGGGGCGCGCGCCGATGAACTCGGGCAGCGGTTCGCCGTCGTGGTCGCGCTCACCCAGGAAGACGCCGTCGGGACGCAGTCCGGCGTGCACGAAACGCGTGTCCTCGACGAGGACACGCTGGAGGCGCAGGATCTCATCGAGCGAGAGAGGATTCCGGCCGGCTTGCAGCACGGCGCGCCCCCAGCGTTCGAGCCGGGTGCGTGGCGCGCGTTCCCCCTCGATTTCAAAGCTCGCCCGGCTGTCGGCGAGCAGCAAGAAGCTTGCGGCGCGCGAGACCAGGTGCGCGCCGATGCGACCGACCGTCGCCCGGGCCTTCGCCGCGAGGTCGAGTCCGATGAATTCCGTCAGCGCCGGTGTGCGCCGGATGATCGGGCAGAAGCGGCCGGTCCCGAGCAGGTTGTCGCGCAGGCGATGGCGCTTCGACAAGCGCGGCGTGCCCGTGAAATAGTCTTCGGGATCCAACAGGTCGACGGCGGTGACGTTCGGCGCGTCCGGCACGTCGAGGGTGTGGCCGGTCAGGAGCTCGCAAAGATACCAGAGACGCCGCGCCGGTGCGCCGGTCGGCGCCGCGCGGATGATCGACTCGATCTCGGCCGACGGCACGGCAGTGAAGATGCGTTTCAGCAGCAGCAGGTCGATGGGCTCATGGCGAACGGCGAAGCTGAGATGGTCGGCCAGAGTGTCGCCGGGCCAGTAGCGCTTGTCGAAGATCGCCCAGTCGCCCTCTTGGCGGCGGCTACCGCGGACGTGCTGCTCTGAGACACAGCTCGGGTGGCGAACCGGTCCGGCGATGGCAAGTGCGCGCACGAGCAGGGACCAGCCCGCGAGCATCGTGCCACTCGGGACGGTCTTCTCCTGGAACACGTCGTCGTCGCTGACATCCAGCTTCATGTCGAATTCCCTTCATAGAGGTCGAAAAAAGACGCGTAAAACGTCTATGCGTCGAAATAAACAATAACACAGCTTTGGGCCGAAATCCATTCATGAGCGTCGAAAACAATTCTATGCAGAATGATTATGTCGAAAACCGATCCCTATGAGGCGGCGTTGCCGGCCACCTCGCCCGATCCCCACTGGCCGTAAACCTCACGTATCGCACTGATTGCGCGTAGCTTCCCTATCGCAACCACGACGTTGGACGCGATGCTCGGTTTGCTATTGGACCAAGCCGGTGGTGTAAACTCCGGAAGCGGTCAAGGGATATTTGATTACGAAGTTCCGGAAAACTCAATAGCAGGACCTCGCCTGTCCCGATCATTCCCGTTAAACACTACCCGGCCCGGCGCGAGTGTTGCGGCTCTTCATCTCCAAGAACGCATATTACCCGCTCCAGACACTTGCCCGTCGGCTCCGAATCCCCCCGTTCCCACCGCGCCAGCGTGCTCACGTCCACACCGAGATCTAACGCCGCCTTCTTCTGCGAGAGGCCCAAGGTCGTGCGATGCCGGACGAGCCGGTCGCCCCAGCCATTCGCCTCCGCCAACGGATTATAGCCGAGGAACCGGATGATGGCTGGCATGTACCTGATCTCTGGCGCGGTTGTGTTTGCCTCCCAATTGAACACGCTGGCTGTCTCCACTCCGATCTGCTCGGCGACCTCCCGCTGGAACATCTTCAACCCGAGGCGCCGCCGCCGGATGTGATCCCCGACGGTTTGCGGCTGAGTGGGGATGCGGAGCACCCGGCCGCTGCTGTAGGACTGCGACAGAACAGTCGGCATCGCCTGGTCGGGCTCGCTGAAGCGATAGGTGACGGTGATCTTGCTCTGCTTGACGCCGTATTCCTCGACGGTGTCGATGCGCACGCCAGTTACGAGGATCTCGATCAACCGCCGCTTCATCTCCCAGGAAACCGGCTCGTCCAGCCGTTTCCGCAGTTTCGCCAAGAGCGCCTCGGCGGAACTGACGGTCGCAGCAATGGAGTC
>PLOH01000083.1 GCA_003142955.1 Opitutia bacterium | reverse complement strand
GCGGGCGAATTTTCGACTCCGGCAAGGATAACCTCGGGCGTGGTTCGCCGCCCCGTAAATCGCCGGCCGTAGCACGGCGCTCCTCCAGCCCAACGATCAAGCGATCCTCAGCCGGTGGCGACGGCCGAGGCAGCCAGGGGCGCCAGCCCGACCTCGGGTTCTCGCTGTAGCCATTGCTGGCGGACATATCGGGCGAGTTCCTTGGGCGTGGTATGCCAATAGGCCCCGGCGTAGTGCGTTTTCGCGTAACGGTTGATGCGTTTGGCCGCTTTCTGAAACGCCGACCGCGACCAATAGAGCGAGCCGTCGTGGTGAACATACTCCCGCAATTGGGGGAAAGGTATGGGGCCTTACCCCACCCGTGACCTAAGCATCGAACTGCCGCCCAGTGGATCTGCGAGCGTCCCCATCGGGCGCACGGTCTTTTGTTTTAGAACGAGTCTCGTCTGACATGGGCGGGACGCCCATGCCACGTGGCACGGGCGTCTCGCCCGTGGGATCGCGCGACGGCTCCTCAAAACAAAACACCATGCCATCGGGCGAGCGCTTCCGCATTTTTGGCATTGCAGACCGCTTGGGCGATGGCACGATGCGCAAAGTTTACCTCTGAGGAGAGATGGCCGAGTGGCTTAAGGCAGCGGTTTGCTAAACCGCCATAGGTGTTAAAACCTATCGGGGGTTCGAATCCCCCTCTCTCCGCCAGTTTAGTTATTGGGGATAAGTAACTTATCTTTTCGGCGATGCTAGGTTGCCCAGTTGACGCGGCAACCTAAGCATGAATCACTCGAAGTTTGCCATCAGCCGATTTGAGAATCGGAACGGTGTCACGTCCTGGCGGGTGGAGGGACGGCTTCACGGCCTCCGCATCCGCAAGAATCTCAAAACGCGCGAAGAGGCGGCAGCAGAACAGGCCGCCCTCGAACTGGGTCGCTGCAAAATGCGTCCGGGCTGCGCGCAGTCGCGACATCCCTTGCTGAGGATCAGGTGCGGGAGGCGGAGGCACTATTCCGGCGGGTGGCGGGCCGGCCGTTGCCGCTTTCATTCTACGTTGATTTTGCGCTGGCGAACTACCGGGAGCCGGAAAAACAGAAGCCGCTCGCCGCCGCCATCGCGGATTATGTCGCCGCCAAGAGGCACGAGCACGAGCAGGACCTGCTTTCGATCTCGCAGTTTTCGCGGATCGTTCGCGACCTGAAACGGCTGCAAAGGCATTTCCCTGACGCTTCCGTCGCTGAACTGACGGTGCAAAAACTCGTGACCTATTTCGAGCACGGCCGCCCGGCGCTCAAGACCTACAATAACCGGCGCGGTATCGTCTCCACGTTCCTCAAGTTTGCCTTTCTACGGGGTTGGATCGCGGAGAACCCGATTGCGAAGGTGCCGCAGCACCGGATTCGACGGAGGCGCGGGATGGCAGCAACACTCTCGGCCGCGCAGGCCCACGAATTGATGGAGCATATGGAGGACTATGAAGGCGGCCGGTGGGTGCCCTATTTCGCACTCTGCCTTTTTGCTGGCATCCGGCCCTCCGTGCCGGACGGGGAGATCACCAAGCTCAAGCCCGAGGCCGTTGATTTGGATGCGGGCGTGATTTCAGTTTCCGCCGAAGTCTCGAAGGTCCGTGAACCGCGCAAGGTCGTCATTCAGCCAAATCTCGCGGCCTGGCTGCGTACCTATCCTCTGGAAAGATTCCCGCTTGCCATCACAAACTTCTACCGGCGGCGGGCGAGAATCGGAAAGGAGTTTGTTCTCACCCATGACGTGATGCGGCACAGCTTCATCTCGATGTTCGTCGCCAAGTTCCGTTCCATCGGCGAGGCAGCGATTCAAGCGGGTAACTCCGAGGGCATCATCCGCCGGCACTATCTCGACTTGAAGAGCGCGCAAGAGGCGGAGGATTACTGGAGCATCTTCCCAAAACGCGCGACTCCGCAGGCCACTCCGCTGGAGGTTCTGCCGGCTCCGGCATTCCTCTGTGCGCGGCAGGCCAAGTCTGCAGCGTGAGTTGACCGGAAACCAATGGCATGGAAATGACGCCTTCACCCAAAATGACATCCTCCCCCATCATTGACTCCCAGCTCACGGACATCGTCGGCCTGCGCTACAGCGGGATTTTCCCGAAAGACAAAGAACCGTCGATCCGGACGCTTCGCTCGTGGACCAAGCTCCGGCGCATCCCGTCTCACAAGGGCGGTCACTTTGTCTATTACGACGCCGCTGAGCTCGGCGTCCATATCCGCACGAAACTGAAGGTGCCGGCCCGGGGCTGACCGCCCGCTTTGTCCACCCGACGCTGCGCTGGTCCAACCGCCAGCGCGGCGTTGCTGTTTTTGGGCGATGCGACACGCGCCGTGTCGCATGCGAGTTGGCCAAACATGCGACACACGTATCGCGAATGGGGGCACCAAATCAGGCACGATTTGCTGCACTTGTAAAAAACGAACCGCGCGGTTCGCTTTTTTACAACGCACCCAAGGTTTGACACTGGTTCAAAATTGTACCACCTTGGGGCCATGCCAACTCGCACCGCCTCACTTTATGACGTCGAGATCAAGCGGTCCCTGACCGCCTCGATCCAAAAGAAAATGGCCCAGGACAATCTTTCCATCAGCGCCCTGGCCGAGCGCATCGGCACCGGTCGCACCGCCGTGCGCCGCATCCTCGATGCCAAAAACACCTCCATCACCTTCCGCTCCATGAGCCGCGCCGCTCAGGCTGTCGGCCTGCAAATCAAGCTCATTGCCGAACCCATGTCTCCCGACGATCTCGGCAAACTGGCCCATCGCCTGGCCAAGAGTAAGAGCCGTACCAAGTCCGCCAAGCTAGCCGCTCAGATCACCGAGGGGTTTTACGCGGGCTCCTGATGCCAAAGGTTCAACGCAAAGACATTCCGCGGCCGCTCTTCGCACACCTGCTTCAGCGCATCGAAGAGCGGAGCATCAACGCCGATGCCCTCAAGTCTATGGCGGCCTGGCTCGACACCAATCCCGAGGTTCCAAAGGGCGACTGGTATAAGCGCTTCCCGACGATGACCGTTTGCGGCAACGGCTCCCTCGTTAAAACCTTTCTGACACCTTCACAGGTTCCGGTCGGCAAGGCACTCTGATCAGTTTTCTGCCGGCGCTCCGGCCGCTGGGCTTCCGTTCCCGGCCCGTCTTCGTCAAGTGCTCGCGCAGCGAGCCAACGCTGACCGGCAGCCCGCTCGCCCTCAATTCTTCGGCCAGTTGCCGGTACGTCCAGCCAAGGCCGTGTAGTTTCAGCAGCTTGTCCTTGTAGGGACTGAGCACGTCGGCGAGTCGCTTCCGTTTTCGCGGCGGCGTTCGTTGCGTCAGTTCCTCCAGTCTCTTCTCCAGCGCGCTGCCGTCCAGCGTGGCGGCGAGCCGGGCGTAATCGGGGCGTGAGTTTGTCTGTGTTTGTTGCATACGAATCCTCCTACCCTAGGGCACCGCGTCAACCGCGCCGCGGCCGGCGTCGGCTCCGTTCGGGACGCCGCATTCGTAGCCGCACCTGGTCCGGCGGCGATGCCGCGCTCCTCCCGTTTTTGCGGTAGCGGCCCGTGCCGCATCCGTCCGTTTTTCGCGCCGCACTTTGTCCAGCAGTCCCGCCCGCACCTCAAGCCGCTTTCGCTCTGGCAGCAGGATCGTCCCGATCTTCAGCAGCTCTTTCCTACCTCAGACCCGCACTTGTTCTGGTAGAGCGTCTGGCACCTTCGCCGCGCTTTTTAAGCGGGGTTGGTGTCATACGCATCTCTCAGGGATTGGACGCTCGGACGACGCGGCAAACGGGTGTGCGGATTGGCGACGGGAACGAGGCCTTTCGAGCGTGCGATGGCGGTGGACTTGGGGCCGGGAAGTGGGGGCAAAGGAGCGCGGAATCGGTGGCGTGGATTCGTGGCCGGTGGTGTCGTGGTCAGATGCCGGGAAGCGGATCGGAACGCGTGCGGCCAGTGTCGACGGAAGTGTCGGCGATGGGCTCGCGATCGGTACGCATCGAGGCCGATGACGATGCGGGTTGGCAGCTCAAAACGAGGCCTTCGAGGCGGCTCCGGCAATCGTTACCCTCGGGGGTTAAGGGGTCCAGTGTCTCACCAAAAAAGAACGCGACGCTGCGTTCAAATCAGGACCGCAGGTGAGTGCGTCGGGAGCTTGTCCGCCTAGCCGGGCTGCTGAGGTAAAGGGTACAACATGACCCTTTCGGATCGCTTCTGGCGGAGGCACGAATATGTCCGCCGCGATCGATCTTGCTTCCCAGCGACTCGCGCAAAAGGGGGGGCATCGGGCGATGTGCATCGTGACCGACGGTAAACCAGATGATGAAGCGTCGACCTTCACGGCAGCAAAAACCGCAACTGCCTTCGGGATCGAGATTATCACGATCCCCGTCGACAACGCGGATGAAGCCTTCTTGCGGCGCATCGCTACGCGGGCGGATCTGGTGAAACCGGTAAAGAAATGCGAACTCGCCGAGTCAATGCGGAAGGCTGCGGGCTTGCTGCCAGGTCCGAAGCAACCTCCTCGCACCGGGTCCGTCTGAACTGGTTGAGCGCTAGATTGCGTACTAGGTAGGTGTCAGGTCTGTGCCTCCCGCCGCATACCCGTTGTGGTTGTTTCACATTCCAGACAGTCGGCGCTCGTTCACTGACCTCCAACACGCATTCCGAGAACCAGCCAAAACGCTCAAGTCGCGTTAATCTGTCTCTGACGGCGTTCCAATCGACCACTCGAACCCCTAGAGCACCATTAAGGTGCCCTTGGGCAGCTAAGACCTCGGCAGATTCCTCGGAGGCCTATCGACAGTGCCCGTCCCATTGCACATTGGGCAATAATACCATCCTTTGCCTTTGCACCGATCGCAGCTCATTTTCTGCTTCATGCCTTCAATTCCACCGCCGTGGTTACAGTCGACTTTCTTTTTTCCATTACATCGAGGGCAGATCATAGATTGACCTTTCAATTATCATGACAAACGCAACCAGGGAAGACTGGAATCTTCTTCGTGCGGATAGCCGGAACATCGAGGATGTAATACCGGCGCATCTGTTGAATCAAGAAGACCCGGATGGAATGCTCATCTACGATCGCGCTTCAGGCGCAACAGCGGCGCGAATGTTCCGCGGCGATGTTCGTGCGGTTTGGCAGACCGTGTTTGGACAAACTTGCGTGGGCTTCCTTAAGCAGCAGCCGTACGTTTTCGACCAACGAAATGGTTGGATGATCGGAGTGAGTTTCGGCCTGAAAGAGCGAATAGACGGGAAGAAGATAACGTGTCGGCAAATAGCTCTCGTCACCGACATGGGAAATGGCGCGGTTGAAGTAAAGGTATTCGCACAGCTCTTTTCTACCCGGAGCTATATGGTACTGGATCCCAATACCCGCCAATATGTTGCTGCAATGCAATCACAGCCTTTACATGACGAGGCCCGAACCATAGGCCTATGCAACGCATTCCTCGACGCAGTTGAACACAAGCTTGCGATCTTACATTGAGGGTCTGCGACCCNNCCCCCGCTAGAAATGAATACAGAACACGCAGTGTGACGGAGGCCGTTCTTCGGGAGCCCAAGTGGCTTCGCAATGTGTTTGGTGTGCCAGCATCGGTGGGGTACTTCGAGGCTCGCTGGGTATGCTGCCAGCCATTTTTTCAAATTCTCCGGGGTGTACACCTGCCGCGGTGCGCCGTTCACCTTTCCGCTCGGAACGTGGACCACCAGACCGTTCCATAGCTTGGCTGGCCATTGGCCGTTGTTAGCCCAAGTTCGTCAGTTGGCCGAAGACGGATCTTGATCGACAGGGTCTTGCGTTTTTTCGGGGACGATTTTCGGCACTACATTCTCGATCTTTTTCGGCAGTCGGGGCAGCTCCACGCCAAGATGTGCCAGAAGTTCGGCGAGCGGTTTTTCCGGGCGAGCGACCACTCGCAGGCGCAGTTCGCCGGCTTCTCTGGTGGGCAGCACGACATCCATGGAACGTAATTCGTCGAGTTCGAGCAGCAGTTGCCGCGCACAATCGCCCAGTCCCTTGGCGTGCATCCACTGTTCGAGCGATCGCCAGAGGGCGAGCGACAGGAAGCTTACCAGGAGGTGCGCTTCGACCCGGTCGGTCTTTTGGTGGAAGATTGGCCGCAGTCCGAGATCGGTTTTGCTGGTGCGGAACGCGGCCTCGGCTTGCTGGAGTTGCAGGTACCATTTCCAGAGTTTGCGCGGATCGCGCTCGGGGTAATTGGTCCGCAATAAATAGGCCCCCTGAGCTTGTTGGGCCCAGTCGGCGCGCTCCGAGCGTTCGATGATTTGCAGCCCCGTGGCCCGTCCGGCGCTGTCATGACACACGCTGACTTCCAGCAGGCGTTCGGCCCCGGGATAGCGACCGAGCCAGCGGCCGATGCGGCGCTCGATCCGCTGGGCGTCAGCCGGGCGTTTTTGCAATCCGGCGGCCATCTCCGTGACGGCGCGCCACACCAACGGAAGAATTGTGCTACAACGTCCAAGTCATTCTTGATCGACCGTGGCATGTTTCCCGGCCGCCCTTGAACCCACTTGGCGATGGTATCCACTGAGATTTCCAGGATCCTGACCTCGGCTCCTACGTACTCGACGAACGCGTCAATCCGGCGTTTTAGCCTGTCATAGGTCGATGCGGAAACCCTCTCTTCTTTTTTTGCCGCAAAAAACCGTCGCGAGCTTCGCCGAGGGTTTTTATTTCACCCTTGGGTTGATTTCCAAAACCATTCGCTGCCAACTGAAGGACGATGTCCGTGAGGTCATCAAGCTTCTTCTCAAGACAGGAGATAGTCACCGCTTCTTTCTGACCTCGAACGACTTCGGCGAAGATCTCAGCGCCTTTTCGCTGTGCGGCAGCGTAGTTCGTCTCCCCAGTCGAGCGGTTGAATTTCCGTCCATCCAACCGGAATAGGACCCGGTACGGATCAGAGGGTTTTGGCCGCCAAAGCATCACCTCACCCTCCTTTCCGAGGGTTTCGAGGACGAGTAACTGCGGAATGCGCGGCACTCCCTTGATATGACCAAAACCGCAAAAAAACATAGGGGCGGTCGAGAACGCCCTTTAGGGTGTGGTAGCGCGCTACCAAAAATCATGCCCGGAGAGATTATCTCCGAGGGAGGAATGACCAACAAAATCGCCAATCCCCTTTCGAATCCCCCTCTCTCCGCCAGTTCGCGGATCGACCCCAACTACCCGATCAACTTCGAATAGGCGTCCGCCGCCAGCAGCGCGCCGAGCCCGGTGGAATTGGCGGGCTGGAGCTTGATCATCCAGCCATCGTCAAACGGAGATTGATTCACTTTTTCCGGCGCCCCATCCAGCGCGGCGTTGACCGCCAGCACCGCTCCGGCGACCGGTGCATAAAGGTCGGATGCGGCTTTCACGGATTCGACCACTCCGAACGGCGCGCCGGCCTGGAGCACCGCACCCACTTTCGGCAGCTGCACAAACGTGATGTCGCCGAGGCTATTCTGGGCGTAATCGGTGATGCCGACGGTCGCAGTGCCGTCGCTCTCCAATCTCAGCCACTCGTGGGATTTGGCGTATTTGCGGTCAGGAGGAACGTTGCTCATGGGAGGTAGTCGGAGGCGATTTGAACAGGGGGCGCCTTGCGTGCAAGCACGCTCCTACGATTTCTTCAACGGTACGAACGGAGGTTTGACGGGGTGGAGGGCGATCTTCGCGCCGCGGATGTCAACCGACAGCGGTTCTACCGCGGCCTTCGCCTCGACCAGCGCCGATCCGATGGCCTCGTTTAGAACCGGCGAGAATGTGCCCGACACCACCCTTCCCACTTCGCCCGCCGGGCCGAGCACGGGCGAGCCAGATCGCACAATGCGGCGGTCGCCGGTTTTGAAGAAGACGATTTTCTTGGCGGAACCCGCCGCTTTCTCCGCGGCCAGCGCGGCCCGGCCGATGAAATCGACGCCTTTGTCCAACTTGACCGTCCAGCCGAGTCCCGCCGCGAGCGGAGAAATGTCCGTCGTGATTTCATGGCCGTAGAGCGGATAACCGGCCTCGAGGCGCAGGCTGTCGCGCGCGCCCAGGCCGGCGAGTTCGAGCCCGTGTGGAGCACCCGCCGCCAGCAACGCCTCGGCCAACCGCGGGGCCTCAGCCGCGGGATGATAGAGCTCGAAACCGTCTTCCCCCGTGTAACCGGTCCGGCTGATCAAGCACGGCACTCCCGCCACCGCTCCCTCGCAAAAATGGTAATATTTGACCAGGTCGAGCCGGACATCCGTCAGCGACTGTACGATTGCCGGAGCGTTCGGACCTTGCACGGCCAGCTGCGCGTAGTCCGCGGAGCGGTCCGTCACGACGACGTTGAATCCCGCGGCCTGTTCCTGGATCCAGGCGAGATCCTTGTCGATGTTGCCGGCATTGATACAAAGAAAATAGTCTTCTGGCCCACGCAAGTAGACCAGCAGGTCGTCGACCACGCCGCCGGTCGGATAACACATCGGCGAATAGAGCACGTGCCCCGGAAACAGCCGCCCGACGTCATTTGTCACCAGATGATTGAGAAAACGGGCGGCCTCCGGCCCCCGGACATCGACTTCCCCCATGTGGCTGACATCGAAAAGGCCCGCGGTCCGGCGCACGGCTTTGTGTTCTTCAAGAATGCCCCGATACTGCACCGGCATCTCCCACCCCGCAAAATCCACCATCCGCCCGCCATGGGCAACGTGGAAGTCGCGAAGGGGCGTGCATTTGAGTTGGCTCATGGGCCGAACTTAACCGCCCCGGCCGGGCCGAGCGCAAGAATGTTCTGGCGCGTCGACCAGGGCTGGCTCGGGCCAGAATTGATTCGAAAACCACCGTGGTGCGTCAGACTGTGCTTGCCAACATGTCCTGGCTCATTGTCGCCATCATCCTCACCCTCGGCGTCTCGTTCGTCTGTTCTCTGGTGGAGGCGTTGATCCTGAGCACGACGATTGCGGAAATCGAAGCCCTCAAACAGCGCCG
>PLOH01000115.1 GCA_003142955.1 Opitutia bacterium | reverse complement strand
TAGCTCAGTTGGTAGAGCAGAGGACTGAAAATTCGAAATGACCGTTTTTCGGAATTATCCCCACCTACTCAGAAGCGATCAAATCGCTGATAAATAGCGTCTTCCGAGATAAGGCGCTTTTCTCATAAAACCCCAATTTTGCCCATTTTTGGTCCTCGTGGGTATAACGGTGGGTATAACGAATTCCCATCGGCAGAGCAGAGGACATCGTTTCCTTCCATGGCCAAAAAACTGAAGACGCGATGAGGAGGACGGGAGATGGCGGGTATAACAATGGGTATAACAGAATCCGCGTTGGGAGAGCAGAAGTCGTCGCAACCCTAATTGACCGGAGAACCGGGAGCCGCCTCGACTCATTCATCGAGGCGAAGGCGGCCGTCAGAGCGCGCCTGACCGCGCCGGAAGCTTCACTCTCGGAGAGCGCTACGAGGGAGCCGGTCGTCCCGCTTTCGGGACTAGGCGATCTCGATTCCGGTCAGGGAAGTATCCGCACCGCCACGGTCGCTTACCGTAGTCGTTGTGGTTGTGAAAGTAAGCGATCTCGTCATAATTGGCACGGTCCCTGCCTGGAAGTGTGACCGACGATAACCCCATGCTCTCCGACCTCCGTTTCGCGTTCCGATTGCTGGCCAAGGCCCCCGGCTTTGCCACCCTCGCCATCCTTAGCTTCGCGGCCGCTTCCGTCCAGGCGTGCACCATCTTTGTTCTCACCGACGCCACCCATGCGCTCTTCTGCAACAACGAGGACTGGTCGAACCCAAGAACCCGAATCTGGTTCGTGCCGGCGAGCGCAGGATGTTATGGCCGTGCGTATGTCGGATACGACGACGGCTGGGCGCGCGGCGGCCTGAACACGGCAGGCCTCGCGTGCGACTGGGTGGGTGGGTTCAGCGAAGAATGGCAACCGGGGCCCGCGGCCCAGTGCGTGCGGGGCAATCCGACCGAACGCCTGCTCGAATCGTGCGCCACGGTCGAAGAGGCCATTGCCTTCTTTCAGCAGCATCCGGAGTCCGACTTCGCCCGCGCCAAGCTTCTCGTGGCCGACCGGTCCGGAGCCTCGGCCATCATCGGCGCCCGCGATGGGAAGCTGCAGATCGAGCCGTCGAACACCAGCCGCGGATTCGGATACGGATTCCGGACGCTCAATATGTTGCTGGCGAATGCGCCGCCCGCCACGGTGGCCGCCGGCACCGGGATTCTGCACGCCTGCAGGCAGGAAGGCCGCTACGCCACGAAATACTCCAATGTCTTCGATCTGAAGTCCGGCGAAATCTTCCTGTATCCCCTCTCCGAGACGGCCAACGAAGTGCGTTTCAATCTGGCCGCCGAGCTCAGGAAGGGAGGGCACTACTACGACCTGCCCCAAATCCACCAGCAGCTCGCCCAGGCCCCCCGGCCGCTGCTCCGCGAAATGCGCCGGTTCTTCCTCGATGAGTTTCCGCCGGTGGCCGATCATGAGCCCTCGGTCACGCGCCACCTGCGCGCCACCATCGAAGACGCGATGCACGGTGCCATGCGACCCACCGACTACAACGTCGAACTCTGGACGAACATTGCCCCCGCCCAGAAAGCGATTCAAGCCGACCTGCAAAGATACGGCGGCTTGACGTCGATGGCCCTGGTCGATCGCCAAACCGAAGACAACCGCCAAAGTCTTCTCTACCGTATCGAGTTCGAAAAGGCCATCTTGCTCATGCGCTTCGTCCTCGATGGGGAACATCACGTCGCCCTGATCCATTCCGAGGGTGCGGAACGAAAGCCCGGTGCGGACCTCGGGGGTGATTGAATCATGGATTCCGCAATTGATCTAGGGGCAGGCTCACGGACGGAGAATCCGGGTGCCCGACTTCGGACCGCTTCAGCGATTCGGCCGTTTAATCCCCGCCGCCAGTCGTGACTCCGCCTCCCTTGTCTCTGACGCTTTCCCGGATCTCAGCCTCGTCTCGTACCGCGCACAGAACCCTACTCAACCCTCCCCCCCCGATTCCATGACTCTTCTCGCTTCCTCCCTCCACTCGTTCGGTGTCGTCGCCCTGCTTGCCTGTTCGCTAGCGCACGCCGGAACCCAACCCGATCTGAGCAAGATCACCGATGCCACCGTCTGGCGCGTCTCCAACCGTAACGCGACACCGAGCGTGCGCGAAGGCCATCCCGCCGTTCATCTCGACGCCAGGGACGGAGACGGCTTCGCGTGGCTGATCGGCTCCGCTTTTGCCGAAGGCAGGATCGACGTAGACCTCCGCGGCGCGAACAAACCCGGCCAGAGCTTCGTCGGCATCGCTTTCCGCGGCGTGGACGACACGACCTTCGACGCGGTGTATTTCCGGCCGTTCAACTTCAAGAACCCGGAGATTCCGCGGCGCGCCCGTGCCGTGCAGTATATTTCCCACCCGCAATTCACCTGGGAAAAGCTGCGGGCGGATTCGCCGGGCCAATACGAGGCTGCCGTGACGCCCGTCCCCGATCCCGACGACTGGTTCCATGCCCGCATCGTCGTCCAGGGCCGCCAAATTACCGTCTTCGTCAACGGCGCCGCCACGCCCTCGCTGGTCGTCACTCAACTGTCGGACCGCCGCGACGGGCTGGTTGGACTCTGGGTCGGCAACGGTTCCGGCGGCGATTTCGCTAACCTCGAAATCTCCCCACGTTGATCCGTGTTCATTTTCCAATGACCTCTCCTCGGCTCTTCCATCGTCGTTTCATCAGTCTTGAAGCTCTCACCGCTCTCGCCGTTTTTCACTTCGTGTGTTCTGCGGGCAACGCGGCAGAAACACCCGCTGCGGTTCAGCCGCCATCCCCGGCCGAGGTAACGGGGCTGTACTTCGGCCAACAACCGCCCGCGCATGGCGCCGCGGTGTTTGCCCCGGGTCTGGTTTCACTTCCGCGCGGCGAGGGCGAGTTTGCCGAGCGCCCCGTCTTCTCGCCCGATGGCCGCGAGTGTTTCTTCGACGTGACGGACTACAAGACAAAGACGTTCACCAGTGTCGCGATGCGGTGCGAGAACGGCGTCTGGTCGAAGCCGGAGCCGGCGTTCTTCAGTCGCAACGGTGGATTTCAGGCGTCGATCGCCCCCGACGGACAAACCCTGTACTTTGCCGGTCCCAGCCCGACTGACCCGAAGGTGCGGGGGATATGGATGAGCCAGCGCGAAAGCAGCGGTTGGGCGGATCCGGTATTTCTCCACCCACCGGTAAACACAGCCGCGGGCGCCGGCTTTCCCTGCGCGGTCCGCGACGGCGCATTGTATTATTTCGTTCTTTCAGGCAGCGACAAGGGATTGCACCGCGCACCGCGGGTCGACCGACACTTTTCGCGCGCTGAAACAGTCCCCGCGTTCCAGCCCAGATCCAACTGCATCTTCGGCGATTTCTTCGTCGCTCCGGACGAGAGCTACCTCGTCATCTACTCGACGCTACCGGACAATCTGGGGAACGGCGAACTCTACGTCAGTTTCCGGAATGCGGACGGAAACTGGACCGAGCCCCGTAATCTCGGGCCGGAGGTGAACACACAGGGCTACGATTTCGCCCCGAGCCTTTCTCCTGACGGACAGTATCTCTTTTTCACCCGCGACGTCCCGGGCGACACCGGCAAGGTGTATTGGATTTCCACCGCAGAATTTCGCCCGCACAATCCCTGATCCCGACCCATGCAGTTCAGATAGGGGGGGCGGACCGCCAGGCCGTCCGGGCCAATCGCTAACCCGGCGCGCCGGGCCGTCGCGCCCTACCCGCACCACTCGGTGCGGCAGCTTTTCGGACGCAATTCGCGCACAATAGAATGAGCTCTCCCACCCCATGATCAACTACGCCCAACCCGATCTCACGCAACACCCGCCCCGGAGCTCCCGGGTACGACTCGGGGGCTTCGCCCAGCTGCCACGCTTGCTCGACAAGACGCGGGCGACGGTCGCTGGCAAGAACGGGGAATACGTCTATGGCGCGATGATGTCCCGACAGTTCCTCGAGTTCACGGGCATCGACGCGGTCGCTTTCCTCGACCGCCTCCTGCACCGCGCCGAAACCGTCGTCCTCGAAGGCAACCGCTACCACATGAAAGACCGTCTCGGCGACGATCCCACCGCCTGAATCCCCCGCGTCGCCGGCGGCCACCGCAAGCCCCGCCGGTGCGCCTTTCCCACAGTTGACTTCTTGATCGCCAGAAACAGGCGATGTTCGCGCCGCCGCTCACACGACGACGTGCATAACCGCGCGGGAATCTGCGGGTGCTACGAGAGCAATGGATGGTATTGCACCGGGACCGTTGAGCCGAGGAAGCCCCCGTGCGCGGAGCGCCAGGTCCGGTCCGGCCGTGAGATCAAAGGGAGAGTGGGAGATTTCGTTCTCGGGAAAACATTCCAGTTGACGATAACCGCTTATCGTGCCACCGTCAGCCCTACTCGATGCTCCCGAAGTGCCCGCACTGCCAAGAACCGCTGACCAAAAAGCAGGTCGCCCAACTGCTTGCCTCATTATCCGCCGGCAAACCCAAAAACTACACGGACGAAGAACGGAACCTGCGCCGGGAGCGCATGCGCGCGATCAACGCCCGTCGAAATGGCTCCGGCTCCAGCACCGCCATGCAACATCGCCATCTCACGCATCAAGATTTCACCTTGGCCGCGATCGATGACGTCATCGCGCGTGGCCGGCGCGACGCTTGGGAATCACTCCAGGCCGCCTTTGGCCGAGATCGCGAAATCCGCGACAAGGTACTGCGCGTTTGCGCCGCCCATGTCGCCGACCCTTACGCCCAACGCTACCACTTTTGGCACAACTATGCCCACCACCAAGCGGCTTCCTGAATGGGACCGCTTCCTCTCGTCCGCCGTCCATCTCCAGGAAATCCTTCCCGATGCGGTCTTGGTTCGCGGCACGGCCACGGCCATCCACGCCCGGCATCGGGTCTCCGTCGATGCCGATCACGTTCTGACGGACTTGCGCACCCGCTTCGACGAGATCCTCGCCCAGCTCGAATCGGTCGCCGGGTGGAAGACTGCCCGCGTCCGCCGCCCGGTGCAGATTCTCGGCAGTCTGGACGGGATTGAAACAGGCATTCGTCAGTTGATCCGCGATGAGCCGCTGGAAACCAAGCAGGTCACTCACCAAGGCCATGTCATCACCGTGCCCACCGAGGCCGAGATGTTGCGCATCAAGGCCGTCTTGATCCTCAAGCGCAACGCCACCCGGGACTACCTCGACTTCGTGGCCATGCAGGACCGCCTGGGTGAAGCGGGAACCCTCGCGGCCATGCGTTCATTCGACCGGCTGTACCCCCAGCCCAACGGCGAATCGCCCACGCAACAGTTGCTGGTGCAGCTCGCCAAGCCGATGCCGTATGACTTAGAGGAAACCCGGCTGAGTGAATACAAGCTGCTCGCCCCCCGGTGGCACGACTGGAAAACGGTCAGCGCCGCCTGCGCCCGCTGCTCTGCCCGGCTTTTTGCGGACCTCGCCACGCCGGCTCCCACACGACCCGGGACAACGGCCGCAAATACAGGTTCCCTCCCAGACCCGCGGTGAAAAGCTCTCGGATGTTAGCCCCGTTGGCCACATTCAGCAAATTGACGCTATGCGCGGTGATTGCCGCCGGCTGTGGCGTCCTTGCTACGACGAGCTATGCCGACGCGAAACGGGACCGCATGGTGACTGTCAAATTGGACGATTCTCCAGAATCTGAGTGGAAGCTGCAGGATATCTCGGACTTTGCTGCCGCCGTCCGAGGGGCTGATTCCGTTGTCATTCTCGAAGGCCTGCCGTACCCGGCGGCTGAGAAGGAATGGTACGACCACGAATCCAAGCGCAAGGACCTGAGCTGGATTCACGACTATCCGTTTTATCGTCACCCGCTCAAGATCTCCGACCAGGATCTCCGTGAGGTGAAGGAAATCCTCTTGGATCCGGGAGCACACCTGGAATTTCCGAAGTTCATGCCTTCGCTCCTGACGGAAGATTTCCACCCGAACTACACTGTGGTCTGGTCCAAGAGAGGACTCCAGGTCGGGTCATTGATGGATCTGAGCTGCCGCTGCGAATGGAAGAACTTCACGCCTGCGCAGGTGCTTTACGGGAGAATCGCCCACGAGCCCTATGCGAAGCTATCGAAGATATTGGGGAAGTATCACCAGAACCTTCCCGCGGCCGTTGCTGACCCCTCAATTACGGCTGCTATCCCGGCATCAATCCTGAGTCGAACGGTCACTGAGTCCAATTGGCGTTCGTTCTACGACAATCTCTGTTCCGAGATGGCGAAGTGGCACACCCCGACCCATGAGCCTGAATTGGTTGAGACATTCTGGGATCCCATATTCTACCTAAAACCCAGCTACTATTTCATCGATGGTGAGAACCTCGGAGAGATCGAGATCTGCGATGGAATTTGGTTCGCAGCCTACCGGGGAAAGCGGGTTTCTGAGCTCGTGGCTATTGGCTGTGCGAATCGGACGGAATACAAAAAGAATCCGCTGGGCATTGCGGACGCCGTGCGGTTGTGCCTCGCGGCGAATTGGAGCAACGGCTGCCATACCTATCTCGCGGTCAATCAAGGGATGGGAAGCATCTCGTTCCCGGGATTGAATCAATTGCAGGTCGATTCCCTGGCGGCGGCTGATTTCCGAGTCATCCTTGACGACCATATGTCTTTCGTAGTCGACGACGAACGCCACACGGCGGCAAAGCGAAGGAGCTCCGTCGTGAAATTCATGGAGCTCTACAATCCGGCATTGTTTGAAAAGGCGGCCAGCAAGGGGCCGACAGCCGGAACACCTGTCGCGCTGCCCGCCAGCGAAGCCGGGGCGACGCCTCGTTGACCATTCGACCATGAGGAGGTGGTCTCTGATCATTGTCGGTTGCCCGTCTTGCGCCCGGCCGTTGAAATTCAGCTCCAGCTAGTCGCCGGCAGCGACCTGCATTTCGCTTTCCGTGGCGATGCTCACGCGGCCGGCTCGTCGGTAACTGAGCGTGGAGCGCCGGCCGTTCTTCCGCAGAACCAATCCGCAGTCGTTCGCTCCGATGACAACAGGGCACGCGTCGTCACGCTTGCCAATGGTGTGGCGGTATTGTGTGGCCCTGGGATGCCGATTTCTATTGAGCGAGGTACCGGACCCCGATCAGGCGTGAGATCGGCCGGGAAAGTGCGAGCTTCCATTCTCAGGAAAACATGCTAGTTTTCCTGAGCAAACTAGAACCTATATGTAAGACATGAGCATTGAACAACAAATAGTTAGTAGGATCTATGGCCGTGGGAGGGGTGCCGTCTTCACCCCATTCGACTTTGCCGATGTCGGGAGCCGGGATGCAGTCGATTTCTCGCTCTCCCAATTGGCGAAGCGTGGCATCATTCGCCGGCTGCGCCGCGGGCTTTACGACTACCCCAAGACGCACAAGGAAATCGGTCTGCTCAGTCCCGAGCCAACCTTGGTGGCCCAGGCGCTGGCGCGAAACTCCGGCCTGCGTATCCAGCCTGCGGGGGCGTTTGCCGCCAATCTGCTCGGACTGTCGGAGCAGGTGCCTGCCCGAGTCGTTTTTTTGACCGATGGCACAAGTCGAAAGGTCCTCATCGGCCGGCTCATCGTCGAATTGCGGAAGGCCGCACCACGCCATCTGGCGTTGGCCGGTAAGATGAGCGGCACGGTCATTCAGGCCTTGCGGCATCTCGGGAAGGATCACGTCACAGCCGCCCGTGTTGCCACCCTGCAACGCGTGCTGAATGCAACGGATCGACAGCGCCTCGGACGCGATGCCCGGTTCGCACCGGCTTGGATGCG
Source organism: Opitutia bacterium (assembly GCA_003142955.1). Lineage (GTDB taxonomy): Bacteria > Verrucomicrobiota > Verrucomicrobiia > Opitutales > Opitutaceae > Fen-1467. The sequence continues at coordinate 1,180 of PLOH01000115.1, read as the reverse complement.
CCCCCATCTTCACGCCGTGGCGGAGGAGTCGCGCCATGCGTGATTTCGCCCGTCGCGCCGTCGGCGACCGCGCCGCGTTCTTCACCGAGGCCGCCGCTCGTCGCAGCGTCCCCGCCTGGATGCTGGAAAAGGACTTCTGGGTTTGCTTTCTGCTCGGCGAACTCTTCCAGCTCCAGCCGTGGCGGGATCACCTTGTGTTCAAGGGCGGCACGTCGCTTTCCAAGGTCTTCGGTGTCATTCAGCGCTTCTCCGAAGACGTCGATCTATCCGTGAGCCCGGAGTTCCTCGGCATGCTCGAAAGCCGGCTCGAGGACGCACCGTCGCCGACGCAACGCCAGAAGCGGCACAAGGAACTGGAAGCGGCGTGTGTCGCTGCCGTGCAAGAACGGTTCGCTCCGCTGCTGACCGAGGCTTTGACGCCGCAGTTGGGCGAGCCGGAAAGCACAGGGTGGAATCTCCTCGCACGGGTGGACGAAACATCGCAATCGCCGGTGGTGTTGTTCCGGTATCCGGCCGCGGCCGCCTATTCCGGCTACATCCGGGCGGAAGTGAAGATCGAGTTCGGATCGCTAACCGACCAGCGGCCGGTTGGCGATCATGCGATCACGCCGATGGTCGCGGAGGAATTTCCGCTCACGTTCACCCAAGCCTCTGCTCGAGTTGTGGCACTTGAAGTCGAACGGACGTTTTGGGAGAAGGCGACCATCCTGCACGCCGAGTATCACCGGCGACCCGACCTGCCGATGCGCGACCGCTACTCGCGCCACTACTCCGACCTTGCTGCGCTGATCAGGCATCCGCTCGGCGAACGATCCATGCGCCGGCTCGATTTATTGGAACGGGTGGTGCATCACAAGAGCCGGTTCTTTGCCTCGTCTTGGGCCAGCTATGAGACGGCGAAGCCAGGGACTATCCGCATTACGCCACCGGATTTCCGGCTCAAGGAGCTTGAAGCCGACTACGCAAAAATGGCGGATATGTTTCTCAAGCCGGCGCCCGCCTTTTCGGAGATCCTGGCGACCCTGCGGGCCGCGGAAACCGTGATCAACGCGTCGCGATAGTCCGGTCAAGAACGCTCCGTTCGCATGGGCGCCTCGGATGAATGGATGGCGATGGATGCGATGGCTGGCGCAGAATCCGGCATTCCGGCCCGGCGTTCCGGAGGCAACACGCGCACCAA
>PLOH01000100.1 GCA_003142955.1 Opitutia bacterium | reverse complement strand
AGCCGATCGTTCACCGGAGTGTTGGTTGCAATGACAATTGCTTCGCACGACACGGCACTGCCGCCACGCGTCGCGATTTGAGCGGGCTTTCCTCCGTCGAATCTTATGGCGTGAGTCCCCGTATAGATGCGGCCGCCGTCGCGGACGATGCTTTGCGCGAGAGCCGCCAGATATTTCAGGGGATGAAACTGAGCCTGGCGTCGGAACCGCAATGCGGGGCCGGTATCAAACGGAACAGCTGGCACGCGATCGACCAACTCGGTGTTCGTGAGACCGGCGTGCCGGGCCGCCGCCAATTCACGCTCCAAGAGGTCCGGCGGTTGATCCGGGGCACTGAAAAGATAGCCATCCACGCGTTCGAAATCGCAGTCGATCCGTTCCTCTCGAACAATGCGTTCGATCGTATCGATAGCCGTGGCATGACTTTCGGCGGCCAGTTTGGCGCCGCCTTCGCCATGCAGATGTTCCAGTTCGAAATACCTCTTGTCGAGAACGGTGACGAGGTGCGCCGTCGTTCGTTCGGTTTCACCCGAGAAGATCGGACCGTCGTCCAGCACGATCACCGTTTTGCCGGCCTTCGTTAGGAGATACGCCGTGGTCAGACCGGCCATCCCAGCGCCGACGATACAAACATCGGCGCGCTGATTTTGAGTGAGGCTCGGGAAAGTCGGCCGCGCGGCCATGGCCATCCAAACGGAAGTAGAACGTCCGGCATGGGTGTTCATGCAGTTGGAAGTCGCAATTGGAGTCATGGCTTGAAGAATAGATGCCGCCTTGTCGGTGGTCTCTCACGCGTCAACTCATTTACCGAACATCTTCGCGATGAAAAAATCATCATAGCGCCGACGAGGCCGTCGCCGAAAAGAAGGTAGATTAGCGAATAGCCGATTGCGGCGATGGGCAGGAGGGAAAGGGCGAGGTCAATCATGGTAGGTATCGATATCTGTGCCTGTGTCGTTAGGAGTCTCCGTCATCATCGTTTTGGAGAACGCGCGACGCGTCAGAATGCCGACCCACGGCTAGGTAGATTGATGCGCGCCCTGCCCGGCATAGAACGTCAGCATCGGTACAACAAACATGGAGCAACATAAACGCTGGTCCCTCACTTGTAGGGGCCGGGTTTGAAGAAAGGAATCACTTCTCCGGGCCGCAGGCCGGATGGTTACTTGCGGCGCAGCAGAAGGACGACAACGATGATGACGATAAGGAGGCCGACTGAACCGCCGCCAATGACAAGGACACTGGCAAGAACCGGGGAGAATAGGAGGTGCATAGCGCTTCTGTTGTTTTGATGGTGATCCGCACACGATAGCTTGTTCAGGATAAGCGCCGGACCGGTCTTAGACTATGCGGTGTTACCCTACCTTAGCCGCCGCTGCTGGCTCGCGCCATTTTCCATTTTGAAGAGGGAGCCTGCCTTACCGATAACTCAGAAGCGAAAGCTGGTCCCTTGGTATCGGTCTACTTTGACAAAGACGCTTTAGCCAAGAATTCGATGGTCGCATATGAAGAATTGGAGAAACTAGCCAGAACCGTGATACGAACCAGCCAGAGCAACCTCCTCCGGTCCCCTCGGAGGCGCGAGATAGAGGTGGAATTGGAGGGATCTCTGGTTTTAGCCCCACATACTAAAGGGCACAAGAAGGCCCTAGAGAAATTCGAAGCTGAACAAGCGAAACGAACACCAGAAGACCGAGCCAATAATCCCGCCTTTTTCGGGTTGATGTATGATTTCGACGAGCTGGTCGTCGACCGCGTGAATTGGTTTCGGATCGACATGGAAGTCGGGCCTAACCAAGCGGCACTGCAGACGCCGACCAGCGGCACGCCTGCTGCTGGCGCACCCGTCGCGCCGCCGCCCGACACAGCAGGTCGATGATGCTCTCGAAAGGAGGGCTGAGAGGCCGAGGGAATATTGCCCAGTTATTGACCAAACGGGTCCATTTCGCTGCTTTTGCCCGGCTCCAATCCTTTTGGTCGTGAATCTCGTAAGTCAATCGCTACTCGGGATTACTGACGTTCTCCAGGCAGTGATTCAAAGACAGCATACACGGCTCGAATCCCCGTGAGACCAGCACCGGTGAGTCCTCCCGTACTCCGGGGGTAGCACGCAGCCGGACATGCAGAAGACGGGCGGTTGGGCTACCACTGCGTCATGCGTTAATACGCGAAACGCAATCGAGGCCGAAGAGAGCCCGGAATTGGGGCACGATTCTGATCCNNGTGGGGAGACCCTCTCGTCCAAACCTCAATTGGAATGGGTTTCCGTGGTGGTCGTGCTTACAGGAGCTGGCACCGTGGTCTTCTCCGTTGTGGTGGTCGAGGTAACTGGAGCGGGCACGGTAGTTTCTGCGGTCGTGGTCGTCGTGCTCTTTGTGGGTTCCGCCTTCTTGTCATTTACGGTCGTACAGGCGCATAGCGACAAGAGGGCGGCGGCGGCAAGGCATGGGATGGTAAGGTGTTTCATGGACATGATGGTCGTTGGCGTTGTGACTTTGCAGTACGAGATTGCGTTATCGACTGGTCAAATCATATGGGGTGTAACCCTAATCGTGGAGGGTCGCGGCAACGAATCGACGGGATGAACGGCAATCGCTGTCCTTCCGCCGGTGCCAAGATCATGGTGGAAGGCGTCCAGAAGACCGGGAACCACCTCAGCGCGTTGACAGGGATCTGCTGTGGCCGACACCTGCAAGCTGGTCCTCGTGGAGCTGCGTGCGCCAGCGACCGGTTCTTTGCCTCTGATGCTGCGAGTGGATCCGCAATATCGGAAAGCAACGACTCCGCTAAACGGTGGAATCAGGTTTGAGCCTATTGGCCGATGCCGTCGGCTTTCCCAACCGTAGCAATTGTCAAGCGCGGTGAAGAAAGGCGACAAGCGGTGGTCCTGCGCTCAATCGCATAAGTCCGGATTGGCGTCCTGACTTCCCAGCTCAAATTCACCCCGGCCGGCGCAATCCATCCGGCGCCATCGGCAACGAGCGCAGGCGCAGGCCCGTCGCATCGCAGATCGCGTTCCCGAGTGCGGGAGCGATGGTCACGATGCCGGTTTCACCGGCGCCGGCCGAAGGCAGATCCTTCCGATCGACGAGGATGATTTCAACTGAGGGCGCGTCGCTGAAGCGCGGCACGCGATAGGATGCCATATGGGGGTTGAGAATCCGACCGTTCTCGAAATGAACCGCCTCAAAAAGCGCCCCGCCCAGCCCTTGGATCACGGCCCCCTCCAACTGGAGTTTGAGGTGATCCGGATTAACCACCGCGCCGCAATCGAACGCCTGGACCACGCGAGTCACGCTCACGCGGCCGCTCTCTGCCTCGACGGCGACCTCCGCGAAAGTCGCCACATGCCCGCCCTTGTCGACGCCGACCGCCAGCCCGCGGCCCCGCCCGGCGATCTTCGCCCGGCCCCAGCCAAAGGCCCGTGCGGCCGAATCGACCACGGCCAATAGCCGGGGATTCTTGATATTGCGCAGGCGAAACTCCAGTGGATCGATCTTCAACTCGCCGGCGAGTTCGTCGATATGGGACTCGCGCGCGAAGTGATTGGCCGCCGCCGCGAGGGACCGATAGGAACCCTGGGGCAGGGGAGAATCCGCGCGATGAAACTTGGTCTGCGGATCGGGAATCGCGTAGGGCGGCTCAATCCCCGCGCTGCCTGAATTGTAGTTGTGAAAGTCCCACGTGGCGAGGGTTCCATCCGCGCGCACCCGGCTGGCGATGTCGATCACCCCCGCAGGACGGAAATACGCCCAGGTAAATTCCTCTTCCCGCGTCCAGATAATCTTCACCGGCTGGTCCACCGCCTGCGCGAGCCGGGCCGCTTCCACCGCAGCCAGACCGGTGTGCTTGCCGCCATAGCCGGAGCCGGTGTCCGGGACAATCACACGCAGGCGCTCGGGACCGAGGCCGAATGCCTTAGTCAATTCGCTGTCGCGGATCCCGAATGGCCGTTGTGATCCAGTCCAAACCGTGAGTTTCCCGTCCTTCCACTCAGCGACCGCGGCTCGCGGTTCGAGCGGCACGTGAGCGATGTACGCGAGGGTGTAGGTCCGTTTCAACGTCAGCCCGCCATCCGATTCGCGAACCAGGCCGTTCTCGGGAGGCGTTCCGCCGCCGCGCAGTTCATGGAAAAACTGGTCTTCGGAGATCTGCGCGTGCGTCTTCCAGGTTGCCTTCAAGGCCGCGACCGCCTGCGCGGCGGCGTGGGAGCTGGGTGCGACAACGCCGACAAAATCACCGTCGCGGACCACCCGAACTCCGGGCATGGCTTCCGCGCGCGAGGTTTCGACCGAATCCAGCGTCGCCCCGTAGGCCGGCGCCCGGAGCACCCGGCCAAATAGCATGCCGGGCCGCGCAATGTCGGAGGCGTAACGGTGCCGACCGCTCACGTAGTCGCGTCCGTTCACTTTTGGCACCGACGTGCCGGCCACGCTCCACTCCGTCGCAAGTTTGACTGTCGTCTCGGGCGAAATGGTGCGAACCAGTTTTCGCCCCTGCGTCAACTTACCGAAACCGATGGCGCGTTGGCTGGCAACATGCAGGACCTTGCCATCCGCCACGGTCAGTTCGCCCCGATCCACCGACCAGAGCGTCGCCGCCAGGTCGAGCAGCGCCTCCCGGGCGGTCGCCGCCACGCGCCGAAGCTGCAGACCCATGTCGGGTGTCGAGCGGCTGCCAAACGTGCCGGCGTCGTAGGGCGTGAGCTCGGTATCACCCATCACGGCGTGGATCGAATCGATGGGCGCGGGCAGTTCTTCGGCGACTGCCTGGGTCAACGACGTGCGGATGTTCTGTCCTACCTCGGTCTTACCGGTGAAAAACGTGATTGTGCCGTCGGTCGCGATCTGCAGCCATGCATCCAGGTTGGCGGGTCGGGACTGGCCCGTCGCGGAGCCCCGCACGCCGCCGGATTCGGTCTGCGCGATCGCGCGCCGGGTCACGCAGAGGACGACCAGTCCGGTCCCAAAGAGCTGGAGGAACGCCCGCCGCCGGAAGCGGAACGGCCTTGCCGCCGGCAGCCCCTGCAGTTCGTACTGCTCCGGATACAGCTCTGGCGAAGACGATGAAGAGGGTTCGCTCATGGCTGGCCTCCCGCCATCACCTTGGCCGCCTGTTTGATCGCATTCTGGATACGCTGGTACACTCCGCAGCGGCAGATATTCCCATCCATGAAGCCCACGATCTCTTCATCCGTGGGATGCGGATTCTTCGTGAGCAACACGACCCCCGACATGATCATACCCGACGTGCAATAGGCGCATTGCATAGCGCCGGCGTCCAGGAACGCCTGTTGCAGGGGATGAAGCTGGCCGTCTTTTTCCAAGCCCTCGATCGTGGTAACCTGCTGCGGCCCGATGGACCCTACGGGGGTATGGCAAGACCGGATGGGCACGCCATCGACCAGCACCGTGCAAGCCCCGCATTGGCCTTCGCCGCACCCGAATTTGGTCCCTGTGAGGCCGAGATCGTCGCGCAGCACATTCAAGAGGGGTTGTTCCCCGTCCGCCCTCAGGGAATGCCGAACGCCGTTAACGTGGATTTCCGTGACAACAGGCATGAATGGAGAAGCGCCGGCCGTTAACCCTCAGTCATCTCCATCAGCGCCTTCGCTGCGCGCATTGGAGTTTCACGCATCCCTCGGACTCTGGGTCGCCCCCGATCTCCGCGATGATTGCCGCATAGTATTTGGCGATCTTCTCGATATTCGGATCTTTCATCGGGTTCCCATTCGATGGGTTGTTTGTCCGATTGAATTCCTGCTCAAGGCGCCCCCCGCAAGGACATACAGGCAGGCAGATATCCAAGGGCGCTATTTCTTCATGGCCGTGACGCGCTTCAAATGGTCTTCCACAACCGGAATTGACTTGTCCACGAAGCTCTTGATGTCCGCGTCTTTCGTCTCGGCAGCTTCCGCGTTGAACGCCTTCGCATCCTTGGTGTGGGCCTTTATCATGCGCTCAACATAGGCATCGTCGAATGCCGAACCCGTCAGAGCAGCCATTTTATCCACCATCCCCTGATGTTTTGAATCCAAGCTACCGGGCAACGTCACGCCCTTCTGTACGGCCAGCGCTTTCAGGTCGTCATTGATGGCAGTATGGTCCTTCACCATCATCTGACCGAAGGCCTTAACATCGTCGCGCATCCCTTTCTGGGCTGCAAGTTCGCCCAGCTTCACCTCGGTCATGCCCCCTTGGGCAGCCGCGAGAATAAAATCTTTGTCTGCCTGAGCGAGGCTCGTTTCCGCCTTGATGTTAGGAACCGCAAGGAAGAGGCCTACCATCAGGAAAAGGGCGAGTCTCGCCGCGGGTGAGCGGCCGATGAGTTGAGAGGGCCGCACAGTGTCCTGTTCGACTGCGTGCTTCGTTTCTGTCTGTATGTTCATGGGTGACTGTATGGTTAATGATGATTTTATCTAGGGTTTGGGTTCCGGCTGAAAATTGCGTCAACCTTGGAGCAAAAAATCCGGGAGAGTAGCTGGGCAAGGGAGAAATCCTCGCTGATGACTCCTTCTTTATCGTGCGTGGTGGCGGTTAATGCTGCCCTGATCGCAATCGTGTCTTCTTTCGACCCGATCCGCTCTTTTTTCCGCCGCCGGAGATTTTGTTTACCGTGGCCCAAGCCCGGGCTTCCGCGCTCTTTGTGCTGAGCCCCTTTTTCTCGTAGCCGGCTTCAATGTGTTCCGCCTGACGCTTCTGTTTGTCAGTGTAGCTGGATTTATCGCTTTGAGGCATGGGTGGCTCTTTCCTTTGGGCGGGACGCCTTGGGCTCAGTTCGCCAGGCCTCTTCTCCCTTCTTCTCATAATCTTTGAATACTTTCACCAGGCCGGTGAGCACTTCGGCGGAAGTCTCGAATAGCGCCTGGGCCTTCGGTTCCCTGATCTTCCCGACATCCTTGCGCAGATGATCGATGAGCCGGCGCATCCGAACTTTGATTTTCTGCGTATGGTGAACTGGGTTGCTCTTGGGAAAGTCTTTCATATCAACGGCGCCTTCCTGGGTTCTTATGCTCTTCACTTGTTCTCGCCAGGTGTCCCGCCCGACGGCTCTTTCGCAAGGGGCACGTCGATATCCAGCGCCGCCGCCAGATCGATCTCGTGTTCTTGCTCCTGCACGATGATCGCGCGCAGAGTCTCGCTTAACGCGAACTCCCCCATTGCCTCCGCCTGGCGGATGCGCTCGCGATAACGCCCCACCGTTTCTCGTTCGTTCTCCAGATCTGCACGCAGCATTTCCACGGGATCATTGGAGGTTTTGACCGACTTGGGGGTTACTGCCGGCATGCCGCCAAAATAGTCGATCTGTTTGGCGATTCTTATGGCGTGTCCCAGTTCCTCCCCGGCGTGCGCTTCCAACTCCCGCGCAATATCTGTGTACGCGGCACCCTTCAGGACCTGGCTGTACACGGTGTAGGCGATGATCGCCTGGTATTCCCCTGCCAGATCTTCGTTCAGCAGTTGGATCATCTGCTCGCGAGTGATTGTCGATTCAATGGTAGTGTTTTGTTTGGGCATAAAGATTTCAGGCATTCGCACGTTGGCCGCACTGGAATATCTGCTCAGTCCACCAGCAGCTTGACGGATGTGTCGCCTCGCAATGCTTTGGAATAGGGGCAGGTCTTGTGTGCCTCGTCCATGATGCGTTGGGCCTGGGCACGATCGATTCCAGGGAGTTTCGCGTGTAACTCCACTGCCAAGCGGTAGCCGCCTAGGTCATCCTCGATCAGGCTCACCAGCGCTCGCACCCTGGAATCCTTTGCAGGCGAGCCGAGCTTCTTGGCGGCGTTGAGCAAGGCGCCGTGGTAACACGCGGAATACGCGCCCGCAAACAACAGCTCGGGATTGGGACCGCGTCTTGCAATACCTTTCTCCAGCGGATTTCCCAATGCGACGTCCAGCAGCCCGTCCGGTGTCTGGATGCTCCCGGAACGTCCGCCAATGGAGATCGCTTCCGTCGTAAACAGCGTTTTCATCAGGGAGGGACGCTACGCCGAGTTCCGAGGCGGCCCAATGGGGTGTAACCCCACTGGATGGTCATGACTGTTCCACCAATGCATCCGGCGGGCACTGCTGGCTTTCCGCCATGCACATTGCCACCTTCCAGCACCGTCTCTTTCGCCGGGAACTGGACGCTTTGCCGTGGCGCGAGAATCAAACACCCCAGAGTCGTCCCGTTGCCATGGTATCGTCCATTTCCGCGTATTTCTTCAACACCTCGGTGCGGTACTCGGGCGNNTCGCAATAGCCGCAAGCCTGGCACTCCGTGGAGGCACAGTCGCGGTTGCGAAAGCCGTCCAGGAAATTCTCCGGAATCTTCCGCGCATCCACCCGGATCGGGCACTCCGGTAGCGGCGACAGCCAGCCTTGCAGGCGCGCCAGGTCGAGCATCGGTTTCAAACGAAGCGGATTTACCTGCCGCGGCTTCCAGAAATGACGCAGGCTCCAGAGCGATTCCTTGCGGACCGGTTGCTTGAAGCCATACGACAGCAGCAGTTCCGCGAGATTGCCATCGAACCGCCGCTCGCTGTAGGCTTTGACGCGCCGCAGCAGCTCCGCCGACGGAATTCCCCGTTCGAGCAGCTTGAAGGTCGTATACCCCATCGCTTCATAGACGGCGAGGTCCTCCGGCCGAATCCAAGCCGACTTGATGAACTGCGACGGATCGTTCAAACGCGTCCGCGAACAGCGCAGGAAGCAGTAGTCGATGAAGAGCGTGCTGGTGTCGTCAGACGCATGGGCGAAACCGTTCTGATGATAGCTCTGCATCGGACAGTTCATGAGGCAGACGTGGTTCGCGATCAGTTCCAGGTCGCAACGAACCGCCCGGCGGATGGCCGCCAGACGGCGGAAGTTCCGGTTGATCGAAAAGCTCTCCAGTACGATCGCATCCGCCCCGAGATTTTCCCAGAAGCGGGCCCGCCGCGGCGTGTCCACCTGGGCATAAATCCCGACTCTCACCTTGAACTCGGGGAAACGGCGTTTGACCAGTTCCAGCAGAAACGGGGTGGATACGGTAACTCGCTGCACGCCCATGTGGCCCAGTTTGCCCAGCAGGGCCGTCACTCGTTTCTGCCAGGGGCGTGTCCATTCGCGGTTGCCGAAACAGGAGCCGTTCAGGAGATAATTGAAGGCGATGCCATGACGGTCGAGCAGACGGATGTAACTCCGCAGATCCGCTTCGGACAGTGGTGTCGCCATGTAGTGGGGACGGCCACCGCTGACACCGTCGCCAGGGAATTTGCCGTAAACCTCATCGACCGGGTACGCGTCGAGGGCCGGAATCAGTTCCGGATCGTAGTTCGCCGCCAGTGAGAACTTGGTCGGCCGGGGTGTAGCACGAACGGCGCTTGTCGGCCCAGTAGGCATGAAAATCATTCACTCACGGCCGTCTTCAGGCTCGGGCCGAAGGCCGCCACGGGACCGTGATCACGGCTTCTTTCGCCAAGCTCTTGATCGTGAAATCGCGCGTGACCCGGGTTATTCGGTGGTATTGGCGGCAGCGGCATGCGGTCGCTCCGCAAGCGGCGCCGGCCGGCCGCACTGGCCGGTGAACACGAATTCACTCAGCGGCTTTCGCTGCCGGGTCGCAAGGTCGCGCTCTTTGAGCGCATCTGGCAGTCTGACGGGGTCAGCGGCATAGCCGATGGCGATGGCCGTCCACGCTTCGGAATGCTTGGGAATCTGGTAGAGTTCACGCGCCCTGTCCGGGAGGATGCCGATCATCTGGTGGACCCGGAGATGGCGTGACGTCGCCTCCACAACCAGATTGGCAGAGGCGAGACCAAGGTCGTGGACAGCGGCCCGATTGTCCTTGCTGTTCTTGGCGAATCGCAGGCTGACGATGCCCAGGACCAACACCGGCGCGGCCTTCGCCCATGCCTGATTGGCCTCCACAAGACAGGAAAGAAGCCGCGCGAACTCCGCCGGGTCTTCCTTCGTGGCCAGCAGATAACTCCAAGGCTGTTCGTTGTAGGAAGACGCTGCCCAGCGCGCCGCTTCAAACAACGATCGGAGATCGGCCCCGGCCACCGGTCGATCGGCAAAGCCATAGGGGCTCCACCGCTTCGAGAGCACCGGCAGGATTGGGTAATCAGTTGATGCAGTCTTGTTCGTCATGATGAACTCTCCGGCGGACAATCCGCCTCGTTCTTGGTTGCCGTAGCTGCTCTTCACCTGGTCATCGGAGGTGCCTCCTGTCGCCCGTTCCGATGAGAACGATCATGCCGCTGGACCGCAAACGATGCCATGGGGTCTTGCCCTACCAGCGACCGCGAACTTCGCGCTTAGGGCAAAGGCCGGGTTCGCGGTAATTCTGGGTCGGGTAAGGCCCCATGGTCAGGGTCGCAACGAGGAGGTATCGTGCAGCCATGAACCTACTGCTTCTTGTCATTGTCCTTTTGCTCTTGTTCGGTGGCGGCGGCTTTTACTTTGGGGGACCCGTCATCGGCGGAGGAGGGCTCGGCCTGGTTTTGGTCATCTGCCTCATCATCTATTTCATGGGCGGATTTCGTTCAAAAGCCTAATTGGATAACCACATTCCTACTATGAAAACAGCTATTCATTCATCGACATTCGCTCTCCTGCTCGCCTTGACGGGCGCATTCGCGATTAGCGGCCTCACGGGCGGCTGCAAGCCGGCAAGCACAACCGACAGCCCCGGTCAATTCGTGGACGATTCGGTCATCACAACCAAGGTGAAGAGCGCCCTCTTGGCCGACGACGCGGTGAAGTCGTTCGAAATCAAAGTCGAGACTGTCAAAGGCGTTGTGCAGCTGAGCGGCTTTGTGGATAATTCTGATCAGAAATCCGCCGCAGGCAAAGACGCCGCCGCCGTTGCCGGTGTGACGGACGTCAAGAACAACCTCATCGTCAAGTAGCCGGGCCGGACCGAGACAGGCGAAACCCGAGAAGGGCAGGCCTGCTCCACCGTTAATCCATCTGATGCCGCTCCGTGGGGTAACACCCCATGTTGCCTACGCGATCTCTAGTTCAAGCTGCTGGCCTATGAAAAAAGAGCAATCAGTCGAGGTGAAATCGGGCACCCAAGATAAAATCGAAGGCAACGCAAAAGCATTTGCGGGTAAGATCAAAGAAAAGGCCGGCAAGGCAGTCGGAAACCCCCGACTGGAAGCCAAAGGAGATTGCGATCAGATCGAAGGCAACGCCCAGAAGAAGGTCGGCGAAATCAAGAAGGTGTTCGGTAAATAAACGAGGTCGGTCTGCTGGAAGGCGCGTTCCTCCACAGGAAACGTCCCGGCGGCATGATTGATTGCTATCGACCGTTACGCTAGGCGGTTCTTATGCGATCTTTGGTTCAGTCTGGCGGAGATGCCTTCCGACTTTCGCCTCTGGTCAAACTCCCTGGCTGGCCCAAGAACATTTCCATTTCAATGATCGTGGTCCCTGCTGCTCGGGATTCTGAATACCTAATGTATGATGGGCAATGCGGCGGTTGGCTAGGATCGGTTATTGAAGATGACCGAGCCGAAATTTCAATCTAGATCGCGAGCTCTTTGCGGTCGAACGCTCGCCGTTACCATAATGGCAATGGGCTTAGCTTCCGGTCTGCAGGCCGGACCTCCCTTTCTCACCGACGATCCGGAGCCGGTGGACCTCAAGCACTGGGAAGTCTACGTCTTTGGGCAAGGTGATCGGACTGCCGATGCAGACGCCGTCTTAGGGCCGGCAATCGAGTTTAACTATGGCATCGCCCCCAACACACAGCTTCATGTGGTTACTCCGGTTGCCAGCATTTCTTCGCCAGGGAACGGATGGACCTCCGGCTACGGCGATACTGAAGTTGGCGTGAAATACCGCTTGATCGACGAGACGGACTCGTTTCCACAGATCGGAGTGTTTCCCATGGCGGAGCTTGCATCTGGTAGTAGTAGTCGGGGGCTGGGCAACGGGCGCACATGGTATCGACTGCCGATCTGGCTGCAAAAGAGCTGGGGACCGTGGACGACCTATGGAGGAGGCGGCATGGCCTTCAATTCTGCACCTGGCCAACGAAACAGTGGTTTCGCCGGTTGGCTCGTTCAACGCGACATCGGCCGGTACCTGACGCTTGGAACCGAATTCTTCTGGCAGGGCAACGACGCGACCATTGGACATGGGGTCGCCGACGGCAATCTCGGCGGCTATCTCAAGTTGTCGGAGAACTTCAACCTTCTCTTCTCACTTGGACACTCGCTGTCTGGAGCGCGAAACACAATTTGGTATCTGGGACTCTACTGGACAGGGGGTCCTGCCAGCGCCGGGAAGAGGTAGGATGCTCGGTCATGTCTTATTCCAATCCTAAACTGACGGAACCATTATGAATGTACCTTTCTGGAGTAATCGAGCGGCGCCAACAGGAGCGAGCGCCAACATCCTGATTCGGATCGTGGTGGGAGGCGTCTTCCTCAACGAAGGTCTGCTCAAGTTCCTCGACCCCATGACGAACGCCGCCGGGCGTTTTACCGCCATTGGGATTCCCGCCCCGCAGTTTTTTGGGCCGCTGGTCGCGACGGTAGAGACGGTCGGCGGGCTCCTGCTCTGCCTCGGGCTGTTGACGCAGCCCGCGGTCCTAGCCCTGCTAATCGACATCTCAGTAGCGATCTTTACGACGAAGCTGCCGGTTCTTCTTGGGCATGGCTATCTTGGATTTTCGCTCATGAAGCTCAAAAGCTATGGGCTGTTAAGCATGGTGCATGAGGCGCGCACGGATTTTGCGATGTGGTTCGGGCTTTTGTTCCTTTTGCTCACCGGCCCTGGGCGGTGGTCACTCGACGGGGTATGGCACCGGACAGGAACGAATCGCCAAAGGAGTTAAATGTCTGACCAAATCCAACTGGATGCCGCGATCCGGCGCGCGCCAGTTTTGGACGCCGCCAAATCGAGTCGGCGGGCTGGCACGCCAGGTGAAGTCTTTGCTGCCTTTTTCAATTTAGGATGCACGGCGTTCGGCGGTCCAATCGCCCATCTTGGCTATTTCCAGAACGAGTTTGTAATCCGGCGAAAATGGATTATTGACGGGGAGGCATACGCCGACCTTGTGGCTTTGTGCCAGTTCCTTCCGGGCCCCGCGAGCAGCCAGGTGGCTGCCTTGCGCTCGGCTGGAAACGAGCGGGATGGGCGGGGGCGTTGGCTGCGTGGTTGGCGTTCACGGCACCCTCCGCCATCCTAATGGTGGCCTTTGCTTATGGCGTGCGGATTGTCGGCGATCTCTCGCACGCCGGCTGGGTCCAGGGCTGAAGGTGGCGGCCGTTGCCGTCGTCGCCCAGGCGGTTTTGACGATGGCGCGCAAGTTGTGCCCGGACGCGCCTCGCGCAACCGTTGCGATCGCCAGTGGCAGAGCTTCCCATCGGCGCCGGCGTCGATGCCACGCATTTCGACGGGGACGCGTTTGCGAGCTGCGGTGATGGCACCCTCACCGTTGTCGGCGAAACGTCTCCGGGCAAATTCGAGGTGGTCCAGACGGTGGTCACCAAGCCGGGGGCTCGCACCATGGGCCTCGATCCGGTTACCCACAAGATCTACCTCCCGGCTGCAGAATTCGAGACGACATCCGGCAAGGGGCGCCCGCCGGCCAAGCCCGACACGTTCATGGTCTTGGCAGTGACGCGGTGATGCCCTTGGATTGGGAGTTGCGGCCTCCGGGTTGCCAACGAAGTGCTTCAGGACAAAGTAACTTTCTGTGAGCTCGCCGATGCGTTCCATTTCCGACGGATGGCGGGTCCTGAACAAATCCCTGCTTGATCAAGCGCAGGCTACTCCCGACTAGGGGCATGGGACTCGTCAACGACGATTCCCCCTTCCTGGAGAGGCCGAGTTTGATCGGCAACTACGGAGAATCGCGCCGCTGCCGGCCAGGTCGAGAAACCGGCCCGCGATCGCCTAGCCGTGCTGCCCACATGCTCGATCGCCAGAAAGGGTGGTAGTGGTCCGCCCGCATGTCAGTCGGGGCTGATCATGCCGCAGGTGCGCACTTTGCCGGCGCAGCCCCCGTCAGGGTCAGGGTCGACTTTGCATTCTGATCAGCGCTGGACAGACAGCCGTGTTCTGGCACAAACACCGCTCATGCCGTGCTTCTCGTCCCTTAGAACCGGAATAGTCCTGATCGCCCTGACGCTCACGCTGGCCGGATGCGTTACTGCCCCGAATGTCGAAGCCGACAAAGCGAACCTGAAAAGGGTCAAGCGGGTGGCCCTCTTGGATCTTCACACCCAAGACGCTGCAATGGTGCAGAATTTTGGGCTGGCGGGAGGACTTGGGATGATTGGAGGGGCAATCGAGGGAGCAACCAACGACGACAATTCGAAGACGTTCACCGCGGCGATCGCCCAACACAAGCCGTCGCTCAACGACGCTCTCGTCGCATCGGTGAGCCAATCCCTTAAGGATAGCGGTTTCGAGGTCACCGTAATTGGGGACCAAAAGCCAAAGAAGGCCGCAGATGGAAAGAGTGACGACTTCTCAGACATTCACGTGGATGCGGACGCGATCCTGGTCGTGTGGGCACCGCTCAGAGGCTACATATCGCCGCCGCACTCTTTCAATTACGAGCCCCAGGTCATGATTCGGGCCCATCTGGTGGACGCCACGACAAAGAAAGATCTCTATTTCAAGACCTTCTTTGTCGGATACAAGGCGGCGGTGATCAACGAGGACGATATCCCCTCAGAAAGCCGGTACCGCTACCGAAGCGTCGACACGCTCCTTTCCCAGGCAGCGGATGCAGCCGACGGCTTGATCAGTTGCGAAACGATCGGAGCCCACCGAATTGCCGCGGACCTTAAGGGCAACTA
>PLOH01000010.1:240-6795 GCA_003142955.1 Opitutia bacterium | reverse complement strand
CCGATTCGAGGATGGCATGGAGGAGGGCTTGACTCCGAAATTGGCGGAGGTAAGTGGTGGTAAGGAAAGGGGTTATTTTGAGAAAAAGTTGTGAACGAAAGAGGTTTACTCGGTTCATTCGGCCTGCTCTTCTGTGACGGCCTGCCAGTTTCCGTGAGGGGGAGGCACGGGAGTGATGTTTCTGACGCTTCCAAGCCGGCCTGTTTCCAAGAGCCTAGCGCGTTTCTGGGGAGTAATCGGCATCGCCGGGGCATCGGATTGATGCAGTGTCAGCTCTCCACGGCCGGTAAACACAGGGAAGCTAAGGCGCTTTGGGGCCGGGAGGGGCCCGCTTTCGCCCTAGAAATCAGCGCGGCAGTCGGGCCCGAACGACGCGGGTGCATCGGCCTCCTCGCCAAATGAGGGCGGCTTCGCCAGGGAGCACGATCTCTCAGGCCGAAAGAACCCGAGAGGAAAGCACGGCATGCCGAAACATAAAGCGATAGACTTGTCTTGTAGCGATCTTGAGCTTTCGGGCCGGCGGCATCCAAACGCCGGCTCACCGGGAACAGAGCTAATCTCTTAGATTGCGGGTGTTTCCCGCGAAAGGCCTGCGGCTTGAATTTCGAACAAGACGTTCGCGTCTTTCTGAGCGACGCCGGTTATGCGCCGTCCCATGTTGAACGCGAGTACCGCTATACCTGGCGATCCGGCGATGGGAATCTGCGCAATGAAGTGCTTCCAATTGCCGCATTTGGCGATTGGCCGCACAGCTTTCGCACTGCTTGTGTCACAGGATTTCGAGCCGACTCGGAAGCGTCATTGTCTGAATACTTCGAGCGGGTGCGGTTTCTCGCAGCCCCCCTAGCCATAATCAGGAACGAGGCTCAGACCCAAATTTGGTCGATCAGACGGGACACGCGGCCAGCTAAGCTCCTGGAGAGTCTGACTCAAGACTGGCCGGCAGACATTGGCCCTCGCGCTCGTGAGTTCGCCCCCTCAAGGATAATGCCAGCAAAGAAAGGCGATGCCCAGTTGAGCTTTGTCGATTCTGGGTTGCTCGAGTGGGTGGAGCGAATTACAGGGCAAGCATTGACCATGCTTCTCGAATCTCTGGTGTCCGAGGCGCTCGGCCACATTTCAAAAGCTCAAGCTGCCAAAGCCCAGGCTCGGCAAGATCTCCTTCGTTTGGTCTTCCAACTGTTTGCCTGTCGAGTACTGGAGGACAAGGGTGCTATAGACACCCCGGGAACGCCGCGAAGAGCCCTGCAGGAGGCACACAGGAAGTTTTCAGAGAACATCGACCCGAGCGTGCTGGACTCCGACGCTGTTCCCGAAAGCTTGCCTGAATACGTCTTCTCGGCGCTCCAAAATCGGTTTGCATTTGCGAGCATCACGACGGACATGCTCGGACAGGCCTACGAGAATGCTCTCGTCACGCCTAGCCTGCGCAAGCACCTTGGCATCTATTACACACCCCGTGTGGTCACCGACTACATACTGAGCCGATTGCCGATCGAAGCACTGCGTCAGGAAGACCGATACCTCTTGGACCCTTGTTGTGGCTCGGGTTCCTTCCTTCTCGCCGGCTTCGATCGTTTGTCAGGCGCGATTGACGCAAACTGGAGCTCCGCCCAACGCCACCAATATCTCAGAACGCGCATTTCCGGCAGTGACAAAGATCCGTTCGCCGTGGAACTGGCAGCGCTTTCTCTGATCGTCAATGATGCCGGTAACCGCAACGGCTGGAAGGTCCGACGCCGAGATGTCTTTGATGTCTCTGCAGGCGAACTCGATCGCCGTCCCACTATTGTGGTTACGAATCCGCCTTTCAAAGAAATCAAAGAAGCAGGTACACGCCGTGAGTTGGCTGCCGACATTCTCATCAAGCTAGTCGACTTGACGGCCGCCACTGGCTTTCTTGGAGTTGTTTTGCCCCAGAGTTTTCTGGACTCCAGAGCTGCCGCGGAGGCGCGTCGCATCGTTCTGTCCAAGTGCCAACTGCTGGAGATCGCAACGCTGCCTGGCGGTGTTTTCTTCTCAGGTGCAGAAACGGCTTTGTTTGTCCTGCAGAAGCGCGGCAGGAGTTCTACGTTTTTATCGGGCTCGGTCGCAACTGTCAGGGAACTTCGCTCTAGGGACCTGCCGGAATTTGGGAGGTTGCGCAGATTCTCAACAACATACGCCGCAGACCCCGAACTCTGGAAGGCCGACCGGTACGCTACTTTCGTGCTTTCACCTGTGCCTGAAGTCTGGGCGCGCCTAGAGCGGGATCTACCCACACTGCACACGGTCGCCAGTGTCAACACGGGAATCCGGCTGAAGGAGTCCGACGAGTCGAGTGTCTCGCCAACAAGGCGCCCAGGCGACGTCCAATATGTTGACCGCTTGCAGGAGGTGCTGAGACCATTTTTGCTCCTAACGGCTGCCCAACTTCGCCCCTATAAATGGCTTAACTATGGTGACCAGCTCGATCGGAAGAGAGGCCGGGAAATCTTTGAGTCTCCGAAGGTATTGATCAATTCGAACCGTAACCCGGGCACTCCGTGGCGCTTAGTGGCAGCTATGGCACCGGCAAATGTCTACTTTTCTCACAATTTCCACGGAGTCCTTCCAATTGGGGAGAACGTTTCGCTGGAGCAGATTACCGCTGTGTTGAACAGCCCTGTCGCAAATGCGTGGTTTGATTGTCACTGCCGACGGCGTTGGGTTGTCGTCGAGATTCTTGAGAGGCTTCCATTTCCCCAGTTTGACACCGCCAGCGCAAAGAAAGTCGATGACGTTGTTCGTCGAATTGAGCGAGCTCTTGCCGTGAAGGTTGGCCGTAAACAGGAGGGCATGTTCTACGAGGGTCTTTTTGACGACGCTGATGCATCGCAATTGTTGCGTGAGCTCGACGAGCTCGTTTACGATGGCTATGGGCTAAGCTCGGAGGAGCGCAGGAATATCGGCCGCTTCATGGCGTCAGACAAAAGACCTGGACTGTAGGTATGTCAAAGCGCCGACGCGGAGCACACACCACGAGTCCTCAGGCAGCAGATCCGGAAGTGGAGAAGTTCTGGCAACAGCAGGTATCGCGACTCGGCAGAAAGATCCTCTTCATTGATACTGGCATGATCCTAGACGCTGTAGGTCGCGAGCCGACTGAGAGCCGCGAGTTTCTCGATCACCAATTGGTCGGGGATCAACTTGTGACGTCCACATACGTAATTGCAGAAACAATCCGGCGCATCATGAAGTCCAAGGGATCGGACTTCGTCGGTCCAGGCGGCGAGCGACGGGAGACCTTGGCGCTCTACTTCTTAAGAAGCTGGTTGTCGGAGTACAAGGTGGAAGTGATTTGCCCCCCGGAGATCATCTTTGACAGAGCAAAACAGGAGTGCGAGAAATACAGTTATTTGGGATGCGATCTCGTGGATCTTCTTTCTTACACGATCGTAAGGGGCATGCGACAAACGCGTATTCTTGCTAAGGATCTCCACTTCTGGAGGCTGGGCCTGCAATGCGTTCCATCCGGTACCTCGACTGCGCACTGAACATGGAGGCATAGTCGCCAACCTAAGGCAGCGCGGAGGGCAGCAAGCGGATTGAGAACGATAAGTCGGCATCGCACCCGGAATCTCAACCTGGCAGCATCGCTCCCGTGACACGCCGTTCAGGGCAGTAGCGTTGCCGGGATCGTACGGCCTGGGGCAGGCGATCAACGCATTGGGTGCTACCCACAGGCGTGGAAAACAATGCCGATATTTACCACAATTCTGGGGTAGGGGGAAAGAGGCACATTCGCCAAGCCAGGCACGAGTTCCGTCGTCCAGCCACGTCTCGGGTGAACCTCATGCGGACATTAGGCTTCGCGGCGGTCACGGCCCTGACCCTGGCCGCCGGCATCGGGGCCAACACCGCCATCTTCAGCATCATCGATGCGGTCCTGCTGCGCTCGCTCCCGTAAGGATAAACGGAGCTTCGATTGGCTGTATGATGAATGGCGGGTGGGACTAATGGCTCTCTGCCGGCCCTTCAAATTCTCGCTTCTGCCGGTTTGCGCGGCGTGGCTGTGTCTGTCCGCCGACCAGCAAGTGGTCATACGCACGAACGTCCACGTGGTGGAGGTCAGCATCATCGCGACCGACTCCAAAGGTCTGCCGGTGAGCGGCTTGGGCGTAAGCGATTTTCGCGTGCTTGACAACGGAAGAGAGCAAACCATCGCGACCTTTGAGAAGATCGGCTCGCGGGCGGCCCCCGGCCAGGCGGAATTGCCGCCCAACACCTACTCGAACCGGGCAGGTGAAGCCGGATCGGGCCCGTTGGGCAAGGCGAAACAGCCCCAGGTGCTCTCGATGATTCTTCTGGACGCGGTCAACACCAAGTACCGCAACCAGACCGTGGTCCGGCGCGCCGTGGTAAGCATCCTGGAGCAGATCGAGCCGGCGGAGCGCGTGGCCATCTATGCTTTGGGCTCGCGCTTCCGGGTAATTCACAATTTCTCTTCCGACAGGGCATCGCTTCTCGCCAAGCTCAGGGCCTATCATGGCGAAGTGCCCGGCGGGGACGATCTGCTGGACGACATTGACTTGGACCAGGACAGCCATACGCCACCACCGCCGCCGCAACTCAAGGCGAGCTACGATGCCGGCAGGATCGTCGACACGCTCCAAGCGCTCGAAGCCATCGCCAACCATGTGAAGTCTGTACCTGGGCGGAAGAACCTGCTGTGGTTGTCGGCGGCTTTTCCCCTGACGACCGGGACAGCGCAACGGACCGTCGCGCCAGGCATCGGGTACGACGGGCCGCTCGACCAGTGGCGAACTTTCGGCATGGAGATGAACCGGACCATGGCGGCATTGAACGACGCCGACGTTTCGGTCTATCCCATCGATGCCCGCGGCCTCACCGGGGCCGTCTCCGCGATGGACGCCGAAACACTGAGGAAGCTCCGTGACGTGAACATCTCCATCGGCACGATGAATGACATCGCCGACGCTACGGGCGGGTTCGCGTATTACAACCGGAACGACCTGGACCGGGGCGTACGCCTGGCGCTCGACGACTCACGCGTAGTGTACTTGATGACTTACTACCCGAAAGATATCACCGAGGACGGCGCGTATCACCGGATTGACGTCCGCTCCACCCGCCCAGGCGTCCATCTTCGCTTTCGCCGCGGCTATCACGCCACGGCAAGGGAAGAAGACAGCAGCGCCGGGGCGGCGGATCCCATGGCGCGCGCGCTATCGTCGCCTCTCGACAGGTCGGAGATTGGCATTCAGGCAAGCGTGGAACAAGAGAGCGGCGACGCCAATGACCTGGACGTGGTGATTCACGTGGATCCCGCGGACCTCAGCCTGGCGCACAACACGGAAAGATGGACGGGAGAGCTGCGCCTGGTGGGGGTTCAAATCGGCGCCACCGGCGAGCGATACGAAGGCGTCAGCCAGACGGTGCAGTTGGATCTGCTGCCGGAGACCTATCAAAAGGCGCTGGAGCAAGGGCTGCGATTGGAGCTGCGGCTGAAGCGCGCGGCGGCGGCCGTCGCCGTGCGGATAGGCGTGGTCGACGACCGGGGCGCGCATGTGGGCTCGCTTTCGGTTCCACTTACCCTCCATGCCGCTCAACCTCAGGCTGATCGGTAGGGCCGGCGGTCCTGCCGCGGGCGACTCTATTTCACGCCGTCTTTTACGTCGAAGGTGACGGTCGATTCGGTGGAGAACTTGCCGTAATCGCGGAACTCCATTTGATTTCGCATCCACATTAACGGACGTCGTATCACCGTTTCGGACCGCGCGGGCAACAAGTAGTTCCTGCCGCCGACGACAACGAAGTTGTAATCCACCGTGGTGGCGACGGAATTCCACTGCAATTCCGTCGGGATGTTGTCCGCCTGGTAAGTAAGACTGAGCGTGGCGCCCGTTTCCAGGTCTATTTCCAGTTCTCCGTGGTAGCCCACTGTGGCCGCGTGGGGTTTGCCGGGCACGCCGGAATCGAGGACGTAATCGGAATGGGCCTGCTCTACCACGTAGGAATAGACGGCGGCGCGGCGCCGGCGAACATTCTTCCAACTCACCCAGCGGAAGGTGGCCGCCGAAGAGGGATCGAAGATACTGTGCAGCATCCCCCCAAATTCGCCGGCCCCGAGGGCTCCGCCGAGGGACTCGTAAGTACGATCGGCCGGATGGCCGTCGATCAGGGTGAGCTTGTGGTCCTCTTTGTGTTCGAAGTAGCCCAGCCTCACGGTGAGCGTATCCTTCAGAATCCAGTCCGTACCGAACGGCTGGAAGTGGCGGCGGATTGGGTCTGTATACCGCTGGATCACTTCCGTGCACACGAAATCCGGCAGCAAACTGCCATATTCGAGGGCAGCTTTGCGGCTCCTCTCGAGGAGGGCGCCGGCATCGGTTTCGGCGGGCCGTTGCGGCCAAGCCAGTGCAGCGCAAGCGAGCAGCCCGATTACCGCCCGTTCGAGGAAGAACTTCCGGCTCCGGGTTCCCAAAGACATGCACATGTACTCGGTCTTCCGGGGCGTGCTGCCCGGCAAACGGAGTGGCAGAGTGGCCATACTCAGTCCTTGGCGGCCTCCAG
>PLOH01000010.1:0-221 GCA_003142955.1 Opitutia bacterium | reverse complement strand
GCGATCAGGCGGCGGAGCTTGCGGTGGTAGAACAGCAGGTCGAGGTAGTAATCGCGGTCGTCAATCTGCATGCGCTGCTGGCGGGCCACGAAACAGAAACCCACGCCCAGTTCGAGGATGAAGGCCTCCATCTCGCGCAGGATCGCCGCTTCCAGGTCCTTCTCCGCATAGGTGTCTTTCAATCCGAGGAAATCGAGGATGTAGGGATCGCGGAAAACCAA
>PLOH01000093.1:77718-77867 GCA_003142955.1 Opitutia bacterium | reverse complement strand
CTCGCTACTCGCTACTCACTACTCGCTACTCGCTACTCACTACTCGCTACTTCCCGCATGACCTCAGCTGAAATCCGCCAGAGCTTCCTCGATTTCTTTGCGAGCCACGGACACACGATCGTGCCGTCGTCGTCGTTGCTGCCCGACTC
>PLOH01000093.1:0-77653 GCA_003142955.1 Opitutia bacterium | reverse complement strand
TCCTTCGGCGACTACTTCAAAAAGGAGTCGCTCACCTGGGGCTGGGAGTTGATCACCAAGGTCTGGGGCATTCCGCCGAAACGCTTGTTCGCCACCGTCTACCAGCCCGACAAAACCAAGGGCGACCCCTCCGATTTTGACCAGGAAGCCTACGATATCTGGGCGGGAATCTTCCGCGCCGCCGGCCTCGATCCGGCCGTCCACATCGTCACCGGCGGCAAGAAGGACAATTTTTGGATGATGGGTGACACCGGCCCCTGCGGCCCGTGCTCCGAGATCCATTTCAACCTTTCGCCGGCCGACGACGAGCAGGCCGGTCGCGCGCTCGTCAACGCGGGCGTGCCCCGCTGCATCGAGATCTGGAACCACGTCTTCATCCAGTTCAACGCCAACGCCGACGGCACGTTTTCGCCGCTCGCCGCCAAACACGTCGACACTGGCATGGGGTTCGAGCGCGTCGCCGGGATCCACGCCGTCACCAAAGGCTTCACGGACTTCACGCCCGAGCCGTCGAACTACGCCGCCGATATTTTTGCTCAGCTTTTCGCCTGTGTCGAAAAGCTAAGTGGAAGGCGCTATGAAGGAACGGTTTCCACATTCCGAATGGGACTTTCGGAACAAGAGAATATCGACGTGTCTTTCCGCGTGCTTGCAGATCATGCCCGCTGCGTGTCGTGCGCCATCGCCGATGGCATCCTGCCGGGTAACGAAGGCCGCAATTATGTCGTCCGCCGTATCCTGCGCCGCGGTATCCTCTACGGGAAAAAGCTGGGACTGCAGACAGGCTCTTTTCAGAAGCTAGTGGAACCCGTCGTGCAATCACTGGGATCCGTTTTTCCAGAGCTCGTTGATCGGCAGGATATCATCCGGCGGGTGATTTACGCTGAGGAAGAAAGTTTCGGGCGGACGCTTGATCGCGGACTGGAATTTTTCCATCGTGCCTTCCGGGCGCTAAAACACAACGAGGGTGTCATTCAGGCCAAGCTCAAAGAGGATCCCTCGCTGAGCCTTCCCGCATATCTGGAATTCTTTTCTGGGAAGACGGCCTTCGAGCTCTACGATACCTACGGTTTTCCACTGGATATGACCCAGCTCCTTGCGCAAGAGCGCGGACTTAGGGTCGACACGGAAGAATTCGAGAAAGAAATGGCAAAACAACGCGAGCGCGGACGCGCCGCACAGAAAAAGGAGATCATCGTGGCAGCCACCGAAGGCAAAGAAACAACCGAACAGCAACCGACAAAGTTCCTGGGCTACACGCAGCTCACGGCTGAGGCCAAGATCGTCGACGTCGTCAAGGCGGACAAGGACATCTACCTCGTCTTCGACCAGACGCCGTTCTACGCCGAGATGGGCGGCCAGGCGGGCGACCACGGCGCCGCCGAAATCGCCGGCCAGGTCTTTGCGATCGTTTACACGGTCAAGGACAAGTCCGGTCGCTATCTGCACAAGCTCGCGCCGGCCTGCGCCGTTGATGCGGCCAAGCTCAATCTCATCGGCCAGACGGCCCAACTCGTCGTGTCGCCGATGGCCCGGCGGGCGATCTCGCGCCACCACACCGCCGCCCATCTCATTCACTGGGCCTTGCGCAAGGTGCTCGGCACGCACGTCCATCAAGCCGGCACGTCCAAGACCAAGGAGCGTCTCCGCTTCGATTTCGCGCACTTCGAGCAGGTCAAGCCCGAGCAGCTCCGCCAGATCGAGCGCCTCGTCAACGACAAGGTCCTCGACAACGCCAAGGTCGAGATTTACGAGACCGAATTCGACAAGAAACCCGCCGACACCCTCGCCTTCTTCGGCGAGAAATACGGCAAGATCGTGCGCGTGGTCGACATCGGCGGCTACAGCCGTGAACTGTGCGGCGGAACCCACGTTTCCACCACCGGTGAAATCGGACTTGTCAAAATTGTCGCCGAAATGGCGATCGCGACCGGCACCCGCCGCATCGAGGCGGTGGCCGGCCAGGCCGCGCTGGATCTGGTGGACGAACACGAAACCACCCTGCACGCCGCGGCCGCCCGCCTGCACACCAACCCGAGCGAAGTCGACAAGCGACTGGAGGCCCTGCTGGCCCAGAACGCCGACTTGGAGAAGCAGCTCATGGCGGTCCGCCAGAAGGAAGCGGCCGGGCTCGCCGACACCCTGGCCCTGAAGGCGGTGGTCAAGGACGGCCTCAAATTCGTTTCGGCGGTTGTCACCGCGGAATCTCCCGAGGCCTTGCGTGGTCTCGGCTCGCAAGTGCTGGCCAAGCTTGGTGATGGCGTGGTCCAACTCGGCGCCGCCTTCGGAGAGAAAGCCACGGTCGTCGCGTTCTGTTCGCCCGCGGCCATCAAGGCCGGTTTCCAGGCGGGCAAGCTCGTCTCCGAGCTCTCGGCCAAACTGGGCGGCAAAGGCGGCGGCAAACCCGATTTCGCCATGGGCGGCGGCAAGGAACCTAGCAAGCTTGCGGAAGTGCTGAAGCTGCCGACCTGAGCCAGGATATTGCAGTCAGTTGTAGGGCGGGGTCGCCTGACCCCACCTTGTACGTGGCAGTGGCGGGGTACGGCGACCCCGCCCTACAACGAACCGGATTGTTTTCGCGCCCGTGCCACTCCTGCGTGCCGCGCCATTCCTAGCTCGACGAATCGGCCCGGACCGCCAGCATCGCCGCATCTTCGTAGGGACAAAGGCCGGTTCGGCGGCCTGCGTTCTCCAGAATCTGCGCCCACACGCCGCGTTTCTCTGTCATGCCCCACCCCACTGATCCGCCGTCTGAAACGCAACCTGCCGCAGTCGCCCCCGACGACAAGGTCCCCTTTGCCGCCAAGGCCGCGTATGGCTTTGGCGGAGTGAACGACATCTTCGGGCACTGGCTCTATCCCAATCTTTCCGGGCCGGTGTTCACGATGTATCTCGGCCTTGCGCCGAACCTCGTCGGCACCGTGCTGATGATCGCGCGGATGTTCGACGCGTTCACCGATCCCTTGTTCGGCTGGTTGTCGGACAACACCCGTTCCCGCTGGGGCCGCCGCCGTCCGTACATCCTGTTTGGCTCGATCGCGGCCGGGATCGCTCTCCCCTGCCTGTTCATGGCTTCGCGCCATTGGGATGCGTCGGCGCCGTGGCTCCACAACCGGCTGTTTTGGTTCATGCTCGTGTCGCTGTTCCTCTTCTCGCCGATCATCAGCCTATACAATATGCCCTACGGGAGTCTGGGCAGCGAGCTGACGCCCAACTACCACGAACGCACGACCGTAATGGCGTTCAAGGCGGTGATCCAGAAAATCTCCGGCGTTTATATGGGCTTCGCGTGGTGGTTCGCGAACCTGCCGCTCTTCAACGATGTGGCGACGGGGAAACCCGACGTGTTGCGCGGGGTGCAATGGGCGGCGGCCCTGGCCGGCCTGCTCATGATCGTGGCCGGCTTCGCTAATTTCTTCTGCGTCAAGGAGCGCTATTACGCGAAGGCCGCGCTGCAGCCCAAGACTCATTTCTGGGCCACGCTCGGACAGACGTTCCAGTCGCGCCCGTTTATCGTCCTGCTGGCGATCGGCGTGGTCTATGTCGTTCCGACCACGATGCTGGGCGGGCTCTCGCAATTCGTCGGTACCTATTATGCGTTTCACGGCGACCAGGCGATCATGTCCTATTACTACGCCTGGGGTAGCGTCGGCTATTTGGTCTGCGGAATCATGGGCGTGCTTTCGGCTGGATGGATCGCGCGTCACCATGGCAAACGCAAGGCGCTCCTGTTCACGCTCGGCACCGGGATTTTCGCCTTCGGTTCAAGCTGGTGGATGTACCGACCAGGCAACGGATGGCTGATCGTCCTGAACACCGCCCTGACTGGCTTCTCGTCCACCGGACTCTGGGTAGTGCTGCCTTCGATGTGCGTGGACGTGGTGGACGACGATGAAATCAAGTCGGGGCAACGGCGCGAGGGCGCTTTCACCTCCTGGTACTCCTGGGTCGCCAAGTTCGGCATGGCGTTGAGTCTGGGGCTGGCCAACTTCCTGCTAGAGGCGGTTGGTTACCGGCAATCCCTTGGCGGAGAGCAGACCGCCTCGACCATCTGGTGGATCCGCTTCCTGTTCGCCGCAATTCCGGTGATTGCCCTGCTGATCGCGCTGGGACTGCTGGCTTTCTATCCACTGAGCGAGGCCCGGATGCGGACCATCCGGATCGAACTTGAAGCCCGGCGCGGGAAGGTTTGATCCTGGGCCGGCCTCGTGCAGGTGAATCTGTAGATGACATGGGGCCGCCGGACAACCGTTCGATCACGGCACGATCAGCCGGCAAGCGAGTCCAATTGCATGATCCCGGCCGAGAGATCCGGTTATGGCCTTCGCCCACGCCGTGCGGGCCGTCGCCAACAAGCTCACCAGCGATACGTCACGCCGGCGGAGATTTCCCGGCGGGCGGCCGGGACGGCCGGCACCTGCTGAAAGGCGCTATTCCAGAGATTGTCCACCTGGAGATAGAAATCGACAACTCGCCAGCCCGGGGGCCGATAGAACAGTCCCAACGACGAGAGGATCGCCTGGTTTCCGCCTTCGGTGCGCAGTGGATTTGCTTTCTGAATGCGCGCCTGGTTGTCCATGCGCAGTTCGAAGCCGCGGCCCAGCCGGGCCACGACGGCCAGCGTCAGTCGATCCTTCGGGAAATTGAGCGCGTAGAAGCTGCCGTCCACCGTTGCTGCACCATAGTCGGCCCGTTTCTGCAGGTAGGTGTAGCCCAGGATGACATCGCAAAAGGAACCCGACCACCGCACCGTGCCTTCAGCTCCGGCGGTATCGATGTCCACCGGACTGGCGATGCGCGCGATCACCCCCCGCCGGAAAGTCCAATCCACCAGGTGGTCGTCGCGGCGATAGAACACCGCGACATGCACCTGCCACGGCCCCTGCGTAACATCACGACCGGCTTCGAGATTGTGACTGTAGGTGCGCCCAAGATCCGGGTTGCCCCGAAACAGTCCGGCGGTTGGGCTGGAATCGAGCGCCGTGTAGGTCGGCACCTGGCTGGAATCGGCATAGTCGAGGTACAGGCGACTTGAGCCGCCGGCTGACTCGGCTTTGTCCAATGCGATCTCGGCCATCGGGGAGATCGCTGAGCCGTCGCGGTTGGTATCGTCGAGAGTCACCCCGGTCTTCAGCGTCAACCGCCGCCCATCGGTGAGCGACCAGACCTTCTCGGGATCCACGCCGACCTTGGCATAGGTCCGCGAATGGAACCGGCCGAAAACAAGTGACGTGGATTTGAGATCGTCGGTGAGAACCGCCGCATTATAGCCGATCCCGATGACGCCGAGGTTAGCCCGGCCGGACACCGTCAGGCCGTCCATCCACGTCGTGGTCTGGAACGGATGCACCGGACCGACCGGCGCGAAGCGGTTGAAGGCATAATCATCCTTGTTGCGCCGCCAGAAGACGGCGGCCTCGAGCGCATCGCCCGGGCCCCAGCTCACGCGGTGGTTGAGCATCACGACGGCCGTTTCCAAATCATCGGTCTCGTCGGAGCCAAACGGGGTGTAAAGATTGGGCCAGCCGAGAAACTTCGCCTGGTACCCGTAGAAAAGATCCGTCTGGGAGCCGCCATCCCCGAGTTGGATCCGCCCGTTGTAACGCTGGTAATGGTGATCGCCGTACGGCATGGAACCGTCGGAGGACGAAATCGCCACCTCGGCATCGGCGGCCAGCACCCGGCCGGCCACGCGCGTGTCGCTGACGAATCCTTGGTAGAGGCTGCCGTCGTAGGAACCATACTGCCCAGCCGTCGCCGTCAGCTCGCCTCGCGCGCGAATGGCTTGCCAGTCATACGCGACCGTGCCCACATCCGCATTGAACCCGCCCAGCGCGTTGTCCACGCCCGTCAGGATGCGGGGCGCTGAAATCATGGCCGGCGCCACCGGGAGTTCCGCGAAGTAATGCCCAGTCTGCGGATCGAAGAGAAAGGCTCCGCCGACGCGAAAGCCGGTGTTCTCAAAGATGCCTCCGCGGATCGCAATATCCGCCTGGCCCTCCGCCTGATTCCGTGCTTCCACGTCCAGCAACGGCTCATAGCGCAGCAAGGTGACCGGCATGGAAAACGACGTGGCAGGATCATCCAGCGCCACCCGGGGTGAAAAGACTTGGAAGGCCGGCAATTCGACCGGAGCTTGAGCCAGAGCTCGCATCGCGATCAACGTCGCCGCAATAAGCACTGAGCCGAGATTATGCAGCCGGATGTAGGGCGGGATCGCCGGATCCCGCCGGTCTTCCGAGCGTGGCGGGGTGCGGCGACCCCGCCCTACAACGCCCCACCAGACAATCCGAGCAGCAACGCGCAAGCCTCGCCCCGGCTGAATAGCTATAGTTAACCACATGATATCTTTTGGTTAACAATGACCCCCAAGAAACACCGGCCTAAACATAGTCCGTCGCATTTCAACGCGCGCCGTCCAACGCACTCCCGCGAGGAATCGGCCAACTTACGCTTCGCCGTCGCTGCCGATGGCTTCGACCGGGCATCCCTCGAGCGCCTCCGTACAGGCCGCAATGTCCTCCTCGGTCGTCGGTTGCTTGTTCACAAACGAGTAGCCGCCTTCTTCAGAACGGGTAAAAAAAGCCGGGGCCGTCTCACGACAGAGATCGCAATCGATGCACTGCTGGTCGACGTAAAATTTGCCTGCCACATTCGTTTCCCACTTGTCTGCTTTGTTCGCCATGGTGAATCGCGAACAAAAACGAATGCCGTCGCCTGTCAAGGGTATCCCCACAGCCAAATGACCTGGAACGCCTCTCCAAATCGCCGACCGCTGAGGGTAACCTGAGCATCCTGTTCATATCCGGGCCTCTTTCCGAGTCGCGGGAGACCCGGACGTGCCAGCGGCACCGTTCAAATAAAACAGGGTCCAAGTAACGCCGGGGGCTTGAGTTTGGCCTCAGGTCATTCTAGTTTTCAGCCGGATGCTTTCCGATCGCTCATACATGCGGGAGACGGGCAACTCGTTCTCCTTTGACGTGGTTAAATGGCTGATGGCCATTTTCACCGCGCTGTTCCTGCTGCAGCATGTCATGGAAAGATGGCTGGGCTCTTTTGGCCATTACAGCTGGCTGGGGCTGGCGGCTGGGCCCGTCCTGCACGGTCACAAACTGTGGACGCCACTGACCTACAATTTTCTGCAGAACACCGCCGGATACGACGGCGGGATCTTCAGCCTGATCTTCAACCTGCTGGGCCTGTATTTCTTTGGCGGGGCAATCCGGGAACGGGTTGGGACGCGTCGCTTTGTCTGGCTCTATTCCACCTTTGTCGTCGCGGGCGCAGTCGCATGGCTTGCCGTCTATCCCGTGGGAGTGGACTGGCCGCTCTTTGGTCCGCTGGCCGCCTTGTCGGGCGTTTTCGCCCTCTATTGCTGCTACCATGCGGACGATCAGATGACGTTTCTGATTTTTTTCGTCGTTCCCGTCACGGCCAAGCCCAAGTTTTTCTGCTGGTTCTTGGTAGCGTTGAACCTCGTCTGTTTTCTTTTTTACGAGGTGACGGGCCAGCACTCGCCGCTGTGGAATGGTTGTGTGGCCAACCTCGCGGCCATGCTCGTCGCCTACGGGTATTACCGGGTTCTCGACCAAGCGCACCCATTTGGCTCGTCCTTGGGCGCCCGGATTGAGCTGCCCCGCTGGTTTCGCCGCCGGAAAAAGGACGCGACTCCTCGTTTTCATGTAAACATAACCGATCGTAAGGACTTGCGTGCCGAAGTTGACCGCATACTCGACAAGATCAACAGCGAGGGCTTCGGTGCCCTGACTGCAGAAGAAAAGCGCCTGCTTGACGAGGCCCGCGATCTTCTCAGCCGCCATTAAGCCCCACTGTGAGCGCGCCCACCGGTCACGCCTTGTCCGGAAAATTTCGCGCCTTGCTTCGTCAGGAACACCCTTCCTGGGACACGACTGCGCTTCCGCCTGACGCCTGGCTCCGCCTTGAACGGCTGGCCGACGCCAGTCCGCTCTACGCCCGACTGTTGCTCCAACATCCCGAGTACGCGCGCTGGCTCGAAGAACCGCACAATCGCGAGATCAACTACCGTTACCAGGCGTTGCTCGATGAATGGCGCGCCTCCACCGCTGCCGTTCCGACGGAAGAACTGGCACGCGACGAGCCCTACCTGAGCCTGCTGCGGAGCTGGCGACGCAAGATGACCCTTCGCATCGCCTTTCGCGACGCGAACGGCCTCGCCTCCACTCCCATTACCGTCGAGGAATTGACGCGGTTGGGCGAGTTTTGCCTGCGCGAGTGCTATTTGATTTCCCTGCGGCAATGGACCCGGCGCTACGGTGAGCCGTGGGATGAGGACCTCGACCATCCCGCCCGCTTCTGCGTGCTGGCCCTCGGCAAGCTCGGCGGTCAGGAACTCAATTTTTCCTCCGACATCGACCTGATCTATCTCTACGACGGTGAAGGCCATTGCCGGAAAGAAGGACAGCCGGGGGCATTTACGAATGCCGAATTCTTCACCAAGGTCGCCGAGAACACGACGAACCTGCTCCAAGCGCAGACGGCTGACGGGTTCCTCTTTCGCGTCGACGTCCGCCTGCGCCCCGAAGGCGCCTACGGCCCGCTGGTGCGTTCGCTCGCCAGCCTCGAAAACTATTACGCCGCGGCGGGCCAGACTTGGGAACGCATGGCCCTGATCAAGGCGCGACCGGTCGCCGGCGACCTTGCCCTCGGCGCGGAACTCCTCGAGAGCCTGCAGTCGTTTCGCTATCCCCGCCATCCGCCGCCCTCCCTGCTGGCCGAGGTCGCCGCCATGAAAACCCGCACCGAACAGGAAATGGTCGGCCCCCAGGCACTCGCCCGCGACGTCAAGTCCGGCCCGGGCGGCATTCGCGAGATCGAGTTCATCACCCAGTCGTTTCAACTGCTGCATGCGGGCCGGAATCCTTTCCTGCAGACGCATTCGACCACGGTGGCGCTCGACCAACTGGTGCGTTACGGCCTGATGCAGGCGGGGGAGGCAGAGTTCCTGAGCGAAGCCTATTGGTTTCTGCGCCGGGTCGAGCATGCCATCCAGATGCGCGAGGAACACCACACGCACGCCCTGCCGGCGGATGCCGCCGAGATCACCGCGATTGCTCGGACTTTGGGCTTCTCCTCCGCCGCGACTTTCCAACATCAGCTTAAAGCCCTGCGCACGCGCGTCCGGCGGATTTACGAGGGACTCTTCCGTCGCGACGCCGGCGATCGGGATTTTCAGGAATGGTGGCAATTCTTCACGTCGCCGAACACGCCACCGGCGGTGGGTGAACGCCTCCACCGGTGGTTTGGCCCCGCGCCCGGCGCGGCGGGCGAACTACGGCTCTTTGTCTGCGGCGACCACGGACATCCGGTAAACCGCGAGCTCGTCGTCCGCTTCCAGCACCTCGCCGACCCGCTCGACGATATCCTGCCAAAACTTGCGCTCCCGGTTCCGACGCTGCGCCGGATCGCCCGTTTCGCCGAACGATACGGTACTCGCCAGCAGTTTTTCAACGGCTGCGCGGCCAGCCCCCAGTTCTTCCGGGTGCTGGCGCTGTTGTTCGATCGCAGCACCTTTATTTACGAACTGCTCGCCGCTCATCCGGAGATTGTCGAGGAGGTCCTGCGGCCAGAGGTCTTGAGAAAACGCAAGGACGCCGCGGACCTCGCCGGGGAGCTCGCCGCCGGGCCCGCGGATGCGGGCCACGCCGAGTGGCTTTGGTTGTACGTGAAGGCGGAGCAGGTCCGCTATGCCATTGGCGAACTTCTCGGCCACCTCGAGGTCGAGGAGGTTGAGGCCAGCCTGTCGCTCCTGGCTGACGCCGTCCTGCAGCACGAACTGCGAAGACTCGATCCCGCGCAAAAACTTCTCCTGGTGGCACTGGGCAAATACGGTGGGGCCGAGCTGACCTTCGGCTCCGATCTCGATCTCCTGTTTGTCGCCGCCGATTCCGACGCCGCGGCGGCCGAGCCGACTGTCCGTGAGCTGCAAAGGCTGCTGCGGCACGGGGGACCGCTGGGGGCAGCCTATGAAGTGGACCTGCGATTGCGGCCGCACGGTGACGCGGGTCCGCTCGTAACCACGCCGGCCGTCCTGCGCGCCTATCATGCAAGCTCCTCCGCCCAGCCATGGGAACGTCAACTGCTGACCCGGATGCGGGTGGTGACCGGCCCGGCAGGCCTCGCCGCGGAATTCGGCGCGTTTGTCTCTGAATTGCTTTACAGCACCCCACTTGAGGACGACGCCGCGGCTGCGATTTGGGCCATGAGAGGCCGCATGGAGCGTGAGCGCGAGGTGGCCTCCCCGCCCGAGCGCGCCTTCAAGACCGGCGCCGGAGGCTTGGTGGACTTTGAGTTTCTGGTGCAATTGCTCCAACTCCGCCATGGCCATGCGTTTCCCTCCCTCCGCCAGCCCGGGACGCGCCAGGGTCTTCGGACGCTTGCCTCGGCCGGCTTGATTCCTGGCGACGCGGCCGCCCGTCTGCTCGAACACTATGATTTCCTCAAGCGGATCGAGATTCTGCTGCGCGGGGACTCCAACCGTGCGGTGAGCCTCCTGGCTGCTTCCCCCGAGGCTCGCGCTCCGCTCGCGCGGTGGTTGGGTTTTGCTGACGAAGCAGGCTTTTGGGCTGAATATTGCCGCCAGATGGCGGAAACCAGGCAAATTGTCCTGTCGCTCTTGCCGCAACAGCCTTGAAGCATTCGTAGTTTGTGCTTTGTTACGTAACGTCGTGGGGGGCGACGCGTCATGAAATAACTCGCGCACCCGCTTTTCTCAATAAACCAATGATGTCCTCCCTCCTGCCCTTTTCCCGGCTGTGCCGGACCCTGGCCGTCGGCGCGCTGCTTCTTGCCGGCCTCTCCACCAGCCGCGCCCTGCCCGAACGCAATTTCGAAACCACGCGCGCCCGGGCTGCCGAAGTGAGCACGATGGTCGAGCTCCTCGAACAATTCAATTTCAACCACCAGGCCGTCGATAACCAGCTCAAGCCTGACCTCGGCCAGAACCTGATCCATGATTACATGGGCGAGCTCGACCCGCAGCGTCTGTTCTTCCTCGCCACCGATCAGGAGGCGTTTACCCAGCGTTACGCCCCCGGCCTTTATTACAACCTGCGCACCCTGGGTAAGCTTGATGCCCCGTTCGACATCTACGTCATGTTCGAAAAGCGGGTCGACCAACGCGTCAAATGGGTCTTCGACGAGCTGAAAAAAGAAATCGATCTGACGACCCATGAGATTTATCCGCTCGACCGTTCAAAGAGCGTCTGGCCCGCCACCACTCCGGAAGCTGACGACCTCTGGCGCCGCCGGCTGAAATTCGAGGTCATCCAGGAAATCCTCGCCAAGAAGACTCTCGACGACGCGAAACAGACCGTCCGGAAGCACTATGAGCGCATGCTCAAGAACCTGGCCGATATCGACACGGACGACGTCACCGAGATGTTCCTGACCTCCCTCGCCAATCTGTACGACCCGCACTCCAGCTATTTTTCGCCCGAGAGTTTCGAGGATTTCGGTATTCAAATGCGGCTCTCGCTCGTGGGCATCGGCGCGTTGCTGGGCTTTGAAGATAATGAATGCGTGGTCAAGGAACTCATCCCGGGCGGACCCGCTGATCTGGGCAAGCAATTGCATCCCAATGACAAGATCATCGCCGTGAGCATCGATGGCGCCGAACCCGTCGACGTCGTTGGCATGAAACTCCGGAAAGTCGTCGACCTGATTCGCGGCCAGAAAGGCACAAAAGTCGTTCTGACCGTCGTTCCGGCGGCCGCCGCCGATGGCTCCGTCCGGAAACAGATCACGATCGTCCGCGATGTGGTGAAGCTCAACTCCGCCCGGGCGCGTGCCACCGTTTACCAGGTGCCAGGAGCCGACGGCAAAACGATGCCAATGGGCGTCATCAACCTGCCTTCGTTTTATGGCCTGGCGGATGAAGATGACAAAAAGGGCGGCGAGGAACGCACTAGCGCCACCAAGGATGTCGGCGAACTTATCAACCGTCTCAACGCCGCCGGCGTAAAAGCGATCGTGCTCGACCTGCGCGCCAACGGCGGAGGCCTTCTTTCGGAGGCGATCGACCTGACCGGCCTCTTTATCAACAAAGGCCCGGTGGTCCAGGTGAAATCGGTGAACGGCGACGTCCAGGTGGACAACGATGACGACACGGCCATTCGCTATACAGGCCCGTTGGCGGTGCTCGTCTCGCGTTTCAGCGCGTCAGCTTCCGAGATCGTCGCCGGCGCTCTCCAGAATTACGGTCGCGCCATCATCATCGGCGATCAATCGACCCACGGCAAGGGTACGGTCCAGACGATCGTGGAAATGAAGAGCATCAGCCGTCTGCTCGCGAAACTACCGGACAAGACCGGAGCAGCGCGGCTCACGATCCAAAAATTCTACCTACCCAACGGCGCTTCGACGCAGCAAAAGGGAGTCGTGCCCGACATCGTCCTGCCCTCGGCGGACGCCTATATGCAGATCGGCGAATCCAACCTGCCCAACTCCTTGATCTGGGACGAGATTCCCTCGACCGTCTTCAGCGGTCATCCCCTCGACCAGAAACTTCTCGCTCCGTTGCGGGCGTCGAGCCAGTCCCGCCTCGATCACCTGGAGGAATTCGCCTATCTCAAGAAGAACATCGCGTGGTTCAAGGATAAGCAGGACCACAAGGACATTTCGCTGAATCTGGAAGAACGACGGCATGAGAAGGAAATCGACGATGCCTTCAAGAAAGCGATGCGCGCCGAGAAGGACACGCTCGCCAAGACCGACTTTCCGTATACCGAGTTCACCCTGGGGCCACCCCTGCCGAAACCCGTGAAAGCGGAAAAAAAGGCCGATGACGAATCGACGGACGATGACGAAGTCAGCCCCGACGAAGATCCAGGGGTGACCAAGGTCGACATTCCCCTCCGCGAAAGCCTGCGGGTGCTGTCCGACACGCTGACGCTGTCCGAGAACCCCCAGTTCTGGGCCGATGGAAACGCGCCGTTGACCGTGCAGATTTCGAAGAACGGCTGAGCCGCTTGGAGAACGAAGTCCGATAAGCGGCTATCGCCAGGCCAGAAAATGCCGGTCCCGGCCGGTGAGATCGCGCCGCGACTCGACCCGCGCGAAACCCGCCGCGGTGGCCCGATCCCGCAATCCCCCGTGCTGGTCGATCCCCGTCTCCAGGGCCAGCAGACCGCCGTCGCCCAGATACCGGGGCGCCTCCTCGAGTATCCGGACCAGCGCCTCCCCGCCGTCTGGACCCGGTGACAGCGCCACGAGCGGCTCGTAGCCACGCACCTCCGGCGCTGTAGCCGCCATCTCCGCCTCCGACAAGTACGGCGGGTTGGCGACGATCAGGTCGAACCGCTCGCCGGGCTCAAGCGCCGTAAACCAATCGGACTCGAGAAACCGGACGCGCCCGTCCAAGCCGAGCGCTGCCGCGTTCTCCCGGGCCAACGCCAGCGCCTCCGCGCTCACCTCCAGGCCCGTCACCGCCGCTTGCGGGTAAAAGGCGGCGAGCGCCAGCGCAATGGCTCCGCCGCCGGTACCGAGATCGAGGATCGTGAGCGGCGGATGCGCGAGTTGCTGCGTGACCAGTTCGCACAACTGCTCGGTTTCGGGTCGCGGAATCAGCGCGCGCCGGTCCACCTTCAGCTTGATGTGAAAGAATTCCTGCTCACCCAGGATGTGCTGGAGCGGCTCCCGCTGACTGCGGCGCTTGACGAGCGGGCGGATCTTGTCGAGCTCCGGCACGGTCAGCAGTCGCTCGAACTGCAGGTACAGCTGCATGCGCGGCAATTCGAGCGCGCGGCCGATCAATAACTCGGCGTTCAGCCGGGGATTCTCCACGCCCTTTGCCTCGAGAAACTCCGTGGTTTTCTTGATGATTTCGAGGAGCGTGAGCATGAAGCGTCAACCGACGTGTCCGGCCAGCCTAGCGAGCCCCACCCGTCGGTAAAGGGCGTTCGCGCCAGTGTCCCTGAGCCCATATCATCAGGCGAGAACACCCACGAATGCACACCAATTACCACGAATCCAGTCCAGATCATTCGTGCAGATTCGTGTGCATTGGTGGGGCACGCCTCTTCCCTTCGCCGGCCGCGAGTCGACGGCCCGCCTTCCTTATCGCGCTCGCTGATAGGTGCCCATCAGGCGCGCTTCGGCCAGAATGTGCCCTGCCATTGCGCGCAGCAACTCCACCTTGGTTGCCCGCGACTTCAAGGCTGGCGTGGCGTCGAGGGCGTAGAGTTTGAAATAGTAGCGGTGGGGCGCACCCGGCGGCGGACACGGCCCGCCATAACCGATGCGGCGGAAGTCGTTCACCCCCTGCTTCGCGCCATCCGGCAGCGTCTCGGCGGTGGCAATTCCCTCGGCCAACGCCGTCGCGGTCGCCGGCAATCCATAGATGACCCAGTGGACCCAAGTGCCGGCCGGCGCGTCCGGGTCGTCGCAGATGAGGGCGAAGCTTCGCGTGCCCGCCGGCGCATCGCTCCAGGTCAAAAGCGGCGAAACATCGGCGCCGTCGCACGTAAATTTCACCGGAATCGGCTGTCCTTCCATCCAAGCCACGCTGGTCAATTTCATGGTGCTTTCCTCCTGTGTGATCGATGCAGCCGCGGCGGCCGCAATCCAGCCGACTGCGACGAATCCCAGCCGCAGCCACGGGTGTCGATTCGTCTGTCCCACAATGGTTGTCATTTAATAGATGACATCGGTGATTGGCTGCGATCGCTTTTTGATGTTGTAGCTTTGCCACGCCGTGACAAGGCCGGGAATCGCCAGCAAGCCGGCTCCTGCTCGATCACCTTGATCTTGATGTTCAGTCTTCCTCGCTCCGGCGCGGCGGCGCATAGGTCTGGCCTGTGAGCGCGGCGAGTTTCTCTTCGTAATCGGCCTTCTGCAGCGCGGCGATGACCTCGTCGATCCGGCCTTCCATGACCTGCGGAAGGTTGTAGAGCGTAAGCCCGACGCGGTGGTCGGTCAGGCGGTTCTGGGGGAAATTGTACGTGCGGATGCGCTCCGAGCGATCGCCGCTGCCGATCTGGCCGCGACGCTGCGCGGCGTACTTCGCCTTCTCCTCGTCCTCCTTGAGCTTGAGCAGGCGCGATCGGAGCACCGCCATCGCGCTGGCCTTATTCTTCTGCTGCGACCGCCCGTCGGCACAAAAAACAATCATGCCCGTCGGCTTATGGATAATGCGCACCGCGGAATCGGTCGTGTTGACCCCCTGCCCGCCCGGACCGCTGGCGCGCTGCACGGTGATCTCCAGTTCCTGCGGGTCAATGCGCACATCGACCTCCTCGGCCTCGGGCAGCACGGCGACCGTGACGGTGGACGTGTGAATCCGGCCGTTGGCCTCCGTCACCGGCACCCGCTGCACCCGGTGGACCCCGCTCTCAAATTTGAGCTGCCGGTAGACGTCCTGTCCGCTGATGAGGAAGCTCACCTCCTTCAATCCGCCGCGCTCGGTCGCGCTGCTGTTCATCGGCTCGACCTTCCAGCCATGCGCATCGGCATATTTTTGGTAGAGCCGGGCCAGCTCCGCCGCGAACAAGGCCGCCTCCTCACCGCCGGTGCCGGCGCGGATTTCCATCACGGTGTTGCGCGAATCGGTGGGTTCGGGCGGAATCATCGCGAGCAACACGGTCTCGCGGAGCGCGGCCCGGCGGCGCTCCAGGCCCGCCAGTTCCTGCGTCGCGAGTTCCCGGAAGGCCGGATCCGCTGCGGGATCCTGGGCGAGCGCCCGGGTCTCGCCCAGCTCGATCCCGACCTTTTCATAGGCCTGGTAGTCTGCCACCAACTGCCCGAGTTTCTGCTGCTCCCGCGTGACGTCCGCCGCCCGCCGCAGGTTCGCGTAAAACGACGGCGCCGCCATCTGGGCGCTGAGTTCGTCCAGGCGGCGTTGAAACGGAGAGAGTTCGGGCAGTGTATCCATCAGGCAGGGAAGAAACGGGAGCGGGAAGATTTGCGAATTGCACCAGCCGCACTCTGCGGATTGGCTGACGCCCGTCGTTCGAGGCGGGCCTCCGCCTAGAGGTGACGATCCGCAATGGCCACCACGCTCTTCACTCAGAACATCATCGCCTGCATCTGGGATTTCGACAAGACTCTTATTCCGGGTTACATGCAAGGACCGCTCTTCCGGCGTTACCACGTGGATGAGGCGACGTTCTGGGCCGAAACCAATAAAATGGTCGAGACCTACGCCCGGCGCGGCTATCGTATCTCGGGCGAGATCGGCTATCTGAATCATATCCTCACCTACGTCCTCGCCGGCCGGATGCAGGGGCTGAACAACCGCGTGCTCCGCGAGCTGGGGGCCGAGATCGAGTTTTACCCCGGGTTGCCGGAGTTCTTCCCCAAGCTCAAAGCGGCGGTGCGCGAGAAGTCCGAATACGTGAAACACGACGTCCAATTGGAGCACTACATCGTGAGCACGGGCCTGGCCGAGATGATCCGCGGCAGTGTCATCGCCCCCTGCGTGGAGGCCATCTGGGGCTGCGAGTTCATCGAGAGTCCCTTCCAGCCCGGCTTCCTGCAGCAGAAGGAATTCGACCTGAACGCGGCAGCCGAGATCGCCCAGATCGGCATGATGATCGACAACACGACGAAGACACGCGCCATCTTTGAGATCAACAAGGGCACGAACAAGAACCCGGCGCTGGACGTGAACGCCAGGATCACGCCGGAGGACCGCCGCATTCCGTTCCAGAACATGATCTACATTGCCGACGGTCCCAGCGACATCCCAAGTTTTTCCGTCGTGAAGGAGCGCGGGGGCAAGGCCTACGGTGTCTATCATCCCGACCGGCCGGACGAGTTCGCCCAGAACGACCGGCTGCAGCACACCGATCGCATCGACCATTACGGCCGGGCCGATTACCGCGACGGCAGCGAGACCTCCCGCTGGCTGCGCCTGCAAATTCAAAGCATCTGCGACCGGATTGTGGCGGACCGCGAGGGGGCGGTGGCGCAGCGCGTGGCCCGACCGCCGCGGCATCTCAACGCCACCCCCGAGGAAGAGGAAGCCCGGCGCCAGGCGCTGCTGCCCAAGCAGGATACCTTTCTCTGACCGGCACGAGCCGCCTTCGGTCCCCCCCGCGTCTTGTCACGCGAGCCGGCGGCATCAGTTTACGACCGGGCTTGCCTGTCTTCCGCGCAGCTCCGGCGCGATCGGAACCGCGTCGATGCGGCGTAGCGATTGTTCCGCTACATTCCCTCCTGGCACCGTCCGGGCTTTTAGCATTTCCACCAGATTGGTGACCCGGGTGGCATAGTCGCCGGCCGAAGCCGGTGCCCGGCCTTTCACGACCCGATCCAGCCCGGCGTTCCACGCCAGCGCGATGTTGTAGGGGATCGCCTCGATGCCGGCACCCTCCAATCCACGCTTGATCCATTCGTAGTGGCTGACCGCCACGTCGTCCGAACACCGGCGCTCCAGCGCCATCGCAAACGGCCGCTGGGTGTAGCTGCGCCAGGTGGACTGCCGGAACTGATAGGGTCCCAATTCTCCCCCGGGCCCGGGCCGGGGACTGTTCCGCGGATTTTCGACCCAATTGATCGCCTGCAGCGTCTCCCATCGCTCCGACGCCGCCACACCGCCGGCCGTGGCGAAAATGATCGCCCCGAGACGAAGCCACCATGGCCAGTAATGTCCGATGGAGTTCATTGGGCCCATGGCTCTGCTACCTGAGCGGCGCCGTGGTTGGGGTTGGGAAGGAAAGTAGGGTCGCCCAAAATCGGTTGGGCGGGGGTTTCTGGTTTGCGGTCGGTAGAAAAGTCTGAGCCTGAGTAGACCCGATCGAAGTTCCGGGGTTCAGCAATTCTCCGGTCCATGGGACCCAAATGACGAAGGTGGTTCTGGCTGTTCGAGAAGCGCTGGCCGGCGCCCCCGTCACGGGCGCGGAGCCGGGCCAGTCGCCTCGCGCGGAAAACCGCCAATTGCACGAACGCGCCCGGGTAAACGTGCAATTTGTCCGACCTCGCCGCCCAGGGCGACAATCGTTGGATTCTAGCAGCGTATCGGACTTCGTCCTCCGCGCTGCTCGTGGCAAATGGCGTTCGCCATTTGCTCCGGAAACGATAATATTCTTAGGTACAGCTGCAACTTTCCTTGCGGAGAAGCGTCGAAGCAGTAGGCTCGCGCGTTTTGTCGACTTGGACCGCCAAACCCCGATGGTTCTGCCGGATGATCTGCGGGAGCTATACCCTCAAACGGCTCTTCACCCTCAAAAACCTCGCGGTCGCGGCGTAAATCTGCAGCCCGAACCTTCCCCGGCCCGAAAAAACGGGCCGGTGCCGGGGAAGAACCGTGTCCGGCGGATTTGTGTCCGGTCCCCGCCGCCACAAAATCATTTTTTAGGTCTCACGCACTGCAACGCACAAGCCCGTCCCAAATGGCGCCAGCCATTTGACAAGGAGCACGGAGGACGAAGTCCGACGGGCTCCTAGCGCATCAACTGGCCGAGGATAAACTCGGCCACCGCGAATTTGGGCGCCGGACCAAATGAGATTCGTTCCCCGTTTCGGCCAAGCAACAACACGGCGTTGTCATCCGCGTTCATGCCCAGACCCGATCGGCTCACATCGTTGGCGACGATCCAGTCGAGGTTTTTCTCCGTCAGTTTCCGGCGCGCATTGGCCTCGAGGTCCAGCGTCTCCGCCGCAAAACCCACCACCACCTGCCCCGGACGCTTCCGTTCCCCCAGCGTCCTCAAGATGTCAACGGTCGGCACGAGATCCAGGCGCAACGGGCCGCCGGTCTTCTTGAGCTTCTCGGGTGCGATCGCCGACGGACGATAATCAGCCACGGCCGCGACGGCGATAAATAGGTCGCAGAGATCGAACAACGGCGCGCACGCCCGAAACATGTCTTCGGCGGACACCACATCAACGACCGTCGCGCCCGGCGGCGGAGGCAGCGCCACGGGCCCGCTGACGAGATCCACCTGCCAGTCGCGCGCGACCGCGCTTGCCGCCAGGGCATAACCCATCTTGCCGCTGGAGCCATTGCTCAGAAATCGCACTGGATCCAGATGCTCGCGCGTCGGTCCGGCAGTGATCAAACAACGGAGGCGATGGCTCACGACCCCAGACATAATGCCGCGGCCAGCCGTGTCCATCGCGCAAAAAACCTCGCGTCGGGGCGGCGGAGCCAAATGTTGACCCCATGCTTCGGGTTCTGCTCCCACCCAACCTCGCCGCTGCAGCCACCCGCAACGCCATCGCGGTAAAGATCGAGATCGATCCCGGCCCGATCCCGCTGGCGTTCGCGTCCGCGCTCACCTGGCTCCAGCGCCAGACCGGCACACCGGCAAAGCCGCCGCTCTTCCTCCAGCTGACGCGCGCCCAGTTGCGTGAACTCGTTGCCCTCACGGAAGACCAGCCGGTATTCTTCTGGGTGAATCGTCCCGCGTCGGCGCTCGCGTGGAACGATGGTCTGCTTCCCGGGGTGAGCGAGCACCTCGAGGAGCCGGAGCCGGTTCCGGCGCAATCGCTCGCGGG
The DNA here is from genome assembly GCA_003142955.1 of Opitutia bacterium. Lineage (GTDB taxonomy): Bacteria > Verrucomicrobiota > Verrucomicrobiia > Opitutales > Opitutaceae > Fen-1467. Next base: position 58,177 of record PLOH01000093.1, on the reverse strand, counting down.
CCAGGCGCCACTGCCCGCGCCTCTGCGGCCGAAGCCCGCAGTCGCGCACCCGGCCGAATCACTGCTGGTCGACGGCAGCGAGCACTTTCTCGCGTTCACGCTCCCCGCGCGCGAGCACCCGACCTACAACGAAGTCCTCTCCCTGGTGAAAAACCATGGCTTCGTTCTCGAACCTTCCAACCGTCGTTGGTGGCTGCGCGATCGTCACAAGACCCTCAATTTCCTCGCGACCAACTGGGACCGGCTGCGCACCAGACTCGGGGCGCGTTTCACGCCCAATTTTGAACGCAACACCGCCGGGCTGCGGACGGCGACCGTGGCCTGCTCCGCGATCGAGACTCCGGACGGGTACGACGTCACGCTGGCGCTAAAGGCGGGACGGGCTTCCGAGCAAGCCGTGCGCGCCGCGTTGGCCTCCAGTCGCGGGTATGTCGAGGACGCGGGAGAAGTCGTGCTCCTGCCCGCCGCGGTGGTCGAACAACTTGAGGCAACGCAGCGTCGTTTGTCGGCCGAACCGGGCGGGCAACTCACGCCGCAACGCACGCTGCGCATCAGCCGGTCCGACGCGGCTGAGGCCGAAGGTTTGTTGGAGTCACTGGCCCCGGACTTCCAGCCGCCGGCGACCTGGCGGGCCCGCAGCAGCGCCCTGCGCAATCTGTCCAAGCTCGAAGCCGCGCCCTTGCCTGGGGACCTCGACGTCCGGTTGCGGCTCTACCAGCGACTCGGCACGGCCTGGCTGTGGCACCTCTACCGTCATGAACTCGGTGGCATTCTCGCCGATGAAATGGGCTTGGGGAAAACCCTGCAGGCCCTGGCGTTGCTCGCGGCGATCCGCTCATCCGGATCTCAGTCTTCGCCGCCCTCCGGGCTCCAGTCTCCGGATTCCCGTCCCCTCGCTCCGGTATCCGGTATCCGCTTCCCGGTTTCCGATTTGTGCCTCGTGGTGTGTCCTGCTTCGCTCGTCGAGAACTGGCGTCGCGAAGCGGCCCGGTTTACCCCGGGTTTGCGGGTCATCGCCCACCACGGCGAAGACCGGACGGATTCGGCCGCGGCGTTCGCCTCCGCCGACCTTGTGGTCACTTCCTACGGCACGCTGGTGCGGGACCAGCTGTTGTTTGAGTCCATCGACTTCGCCTGTGTGATCGGAGACGAGGCCCAGCACATCAAGAACCGTCGCACGCAAAACGCCCAGGCCCTGTGTGCCCTCCACGCCCGCGGGCGCTTTCTGCTCACCGGCACCCCGCTGGAAAACAGCCTCGACGATCTTCGCTCGCTCTTTGCCTTTCTGATGCCCGGGCACATCGCTCCGCTCCCGGCGGGCGTTCGCGGCGAGGACAAAGCGTGGCATGATGAACGGCTCCGTGCCCAGACTGCCCCCTATATCCTGCGACGCACGAAGTCTGCCGTCGCGCCCGAACTTCCGCCGAAGATCGAGCAGATCGTCTATTGCGAATTCTCGCCGGAGCAGGCCTCGCTGTATCGCGAGTGGCAGAAGCGCGGCGAACGGGAACTCGATTCCCTCGCCGCCGGCGGCGCCTCCGAGGGCCGCCTGCGCCTGGCCGCTCTGACCCAACTGCTGCGTCTCCGCCAGATCTGCTGCGATCCGCGTTTGGTCGACCGCGCCGCCGAGGAGTCGAGCCGGTCGATGCCCGCCGATCTGCCTGACAGCGTCGGTGGGGTGCGACCGTCAGGCGCGCCGGGCCCTTCGGACGGCCCCGAGGTCCGGCCCGACCGTCAAGCTGATTTGCGAAGCTCAGTCGCCTCCGCCAAGCTCGAGGCGTTCCGCGAGTTGTTGGCGGAGACCGCCGACGACGGTCATCGGCTGCTCGTTTTCTCCCAGTTCACCTCGCTGCTGGCCCTGCTGCGGCAGGAACTGGAGGCACAGAACATCGCCTATTGCTATCTCGATGGCACCATGCACGCCCGCGCCCGCCAGGCGGAAGTTGACCGTTTTCAAGCGTCGCCGGAGGTGCCCGTGTTCCTCCTCTCCCTGAAGGCAGGCGGCACCGGGCTTAATTTGACCGGCGCGGACACGGTGGTGCACTACGATCCGTGGTGGAACCCCGCCGTGGAGGCCCAGGCGACGGACCGGGCGCACCGGATCGGCCAGGCGCGGGTCGTCACGAGCTACAAACTAATCTGCGCCGGCTCGGTGGAGGAGAAAGTCCTGCAGTTGCAGGATGCCAAGCGGGCGCTGCTCGCCGAGGTGTTCGAGGCCAGCGAAGCCGCCGCCAGCCGCCTGTCGCTGGACGACCTCCGCGGCCTGTTGCGGCCATCGTAGCTGATTTTCAGATACGGTGACGACCGTTTCCGGTCCGGAGCCTCCACCCGTTCATCACCTCGCCGCCAAAGTCTCCCGCAAAAATGTCACGACGCGGGGAAGTGAATCGTTTGCGGCCTCCGGGTCCCACGCCATGTATCCTTTCCCACCGATGGCAGCGGGGTCATAGTAGCTTAGGGGAGGCTCATTGCGGTTAAAATCATGACAGGCACCAGCATATTCGACCGTCGTTACCTCGAAGTGATATTTTTTCGCCAGCATGCGTTTGAACAACGGAACGTTCTCCCCCTCGCCGTAGGCGTCTTTGGTCCCATAAAATATGATCATCGGGGCCCCGGTCGGCTGGCAATCGCTTTGCCTTAGAAAGGATTTGCACACCGGGTAAAATGCCGCGTGGGTGGCGAATCCCTTCTCATCGCCCATCCACAATTTGCGGTTCTTTTCGAAAGCCGCATTCACGGTCAGGTGTCCCCCCATGGAAAACCCCATGATGCCAATCCGGTTGGGATCGATGGCCGGCAATTTGCGCAGTTCTTTCAATGCCGCAAAACCCATGGCAACCAAGGTATCGGGCAATGGCCGATCTCTCGTTCCGGTAAAAATCCCGGTCTTGAAATCCACCTCGAACACCGCGATGCCCGCCTGGAGGATCGAATCTCGATAGAACGTACCCACTGAATTGATCCCGCTGGTACCGTGAACCATGACAACGGCCGGACACGGACCGGGGTTCTTTTCCGGCAGGTAAAGCGTCCCGGACACCTTGAAGGGATGGCTTTTGTCGAGGGAAGTAAAGTTGATCGTGGTTGCGGCGCTGAATGCTCGCCCCGACAGGATCGGAGCCGCGAGAAGAACGGCCGCCAGCAGTCGCGATTTCCTTGGATATTTTGTCATCATCATGAGTGGACTAAAACACAGCAGAGTTTCTTGGTGAAGTGCATCAAGAAGAGCGGCAAGCGGAGGCCCTTCCATAAGACAAAGCGCAAAACATTTGGATCCATTACGGGATTCCCGTTCTTTGGTATAACGAATCGCCCTTGGGAGGGCAGAGGACGCCACATCCTTCCATGGCCGAAAAAACGGAATGTTTCCGCAGAATGGCTCCGCCAATCGCCTACGGCCGCGAGTGGAAACCCCGGTATCGGGTCTCCGTCGCCGCCGATCACGTTCTGACGGACTTGCGCACCCGCTTCGACGAAATCCTCGCCCAGCTCGAGTCGGTCGCCGGGTGGAAGACTGCCCGCGGCCGCCGCCCGGTGCAGATTCTCGGCAATCTGGACGGAATTGAAACAGGCATCCGTCAGTTGATTCGCGATGAGCCACTGGAAACCATGCAGGTCACTCACCAAGGCCATGTCATCACCGTGCCCACCGAGGCCGAGATGCTGCGCATCAAAGCCGTCTTGATCCTCAAGCGCAACGCCACCCGGGACTACCTCGACTTCGTGGCCATGCAGGACCGCCTGGGTGAAGCGGCGACCCTCACGGCCATGCGTTCATTCGACCGGCTGTACCCGCAGCCCAACGGCGAATCGCCCACGCAACAACTGCTGGTGCAGCTCGCCAAGCCGATGCCCTATGACTTGGAGGAAACCCGGCTGAGTGAATACAAGCTGCTCGCTCCCCGATGGCACGACTGGAAAACGGTCAGCGACGCCTGCGCCCGCTGCTCCGCCCGGCTTTTTGCAGACCTCGCCACGCCGGATTCCAAACGGCCCGGGACAACGGCTGCAGATGCAGCACTCCTTCCGGACATCCCCGAAGAAGGCCGGAGCCGGGGCGCCTGAATGGGCGGAAAGTCCGCACCGAGCGGGGGGTCTGCCGTGAACGGAAAACGAAACCGGCCATGAGCGAATACACACCCTCGGAGCAGTGCTCAAAGCGGCCTGAAGCCCTCGGCCGGACAGTCCCGGGGTTGAGAATCGCTTCCGGATCAAGAAAACGGACACCTTCAGTCAGCGCCGAGCAACAAATCCGGAAATCACTCAACCCTTCCGGGCTCCGCCAAAATGGCGCAGCCATTTTTTACTAGCAGCGCGGAGGACGAAGTCCGACACGCTGCTAGGGGATTTCGCGCCTTCGGACAATCTATCGTCCTGGCTCAGTCCGGCGCGAATCCTCTCGCCGGATTTGAGGGAGCAGAACCTGCCGCAGCATCTAATACGTGGTAAGCGTGACGCGCAGCACCATGGGCTTTTCGCCAAAATCAATCCCAGAGTTCAGGTCGCTCCCATCTAAGATACGCAAGAACTTGAAGCTGCCGTTCTCGTAGGTTCCCTTCTCGACATGAACGAATTTCCGGTGTTGCCATTTACCATCGATCAGAGCTGAGGGAACCATTTCAGTTCCATGTTCGATGTACTGGGTCTTCCGTTGCTGCTCGGTGCCGCCCGGAAAGAAGTCAACGTGGCAGAAGTATCCAGTCACCAGAAATTCGTTGGCCCCAAGTTGGGCAACCAGGGCGCGCCCGACCGGCGTCGGATTCCATGAGGGAGCGCCCCCCCGGGACACTCCGTAAGATACCACGGCGTCCCAGGATTCGAACGGCAGCGTCTGCGTGAGATTGCCCTCGTCTCCGCCCTGGAAGTTGAAGTGTGGCAGCTCGGCTATGGCCTTGAGCTTGCCTTCAAAATTGAGGCGGGCGATCTCCCGCTGCATCGGGCCGATCAGCCGGTAATTCATTACCCAAGGCTCCGCATCCTGCTGGGGAACATCCGCCGCTCCAAACGGTGCGAATCCTAAAGTCTGGAGACCCAGAGCCGTGAAGAAAAAACGGGCATTGCTGGTGCCACCGGTCTCAGCCACGTAGAGAGCATTGTCATCGCGGTGATAAAGCTCCAGGTCCTTAACATACGAGGCGGGGTCGCCCCGGTAATCGTCGGGTGCCAGAATGTCGATCGCCGGCGCCGCGGCTTTCCAGATGGGGATCACATTGTCGGTGGGGCCGCCGCTCTCGTATCGACCGGAAGCAGCCGCTTCCACGCCGGGAGGGCCCGGCCGGAGCGGGTCGCGCAAAGCGCAGTTGGCGTCCATAGGCAGGGGATAAACCGCCTTTCCCGCGGCGGCAACTTTCCCGACATAGCTCGCCACTGCCCAGGCATTGAAGTACTCGTCCGCATTGGGACCAAAGGCTTCCTGCCAGTTTGGTGATGCAGCAGCGGTCTTCGCCGGCATGGCCTTGAGGACCTCGGGCGGTACCGGCGCTTCGAAAAGCTTCTGCGCGGCCGTAGAGAAATCGCGGACGGTTTCCCAAGTGCCGGTTTCATTCTCCACCTGAACCAGGATGACGATGCGCTGCGGATCGGCTTCCTTCAGGTGTCGCATGAGAGCGGAGAACGCAGTCTTGTCCGCGTCGAGCGTTGCGGCAGCGAGCGGTGACAGAGAGTCCACCGGCTGACCGTTTCTGTTGAGCACGTGCGGGTAGCGCACGGGGTCCAGCTTCATCCAGTCGGGGATGTAGTGCGGATGACCGTTATAATATATCCCGAACCAGAGCAGAACCAGATGAACGTTATGCTGGCGAGCTTCTGTCAGGAGCCTATCGATCATCGTATAGTCGAACTGTCCGGGTTGCGGTTCGAACTGCTCCCAGTAAATCGACACTTCGACCGTGTTCGCATTTAAATGCTCTATGTTAGGCCACACGTCTGGACTAGTAGTCCACTGACCCATCGATAGGTCCTCTACACCCAATATCAGATATGGAGCATCGTCGACGAACAGAGCGAAGCGTCCGTCCTTTTGCACCAGGTGGGGAAGCGGATGCTCCTCGACCTGCGCCTGAAGCATTCCGACAACGAGTGTGGTCGCCAGAGCGGCTAGAACAGTGGAAGGCATTTTCATCTTTGGCACTCCTGCTTTGTGAGAGTAGGGCGCGGTAGCGGATGGGCTGCTGCGCCCAGATTGGGGTCAGGGCTAGGATGCAAGCCTAGCCGCTCAACTCGAAGGAGGTCAATGCTTGGCGTGCCGGAATTGCGCCATCTGCTCACCCGCATGCTCTGGCGCGGATGGCGCGGCGTTGAGCATCTGCTGCATTGGTCCCAATGGTGAAGACGCCATTAATTCGACGCACTCCGCTGCCACTGCCGGAAACGCGGCTCACCACTGCCTGTCTTTTATCTGCGACTGTAGTACTGAGGGGCCGCTTGACGTAGAATGGCTCTGTCTCCTAAATACGCTTTCCCTCGCCGGGAAATTCGCACCTACTTGAGAGAGCTTTTCCGGAGACCCGATTGCATTGCAAAGGATGGATTAAGATGAAACCTATCGTTCGCACACTTGCCCTGTTCCCCCTCTCTTTGACGGTATTGATCGCGTTCTCCTTTGCCCAACAGGGCCGAGCTCAGGCTGTCACCGAGGTCACCGAGATCGGCGGCCAGCAGGTCGTCACCCTCACGCGCACCGTTTCCGGCACCACCAGGCCCGAGTTCACCAGCGTCACCGTTCTACCCGGCCGCGGTATGGAGGTCCTGCAGATCACCGCCAACTTCCCCGGCAAGGGCAACGTGGATGTGCTGGCCTCGCCCGATCTGGCCTCCGCGGCCAGGATATTGGACCAGGAGGATAACGAGATTGGGGGCAGGGCCTACACGATGGGCGCGGCTTTCCTGGTTCCCTACCCTAACCGGATTCGCGGCAAGCTCTCCGCCGGCGGCCAGGCCATCACCACGGAGTGGGAGGGCCACACCCTCACTTTGCCGGCCAACAGCAGGGGCCAGAACCCCGGCGCCGAGCGCCACGCCATGCACGGGCTCATCCTCAAGGCTAAGACTGACGAAGTCCGCGTTACGGACATCCTGGGAGGCCAGCAGGTCGCCGGCGTCGTCCATGCGGGGGATTTCGGCGGCCACTGGCTTTCGAAGACCGACCTGGACTTCAACATCGCGCTGACCGCCGAAGCCGTGGACGNNTTCAACCTGCCCTCCGGCGACCGCACCCAGGCCCGGGTCCGCGTCCCGGCGTCCACCGTGGCCCAAGTGAACAACTATGACAGCGTCTTCCCCACCGGCAAGATTCTGCCCGTGGAAGGAACCAGGTTCGACCTGTGCGCGCCCGCCGGCCAGCCGCTGGGCAATGTCTCCTTCGACGATAACTGGAGTCACCTGGAATGGAAGGGCTGCGCCGTCACCGTTCAGGTCATCGATCCCGCCGCATGCTACGGCGTGAGTATCGAGGGGCTCTCGCCGGAGATCAGGACCATCCAGGTCTATGCGCCCCCTGCAAAAGAATTCGTGGCCGTCGAGGACCAATACAACTTCGGCGACCCCTTCGGCAAGGAATGGGGCACGACCGATACTGGCATGGTCACGCTGAAACCCGGCGAAAGCACCAAGTGGCACGTCCGGCTGCACGTCTACGTGCCGTAGCAAGCGCCACTTCATCGGGCTCAATCAACTGCAGTTGGCTCCTTTGGCGCCGGCTGCAGACCTGCCTCAAATTGCATCCAGCAGCCGCAAAAGTTGTAATTTGCAGGCCAACGCCTTTACGTTCGCACCCATGACGATTCCGGACACGACGTCCGCTGAAGCAATCGACCACTATGTAGTGGGAAAGAGAATCGCCGCGAGCAGAGGCACCGCGTGGAGAGATGTCCGGCCGTCGGTTATCGCGCTCCCGCCCGTTGCCGACGTTTTCACCATGCCGACCGTGTTCAAGCGAGCCACGGGCATGCCGCCATCGCAGTATCAGATCAAGCTCCGGATGGACGCCGCCCGACGTCTCATGCGTGAGACGAAAAAGAGCGTGATTACGATCGCGAACGAAGTCGGTTACTCGAATCCGAGCCACTTTGCCCAAGTCTTCCGGCGAGAAGCCGGCCTTCCCCCGACCAATTACCGGCAGCAACGATAATCCCAAGTGACAGGGATCGTCCTGGTTTGGCGGTGCACCGCGATCGCAGCGATCACCGCCTCCTCCGATCGCCCATACATCGGAGAGCGCCCAATGCACCAGAGATAGCACACGGGTAATACCCCGTTCCCCTTGGTTGGGCCGCCGCGTATAGTCGCACAAATAATCCCTACGCCAGAATCCATGACGACATTGCTCGCAGCTCGCCCAGCCATCTCGGTCAATCGGCTGCAACCAATGCCGAGGGCGAATCGCTGGAATACCGGGAACGAAAGATGTACCCGGTTCAGCCTCAATGCCCGCTCTGCCGCTGCGGTCAGTCCGGCAGGGAGCGCAAACCGTGCAATAGCATCGGAATGAATCCGTTTGGGAAATATCCCGGGCAAAGTCCGGCAGGAAGACCCTTTTTGCGCAATCGTACGATGGTCCGAGCAATCTCCCGTTAGGCTTCACATCCTCGCAGACCCGTCGGTCTCGACTTTCAGAAACCCAAAGAAAGAAGCACTCATCAACCCCAAAAGGAGTCAGTCATGGAAATCAAACGAAGCGGTTCACAGCCGTCCGCCAAAGGACCGGCCGACTGGTTTACGGGCACAGTGCGAATCGACCCTCTGTTTCCGGTTACGCCTCCCGCGCGCGCGGCAGGCAACACGGTGACGTTCGAGCCGGGCGCGCGAACCGCCTGGCACACGCACCCTCTCGGTCAGACGCTGATCGTGATCGCCGGATGCGGGCGCGTGCAGCGCTGGGGCGAGCCCATCGAGGAAATTCGGCCGGGAGACGTTGTATGGTTTCCTCCGGGCGAGAAGCACTGGCATGGTGCCACTCCCACAACGGCGATGACACACATCGCGATTCAGGAGCAGCTTGACGGCAAGGCCGTCGAATGGATGGAGAAGGTCACAGACGAACAATATCAGGCGCCAACGGAGGCCGGCCGAAAACGCAAATAGAACGACCAAAGAACCGCAAAAGGAATCTATTATGCAAAAGCGCCAATTAAGCCAAAGCGATCTTGAGGTGTCGGCTGCCCCCGCAATCCACAGCCGCCGCAGGTTCCTTGCCGCAGGGCTGGGAATAACCGCAGGGTCGTTGTTGGCTCCTTCGCTCTTGGGAGGAAAACCGAGCCCATCCTCGGACAGTGGTTCGAGCCCCGCGCGCCTGCCGCATCGCGAGCTCGGCTCCCCCGTATTTTTCACGAATGACATCAGCGTCAACGGATTGCTGGAGATCTATTCCAAAATCAACGAGAGCATAACAGGCAGGGTCGCTATCAAGTTGCACACCGGCGAGCCGCACGGCCCCAATATACTGCCGCGGGACATGGTAAAAGCCCTGCAACAGCGGATCCCCAACAGCAATCTGGTGGAAACCAACACCCTCTATATGGGGAAAAGACATACTACCGCCGATCATCGCGAAACCATCAAGATCAATGGCTGGGATTTCTGTCCGGTGGATATCATGGACGAGGACGGTGCAGTGATGATTCCCGTTAAAGGCGGGAAGCATTTCCAGAATATGTCGGTTGGCAAAAATATGCTCGATTACGACTCGATGCTGGTGCTGACCCATTTCAAAGGGCATGCCATGGGCGGGTTCGGCGGCTCGATGAAGAATATTGCCATAGGCTGCGCGGACGGGTCCATAGGCAAGAAAATGGTCCACGCTGCCCTGGACAATGAGGATTACGAGAGCTGGCTTAAAGGTGAACCTTTTCAGGAGAACATGGTGGAGTCGGCAAAAGCCACAATAGACCATTTCGGCAAGCGAATCGTCTATATAAATGTGCTGCGCAATATGTCCGTGGACTGCGACTGCGCTGGCGTAAGCGCTGCGCCGGTTAAGGCGCGCAACCTGGGCATCCTGGCTTCCACTGACATCCTAGCAGTAGAACAAGCCTCGATTGACATGGTGTATAAGCTGCCCGAAGCGGAACTTCACGACCTTAAAGAACGCATTGAATCCCGGAAGGGCTTGCGCCAGCTGTCATACATGAAAGAGATGAAAATGGGCGGTGATCAGTATGAGCTCATTACGCTTTCATAACATAGGAGACAAACAATGCAAAAAGGTTCGATCCGGGACGATAGGTGACACTTTGTCCGGGTTGATGGGTTACACTTTCGGGCACCATGCCCTGGAACCAAGTAACCCCGATGGAAGAGATTATTCGATTTGTTATGCTGGCGCGTAGCGACCATTTCACGCTCACGGATTTGTGCGAGCAATTCGGCGTCAGCCGCAAGACCGCCTACAAGCATCTGGCCCGTTACGCGACCGACGGGCTCAAGGGGCTGCAGGCTCGCAGCCACCGTGCGCACCGCTGCCCGCATCGCACCGACACTGAGGTCGAAGCCTTGATTCTCACCGAGCGTCGACTGCACCGCACCTGGGGGCCCAAGAAGCTCCGGGTCGTGCTCGAGACCAAGCACGGCCTGGAAGCGGCGCCGGTCTGCAGCACGATTGCCGGGATTCTGCGCCGCCACGGGTTGAGCCCCTGCCGCCGGCGCCGTCCCGGGGCCTATCCGGCGCTCAACGACCGCCTCACCCAGCCGACGCAGCCGAACCAGGTCTGGACGATCGACTTCAAAGGCTGGTTCGATCTGACCGACGGCCAGCGCTGCGATCCGTTGACCGTGTGCGACCGCTACACCCGCTACCTGCTCGCCCTGCGCGCCCAACCCAACCAACAGTTCAAGGGCACGCTGCGCACGTTGCGCGACCTGATGCGGCAGGTCGGCGCCCCCGAGGTCATCCGCACCGACCTGGGCACGCCCTTCGCCTCGATCGGACTGGGCCGTCTGTCCAGCCTGAGCGTCTGGTGGATCGAGCAGGGGATCGAGGTCGAGTTTTCCCGTCCCGCTTCCCCTCAGGACAACGGCTCGCACGAGCGCATGCATCGCGACCTCAAGGCCGAAGTTACTCAACCGCCTTCGCCGACTCTGACGGCCCAACAACGCCGTTTCGACCGCTGGCGCCACAGCTATAACCACGAGCGCCCCCATGAGGCGCTGGGGATGCAATGCCCGGCCGATCTCTACCATCACAGTGCGCGACGCCTCAACGAGAACGACAAGCCGCTGGTCTATCCCAAGCACTTCGAGGTCAAAGTCGTTTCCACCAGCGGCCACCTCGCACACGAAGGTCGCAACTACCACGTCGGCGACGCGTTCAATGGCAAACGCGTCGGCCTGCACCACGCCGCTGGCGGCCAGACCGAGCTGTTCTTCGCCAACGTCCACCTTGGCACGCTCACCCTCAATCCCGACGATCCGTGGCGCCCGCCCGCCTTCATCACCCCAGCGCGCTCCTCTGACAAATCCACGGCCAAGCCCACGCCAATACCCTCGGCTTGAGTCCAGAGGTGGGGGAAGGAGGGGCTGCGCCCCTCCGCTCCCCCCACGCCCCTCTCCACCCCGATTCTCTTGAATCCTTTTCCCGGATACGGACAGCTCGGGAGCTCCGCTCCCGTATCCCCCCACGTCTTTAAACTCGCCCTATTATCAGCCAATCCCCAACACTCAAAGTGTCACCTATCAACCCGGACAGTTTGTCACCCATCGTCAGATCGAACCACACTTTGTCCGGGAGCGATCCGAGGGGGTCAAACTTTGCACTTTGTCCTGGCGTAGACGGACTGGCGGTATCTTCAGACATGGGCCACGGATTGCAGATGCGGCTTCGCGTCCGGTCTTTTCCGCTGCCACCGCGTTTCCGGAGGCACGCGGGGTGCGGCGACCCCGCCCTACATTTCCGCATGCATGGCCTCGGCGAATATTCGAAACCACTCGCTGGCGCTCGCGGCCACGGGAATGAACCTCGGCGGTGACGGCGATGGTGATGCGTGCGACCTCACGGGCCGCGGCCGACTGTGCCCGGGACAACTGACGCGACGCACCACCGAGGAGGCGTCCTTCCGCTACTTACTTCTTCCTCTGCCGCTGCGACGAGCTTCCGTTCTTCTTCGCAGCCCCGGTCGGCGCCGATCCCGGGCGCCGTTTATAATCGCCCGACTTCAGGGAATTGATCTGATCGCGGAGCACTGCCGCCCGCTCGAACTCCAGCTTTCCCGCCGCCTCCTGCATTTCTTCCTCCAGCTCCGCGATCACCGCCGCCACGTCCGCCTCGTCGCCCTCGGCCACCACCAACGATTCACGATCGCGCCCGGTGCCACCCTCGACGTGCAGACTGGCCTGGGCAGAACGCTTCACACTGCGCGGCGTAATCCCGTGCTCCTGGTTGTAGGCGAGCTGTTTCTCCCGGCGGTAACGCGTGACTTCGATGGTCTTGCGGATGGAGTTGGTGAGCCGGTCGGCGTAGAAAATCACCCGGCCGTTCTCATGGCGGGCGGCCCGTCCCGCAGTTTGAATCAGGCTGGTCTCGCTTCGCAGGAAGCCCTCCTTGTCGGCATCGAGAATGGCCACCAGCGCCACTTCCGGCAGGTCGAGCCCCTCCCGCAGCAGATTGATGCCCACGAGCACGTCGAAGTTGCCCAGCCGGAGGTTGCGCAGGATCTCGACCCGCTCAATTGCGTCGATATCCGAATGCAGATACTCCACCCGGATCTTCGCCTCGCGCAGGAAAGCCGTCAGGTCCTCCGACAGCCGCTTCGTTAACGTGGTGACCAGCACGCGCTCGCCTTTTTTTGTCGCCGCGCGGATCTCGCCGATCAGATGTTCCACCTGCCCCTTGGTCGGTTGCAGGGTGATCTCCGGATCCAGCAGCCCCGTCGGGCGGATCAGCTGCTCGGCCACGACGGGGGAACGTTCCAGCTCGAACGGACCGGGCGTGGCGGAGGCAAAAAGCGTCTGTCCCGTGATCTGCTCGAATTCCGCAAAGCTTTGCGGGCGGTTGTCCAGCGCCGAGGGCAGACGAAATCCAAAATCCACCAGCACCCGCTTCCGCGCGAGGTCGCCGTTATACATCGCACCGATCTGGGGCACCGTCGCATGGCTCTCGTCAATGAAGAGCAGGAAATCCTTCGGGAAGAAATCGATGAGGCAAAACGGGCGCTCGCCCGGCTTGCGGCCGGTCAGATGCCGGGAGTAATTCTCGATCCCGCTGCAGAAACCCATTTCCTGCAGCATCTCCAGATCGTAATTCGTCCGCATCCGGATGCGCTGGGCCTCGAGGTATTGGCCGTTTTGCTCAAACGAAGCGATCCGCTCCTCCAGTTCGGCCTTGATCCCGCCGATCGCGCCTTCGAGCTTGCCCCGGGTCGTCACATATTGGTTGGCGGGATAGAGGTCGAATTGCTCCAGCGGCCGCAGCACCGCACCGGTCAATGGCTCGAACTCGCTCAGCGCCTCGACGTCCTCGCCAAAGAACTCGACCCGCAACCCCTGCTCGGAATAGGCGGGCAGCACGTCGACCACGTCCCCGCGCACGCGGAAACAGCCGCGCTTCAACTCGTAGTCGTTTCGTTCGTACAGATTGTCGACCAGGCGCTCGAGCAGGCGGTTGCGGCCGTACGCCGCGCCGCGCCGCAGCTCGATCCGCAGTTCCGTGAAGTCCTCGGGGGAACCCAGGCCATAGATGCACGAAACGCTGGCGACGACGAGCACATCGCGGCGGCTGACCAGCGAACTCGTCGTGGAGATGCGCAGCCGCTCAATCTCTTCGTTGATGGATGAGTCCTTTTCGATGTACGTGTCCGACGACGGCATATAGGCCTCCGGCTGATAGTAATCGTAGTAGCTGACGAAGTACTCGACGGCATTTTCCGGAAAGAAGTTCTTGAATTCCGAGTACAACTGCGCCGCCAGCGTCTTGTTGTGGGAGATCACCAGGGTGGGCCGGTTTAGCCGCGCCACGAGGTTCGCCATCGTGAAGGTCTTGCCCGACCCAGTGACGCCGAGGAGCGTCTGATGGCGGTGGCCCGCCTGCAGGGAGCGCACCAGTTCCTCGATGGCCTGCGGCTGGTCGCCGGTGGGCGCGTACTCGGCCTGCAGCTTAAAATCCATGCTCCATTAGGAAGCCAGGTTGCGCCAAATGACAATCGCCGACGTTTCGCGGCCGGCCCCCATACCCACGGTCTTTTGTTTTGGAACGAGTCTCCTCTGACATGGGCGGGACGCCCATGCCACGTGGCANNGGCACGGGCGTCTCGCCCGTGGGCTCGTACGACGGCTCCTCAAAACAAACCACCCTAACCTTCCGGGCGCAGCGCTTCGAAGCCCATTGCCAGCCGGCCCCCGTTCCGTCATCCTGCGCACAAAGAACCTTCAACCCGGCCATTTCCCACCCATGTCCAAGGCCATAGTCTCGAAGCTCTACGACTCTGATGTTTTTCGCATGGCGTGCCGCCAGTTCGACCAAGCGGCGGACGCCATCAACCTTCCCGAAGGGCTGCGGGATCGCACCAAGTACCCGCGCCGCTGCATGGCGGTGGCGCTGCCGATCAAACGCGACAACGGCACCACGGTCGTCTTCGAGGGGTACCGCGTGCAGCACAGCCTCTCGACTGGACCGTCGAAAGGCGGGCTCCGCTTCCACCAGAATGTCACGCTCGGCGAGGTGGCGGCGCTGGCGATGTGGATGAGCTGGAAATGTTCGCTCGTCGGACTGCCCTTCGGCGGTGCCAAAGGCGGGGTCATCGTCGACCCGTACAATCTGTCCGCCAGCGAACTGGAGCGCCTCTCCCGGCGCTACATGCAGGAGATGATCCCGTTCCTTTCACCCCACGTGGACATCGCCGCGCCCGACATGGGCACCAATGAACAGGTCATGGCGTGGATGATGGACACTTATTCGAATCACGTCGGGCACGTCGAACCGGCAATTGTCACCGGCAAGCCGCTTTCGCTGGGAGGCTCGGAGGGTCGCCGCGAAGCGACCGGCCGGGGCGTGGCCTACCTCGTCAAAGCCTATCTGGATGATCTCAAGATTTCGATCAGCCAGGCCACGGTGGCGATCCAGGGCTTCGGCAATGTCGGCAGCGAAACGGCGGCGGCGATCGCCGAATATGGTGCGAAGGTCATCGCGATCTCCGATCATACCGCGGCCTTCCACAATCCCCGGGGCATCGACGTGCACAAGGCGCTGCAGTACGTCAAATTCAACCGCGTCCTGCACGACTTCGACGGTGGTGAGACGATCACCAACGAGCAACTGCTCGAGCTTCCCTGCACCGTCCTCATCCCCGCCGCGGTCGAACGGGTCATCACCGAGGTCAACGCGCCGAAGCTCCGGTGCCGCATCCTCGCCGAGGCGGCGAACGGCCCCACCACCAATGGCGCTGATCGCGTGTTCGAGTCCCGGGAAGAGATCGAGATCATTCCCGACGTGCTCTGCAATTCGGGCGGGGTCATTGTCTCCTACTTTGAATGGCTGCAGAACCTGCAGAGCTTCTACTGGACCCGCGACGAAGTCCTGGCGAAACTTACCGCCGTCCTCGACAAAGCCAAGGCGAGCGTCGACTACCAGAAGCGCAAGATGAAGTTCAGCCGCCGGCTCGCCGCCCTTACCCTGGGGATCCAGCGCGTCGCCGAGGCGAAGGAAAAACGAGGCCTGTTCCCCTAGCCGCAATGCCTTTCGGTAATACGGTCATGGGCGGCGGGGATTTCGGATGATCTGATAGCGCCAGGGCCCGCGGGCGCAGGCGGGTTGGAGCAGGCGCGGCCAGCCTTTGATGGGCTGGCGCACGGCCCGGGTACAAGAGCGCGCTCGACGTTTCGGTTTGAGGCAGCGGCGGATTTCCCGGCCAAAGACTCGGCTGAGTGCGCGCTCCGCGGGTCCAGCAAGCTGGTCCACAGACGGATGACTTCTGGGCGTCGGCCGGGCCGCCAGATGCGGACTTGGATTTCGCGCAGACGCAGAACCTGTGTCAGCGTTCTGGGGTGCTTGGGATCGCGCACGCCGACCTCGACCAAGGCGCTGCCGTCGCCAAGCCTGCGGCGCTTTTGCACGAGCAGATTACGCCGCGTGCGGATAAGAAAGTGGGAGCCGACAGTTTGGCAGGCGTGGGGCGGTGGGGACTTCGCGGCGCGTGAGCAGCATCCGCCCTCGGTCCAGGAGGGTCCATTCGACGGTCTCTCCTTTCACGAAGTCACAAGCGTTGGCCACCGCCGCGGGGAAGTTGACCTACCACTGCTGGGAGCGGCGGCGCTGGATGAGTTGAATGGTGGTTGGGTAGCCCATGGTCTTGCAATCTCTACGTTCTCCCGTAGCTACCAGCAAAAACCAAAGCTGGTCGCATTTTTTTGGATGAACGCTCTCCCACGGATGCCCCCGTCGGCCAACCAGGGCGCACGCCTGCTCCGGCCCGCCTGCGCCCGCGGGCCCTGGCGCTATCAGATCATCCGAAATCCCCGCCGCCCATGACCGTATTACCGAAAGGCATTGGCGCCAGACTGTGCCCATCCCGCCCGCCTTCAATCTCGCTCATCCCTCAGCAGACGATACATCTCGTCGGGCCGGGGCGAAACCCCGTTAGGAATAGTCGTACAACTTCGGGTCGCGCGTCGGAGGGTCGCGGCGGAGACGGAAACGATGCCGGGGTTCCTTGGGATCAGCCGACGGTTTCGTGTCGCCGCCGGGACCCATTCCGTACGGATCCTCGGGATCCCCGCCCCCGCCCTCGCCCTCACCGAACGCATCACCCATCTGCCCCTCCAACGCGTCGGGATCGGCGCCTTCCTCAAGTTTGCGCACGACTTCCTCCATCTCGCCGTCGAGCTTTTCCCCGGTGAGGTCGGACATGCGCCGCATCATCCGCCCCATCGCGCGCGGATCGTTCTCATCGACATTGGAGAATTCACCTTCCATGGCCGACATCGCGGCCTCCATCCGCGCCTCCTCCGCCGGATTTGCGCCCGCCGCCGGCCCCGTTCCTTCCGCGCCCTTTCCCTCCGTTTCCGTCTTCCGGGTTCGGCCGGTGACGGCAAAGGCGGAGACGATCTTCTTCATGCGAAACGCGGGATTGTCCGGGCATTTCGGGATCGTTTGTCCTTGCGCCAGCGTCTTGGCGAAAAATGAATAGATCCGATGGTTGTCGGAACAGTAGTACTCGTAGATCGGCATACGCGATGGGTGTAATGACCCGGGTCGGTTTCGCAAGCCGAAGGACTGGCCTGCCTATCTCATGGACTAGGTCGTTGCCACTGTCCGCGTCCTGCTCTCGATCACCGTGCCGTCGAGAACGCCAACTTATTACCCTCGATGACCGCGCCTTCAGTCACTACGATCCGACAAAACACGACTGGATCACTGGGTCTGGCAGATACATCGTGTCCGCCGCCGCCGGCTCCCGGGACCTGCGCGTGAATCCAACGGTAACGCTGAAGTGAATACATCCTGTGAAAACATCCCTCCTCTCCCTGTCGATTCCGCTGCTGTGCTGCGCCGCGGCCCTTCCGGCTTACGCGGTCCAGGCGCTGCATGATGTGGCCTCGTTCATTACCGCCAAGGGGACGGAGGAACGGCTCAGCCCGCGCCCCGCGCTGAAACTGGAGCCGCTGGCCCAGCCGGATGAGGCGTTTCCGACCGTCATGGTGGATACCGGCAGGACCTTCCAGACGATCGTTGGCCTCGGCGGCGCCCTCACGGATGCCTCCGCCGAAGTCTACGCCAGACTCCCCGCCGAACAGCAGAAGAAACTTCTCACGGCCTATTTCGACGTGGAGCACGGCATCGGCTATTCGCTTTGCCGCACCAACATTCACAGCTGTGATTTTTCCAGCGACAGCTACACGTACGCCCCGCCCGGGGACAAGGATCTCGCCCACTTCTCGATCGATCACGACCAGCGGTATCGCATCCCCTTCATCAAGGCCGCGCTGGCGGCCGCGCCGCAGCCGTTCAAGCTCTTCGCCTCCCCCTGGAGTCCCCCCGAATGGATGAAGACCAACGGCAGCATGTTACACGGCGGCCAGCTCAAGCCCGAATTCGCGGAAACCTGGGCCGAGTATTACGGCCGCTTCATCCATGCCTATGAAAAGGAAGGGATCAGATGCTGGGGCCTGACCGTGCAAAACGAACCGATGGCCGCGCAAACGTGGGAGTCCTGCGTGTTCACCGGTGAGGAAGAACGTACGTTCGTCCGCGATCACCTCGGCCCCGCCCTCGCCCGCGCCGGCCTGGCTGGCGTGAAACTCATGATCTGGGACCACAATCGAGGCATCATGTATCAACGCGCCAAGGCGGTCTACGACGACGCCGAGACGGCAAAATTCGTCTGGGGCACCGCTTTCCATTGGTATGTCGGCGAACATTTTGACAACGTCCGCCTCGTCCACGAGGCGTGGCCCGACAAGAACCTGCTCATGTCCGAGGCCTGTCTTTATCCCTTCGACCCGGGCCGCTTCCAGGACTGGAGCCTCGGGGAGGCCTACGGCAATTCATTGATCCACGACCTCAATAACTGGGCGGTCGGCTGGACGGATTGGAACGTGTTGCTCGACGAGCGCGGCGGCCCGAACCACGTGGGCAACTACTGCTTCGCGCCCGTCCATGCCGACACGCGTAGCGGTGCCCTGACGTTCCTGAACTCGTACTACTACATCGGACACTTCTCGAAGTTCATCCGGCCCGGCGCCCGCCGGGTCGCCACGACACTCAACGACGACCGCCTGCTCGCGACCGGGTTTCGCAATGTTGACGGCCGCGTCGCCGTCGTGGTCATGAACCTCAAGAACGAAGCGATCGACTTCAGACTCTGGATCGACGGTCAGGCGGTGACGACCAACAGCCCGGCCCACTCGATCATCACCTTCATCGACTGAGCAGGATACCATCGACTGTAGGGCCGTCGCTTGTCGACAGGCCGCTGGCGAGCGCAAACGGTCCGGCCGCTAGGGCCGACCCTACATTCTCACTGAATCGGCGCGCATGTTTCCCTGCATATTCATGGTCCAATTGCACCGTGCCGGCTGAGCCGGACTCATGCAGCACCCACACCAAAACACGGTTCTGCTTCAGAAGAAAGCACGGTTGGGGAGTAGCTGCGAGCGCCAGCGAGCGGCCACCCAAGCAAAGACCCACTCGCTGGCGCTCGCGGCCACACAGCAAATGCTTTTTCCGGGGAGTTGTAGGAGACTCCCGGCCTCCCTAAAGCCCCTGCCCTTCAATCCGGCGGCGGGCCCAGTTGGTGGCCTCGACGGACCACGGTCGCGTGGCCGCGGTCGTTCAGGCGGTCGAGCACACTGGCGAGCCGGCGGCGCTTCTCGTCCGCCTCCGCGAACATCTCGAGTTGGGCCGGGCCGTCCTCCACTCCCGAGAACCGCACGCTGACCAATCGCAACGGCCGACGCCGGGTCCATGCCTGGCGCAGCAACGGGCGGACCAGCGGGTAGAACAGGGTCTCCAAGTCGCTCGCCACGCCCAGGCTTCGTCCGGCACTCTCGTTCTCCATGCCCGGATAGCGCACCTTGATGGTCAAGGTTCGCACGCGCTTTCTGTCGGCCCGGATCTTGGGCAGCAGCTCGTCGATCATCCGCTTCGCGACGCGTTCGATCTCCCCCTCATCGCCAATATCCTGGGTAAACGTTTCCTGTTGTGAATAAGATTTGGCATCCTCCTCGACCGTATCGACCGGGGAATCGTCCTCGCCGCGCGCGGCCGCCATCACACCGCGCCACCCGTCGCCGAACAAGGCGTGAAGTTCGCTCTCCGTCCGGGTGAAGAGGTCGCGGAGCTGCTGGATTCCCCTGGCCTTCAGGGCCGACTCCGTCTTCAGACCGATTCCAGGCAGGCGACCGATTTCCAGCGGTGCGAGAAAGGCCGCTTCCGCGCCGGCCGGCACCACCACGAATCCCCGCGGCTTCCGGAGTTTGCTCGCAATGCCCGCAACGAGCTTGTTCGCGGCGAGGCCAAACGACACGGTGATCTCAAGATTATGCCAGATCCGTTGCTGGAGGGCGCGCACCGCAATTTCGACTTCTTCGCCCGTCTTGAATCCGCAAGGCCCGACATCCAGATAACCCTCGTCAATCGAGCGCCGCTCCACGATCGGCGTCAGCTCCTCGCAAAGGTCAAAGAGCTTCCGGGAGTATTCGCCATAGCGGCCGGCCGTATGGCTGACCAGAATGAGCTCAGGACAGACCTTGAGCGCCCTCGCCGTCGGCATGGGCGTGTAGACACCACACGCCCGCGCCTCGTAGCTGGCCGATGAGATGATTCCCCGTTCCCGGCCACCCACGGCCACCTTCCGGCCGCGCAGCGACGGATCCAACGCCTGTTCGACCGAGACGAAGAAGGCGTCGGCGTCGAGGTGCACGATGGTGGGCAGAACGCGGTTCACGACAGAGGACTGGGGCGACGGCCGGTGTTCTCTGCGCTTCAACGCCGGCAAACAACCTTTATCGGTCAGGGTGTCTGAGCGTCCGGGCGGCGGCCTTGATCGTCCGCCTTTTGCCAGATCCGTGGTCCGATCGGACCATTGTTTTGTCGCGCGGCGCGGCGCGGCGGCTGAGTCAATTCGCCAAGACAAAAGACGCGGGTGTGCCAGGCGTTTGGCGTAGGGCAAGTCTTTGCCGTGCGATCTCCCGGAGGGCAAGCTGCGCCAGCCGGTCGGCCTCGAGATCGGCGGCAACAATCACGAGTTCGCGGCGATCACATACGGCGAGACAGATTCGCGAGGGTTCCCTTTGCTCCGCACCCGCGGGAAGGTAAATGAGCACGGTCTTGCCGTCTTCCACCACGCCGAGGAGGCGCTTCCAGCCCCGGAGCTCCATTGCCTTGTCCGCCTCAGCGATAAACGATCCACGCACCGCAGTCGCCGCAACCTCCCCGCGCTCGTACACGCCGATGCTGGCCGACCGGACCGCGGCGAGTGCCTCCCGCGCCTCGTCCGGCACGTCCTTGACCAGGGCCAGGCCCCCTCGCACCGCGGCCAGCGCGGTCCGATCAACCGTGAACTGGACGCGGGGATGCCATTCGCCGCCGCTCGCGGCCATGATCTGGCGGCGCAGAGCAGCAGCATCACTGTTGAGGTGCACTGCGCTCCAAATCATTCCGCCAAAAGCGATAAAGGGAGCGAGGGCGAGTCCGAGGATCCAGGGCCAGATCTGACGGGGGCGCGTGGGGGAGTTGATGGGTGAGGTCATGGGGTTCCTTCTTAGCCAGATGCGGGCGTTGTGGGAGCGAGCTTGCTCGCGATTGGAGAGGAGGAATCGCCTGCGAGCAGGCTCCTACAGGTCGCACCAATCAGTTTCGATGGTCGCAAGCGAAGAGAGGGTCCGTCTGCAGGGGGCCGGCTTCGACAGGATCACCGACCGCAATGGTGTGTCAGGGGGGCGCGTCACTTCGCTTCGGCCACTTTGAACTTCTTCAGCGGCTCGATATTGAACCGCTCCGCGAGGGTGGCGATTTGCTCAGGTTTGATGTTGCCAACGATGTTGACCAGCACCACCTGCTGACGGCCGCTGACCACGGTGATCACCAACCCCTCGATCGCCTCGTCACCCCGGGTCTTGGCAAAAATCTGCACGTCATCACCCTTGGGTTGCGCCCGGATATTGACGATCGGGTTCCAGCCCTGGGCGACGAGCTCCTGGCGCACCGCCTGGACGCGTTTCACGACTTCATCGCGATTAGCATCGCTGAGTTCGACGACGTTGACCCGGACATGCTTGAGGTTGCCGAGAATCTCGGCGGCCTGCGGTTCCTCCTTCACTGTGAGTTTCGCGGCGAATTTGATCAGCCCCTCCGGAAGATCGACTTCGACGAATTTGCCTTCGGCAGAAGGCGCGATCTTGCCAAAGTCAACGTAACCGGGGCTCTGTTCAGCCGCGGCGAAACTCGTGCCCGCGAAGGCCCAGGCGAGAAAAACCGCAACGGTCGTGAGACGAAGCATGGAATTCATGATGGAGGGAGGGATGAATGGTTTTTGTTTGGCGTGAGTCGCCGTTGTTCTCCAGAACCCGGCGGAATCGCAAAAGTCGCAGAGAATCCTCCTTCGCCAAGGCTAGGGAGGACAGGCCGAGCGGCGACCCTACCCCCAACGGCAGAATTCCGCCTAATCACGTCGCCAACGGGACCTCACGGACTTCCTCAATCGCCAGCAGCACGGCCTCTCCCGCCTTGGTCGCGGAGAACCGGAATCGCCTGGCTCTTGCGCCGTTCGCAGGCATGAGTTCGTGTTCCGAATAGACGCCATAGCGTGGCTGGCCGTCCTCGTAAGTTTCCTTGATGGTCTTTCGCAAGACACAGCCCTCACACGACTCGTTTCCACCACATCCGCCCGGCATTCCGGCATGGAGGCATTCGATCGCCGCCCCAAACTTCAACCCGACCGACTCGCCCACGGATCCTCCCAAGATGCGTTCGGCCGTTCGATTCATCTGTTGAACCGCTAACGAATGGTCCGTCACCAGGACGGGAAACTCAATCGAGTTGAGAAAGTCCGCGAGACTGATTTCGGGAGTGCGGATAAGCTCCTCTAAACAGTCGGGACAGATGCCGTGAGACAACATTCCGTCCGGGGTGTCCCCCTCGGTCAGCACTTTGTTGCACCAGGCACAGATGGTTTTCATGCGCAAGCGGCGGCAACCTAGCGCAGTTCCACAAAAAATCCACTCCGCCGTCGTCTTAGCAGGCTTTTGACAGTTTCGCGCACGGAGGAGGCGGATTCCCGGGGGACTCGATCAGTTTTGGGGAAAGTTCGTCCACTCGCTGGCGCTCGCAGCTACGTCAGGATTTCGACCACAGCTAAAATTAAACCGCTCTAACCGCGCCGACAGGGCGGCAGTTTCCAGATCTGCTCGGCGTATTCGCGAATCGTCCGGTCGCTGGAGAACCGCCCTGACCGCGCGGTGTTGAGGATCGCCATCCGCGCCCAACGGCCCCGATCGCGATAGGCAGCGTCGACCCTCGCCTGGGCGTCGCTGTAGGCGCGGAAATCGGCCAGCACCATGAAAGGATCGCCCCCCGCCAGGAGGGTGTGATGCAGCGGAGCAAAGGCCGGTCCTTCGGTGGGCGTGAAGAAATCCGACCCGAGCCAGTCGAGCACGGCCCGCAATTCCTCGTCGCGATGATAATAATCCCAGGGATTGTAGCCCTGGGCCCGCAGAGCCGTCACCTCCTCCACGGTCATTCCGAAGATGAAGATGTTCTCGTCGCCGACCTCCTCGCGGATCTCGATGTTGGCGCCATCGAGCGTGCCGAGCGTCAGCGCACCGTTGAGCGCCAGCTTCATGTTTCCCGTGCCGGACGCTTCCTTGCCAGCGGTCGAAATCTGTTCGGACACGTCCGCCGCCGGGATGATGCGCTCGGCGAGCGAGACGCGATAGTTGGGCAGGAAGGCCACGCGGATCCGGCCGCCCACCCGCTCATCGTGATTGATGCGTTCCCCGACCAGATTGATCGCGCGGATGATGTTCTTGGCCACGTCGTAGGACGGAGCCGCCTTGGCGGCGAACAGGAAGACCCGCGGGTGGATGTCCAAGGACGGATTCTGCAGCAGGCGCCGGTACAAGGCCAGGATGTGCAGCAAATTGAGGTGCTGCCGCTTGTATTCATGCAATCGCTTCACCTGGACATCAAAAATCGCATCCGGGGAGACCTGGAACCCGCATTCGCTTTCGATCAACGCGGCCAGATCGATCTTATTGTCGCGTTTCACCGCCAGGAACTCCCGGCGGAAGCCAGCATCATCCGCGTAATGCTCCAGCTCGCGGAGCTGGGCCAGGTCGCGGATCCACCGAAAACTCTCGAGGGTCCCGGAGATCAGCTTCGCCAGGCGCGGATTCGCCTGGAGCAGCCAGCGGCGCGGAGTGATGCCGTTGGTCTTGTTGTTGAACTTGCCGGAGTAAAGCTCGTCGAACTCGGGAAAGAGCGTACGTTTGAGCAACTCGCTGTGCAGGGCCGCCACGCCGTTGACCGAGTGGGAGCCGACCACGGCGAGATGGGCCATGCGCACCATCCGCCCGCCATCCTCCTCAATCAACGAACACACCCGCTTCTTGCCGCTATCGCCGGGCCACTGGCGTTCGCAGGCCTCCATGAGCTGGACATTGATCTCGTAGATCAGCTGCAGGTGACGCGGGAGCACGCGCTGGAAAAGTGCCACGCTCCATTTTTCCAGCGCCTCCGGCATCAGCGTGTGGTTGGTGTAGGCGAAGGTGCGCGTCACGATGGACCAGGCCTGGTTCCACGGCAGTTCCTCCTCGTCGACCAAGATGCGCAGCAACTCGACGATCGCCACGGCTGGATGGGTGTCGTTCAGGTGGATCGCCACCTTGTCGGGAAAATTGTCCCAGGAGTTCTCCGCGTGCTTGCGATGACGCCGGATGATGTCGCGCAGCGAACAGGCGATGAAAAAATACTGCTGGACCAGGCGCAGTTCCTTCCCGTTGTCGGTCTTGTCATTCGGGTAGAGGACCTTGGAGACCGTCTCTCCCACCACCTTCTCGCCCACCGCCTCGACGTAGCCTCCGCGGTTGAAGGTGGCGAGGTCGAATTCCTCGGTCGCCTTCGAGGCCCACAAGCGTAGGAAATTCACCGTCGGCGTTCCGTAGCCGGCGATCGGCGTGTCAAAGGGCACCCCGAGGATGGTTCGCGTATTGACCCAACGGGGCCGGGAGTTCCCGCGATCGTCGAATTCGTGCACGACTTCGCCATAGAGCTGCACGCGGATCGTGTATTCCGGCCGGACGATTTCCCAGGGATCGCCGAACATGATCCAGTTGTCCGGATGCTCCACCTGGTGACCATTGACGAACTCCTGCTTGAACAAACCGAATTCGTAATGAATGCCGTAGCCGATCGCGGGATAATCGTGGGTCGCCAGCGAATCCAGGAAACAGGCCGCAAGGCGTCCCAAGCCGCCGTTGCCCAGACCCATGTCCTCCTCGGCATCGCGCAGGACCTGGAAATCCAGCCCCAGTGAACGCACCGCGGCCACCGCATCCTCAAAAAGGCCCGTGTTATGCAGATTGGATTCGAGCAGGCGGCCCATCAAATACTCGAGCGACAGGTAATAGACGCGCCGCACGTTCTTCTCATTGTGGACGCCCATGGTGGCGATGAAGCCTTCCAGGATGTGGTCGCGCACTGCCATCGCCGTGGAGATCCACCAGTCCCGCGTCGTGGCCGTGTGCGGGTCGCGCGCCAGCGTAAAGGTCAGGTGCCGTAAAATCTGCGCCCGCAGCGCGTCCGAACGCAGTTCATCCGGCTCCGGAGCGGCGGGTGGCGCGGGGGCGGCGGGGGGAGCTGATTTCGCGCTGCTTTTTTTCGACACGCGTTTGCGACCGGGAGAGGCGGGAGGAGGCATGGCGGATTGGATCCGTCGAGTGTGCACCGCTCCCCGACTCGCACGAGCCATTTATGCACATTCGCCATTGAAATTGAAACCATCCCGCAGCTAGCATGATGCTGGTCGGCGGCGCGGCAAACGCGTCAAGGACCGGGTTCCGCCCCATCTGCTCCCCTCATCTGAAAGTAGCCACGCTGGAAATCTCACCGCCATTCATGAAGAAACCAACATTCACCTCGTGTCGAAAAGATGATCTGATCCTGATCGCCGGCGCCGGCGGTTTCATTGGCGGATCCCTGGTACGTTATTTCAGCGACAAGGGCTTTACCCGCATCCGCGCGGTCGACCGAAAGCCGCTGCCCGACTGGTATCAACGCACCGGCGGAGTCGAGTGCTTGAGTCTGGATCTGACGAACGAGGAGTACTGCAAACGCGCGGTGGAAGGCGCGGTGGAAGTGTACAATCTGGCGGCGGACATGGGCGGAATGGGCTTCATTGAGCGCTTCCGGATCATGTGTTTGCGCAGCATTCTCATCAACACCCACCTGATCGAGGCGGCCTATCGCGCCGGCGTGGCCCGGTATTTCTATTCGTCCTCCGCCTGTGCCTACAACACGAAGCTGCAGGAGGATCCCCACTGCCGGGCGTTGAAGGAAACCGACGCCTATCCGGCCTACGCCGAGCGCGGCTACGGATGGGAGAAGCTGGTGTCCGAGATGTTCTGCCAGGAATACACCGCCGAACGCGGCATGCGGACCGCCATCGCCCGGTTTCACAATGTCTACGGGCCGTGGGGCACGTGGGACGGCGGCCGCGAGAAGGCGCCGGCGGCAATGTGTCGCAAGGTGATCGAGGCCATGGATGGCAGCCGCGACACGCTGGAAGTCTGGGGTGACGGCACGCAATGCCGCAGCTTCATGTACATCGATGACTGCGTGGTTGGCATCGACAAGATCATGCATTGCAATGAACTGATCGCCACGCCGATCAATCTCGGCACCAGCGAGATGATCTCGATCAACGAACTGGCCAGCCTGGCGGAAAAAATCGGCGGCGTGAAGTTGAAGCGCAAATACTTGCTCGACGCACCGAAGGGCGTGGGCGGCCGCAACAGCGACAACACGATGATCCAGAGCATCCTGAAATGGGAGCCCAGCATCCCGATCAGCGTGGGCCTGAAAAAGACCTACCAATGGATCGAAAGCCAGTATCGCGACCGACAGGCCGGTAAAGCCACGGTCAAGGATACCCTTTGATTTCGCGTCGCGCGCTGGCCTTGCATCATGGTGGTCGAAAATCCACTCCAACCCGCCCGGCCGGAGCAGTCGCCCGGGAGAATCACCGACGTGATCGGCGACTTTCCTTACCGGCTCCAGCTCGCCGGCGGGTGGATTGATCAGCCGTTTGTTTCGCAGCTCAATCCGTCCCCGCCAGGCTCGATGGTCGTGGTGAGCCTCGCACCGGTCTCTCATATGATGGATCGAGCGGGCATGGCCACGGGTTCACGCAAGATCGCCCTGCGCCTGTGGAATGGCCGCCTGCCAACGGGAGATCCGGCCAGTCTCGTGGAACAACTCTACGCGGAGGAGAACCGTGGAAAGTCCGAACCATCGGGGACGCAGGACATGATCGGCCTGATCTATCCCGGTGTCAGTCGCCTCGACTACGATGCGCGATTCCGCGGCGGGATCTTTCCGCAGCAGATCGCATCAAACAACGACCCGGCCGTCGCACGCTGGCTGGAGCGCATCCTCCATCTTCTCCCGGTCCTGCCGCGGCCGGATGGCTACAATCCGCTTGGAATCAAAAACCTTGAACCGGAGTGGATCGCCCGCCTCGGGCGGTCAGGCCTGGATTGTTTCAATGCGATCATCGCCATGGACGCCGACGCGTTGGGGGCCTCCCTGAATGAAACCATGGCTTGCTGGGAGACGCTCCTTCCGCACACGGTCCGGCATTCCACCATCCAGGCGGACCTGATGGGTTTGCTGCGATATTATCAGGCGAAATATCCGGGGGCCATGTATTCCGGCTGTGGCGGCGGATACCTGACGGTCGTTTCGCGACGCCCTGTGCCCGGCTCGCTAAAGGTCAAGATCCGGATTGCCGGTGGCAAACCATGACGCAAGCAGTCGTTTTCTCCAGCTTCGATCGGTTAAATTCGGCCGACTTTCGTTTTCTTCAGGAAGCCGCGAAGCTCGGCGATCTCGAGGTCTTGCTGTGGTCGGACCAGGCGATCCGGAGCATCACGGGGCGCGAACCCAGGTATTCGCAGACCGAGCGCGAATACGTCGTCGGAGCGGTCCGTTACGTCAAACGCGTGCAGATCGCCGAGGTCAACGCGGGTCCCGACGCCTTGCCCGGCGCACTTCCCTTTCGACCGGACGTCTGGGCCGTCGAGGCATTCGGCGCTACCCCGGCCAAAAGAGCCTATTGCGCGGCGCACGGCCTGGCGTGCCACGCGATTGCGGCGGACAATCTCGCCGGATTTCCCGAGCCAGCACCGGAACCGTTGTCGGGACGGAAGAAAATCGTCGTGACGGGTTGCTACGATTTTTTCCATTCCGGCCATGTTCGTTTTTTTGAGGAAATGGCCGGGCTGGGGGATCTTTTTGTCGTCGTGGGCAACGATGAAAATGTCCGCCTGCTCAAAGGCCCGGGGCATCCCTTGCTGACAGCGGCCGAGCGACGCTATACCGTTGGTGCCATCCGCCATGTCAAACAGGCGTTGGTTTCCACCGGCATGGGCTGGATGGACGCCGAACCGGAGATCGCCCGGATCAAGCCGGATATCTACGCGATGAACGAGGACGGGGACAAACCGGAGAAACGGGATTTTTGTCGGACCCACGGACTCGAATATGTTGTGCTCCGGCGCATTCCGAAGGAGGGTCTGGTTCGCCGCTCCAGCACGGATCTGCGCGGCTTCTGAACATGAACTACGCCCTGATCATGGCAGGCGGCTCGGGAACGCGCCTATGGCCGATGAGCCGCAGCGCGCTGCCGAAGCAGCTGATCCCTTTTATTGGCGGCAAGAGCCTCCTTCAGCTCGCCTTCGAGCGTTTGGACGGCCTCGTGCCGGTCGAGCAGCGCTACATCTGCGCCGGCCTGCAGCACGAAGAAGCGATCTGCGCAGCCGTGCCTGGTTTCTTGCGGGAGCGGTTCCTGGGGGAACCCACCGGACGCGACACGTTGAATGCCATCGGTCTCGGCGCCGCGGTCATCGGGCAAAGCGACCCGGAAGCCGTGATCGCGGTGTTTACGGCGGATCATATCATCGAGCCGCCCGGGAGATTCCGCGAGATCGTTGCGCATGGTTTCCGGCTGGCCGAGCGCCACGCCAACATGCTGGTGACTTTCGGAATCACGCCGACGACGGCGGCGACCAGCTATGGCTATCTGCAATTGGGCAGCCCGATCGATGAATCCGCGCGGGTGGTTCAGCAGTTCAAGGAGAAGCCCGACTTGGCCACGGCCCGCACGTATCTGGATGCGGGAGCAGAATGTTATCTTTGGAACAGCGGCATGTTCGTCTGGCGGGCTGCAACCCTGCTCGATTGCCTCCGGCGTTATGCGCCAGAGAATTCGGCCGGTTTGGAGAAAATCGGCCGCGCTTGGTCCACTCCCCAAAAAGACAATGTGCTGGCGTCGGTCTTTCCTACGCTGAAGAAAATCAGCGTGGATTTCGCTGTCATGGAACCGGCCTCGCGCGATCCGCTGGTGCAGGTGGCCGCGGTCCCAATGCCGTTGCATTGGCTCGATGTCGGCTCCTGGCCGGCATTCGGGGAGACCTGTGCGCACGATGGACAGGACAACGCCATCGGAGGCGGGCGAGTGCTTGCGCTCAAGACCCGCGGGACGCTGATCGCGTCGAGCGACGCCCGGCATCTGATCACGACGATCGGTTGCGAAGACCTCATCATCATCCACACGCCGGACGCCACGCTGGTCTGCCGCAAGGATCAGGCGGAAGCCATCAAGGAATTGCACCGGCTGGTGGGCGAACGGTTCGGCAAGGAATTCCTGTGATCCCCATGCAACTCTGGAAAACGATCTCAAAACGCCTGCTGTGCGAGCCCAACCGGTTTCTGAAGGTGGAACTGCACGAGGTGGAGATCCCGGACGGTCGACGCATCGCGGACTGGCCCTGGCTCATCACGCCTGATTATGCCAACGTGCTGGCCCGGACCAGGGACGGACGTTTTCTTTGTTTCCGCCAAACCAAATATGCGGTTGAAGGCGTGACACTCGCGCCGGTCGGAGGATTCCTGGAGCCGGGCGAGGACCCGCTGCACGCCGCGCAAAGGGAATTGCGTGAGGAGACCGGGTACGAGTCCCCGGAATGGCATGTGCTCGGCACCTGTGTGGTGGATGCAAATCGCGGCGCCGGCGTCGCCAACCTGTTCCTTGCCCTGGACGCAGAACCAGCGTGCCCTCCCCGGGCTGACGATCTGGAACAACAGGAACTTCTTAGGTTAAGCCGCGCCGAATTGGAGGAAGCCCTCGATCGCCGCGAATTCAAAGTCCTGGCCTGGGCGACCGTCATTGCGCTCGGGTTGCGTTATCTGGACAAGAACGGGCGCAGCTAGAGTTATTTCAACCTGATTTGGAACGAAAGGCGGGGTTATGGCGTCTTACAGGGCATGGAGCACTTAAACCCCTCCCACCGACAGATCCTCGACGAGGACTTGCAGATCATTCGCGTCACTTTGGCGACCATCATCACTGACGTACGTCATTTTTCCGCCCGCGCCGCTGATGCGGTGCAGGAGGCATTGGAAAAGCTCGACGCGGCGCAAAAAGAATTCAGCCACGTCCGCGAAACCCGCTGACTTGGGCCGGTTCGACGCAATTAAGTGTAGGGCCGTCGCTTGTCGACGGCCCGCCCGACGAACGCGAACGGTCCGGCCTCAAGGGCCGACCCTACATTCACTGAATGGACGCAAACGCTTCACTTCACATTCATTCGATACCAGTGCGCGCGAATCGAGACCGTCAGCCGCGACGTCCCGAAAGGCTGCGACCCTGAAAACTCCCATAACCTTGGCGCGGCGGGCGGTTGGTGCGCCAAAACCCGCCGGATCGGCGGGCTGGATTGGCGGGCGCGTTCATCGGCCGAGGTGTCTCGGCAGGCAGCGCGCTTGCCGCGTTGGCTGCGAATGGATGATCGGCGTGCACGGGAACACTCTGGCGGATGAGCCGCAGGATGTCGCGCCACGAGGAATGCTCGGAAGGATCGCAGAAGGAATAGGCCAGTCCTTTTGCCCCCATCCGGGCCGTGCGGCCGATGCGGTGCACGTAAGCCTCGGGTTCCTCGGGAATGTCGAAGTTCACCACGAGGGCGATGCCTTTGACATCAATGCCCCGCGCGGCGATGTCGGTGGCGACGAGTACACGGGTGCGTCCCGTCCGGAAATCTTCCAGCGCGCGCTGGCGGGCGCCCTGTGACTTGTTGCCATGGATCGCCACAGCCTGGATTCCGTCGCGATCGAGATTGTCGGCGATTCGGTTGGCTCCGTGTTTGGTGCGCGCAAACACCAGCACCAGTTCCTCGGGATGTTGCCGCAACGTGTGCACGAGCAAGCGGTGTTTGTCGCCGCGCTGCACGTGGCAGACGCGCTGCTCAACCTTATCGACCGTGGTTGCCGTCGGAGCCACGTCGACCCGCACGGGATCGCGCAGCAGCCGGTTCGCCAGTTCGCGGATCGCCTCCGGCATGGTGGCGGAGAACAGCAGCGACTGGCGGCGGGCCGGCAGCCGGGCAATGATGCGTTTCACATCGGGGGCGAAGCCCATGTCGAGCATGCGGTCGGCCTCGTCCAGCACGAAGATCTCAACGCGGTCGAGGGCCACAAAGCCCCGCTCCATGAGGTCAAGCAGGCGCCCGGGCGTGGCGACCACGATCTCGACGCCGGCGGCCAGGGCACGGATTTGCGGATTCTCGCCGACGCCGCCAAAGATGACCGTATGGCGGAGCGAGAGATGCCGGCCATAGAACGCAATGTTCTCGCCGATCTGCGCCGCCAGTTCCCGCGTCGGAGTAAGAATCAGCGCGCGCGGACGTCGCGCCGCAAAGGGCTGAGGCCGGGCGGCAAGCCGTTGCAAAATCGGCAGGGCAAACGCCGCCGTCTTGCCAGTGCCGGTTTGAGCGCAACCGATGAGGTCGCGGCCCTCCAGCAGCGGCGGAATAGCCTTCGCCTGGATCGGCGACGGATGAGTATAAGCCTTCTCGACCAGGGCGCGCAGCAAGGGCGCAGCCAGGTTTAATGAGGCGAAAGTGATGGTGGGACTGTCTTGATGCATTGGATTCGCGCCCGGGTGCCGGGCGATGGGGTCCTGCTCCGTCCGCTTTGGGACGAAGCATGGCCTTCTGTCAGCGGGCCCGCTCTGGAGGCGTTGACGCGCAGTTACCTGGGTGAAAACCGCAGGTTCTGGCGGAACGCTCGCCGAAAGGCGGGCCTAATTAATTCGATGAGTTTGGAGACCTCTGAACGGTCTCTCATCGAAGAAACGCCCGAAGGGAAACGGACAAACACGCAGCAAATTTCTCGCCGCCCGGCCCGCGTAACACCGCATATGCTGCAGACCACAGACCGGTTAGCAAGCGATTTGTCGCCCTACCCTCCGTTCGTAAATGTTGGGTGGGCGAGCAGATCGTCGCGCATCTGGTCGTCAAGCGTGGCGAGATACCTCCTCCAGAAGCCGAGACCCGCGCAAGTCATCCCGCCAGTGCCTGGCCGGTGAGCGAACGGGGTTCTTTTCCGATTCCAGCGCAGGGACCGGCGTAGACGATATCGCCTCCGTCCGAGCCGCCGCCCGGCCCAAGGTCGATGATCCAGTCGGCGAGTCGGATCACATCGAGATTGTGCTCGATCACCACGATCGTGTTGCCGGCATCGCGCAGCTTGAAAAGCAGGTCCATCAGCCGCTGGATGTCGACCCAGTGCAGTCCGGTCGTGGGCTCGTCGAGGATATAAAGGGTCTGTCCCTGCTGGCGTCGACTTAGCTCGAGCGAGAGCTTGATCCGCTGCGCCTCGCCGCCGGACAGGGTCACCGCCGACTGCCCGAGCCTCAGGTACCCCAGCCCGACGGCATCGAGCGTTTCCAGCTTCTCCATGACCCGGGGAATATGGCGGAACAGCTCCATGGCCTCGTTCACGGTGAGTTCGAGCACATCGGCAATGTTCCGGCCGTGAAATCGCACCTCAAGTGTTTCCCGGTTAAAGCGACGTCCGCCACAACTGGGGCACTCGACGTAGGCGTCCGCCAGAAACTGCATGTCGAGCCGGATCTGACCGTCACCCTGGCACCGTTCGCAGCGGCCGCCGCGGATGTTGAAGCTAAACCGGCTCGCCCGATAGCCACGCACCTTGGCCAGCGGGCATTGCGCAAACAGATCGCGCAGCAAATCAAGCAGCTTGGTGTACGTGGCGGGATTCGAACGCGGACTGCGGCCAATCGGCTCCTGGTCCACCCGCACGGTCTTCTCAAAATGCTCCAGCCCCTCGATCCCGCGGTGCCGGCCAGGGAGAATCTTGGCTCCGTTGAGTCTTCGCGCCGCCGCCGCACCCAGGGTATCGTTCACGAGCGTGCTTTTCCCCGAGCCGGATACGCCCGTGACGCAGGTCAACAACCCAACCGGGAAAGCTCCGTCGATGTTCTTTAGGTTGTGTTCCCGAGCGCCGCGAACCGTCAGCCAGCGACCGTCCGGCACGCGCAGCTTCGCCTCTTTCGTCACAAACGCGGTGCGGGCCAGATAAGGTCCGGTGCGGGAGACGGCGGCGGATTGCCGGGCGCATTCCTCCGGAGTGCCTTGGAAAAGGATCTCCCCACCCTCGGTGCCCGCACCGGGGCCGAGTTCCACCAACTCGTCGGCCGCCCGCATGGTGTCTCCGTCGTGCTCCACCACGATCACGGTGTTTCCGC
Organism: Opitutia bacterium; assembly: GCA_003142955.1. Classification (GTDB taxonomy): domain Bacteria; phylum Verrucomicrobiota; class Verrucomicrobiia; order Opitutales; family Opitutaceae; genus Fen-1467. The sequence continues at coordinate 24,926 of PLOH01000093.1, read as the reverse complement.
GGTCGCGCAGCTCGCCCAGCGTCTCGATCAGCTTCCGGTTGTCATGCGCATGCAGGCCGATGCTGGGCTCGTCGAGCACGTAGATGACGCCCATCAGGCCCATGCCCAGTTGCGTGGCGAGCCGGACCCGCTGCGCCTCGCCGCCGCTGAGGGTGCCNNCGTTGCTCGATTCCCTCCACCACCTCGCGCGCCGACTCCACGCCGGCCAGCCGCTGTCTCAATTCGACCGCGAACGCGTGGGCGGTCGCTACATCCATCGCGAAGAACTCCGTAATTCCGACGCCGTCCGCCGCACGTTGGCCGGCTACGGAAGGAGCAGGCTGGGAAGCCTGCGCTACGTTCGCCAGCTTCACTGCCGCCACGCGCGGATTCAGTCGCGTACCATGGCAGACCGGACATTCCGCGCTTACCTGAAAGGCCGTCAATCGCGCCCGGAATCCGTCGCTGCGCGTCTCGCGCCAGCTCTGGTCCAGCAACGAGAGGACGCCGGCGAAAGGCAGGAGCTTGGGCTGCTTCATCCTTCGCAAGCGGAAACTGAACAACCGTTCCCCGGCCCCGTACAGCAGCGTCTCGCGCACCCCTTCCGGCAATTCCCGCCAGGGTTTCTCCGGGTCAAACGGCAACTGTTCGGCCAGTTGCTTGAGGATGGCATTGTGTTTGATGATCAGATTCTTCCCGCCGATCCGCCAGGGCTTAAGCGCGCCTTCCCGCACGGACTTTACCGGATCGGGCACGACGAGTTCGGGGCTGAACGTCATCTGCCGCCCCAACCCTCCACACGCCGGGCAGGCACCTTCCTGATGATTGAAGGAGAAATGCCGCGGCGTGAGCCGGTCATAGACTTCGCCGCAGATCACGCAGCTCAGACTCTGGCTAAGCGGGATTTCACGCCACGGACCCTCCGGCGATTTTTGCGCGAGGACGATGGCGCGGTCCTGCCCCTCGCGGAAGGCCAGCTCCAGCGAGTCGGCGAGCCGGCTGCGCTGCTCCGGCGCGGCCACCAGCCGATCGATGACCAGTTCGACGACCAGCTCGCGAGCCCCGGGCGGCAGCACGTGCGGATCGTCGAGTGACTTGATCTCGCCCGCAATTCTGATGCGCTGAAACCCGCGTTGCCGCAGGTTGGGTATTTCATCGCGTAGCACCGCGGGCTTCGCGTGCATCCAAGGCGCCAGGAGCACGATGCGCTCGCCCGGGGCCTCCCGCAACACGCGTGCGACGCAGTCGTCCAACGAGTGCGGTTCGATCCGGCCGCCGTCCTTCGGGCAAAACTGCGCTCCCTGCAACGCCCAGAGGAGGCGGGCGTAATCGGCGAGTTCGGTCACCGTCGCCACCGTCGTGCGCGGCGAGCCTCCGCCCGTGCGCTGCTCGATGGCCAGGACCGGCGAAAGTCCGTGGATGAAATCAACATCCGGCCGGCGCAGCTGGGCCAGCACCTGCCGGGCCTCCGTCGAAAGACTCTCCATGTACTTGCGATATCCCTCGGCGTACAGCGTATCGAAGACCAGGGAGGATTTCCCAGAGCCGCTCGGCCCCGTGACGACCACCAGCTTTCCGCGAGGCAGTCGGAGTTCAAGATTCTTCAGGTTGTGCTCCCGGGCACCCTTGATGTGAATATGCGCAGCCGCCTCCATGGCGCCATCACCTCATGATTTAGGCCGGCACGTCAAAGCGGGAATCTGCTTTAGTTCTTGCCGTCGGTGTGAAAAACCCGCTTCATGCCGCCTCGTTTGCACTCTGCCCCGGGTCAAACCTGAACCCCCAACACCCTCCCTAACCTCCCCCATGGAGGTTCTCGTTGTCTGTACCCTGAGCCATGAAACCTCGTTATTCCCCTCCCGTGTTTAGCTGGCACCGAAACGGAGTCGTGTTTGCGGTGTTCCTGTCCTTGTTTTTGGCCGGGGCCGCCCCGGTTCACGCATTCGTTTTTGCGCTCGGCGACGTGAAGGGCAACCTCGATACCACCCTTTCGGTGAGTTCGCTCGACCGGCTTCAGAATCCTGATCCCGCGCTCTATGGCATCACCAACACGTTCAATGGAGTCCCTGGCAAGGCCTACTCCGTCAACGACGATGACGGTGACCTCAACTACGGACGGGGCATTGACTCGGTGCTTTACAAGATCACCGACGATCTGGAACTTAAATGGAACAACTGGGGGTTTTTTGCCCGCGGCTATGCCTTCTACGATTCCAAGAACGAGAACGGCACCCTCCCCCATACGCCGCTGACTGAGGTGGCCAAGCAACAGGTGGGCAAGAACGCCGTGCTGCTCGACAACTACTTCACCGGCAAGTTCGACCTCGGCTCGACGCCGGTTACGGTGCGTCTCGGACGCCAGGTGATCAGCTGGGGCGAAAGCACGTTCATTCCCAATGGCATCAACGTGATCAATCCCGTGGACGTGTCGCGCCTGCGGGCGCCCGGCTCGGAATTGCGCGAAGCGCTGCTGCCGGTCTACGCTTGGGACACCTCGCTGGCGTTGACGGACAAGCTCTCCATTGAGGCTGTTTGGCTGCTGGAGTTCCGACATATGCAGCTCGATCCGGATGGCACGTATTTCAGCAACAACGATTTTGCCAGCCCGGGCGGTCAGAAAGTCATGCTCGGGTTCGGCGCGCTCGCCGACAACCAATCCCTTGGCGCCATTCCTCGCGGCCCCGATCGCATGCCCAAGGACTATGGCCAGTGGGGTCTGGCCGCCCACTATCTTGCCACCAGCCTGAATCATACCGAGTTCGGCTTCTATTACCTAAGGTATAGCAGCCGTCTGCCGGTGATCAGCGCCATCACGCCGGCCATCAAGATCACCGATCCTTCTGTGGCGACCGTGGTCCAGGGCACGGCCTCCAGCCTCGCCTCGTCCAGGCTGGCTCCTGCCATGGTGGCCGCCGGCTACCCGGCCGCCGGCGTTCCCGCGGCTCTTACAACCCTGCTCGGCGCCGCCTTGACCAATGTCCCCGTCTCCGCCCTGCCCGCCAGCTTGCAGCCATTTTACCCGGCCGCCGAGCAGATCGCGGCTGGAGCCGAGCAGGTCGGGTTTCTCACGGCCGCCGCTACCGGCAGTTACTTTGTCGAGTACCCGAAGGACATCGATATGTTCGGCGCCAGCTTCAACACCGACCTCGGCACGACCGGCATCTCCCTCCAGGGTGAGATCTCCTACAAACGCAACGTCCCTCTGCAGGTGGACGATGTCGAGCTGCTGTTTGCCACCATCTCCGAACTGAGCCCGGTCTTCGGCGCGAACAACCAGATCGGAAACTATTTCAACCAGGTGAATACCGAGATTCCCGGCTACCGTAGTCTGGACGTCTGGCAGGCCCAGACGACTGCGACCAAGGTGTTCGGGCCGATGCTCGGCGCCAATCAGTTCACGGTCGTGGGCGAAGTCGGCATCACCACCGTGCCCAATCTGCCATCGAAGTCCACGCTCCGGTTCGACGGTCCCGGCACCGATACTGCCGGCGATCCCGCCGAGATGCTCTACACGGGTAACGGCGCGTTCCCTGCCACCCCCAGCAGCGCCTTTGCTGACAAGACGTCCTGGGGCTATCAGGTGGTTGGAAAACTCGACTACAACAATCTCTTTGCCGGGATCAATTTCTCCCCGTCGCTTGGTTTTGCCCATGATGTCAAGGGCAACACTCCGCTCCCGTTGGGAAATTTCCTTCACAACCGGAAGACGCTCACCGTCGGCGCGGAATTCACCTTCCAAAATCAGTGGAGCTGCGAGCTGCGGTACGTGAATTATTTCGGCGGCGGCGAGTACAATCTCCTCTCGGACCGTGATTATGTCTCGGCGACGATAAAATACTCGTTCTGAACCCCATTGAGCCGGCAATCCAGGAAGACCTCAAGACCATGAACTCCCATTCTCATTTTCCCGCCTCCATGGGCATGCCTCCGATTGTCCTCGCGGCGTTGTTCGCCACTGCCTCCGGTCTGTTTGCCGCCGTCCCGGCCGATCAGGCCGCGCGGCTCGGCAAAGATTTGACCCCGCTCGGAGCTGAACGGGCTGGAAATGCCGCGGGCACCATTCCCGAATGGACCGGTGGCATCACGCAACCGCCCGCCGGCTATAGCGTCGGCATGCATCACCCCGATCCGTTTGCCAGCGACCAACCGCTCTACGTCATCACCGCCGCCAACGTCGAGCAATACCGGAACCACCTGACTGGCGGTTCCATCGGGCTGTTGAAGGCTTATGCCGACTACAAGCTGCCGGTTTATCCGACGCGGCGCAGCGCGGCCGTGCCCGCCCGAATCTACGATGCGACCAAGGTCAACGCCACCCACGCCAGTCTCGTGCGCGACGGTGCTGCCGTCGAAGGCGCCATCGGCGGCATTCCCTTCCCGATCCCCCAGAGCGGCATGGAAGTCATGTGGAATCATCTTCTCCGTTACCGGGGAGTCAGCGCGGAGCGGCGGGTTTCCCAGGCGACCCCTTTGCGCGGCGGTTCCTACACGCTGGTCGATTTCGACGAGGAGTTCCTCTTCAACTATTATCGCGAGAACATGACCCCGGAACAGCTGGGCAACACGGTCTTCTACTTCAAGCAGGAAGTAAAAGCCCCGCCGCGCCTTGCCGGCTCGATTCTGCTCGTGCGTGAAACGCTCGACCAGGTGAAGGAACCGCGGAATGCCTGGGTCTATAATCCCGGCCAGCGCCGGGTGCGGCGGGCGCCCAACGTCGCCTACGACAATCCCGGCACCGCGTCCGACGGCATGCGCACCAGCGACCAGCTCGATATGTTCAACGGCGCCCTCGACCGCTACACGTGGGAACTGGTCGGCAAACGCGAGATGATCGTGCCCTACAACTCCTACAAGCTGCACTCGGACAAGGTGAAATATCCCGAGATCCTGAAGCCATTGCACATCAACCAGGATCTCACGCGTTATGAGCTTCATCGGGTCTGGGTGGTTGAGGCCAAACTCAAACCCGGCACCAGCCACATCTATCCACGGCGCACGTTCTACGTCGATGAGGATTCCTGGCAGGTGCTGGTCGTAGACCAGTATGATTCCCACGGCCAGCTCTGGCGTGTGTCCGAGGCCCACTGCATCAACTACTACGAGGTCCCAACTTTCTGGAGCACCCTCGAGGTCCATACCGATCTGCTCGCTGGTCGTTATCTTGCCTTTGGCCTGGCCAACGAAGGCCCGACTTATGATTTTGCGATCAAGCGCACAGTGTCGGACTACGACAATCCCGACAACCTTCGCCGCGAAGGCGTCCGCTAGATTATTTCCGCCGGCGCTGCGTGCGTTCATTCGGCGCCGGCTCTTTTATTGAAGACTCGCCGGCTCATGAGTTCTGCTTTCGTCCGCTGCGCATTCTCTGGATTGCGAAACTCGTCAACCCGGCCACCGCGCGGTTACCAGACCGCGCTCCTGACGCTGGTCCTATTGGTCGCGACGCTGGGCACGGCAGCCAACCCGGCGGCCGACCCGGCGACCCTCCTCGCCAGCCGGACCCTGCTCCTCGATGCCCAGGTAATTGGCCAGACCGTCGTCGCCGTCGGGGCCAACGGCCATGTCGTTCTTTCCATGGACAGTGGGAAGACCTGGCAGCTGGCCAAGGCGCCGACGTTCGCCACCCTCACCGGCGTTTGTTTTCCGGACGCGCGGCACGGCTGGGCGGTGGGGCACGACGCGATCATTCTCCACTCGGAGGACGGCGGCCAGACGTGGTCCACGCAGTACCAGGGGCCGGACCTGCAGGCCTCGTTTCTCGATGTCTGTTTTCTCGATGCGCAAACCGGATTCGTTGCCGGAGCCTATGGGCAGTTCCTCGCCACGACCGACGGCGGCCACACGTGGATGCCGCGCCGGATCATCACGGAAGACTATTTTCTGAATCGAATCACGGCAGGACCCACGGGCACGCTGTATCTGGCGGGCGAACACGGCACTCTGCTGCGCTCGACCGACCGCGGTAACACTTGGGTGCCCATCCGCACGCCCTACGACGGCTCTTTTTACGGCATCCTTCCCCTCGGCCCGAAAACGCTTCTGGCCCACGGCCTGCGCGGACGCATCTACCGGACCGAGGACGACGGCGGCAACTGGCAACCGGTGCCCAGTGAACAACGCGGGCTGCTGGCGACGGCGGTCCGCTTGCGCAATGGCGTCATTATTGTCGCCGGCCAGTCCCGTCTGTTCGCGATCAGCCGGGACGAGGGGCGAAGTTTCATGCCCTGGTCTCCCGGGCTGACCACCGGTGTGGCGGAACTCGTCGAGGCGCCCGACGGCACGCCACTAGCTTTTGGCGAAGAGGGCGTCACCCGACTCCCGGCCCCTTGAGATGAAAGTCTTCCTGGAACGCTTCACCGCCTGGGTGTTTGGCCATCGGGCTCTGCTGGTGGTCATTTTTAGCGCGCTCACCGTCGTCATGGGTTGGTATGCGGTCAACCTGCACGTTGACGCGAGTTTCAACAAGGGCCTGCCGCTCGATCATCCTTACATCCGCACCTTCACGAAATATCAAAGTGAGTTCGGCGGAGCCAACCGCGTGATCATCGCGCTGATGGCGCAACAGGGCGACATCTTTACGCCCGAATTCTTCACCCTGCTCAAGGAGGCGACCGACGACGTCTTTTTCCTGCCGGGCGTCGACCGCGCCCAAGTCCAATCTCTGTTCACCCCGAACGTCCGCTACACCGAAGTCGTCGAGGACGGTTTTTCCGGCGGCAACGTCATTCCGCCCGATTTCCAGCCCACCCCCGAAGGGCTCGCGCGGGTCCGCCAGAATGTGATCAAGTCCGGCAAGATCGGGCAGCTCGTGGCCAACGATTTCACCGGCGCGATTGTCAGCGCCCAACTCCTGGAAATCGACCCGGGCACGGGCCGCAAGCTCGATTATCTCCGCGTGGCCAAGGCGCTGGAAGCCTTGCGTACCCGCGTGGAACGCGAAAGCGGTGGGACCGTGCGCGTTTCCATCATCGGCTTTGCGAAGGTGATGGGCGCGGTCGGCGACGGCGCACGAGGCGTGCTGACGCTGTTCGGGCTGTCCATCATCATCACCACATTGCTCGTCTGGTACTATGCCGGCCGGTGGAAGCTCGCGGGAGCGCCGGTGTTGTGTTCGTTCATCGCGGTGATCTGGCAGCTCGGGATGCTGTCGGCGCTCGGGTACGGCATCGATCCGCTGTCGATTCTGGTTCCGTTCCTCATCTTCGCGATCGGCGTCAGCCACGGCGTGCAGATGATGCGCGCCTTCCGATCCGCGGTCTTTTCGGGTTGCGACAACAGCTCGGACGCGGCCCAGAGCGCCTTCCGGCAACTGCTGGTGCCGGGCGGGGTGGCCCTGATCGCCGATACGTTTGGTTTCCTGACCATCCTCGAAATCAAGATCCAGACCATCCGCGAACTCGCGATTTCGGCCAGCCTGGGCGTCTGCGTGATCCTCATCACCAACCTGTTCCTCCTGCCGATCATTCTTTCCTCGCTGCGCCTGCCGCGAGCGTATGGCGAGTGGGTGGCGCAGCGGCGCGCCGGGACCGATCGGATCTGGGCGCGGATCTCGTCGGAGATGAAGCCGGGGCCATCCCTCATCGTCATCGTCGCCTGCTTCTGCCTCGGCCTGTGGGGCTGGCACAAATCGCAACAGGTCAAGATTGGCGACCTGTACGCCGGCGTGCCGGAGTTGCGCCAGGACTCGCGCTACAACCAGGATACCCGGGTCATCACCTCCAAGTTCAGCATCGGCGTCGACATCCTCTCCGTCATCGTTGAGTCCGTGCCGAACGGCTGCGTCGACCACGATGTCGTTGCCCTGATGGACGAGTTCGAGATGCACATGCGCGCGGTGCCCAGCGTGCAAAATATCATCTCCCTCTCCTCGGTCGCCAAAATCGTCAACGCCGGCTGGAATGAAGGCTCGCTCAAGTGGCGCATTCTTCCCCGCAACCAGCAGGCAATGGCGCAGGCGGTGACACCCATTGACACGGCGACCGGGTTGTTGAACGCCGATGGCAGCGTCATGCCGATCATGGTTTTCCTCACCGACCACAAGGCTGAGACGCTGCGCACCGTCACGGATGCCGTGAAAGCGTTCGCCCTCGCCCATCCTTCGCCGAAGGTGAAATTCCTGCTGGCCAGCGGCACCGCCGGGGTGATGGCAGCCACCAATGAGGTGGTCCAGGCAGCGCAGTTCCCGATCCTGATGTGGGTCTTCGGAGCCGTCATTGTGCTCTGTTTGATCACGTTCCGCTCCGTGCGCGCCACCTTATGCATCGTGGTGCCGCTCGCCGTGGTCAGCTATCTTGGCTATGCGCTGATGGTCTATCTTAACATCGGCCTCAAGACGTCGACTCTGCCCGTCGTGGCGCTGGGGGTCGGCATTGGCGTGGACTACGGCATCTACCTGTTCGCCCGGCTGCAGAAGGCCCTCCAGGATGGCGAGTATTTCGAGGATGCCATGTTCGTCGCTTTTAAGGAGACGGGCAGTTCCATCCTGTTCACCGGGCTCACGCTCGCCATCGGCGTCAGCCTGTGGGTTTTCTCCGAGCTCAAGTTTCAGGCCGACATGGGTCTGCTGCTCGCCTTCATGTTTTTGGTGAACATGATCGGCGCGCTCCTCCTCCTCCCGGCGATGGCGCGCTGGCTCTACCGGCACCATCGCCGGCGCGGGGATCCTGCGCGGGACTAACCCTTTCCAATCGAGGGTCGGGCGGCTTTCCCTGTCTCCGGATACTCCTCCTGAGGCGTGATTATGCAATAGAAGGTAGGGTCGCCGCTGGTCGGCAGACCTATTCTTAATCGGATTGTGGCCCGGCGGCGAGCGCCGGCCCTACCCACCGTACGGTGGTATCAGCCGATGCTATTCGTCACGGTCTTTTGTTTTGGAACGAGTCTCCTCTGACATGGGCGGGACGCCCATGCCACGTGGCACGGGCGTCTCGCCCGTGGGCTCGCGCGACCGTTCCTCAAAACAAAAGACCGTGTGCTATTCGTACGGCGGTGCCCAATTTGCCTTGATATGGCTAAGCGTCTGGCCACTCACGGAGCCGGAGCGAACAAACTCGGCAGCCAGGTAGATGCGCTGAAATTCCGCCGCCCACCGACCAAGGCAAGTCAGGGCAGGTGGAGCGGCGGGATTGCCGGGTGGCGGCGGCGACGGTGAAGGGGCGGATGGGGCTGGGGAGCCCGGCTGACGTTCTCTTTTCTAGGTTCTTGCGTGTTACCAACGAACGGCTAGACTGAATCTCATGATTGCTGACCCGGTCTTGTACATCAAGCGCGGGTGCCCGTACTGCCGCGCCGCCGCGGCATTCTTTTCGACCCATGGTGTTCCCGTCCAGATCCGCGATGTTTCCAGCAGCCGGGCCGACCTGAAACGGATGATTGAAGTGACTGAACAGGGCGACGTCCCCACGTTTGTCTGCGGCGACTTCGTCGTTTCCGGCTTCGACGTGGATGAACTGCTCGACGAATTGGCTGAACGGCCCGATATCCGCCTCCGTCTGGGGCTTGGCGATAACGACGACGAGCTATAGCCCGAGTTTTGTTTTCCTTTGCGTCAGGACGGAAGGGGGCGAACATTTCCCTGCATGACGGTTCCCGAATCCCGCCTCTTGACCGTGGGCCAGCGAAAACTGGTGGGGTTTGCCGTTGCCCTCTTGGCGCTCCTAACGACCGTTGCGATGCTCGTCTCCGTCGTTTGGGCATTGTCATGGCTGGTCGGGCGCTTTGCGGGTGTGCTCTGGCCCGTTGCCTTGGCGGGTGTCGTCGCGCTCATTCTGCGGCCGGCGGTGGACCTGGTCGAAAAACGTCTCCGCCAGCGCCGGCTCACCGCGGTGATCGTGCTCTATGGTCTGTTCCTGATTGCGGCCGGCGGGCTGAGCTTGCTGGTGCTTCCTCCCCTTTTCCGGCAGTTCCAGGATTTCGTATGCTATCTTCCCGGATTCGCGGAACGGGTCGAGGGCTATGCGCAACAACACTATCCTGACTGGATCGCGCTGAAAGAGCACTACCTCGGCAAGTCGACCGTGCCGAACACACCGGAAGCGCTGAGCCGGGAGCTGCAGGAATTGGTGGCGCACGCCCTGCCCTCCCTGCGGGCCGCGGGCCAGGGCGCGCTGGTCGTGTTTTCTTTTATCTCTGCGGTCGCGGTCTTTCCGATCTACCTGTTCGTTTTCCTGCTGTCGCGCAATGAGCCGGCTTCCAAGCTGGCCGATCATCTGCCCTTTCTCAGTCCCGACGTTCGCGCCGACGTGGTGTTCCTGGTCCAGGAGTTCATCGGGATCGTGGTTTCCTTCTTTCGCGGCCAGATCTTGATCGGACTCATCATGGGTGTTCTGCTCGCATTGGGTTTCTCGCTCGTCGGACTAAAATTCGGGCTCGTGATCGGCCTTGCGCTCGGCGTCCTGAATATCGTGCCCTACCTCGGTACCGTGGTCGGGCTGGCGGTGGCGCTGCCGCTCGCCTTCTTTCAGCCGGACGGTGGTTGGGCGCTGGTCGGCCTGGTGCTGCTGGTGAAGATCATTGTCCAAGGCATCGAAGGTTGGTTCCTGACACCGAAGATCATGGGGGACCGCACCGGGCTCCATCCGGTGGTGATCATCTTTGCCATCTTTTTCTGGGGCACGGCGCTCGGCGGCATGGTCGGCCTCGTGTTTGCCATCCCGTTGACCGCGTTCTTCGTCACCGCCTGGCGCCTGGCCAGACGGAAGTATTTCCGCGCCCCCTGAGCCGGAACACGAATCACCTGCTGCCGGTTGGTCCTCATGCCATGGGACGTTCAACAACGCCGCGGATTGTGGCTGCCGCAAACCGGCTGGTGGCTCGATGCCCAGGTTGCGGTCGGCCGGTCGTTCGTCTCGCACGCCCATTCCGACCATATTGCGGCCCATCGGGAGATCATTTGTTCCGCCGCCACCACCCGCCTTTTGCGCGCGCGCCTCGCCGGCGCCCGCATGGAACACGTCCTGCCGTTCGGGCACGCGGAACTGCTCAGTGCCGACACGACGGTCACCCTTCATCCCGCGGGTCACGTACTCGGTTCAGCGCAATGCCTGCTCGCCCACGAACGCCACGGGACCCTTCTCTACACCGGAGACTTTCAGCTGCGCGCCGGCGTGTCGGCTGAACCTTGCGCTACACCGCACGCCGACGTTTTGATCATGGAAACCACGTTCGGTTTGCCGAGGTACGTGTTTCCGCCCGCCGCGCAAGTGTTCGCCGCCATCGGAGAATTTTGCCGGGAAGCCCTGGCCGATGGAGTCACGCCCATCCTTGCCGCCTACAGCCTCGGCAAGAGCCAGGAACTGTTGCTTGGCCTCGCCGCCGCCCAACTGCCGATAATGATGCACTCGTCGGCGTTCAAGCTCACGCAAATCTATGAGGAATTGGGGGTGAAGTTTCCGCCCTACTGTTTGTTCAACGGTTCCTCGGTCGCCGGGCACGTGGTGATCTGTCCTCCGTCGGCCAGCCGTGCCACCGTTATTCAGGCTCTGCCAAAGCGCCGGGTCGCCGCAGTCACCGGTTGGGCGCTCGATCCCGGGGCAATCTACCGTTACCAATGCGACGCCGCTTTCCCATTGTCAGACCACTCCGACTATCCCGATCTCCTGGAGTTCGTCAATCGGGTGCAACCGCGCCTGGTCTACACCGTGCACGGCTTTGCCCGGGAATTCGCCGGGACGTTGCGCGCCCGCGGCATCGAGGCGTGGGCCCTGGGCGCGGCCAATCAGCTCGAATTAGGGCTGGGCTGAGATTGGCCGTCTGCCCGATCCAATCCAACCGGTCGTCCGCCAGAGTGTTATGATAAGCCACGAAGTTCCTTGCCTTAACTTCTGCTAAAAACACTTTCAGAGTCCGCACTTGCAGGGCTTCCTGCGGTCATTGTTGTTCCACTCCATGCGTTTTGCGCCATCTGTCATCCTCCGCTCCCTCGCGTACGCGATGTTTGCCGTTCCTGTCCTGTCCGCCAATCCGGGCCCCTTCACCGCCTTCAGCGACGGCGAGACCTTTACCTACCGCGTGTCCTGGGGCGTCTTCTTCCACGCCGGTGAGATCGTGATTTCGGCCCACGAAGAAAAAGGCGCGGACGGCGCCAAAGTCTTCCGGATCACCACGGACACCGCCACCCACGGCCTCGTCCGCGGATTTTACTCTTACAACAACCATGCCGAAGGCGTCATCGACCAGGCAACTGGGCGCTTGCTGCTCGTCCGCGAAAAGGGTTCTGACGGCGAGCATTTCACCGACAACGAGACGACCTTTGATTATGCGCGGAAGATCGCCTCGTACGTTGACCGTGCCCACCCCAGTCGCACGGCCCAAGTCCCGATTCCACCCGGCGATCCGATCGATCTGATCAGCGCGTTGGTGGACACCCGCAACTGGAACCTCCAGCCGGGCGAGAAACGGCCGGTGCTGGTCAGTTTCGGCAATGAGTTCTTTCCGCTCGCCCTTTACGCCGAGGGGTACGACGAGATCTGGACCCCGCTCGGCAGATTCCAGACGCTGGGTCTCGTGCCGCGGATGGAGGAGAATCCCAAGGGCATTTTCAAACGGGGCGGCGAGATCAAGGTCTGGATTTCGCAGAAGGGCCAGAAGCTGCCCGTCCAGATGCAGCTCAAGCTGAAGTTCGGCGTGGCCACCCTGCACCTGGCGGATTACCGGAAGGCGGCCGCGTCCGAAAAGCCGGCCGAGTGATCGCGCGGATTCTCGTATTGCGGGGCGGGGCGTTGGGCGATTTCCTGGTCACCCTGCCCGCGCTCCGACTGTTGCGGACGAAATGGCCGGCCGCATGGATTGAATTGGTCGGACATGCCCCGGCGGCCGGACTCGGTGTGCTGGGCGGCTATCTCGACGCGGCGCATTCCCAGCACGATGCGCGATGGAGCGCCCTGTTCGCCCCCGCGCCGCTCCCGTCAACGCTCGCCAACTGGCTCGGATCCTTCGACCTGGTGCTCAATTACTGGCCTGATCCAGATCAAACGCTGGCCGGTCGGTTTCCCCTGCGTCGCGGCCAGACGTATCTTGCCGGAACCGCGGTGCCGACGATCGCCCCTGCCGGCCGCCACTTTTGCCAGCCGCTGCGATCCCTCGGCCTGACGACCGAAGACTTTCGGAGCCAATTGCCGTTTTCCCTAAAACCGTCAGAGGGCGAACCCGTCAACCCGGGCGATTTTGAGAAGGAACTGGCTGCGCCTGGCGCCACAACCGCTGATGTTTTTCCATCCGTTCTCGATTCGCGGCAAGCCGCCATCGCCATTCATCCGGGGAGCGGCTCGGCCGCCAAGAACTGGCCGGACGAACGCTGGCGGGAACTGATGGCCCGACTGGACGCACCGATCCTGCTGGTACTCGGTGAAGCGGAGCGCGCGCGCTGGACTGCGCCCATGCTGGCGCCGCTATCTTCGCCGCCGCACCACCACCGGGAGATGGCCGATTGTCTTCCCTTGCCCGAACTGGCCGCCGCGCTCCGGCGGTGCCGCCTCTTCCTCGGACACGACAGCGGTGTCAGCCACCTGGCAGCGGCCGTGGGCCGGCCCGGGGTGCTTCTGTTTGGGCCCACCGATCCCGCCATGTGGGCGCCGCCCGGCCTCGGCATGCGTGTGATTCGCCGCGGCACGACGCTCACTGACATCAGCGTGCAGGACGTACTGGATGCCTTAGCCTGTCCGCCTTTGAGCCGGACAGGCTGCTGAGCCGCCGGTGCAATTGGATATGGGGCGGGATCGCCGCATCCCGCCGTTTCGCCGAACGCGGCGGGGTCCGGCGACCCCGCCCTACGACATCGGTTGTTTTGGAGACGCGACGAGGGCGACGCGTCTCAATCGAACATCTGTCTCAGCCAAAAGCTGCAGCCTCCACGGCAAAACGCGTTTTGCTTCGGACGGGAAGAAACGTCCAACACCGCGCAGCGGCGAGCGCCAGAGAGCCGACGTTTGTTTCCGAATCCACTCGCTGGCGCTCGCGCCCACAATTCAAGTGCTGTTTCCTAGATAGGGGTAGCTTGCGACCGAGGATCGCACTGCAACGCACAAGCCCGTCCCAAACGGCGTCCGCCGTTTGTAAGGAGCGAGCGGGCGAAGCCCGACCCGCTCCTAGGTCATCAATTGAATGATGCGGATGATGGGCAGGAACAGCGCGATCACGATGGTCCCAACGATGCCGGCCATGAAGACGATCATCACCGGTTCGATCAAGCTCGTCAGACTGGTCACCGCCTGGTCGACCTCCTCGTCGTACATGTCCGCAACGTGGCCCAGCATCGTCGGCAGCGTGCCCGTCTCTTCGCCCACCTCCACCATTCCGGCCACCACGACGGGGAACACCCCGCCGGCCGCCAGCGGCTGCGCCACGCTTTCCCCCTCCCGCACCCGCCGGCGAACGCCCTCGACGGTTTCCGCCAGGATGAGATTTCCACACGCTTCCCGCGCGAGCTGGAGGGCCTCGAGCATGGGCACTCCGCTCATCAGCATCGTGCCCAACGTCCGGCTGAATCGCGCCACCGCCGTCTTGAGCAGGAGATCACCTACCACTGGAAGCCGCAGCTTCACCCGGTCGAACATCCGCGCTCCCGGGGCGCAGCGACCCAGCCATCGTCCGCCGGTCCCGGCCAGAACCACCGTCCCCAGGATCAACAGCCAGTGATGCTGTACGCCGCGGCTCGCGCTCAACACGCCGTTCGTGAGCGCCGGCAACGGTGCGCCCTTGAGCACGCTCAGGAAGATCTTCTCAAATCTTGGGACGACAAAGGTCATCAGTGCGGCCACAATCGCGATCGCCACCGCCATGATTACGAGCGGATAGACCATGGCGGATCGCACGCGGGACTCGATGCGTCCGCTCTTCTCCAGGTGGTGGGCGAGCCGCTCCAAAACGACCTCGATCTTGCCGCTGGATTCGCCGGCGGTGACCATGCCGACATAGAGACGGTCAAAGATTTTCGGGTGGCACAGCAGGCCGTGGGCCAGCGTGCCGCCGGAGCGGATGGCGTCTGCGAGACTCGCGATGACCTCCCGCCAGGCTGGATTCCGCTCCTGGCGCGCGAGCAGGTCGAGTGAGTGCACGAGGGGCATCCCCGCGCCAACCAAGGCAGCCAGCTGACGCGTGAAGACCATCCGCTCCGGCTTGCCGACCGCTTTCCGAAATCGCCAGGACTGTCCGCTCTCCTTTGCGGGGCGAGGCTTCGCGCGGGCCACTCCGGCGGCCGCCCCACCCGATGGTTTGACTTCCGACATTCCAGTCGGGCACAAACCGCGCGCCTTGAGGTCGGCGATGGCCTTCTCCTCGCTCGAACACTCCAGCTTCCCGGTGGTCGCGCGGCCGGTCGCCGCTTCAATGGCGGTGTAGGCAAAGGCGGTCATGGAGGATCGAAGTCACAAGGCAGTGTCCCAGGCCCGCTGAGCGTGCGGTCTCAATGGATGATGAATCGTTGCGGAGAAATCAGGGACGTTCTCGTTCTCTTGCTCTTAATCGTTCGGGGAAAATCGGATGGATACTACATAATTTTTTCCACCATAGAATCATGTCTAACCAGCCGATTTTCCCCAAACCAAAGCCGCCCGCTTTGTTGGAGAGTTTTTCGCGGAGGGAATAATCCGTGCCACCGCGGCTCAAAAAAGTCTCATCACTTCCTCCACGGTGGTGACACCGTCGAGGATGGCGCCGAGACCGGCGGCGCGCAGTGTTTGCATGCCTTGTTCCGCAGCCAGCCGCTGCAGGTCGGCCGCCGGCACGCCTGCCAGGATCCGTTCCCGGAGGGGCTCGGTCATTCGCAACCATTCGAAAATCCCCACCCGGCCCTTGTAGCCGGTTCCCCGGCAGGCGGCACAGCCGCGTCCGCGAAAAACTCTGGCTTCCAAGCCCATCCCGAATTTCGGCGCCCATTCCGCGAGGAGATCCGAGGGCACATCGGCAGCTTCGCGGCAGGCCGGGCAAATACGACGGACCAGGCGTTGCGCGAGCACGGCCTCCAGCGTGGCGCCCAGTAGAAAAGGCTCGACGCCCATGTCGATCAGCCGGGTCACGGCGCCCGCCGCGTCGTTCGTATGCAGTGTGCTCATCACCAGATGTCCGGTCAGGGCTGCCTGAATCGCGATCCCAGCAGTCTCCAGATCCCGGATTTCGCCAACCATCAGCACGTCAGGATCCTGCCGGAGAAACGAGCGCAATGCCGAGGCAAACGTCAGTCCGATCGCCGGATTCACCGCCAGCTGGGTGATGCCTTCGATCTCATATTCCACGGGATCCTCGGCGGTCAGGATCTTCAACTCAGGGGAATTGATGACGCGAAGGCAGCCGTAGAGCGTCGTCGTCTTGCCCGAGCCGGTGGGGCCGGTCACCAGGAGCAAACCATCGGGTCGCTGCAGGATCTCCCGGACGCCCTCCTCCGCGCGGCCCGGCAGGCCCAGTTCCGCCAGCGTCGCGGGCGCGGACGTCTGGTCAAGCACCCGCAAAACCACGCTTTCGCCGGCCTGCGTCGGCAGCGTCGAAATCCGCAGATCGACGGATCGATCCTCGACTGGAAAATGAATGCGGCCGTCCTGCGGCCGGCGTCGCTCCGCAATGTTCAGCCCCGCCAGCACCTTTAATCGCGACACCACCGCGGGCGCTTGCGCCGGCGGTGGTGCCGCCACCTCGCGCAGTGTGCCATCGACCCGACAACGAACGCGGAATTCACCCTCGAAGGGTTCAAAGTGAATATCGCTCGCATGGTCGCGGATTGCCTGGCGGAGCACGGAATCCACCAACTGCACCACCGGCGTCTCTGACGCCTGACGCTCAAGGTGGCTCGTCGCGGATTGATGCTCGCTCGCGCCGTCCCGGACCGGGCCGCCGCGTTCCCGCATTTCTCCGTCCTTGGCCGAGGCGGGTCCGGCGTAATGGATCCTCAGAAGCTCGGCGATCCTCGCCGGATCCGCCACGACGATTTGCACTTCGCGACCGAGCGCAAATGACAGCTCGCCCGCCAGTCCGGCCGCGAAGGGATCGACCGCAGCCAGCTCGAGAGCGGCCGGTCCCTCCCGCCATGGGATCACGCGGAAACGCCGCGCCAGATCCCCCGGCACCATGGCCGCGACCGCGGGAGATAGTGCCTGCGGAAGTTCCTCGAGACAGGGCATGCCCAGGTGGGTCGCGACGCCGCGAAGGAATTCTGCTCGTTCGACGAGCCCGCGGCGAACGACCGCCTCAGCCAGCGGCTCGCAGGTCGCGGCGATGGTTTCGCCCAGCCGGCTCAACGTCGCCGCTGACACGCGGCCGGATTCGCGCAAAAACACGGCGACGGCCTGATCGTGGCCTTCGTACATCGGGGAGGTGACGGTGAAAAATCGCGCCGCGTCCCGGCGGCTGGCAACGGTCCGGCCGCCGGCGGCCTCGCCTACAGTTCCCGCAGCTTGTAACCCATCTGAATCAGCTTTTCGCGCATCACCACCGCGTCCTGCGCCTTGTCCAGGGCTTCATCTGCCGTGACCATTTCACGGTTGACGAGGCTCATGAGGTGGGCATCGAGCGTGATCATCCCGAGCGAGGCGCCGGTCTGAATGTCGGAGTTGATGCGGAAAGTCTTGTTCTCGCGGATCAGCGAGGCAATCGAGGTGGTGTTGAGCATGATCTCGAAAGCGCTGATGCGGCCGCCACCGATTTTCTTGCAGAGCACTTGGGAAAGGACGGCCTGGATGGAACTGGCCAGCTGCGTGCGAATCATGTCTTTCATGGTCGCCGGGAACGCATCGACAATGCGGTCAATGGTCTTCGCGGCTCCATTGGTATGCAGCGTGGCGAACACCAGGTGTCCGGTTTCCGCGGCGCTGATGGCAGCCTCGATGGTCTCCAGGTCGCGCATTTCACCAACGAGGATCACATCGGGATCCTGACGCAGCGCGCGGCGGATGGCCTCGGAGAAATTCGGCACGTCCACCCCGATCTCGCGCTGAGTCACGATACAGCGCTTGTGATCGTGGTAGTACTCGATGGGATCCTCGATCGTGATGATGTGGCCCTCGCGGTTCTCGTTGATGTAATTGATCATCGAGGCGAGCGTCGTGCTCTTGCCGGAACCGGTTGGGCCCGTGACGACGATGAGTCCGCGCGGACGGTACAGCAGTTCCTTGATCTTGTCGGGCAGGCCAATTTCGCGCAGCCCGAACATCTTATTCGGGATCTGCCGCAGCACGAGGCCGTAGTTCCCCTTGGTCTTGAGCACGCTCACGCGGAAACGCGCTTTGTCCCGGTAGGCAAACCCGAAATCGGTGCCGCCGTTGAGCTTCACGTTCTGGACATGCGCATCGGGCGTGATCGCCAGCATGAGACTTTCGGTATCGGTCGGCGTCAGCGCCGGGCCATCCACCGGCGTCATGCTGCCGCTGAGGCGCAGCGTGGGCGCCTGGCCCACTTGCAAGTGGAGATCTGACGCGTGTTGCTCCACGACGATCTCAAGCAGGTCATTCATTTCGTAGCTCATGGGGGATTCTCCGGTTGGCGCGAACTGAGGTGCGGTCCCTATCCTAGCCCGGTTTCGGCCGGCGTCATTCTAAAAAACGCCTCCTCGGCGGATTCATGCTTCGTTCGCATATGCCACGGTCGCACCCAGCACCTCCGCCGCCGTGGTCAGGCCGGCCCGCGCCTTCCGCAGGCCGTCCTCCCGGAGCGTGCACATGCCTTGGGCGCGCGCCTGTCGTCGAACCAACGCCACGCCGGCCCGTTCGTAGATCAGCTGCTGCAGCGCCGGGCTGATTGTCAGAAACTCGAAAATGCCCACGCGACCCGAATAGCCCGTGCCTCCGCATGCGGGACACGCCGCCGCTCCGGCGGCTTTTTGGGGCCAACCGGCTTCGCCAGCGGCAGCGGTCGGCGCCGCCCCTCGGGGCTGGAGGCAGCGGGGGCAAAGGCGGCGCACCAGTCGCTGGGCGACGACCGCACGCAACGCCGAAGCGACCAGGAAAGGCTTCACCCCGAGGTCGAAGAGGCGCGTCACGGCTCCCGGCGCATCATTGGTATGCAGGGTGCTGAAAACCAGGTGTCCGGTCAGGGCGGCGTTGATGGCCATCTCGGCCGTCTCCCGGTCGCGAATTTCCCCGACCATTACAATGTTCGGCGCCTGCCGCAGGATGGCGCGCAAGGCCGAGGCAAACGTCATCCCCACCTCACTCTGCACCGGCACCTGGTTGATTCCGGCGAGCTGATACTCCACCGGATCCTCGACCGTGATGATCTTGCGGTCAGGTTTGTTCAGGTCATGCAGGCAGGCGTAGAGCGTGCTCGTTTTGCCCGAGCCGGTGGGGCCGGTCACCAACACGATGCCATCGGGCAGCGTGAGCAACCGCGCCAGCGTCTTCTGGTCGGCCCCATCCAATCCGAGCTCCGCCACGCCGAGATGGATTTGCTCCGGCTCCAACAAGCGCAACACCAGGCTCTCTCCGTGCACGGCCGGCAGCGACGAAATCCTCAGATCCACCGTCCGCGCCTGAAGGCTGACCCGGGCCCGGCCATCCTGCGGGAGACGCTTCTCGGCGATGTTCATGTTCGCCATGATCTTGAACCGGGAAACCACCGGTCGCTGCAAATGCCGCGGGAGATCGTCGGCCGGCTGCAGGACCCCGTCGATCCGATAGCGCACGCGGAATCGCCCGGCGAGCGGTTCCAGATGAATGTCGGAGGCCCGGCGCGACAGCGCCTGGCCGATGATGGACTCGACCAGGCGGATGACGGGCGCGCCGTCGTCGGCTGGCCCGGAATGGACTGTTCCAGGTTCCTCCATCGCATCGTCGCCCGGCCGAACGGCAAAATCCTCCCCTTTGTGAGCCCGGACTGCCGGGAGGGTTTCCTCTGCCGGGGCGACCGCCGGATCGAGGGCAGGCAGAACAGCCCGGCGGAGGTCTTCGCCGGTGGCGAGAGCGAACGGATGGTCGGATTCTTCGGCAGTTGGCACGGGGGATGAGGCGTGCACGGCCAGCAGGCGAAGGCGGCGCGGAGACGCGCCGCCTCACGGTTAGCGGTTGAGACTGAGCAGGAACTCGGCGTTGGACCGGGTCTTCTTGAGCCGGGTGATCAGCATCTCCATCGCCTCGACCGGCGGGATGCCCTGCATGGCGCGCCGCAGCGAATAGATGCGCAGAAGTTCGTCGGGATGATAGATCAGCTCCTCCTTGCGCGTGCCGCTGCGCTCCATGTTGAGCGACGGGAAAATGCGCTTGTTGACCAGATCGCGATCGAGGTGGAGCTCCATGTTGCCCGTGCCCTTGAATTCCTCGAAGATGACCTCGTCCATCTTGCTGCCGGTGTCGATCAGCGCCGTGCCCATGATCGTGAGGCTGCCACCGCCCTCAATGTTGCGCGCCGATCCGAAGAACCGCTTCGGCTTCTGCAGCGCGGTGGCTTCCATGCCGCCGGTCATGATCTTGCCGCTGTTCGAGGCCAGCGCATTATAGGCGCGCGCCAGCCGGGTGATCGAATCAAGCAGGATCACCACGTGCCGGCCCAGCTCAACCAGCCGCCGGGCCTTCTCGATGACCATCTCCGCGGCATGCGTGTGGCTCTGCGGGGTCTCGTCAAACGTGGAACTGACCACCTCGCCTCTCGTGTGGCGGCGAAAATCGGTGACCTCTTCGGGACGTTCGTCGACCAGCAGGATGATGAGGGTGGTCTCCGGACTGTTCGTGGAGATCGCGTTCGCCATGTTGTGCAACAGCACGGTTTTGCCGGTGCGCGGCGGCGCCACGATCAGCCCGCGCTGGCCGAATCCGACCGGAGTAAGAATATCGACCGCGCGCATCGACACATCCTTCTGGTCGGGCACCTCCAGGAGGATGCGCTGGAGCGGATAATACGGAACCAGTTCCTCAAAGGCGATGACCTTCGAAATCTCCTCGGGCTTCATCCCCATCACCTGGTGGATCTGCACGACCACCGGGCAGCGCTCCGCGCCTTCCGGGGCGCGCACCTGGACCTCGAGTTCGTGCCCCCGTTTCAAGCCGTAGCGTTTGATGAGGCTTTCCGGCACGTATGGGTCTTCCGGATACAAGCGATAGTTGACCGCCTTGTGCACCACGAACCCGTGGCCCCGGTCGGTCAGGTCGAGCCAGCCGTGATCCGTCACCGGCCGCTTGGTCGCGCCCGTCAGCTGGAAGATGGCGGCCAGCAGTTCCCGGCGGTTGGGGGCGCCGTCGACGACGACCCCGAATCCCCGCGCCGCCGCGGTCAGATCGGCCAGGCCCAGCCCATACAACACCTCCAGATTGACCGGTTCGCCGCCGCCCGAGGCCAGAGCGCCCGCCATGGCATCGAGCGCCGCCAGGTCGATAAAACGGGAGGGGTCGGGCAGATCCCCAAACGCCGGGGCAAAGCTGGGCGGAGGCGGCTGCGGTGGATATTGGTTGCCTCCCTGCGGGCCGCCCTGCGGCCCACCCAACCAGTGCTTGCCCCGTTTCCGCTTGTGCCGCTTTCCCTTTTTGTAGAAATAAGGATCGTACCCGCCGCCCTGCGGTGAATATCCGCCGCCGTGGTCGCCCCCCCCGGAGGAATCCGGAGTTTCCGCTCTTTCCGCTTCCGTGTTCGCCGATGAGTTTCCGACCGGCGGAGGCGGGGGAGAAGCCGGCGGCTCCTGGGCCGGCGCGACGGTCTCGCGCGACTCGATCCTCGCGGCGGACGGGGCCGGCTCCGGCGAAGGCGTGGGAGAGGATTCCGCAACCGACTCGGGAGCCGGCATCACTACCACGGCGGCTTTCGTCCGGTAGAACCGGGAGCGACGGCGGACCGGCCTCTTGGCAGCAGAATCGTCTGGAGTGGATTGATCCGAGGCGCCTGGCACGCCCGACTCAGCGGGGAGCTGGTCGTCACCGGGTTGTTGAGAAGGTTCCATGGATGCGTGGACAACTGGCCTTTTGAAACTGCGAAAGCAGTCTTTCCGCCGGAGCGCGAAGGGTCAAAGGGTCGAAAGCGAATTAACCAACGTCTCTACCTGCGCCCGCAGAAAACCGGTCGAGCCGTCATTTAACAAAACAAAATCGACCAACTTAATCTTCTGCGTCAAAGGCAGTTGCTTGGAAATCCGTTGTCGGGCGAGCGATGGAGGAAGTCCGCGCTGCTCCAGCCGGGCAAGTTGTACGTGGGGATCAGAGGCGACACAGATCGTGAAATCAAACCAATTCTGGAGGCTTTTTTCGAAGAGCAGCGGAACTTCCACGACCCACGATCTTCCCAGAGCGGCTGCGAACGCCGTCTTCCAATGCTCAAACAGGCGGGGATGAATAAGGTTTTCCAGCCAGCGCAGGCCTGCCTCGTCCGAAAAAACGCGATGAGCAAGTTGTTGACGATCCACTTTCCCAGCGGCAGTAATCACATCGGTTCCAAATTGGCCGCGAACCGCGTCGACAATCATTCGATCCGTGAGAATAACCGTTCGGACAATGACATCGGAGTTGATCAGGCAAAAGCCGTGCCTGGCAAACAGCTGCAACGCAGTCGTCTTTCCACAGCCTATTCCACCTGTCAGACCCAAAATCATCGACGGCGAGGCTACTGCAATCAGGCATCTTGAAAAGCCGGAAGATTCCCCTTGCAGTAGGAATTAAGATGCGTTTGATCTTGTTGCTTATAATTGGCATTAAGCCTAAAGGATTTTCCTTATATTTCCCGCCAAACAATGTTCCCCCACGTCAATACCAAGGATCCCCAGGCCGTGGCTGCTGTAGCGCAAGCGACTCTCAGACAAGCGCATCCCCAGGCGAACACCGCAGTCATAGACGGACTATTCCGGGATATCGAAAACATGTTTTGCGGTCGCTATCATGACTACCTGCCGCTGGACACGAAATATCATGACTGCGAGCATACGTTGCAGGCGGCGCTTTGCATGCTGGAGCTGATTGCGGGACGTACCCGCGTCGGAGCGTTGCCAACTCTCACCGCACGGCAGATCGAGATTGGAATTGCGGCCGTACTGCTGCACGACACCGGATACTTGAAATTGCGTTCCGACCACCATGGAACCGGCGCGAAATTCACGTTCGTCCACGTCATCCGCAGCTGTGCCTTCGCCGCCAGCTATCTGCCGACGGTCGGCTTCACGAATGAAGAGGTGGACATCGTCGAGAACGCCATCCGCTGCACCGGCCCGCGCAGCGACATTAAACACCTCCGGTTCGCCAACGAGAGCGAGAGTTTCCTGGGCTGTGCGCTGGCCTCGGCCGATTTGCTGGGCCAGATGGCCGCTCACGATTATGTCGACGAACTGCCGTTCCTTTACGCCGAGTTTGAGGAGTCGGACAATTTCTTCAATGTTCCCCAGGAAAAGCGCCAGTTTCGCAGCCCCAGCGAGCTCATCGCCAAGACGCCCGCATTTTGGGAGCATTTCGTGCTGCCCCGACTCAACGGCGACTATGGCGGGGTGTATCGCTTCCTCGCCGATCCCTATCCCACTGGCCCCAATGCGTACCTCGAGGCGGTCCAGCGCAATATTGCGCGGACGGAGGAGTTTGCCCGCCGTTTTGGCGCTGACTCGAGTCCGGTCGCCAGTCCCGCGGCAGGCGTCCGTTGATCCCCGTCAGGTCGCCGCGATCGCGGGCAATTGACCCAGCGGGCTGAACGCGCGCTTCAGCCGGGATCGTGCATTAGGAAGGTCGCTGGCGACCGATGATCGCCCGCCAGCGGGCTTCCTCCACCCGCACACCAATCGGTTCGCGAGCGCACGACGAGAATTGCCAGCAATTGCATGTTCACCGGACTCCCCGAGAGATGATTTGTCCTTGGACTCAAAGGACCTATCCAGGCTTGACGCAAGGTAGCATTTTGCTACCGTCTACGCATGAGCCAGCCGGTTAAACTGTCCGACAGTCTTGTCCTGGATGCCCGCCTGACCAGTGAGGTGGCCGAGCGTTCGATCGCCGGTCAGATTGAATTCTGGGCCGGACTGGGGCGTGCCATTGAGCCATTGATGCGACTTCCTGACGTGCTCGCCTTGCGAAGAGCCGGGGCGACGAGGCCACTGTCCGCCTGCCTGGCCGAAGTCGGCACGCCTGCCGGCACAGAGCGCGTCGCCAACTTCCTCAACACGCGGCCCTACCCCCATTACGAAGCCGATCGGAAACGACCAGGCGTGCTCGTGCGCATCGACGAGGACGGCAAGCGCACGGCAGGTCGTTTCGTCAACCGTCGGTTTGAGCCAACGCCTGCTCGCTAATAGCCACGATGCATCCGTTGCTCGATGCTCGGCCGATCATCATCGCCATCGCGGGACCGAACGGCGCGGGCAAGACGACATTCTTCAACGCCTTTCTGCGGCAGGCTGGGTTGCGTTTTGTGAACGCCGACGAGATCGCCCGCGGACTCGGACTCAATTCCTATGAGGCGGCCAAGATCGCCAACTCGCTTCGCCGCGAACTCGTTAAACAACGGGAGAGCTTCGTCTTCGAAACCGTTTTCTCCGATCCGGTCGGCGACAAGGTGGCCTTCCTGAAAGACGCAGCCACCGCGGGGTATAGTGTCGTCCTTTGCTATATCGGAATCTCTGCCGCCCAGGTTTCAGAAGAACGCGTCGCGATGCGGATCTCGCAAGGTGGACACGATGTTCCGGCAGAGAAACTCGCGAGCCGCTTCCCCCGCACTCTCGCGAACCTACGAGCGGCTATAGAGGAACTGCCGCTTGTGTTGGTGTTCGACAATGACGACCTCAGCAGCCCGTATCGCAAGGTCGCCGAATTTCAGCAGGGCGAAAGAAAAATGCTCGGCAAACCCGTTCCGGCGTGGTTCAAATCCTCGATCCCATGAATTCCGCCGGCTGGTCACAACGCCGACGGTGGCACTGACCGGGCTCAACTGCCCGCGGCAGCCCTAGCCCGCATATTTCACAGGCGATTTGATTCTGGAGATTTGGTGCCAAAAATTGGAGGAACGGAGCAGGCTGCGCGGCGGTTTTTCGTCAGGTGAGGGCTGCGATGGGGCGAGCGGGCATTTTTTGGACAAAA
>PLOH01000017.1 GCA_003142955.1 Opitutia bacterium | reverse complement strand
GCGTAGTGAGGCGGATCAGCTCTTTCGGCGGGGTCTTTCGGCGGGTCCTGCGCATCGACGTCCACCATCGCCAGGATGTCAGCGGGTGCATAGAGGCGCCCCCGCGAGACCGGTGCCCGCCGTCCGCAGTTGTACAAGGCGCGCCAGTGGGGCATTTCCCCCGTGTCACGTCCCCGTGTCAAGTCCGGTTGACACCCACACGACGCCATGCGAGAATATTGCCTTCACTTCTAAGGAGGATTGTGCGAAGACCGGCGGTTTCGTACCGCTGTGACTGGCCGCGTTTTAGCGATGTCTTCGTTCGCGCCCACACGAAGCTCCAGTTCCAGTTGTTCGGCGGCTTGCCGTTCGAGTCCTAGATTCTGGCAATCCAGGCCCGGCGGCCCGTGATCCGCGGCCCATCCGGGCTGTGTGGTTTATTGTTCCCCATCTCGGGAACAGTTGCAGTTTCGCAGATCTCTTACAGGGCAGCCTGTACACCGATCGCGGTAGGGTGGTGAGTCGGAACCCGGTTTTCCGGTTTACCTCTTGCGACGCAAATACGGAGAAGGGCCGCGTTGAATAGCGGCTCTTCAGCGGGGTTTCGGATGGCTGNNTTGGATATGCCTGAGTTTCGTGCTGATTTGGATAATTCATCGCGTCTGGCCGGCGCTGTTCATACCCTGGTGGTTTAACACCGATGAGGTCGTGTTTTACTACGAGGTGATTAGGCAATTGCGGCTTGACCTCTCGCAGACATTTTTCGACATTCCGGGAACGCCCTTTATGTCCCTCACGAGCGTTCTAACTGTCCTGTGGTGGGCTGGGGAGCGGCTGGCGGGCATGACGCAATTCGCCAACCCGGGCGACTTCGCTTTCGCGAACATTCAAGGCGTGTTCACGCTGATGCGGGCCCTTACCCTGTGCATGTATGTCGGCGCCGTAACTGTTGCCTTCGATCTGTTCCGCCGTTGCGCCGGCGTACTGACCGCAATCATGGCCGCTCTTCTATTCGCGTCGCTGCCTATTCAGGTCCAGTACAGCTCCTTTGCGCGCAGCGAGTCCCTCGGACTCATGCTATGCCTCGCTGCGATTTGGATCGTTCTCTATTCGCGTTGGCGGGGCACGCCGGGAGTCTACGGTTGCGCCGGCTTTCTGGCGGGAGTGGCGATGGCAGCCCGTTTCCATTTTGCGCTCGTTGGCTTTCCGGTGATTTTGCTGATTTTCTTCTTGCGCGACCGGGAGAAACTATCCTCTCTGGAAGTCTCCAGATACGACGCTTTGTACGCAATAGGAGGGACGCTCGCCGCTCTCTTGACCGCCGGAGGACTAGTGGCCGTCGCCTTTAAGGCCAAGATAATCAATGCGAACTTGCTGACGAACACGATGATGCTCACGAGCCGGGCTGGCCAGGCGGAATACCCCGGCGCCAAGGCGTTTGTCGCGGAGTTGTGGCTGTTGCTCGGACTTGGGGCGTTTTTGTTCCTGCTGGCGCACAGGTTCCAGAGGGGGCGACGTTGGATTTGGCCGGCCATCAATCCATGTACCGTTCTCGCGGCCATCGGGTTCATGGTGGGGTTTGTGTCGTCAAATCCGGAATTTCTCTGGCGCGGCGAGTACCAACTCCGAAGCATTCAGTTTTACTCCGATTGGACCGATGCAGGACTCTCGCACCTCGGGCTGCTTGCAGGTTGGTGGCACGTGAGTGCGTACTATTTTACAGCGGCCTTCCCGGAGCGCTGGGCGCAGGCGCTCTTTCTCGCTGGGGTTGTGATCGTGCTTTGGCGGCGCCAGACTATTCACCTTGCGTTCCTGGGCGGGGCTGCGATCTGCTTCTTCGCGCATCCCTTGCACATGAAGCTATGGCCACACCACGTTGTCCCGTGGTTGCCCTTTCTTTGCTTCATAGCCGCTGTGCCGGCGGGTGTGGCAGCCGGCTGGCTGGGGCGACGATGCCGCCGTTCGTCGCTGCGGGTCGTATTTGTGGCCCTATGGGCGTCTGCCGTAGTCTGGGCATGTGCGACAAGGCTGCAACACGAGGACGAGTACCTCACCATCTCACGGTCGCGCACCGATGAGATTTCGCAAATGAACCTCTGGCTGTCGAAAAATGCGCCTGCCGACACGTATCTTCTGGTATCGTATTTTGCTCTTAATGAGGACGGCTTCCGCGCATGGATCGAATCCGTGGGCGTGCGGGTCCCGGAGTTTGTAAAGAGACACCGTGATGTGCGGATCTGGTGGCTGGACCGTTCGGCTGTCGACGGTCACGCGGGGGTTCTCTGTATGTCACGCGCCGATATCGTGTTTTTCCATGACGATTTTGAGCGCAAGAATCCTGGCTCGACCTACAACCCCTTCGAGAACCGGAACTTTCAGCGCATCGCCCGATTTGGGGGCGGCTTTTACGAATTAGGCGTGTTTCGGTTCGACTGCCGGTCCAAGAGCTGCGCCTTGTGACACCTCGGAACGGCAACGGCGGGACACTGCTTGGCGGGACCATCTAGGCAGCCAACTGGCATCTCGGAAAGTGGTACCGTTACTCTGTAGTTTATGTGTTCTCCACACCAGAGTTTGGGCGCTGGCCGGCCATCGACGGCGCGGGAAGCGCCTTACCTGTCGGTCGTTGTGACGGCTCGCAACGACGACCATGGCGGCAATCTGTTAGGGCGAATGCAGGTTTTCGTGGATGCCTGGATCAGCCAGGCGAAGCGCCACAACCTCTCCTCGGAACTGATCGTCGTCGAATGGAATCCTCCTGCCGGGCGCGACCGGCTGGCGCAGGCGCTTCGCTGGCCAAACGATACAGGTCCGTGCGACGTGCGGATCATCGAAGTGCCGCCCGAAGTGCATGCCCGCTACCGGCGGGTGGCGGCTCTGCCCCTGTACCAGATGATTGCCAGGAATGTCGG
>PLOH01000054.1 GCA_003142955.1 Opitutia bacterium | reverse complement strand
CATCCAGATAAACAAGGCCGAAGATGGCGCTCATAAGCAAGGCGCCGTCTTTAGCCACGCTGATAACTTAGGTTGGATGTGGGCTAGGGGATGATGGAGTCCAGGCCAGGCGCCTTGCTTAATGTCCGCTGCGCGGACAACCAGATCGAACGAGACCGCTGTTTGCATCACGGGAAAGTTATTGCGCGAAAAGTCGAGCTGATCGCTTTGTATCGCGCAGTTCAAGGACTCTGGAGCGGCACTGCCGCGATTGAATCTGAGGGGGCAATCTTGAACCACCGAGACACTGAGGCACAAAGGAGGCTTTTCGTTCGAATTGCTTCTCTGGGCCTTCGCGTCTTCGTGGTAAATCCGAATTGGTTTTGCTATTCCACAACGCGCAGCAGCCCCTTGGCTTCGAGCTTTTGAAGGAAACCGAATACGTCAGCTTCGCAACGGTCCCGTGAGACATCAAAATCCTTCTCGAGATCGGCGCAGAGCGCTGCCACGGCGACCGGCGACTCGATGCGCTTCCAGATGGCGGCGGCAATGTCGTTGAGGCCGTAGTAGCTGCCTTTTTCCACGCTGAACATCACCAAGGCATCGCCCGTGGCGGCCGACACNNAACATCGCCGCGGGATTCGAAAGGCAAATCCGAAATCGATAGCAAGGCGCCGTTACGCCTTGCTCTTGATATAGTGATGATAAAACCAGAGCAGCGGCCGCAAGGGGAAATAGAGCCAGAACAGGCGGTCGGGCAGCGGGCACTCCTTGAATTCGTCGGTCGACAACAAGCAGGAGCTCAGCGACACGTGACCGCGCAGTCGCTTTCTTATGCGGACCGGCTAAACGGCATTCTTGAGCCTCGCGGGGAGCGCAAACTGCTCTTTTTCGGTCAAGAGCATGGCGTCGACTGCGTGGGCCGCCAGAGGAACGGACCGTTTTTCGTTCGCGACCAGTCCAAGCCAAGCTTGCGGCAGCGGTATTTCGTACAACCAGCGCATGAGCATGCCGGC
This sequence comes from Opitutia bacterium, assembly GCA_003142955.1. Classification (GTDB taxonomy): domain Bacteria; phylum Verrucomicrobiota; class Verrucomicrobiia; order Opitutales; family Opitutaceae; genus Fen-1467. Next base: position 3,596 of record PLOH01000054.1, on the reverse strand, counting down.
CTGGGCCAGGGCAAGCGCCAGGTCAAACCGGTCAGCCAGCGCCAGGATGTTTTCCCACGAGAAGCTGCGTTCTTGCGCGAGCAGACCGGCGACGTCGCTCAACCACTTGGTGCGGCTCCATTGGTGCTTTGCCCCGTGATCGCACAGCAACAGCAGCAGGGCGTCGTCCTTCAGATTCAGGAAGCTGGTCCCCATCCAGCTCGTCGTCTCGCATTGATTCCAGAGTTCGGCAACATGCTCGGTCTTCCACAGGAGAAGGCGCCAGTGGCCCGCATTCTCCTCGGGAAATGGCGCGACCCTCCGGCTATTCGCGCACCGGCTCCGATTTCTGGATGCCGAGCTTATCCATCAGCTCGTACAGGGTGGGCCGGCTGATGGCGAGTTCGGCCGCCGCCGCGGTCATCTTGCCGCCATGCTTCCGCAAGGCCTTGCGGATCATCTCCCGTTCCAAACTGTCCCGCGCCTCCCGGAGCGAAACGCCCAACGCCGGCGATGTCGGGTGATCCAGCTCGAGATCCGGGGCATTCAGTCGTTTGCCCCCACTCATGATGACCGCCCGGCGCACGCGGTTCTGCAGTTCGCGGACATTGCCTGGCCAGGAATGCTGCTGCATGGCGCGGACGGCTTCCGGCGCGAAGGCAATGCCGGTTTTTCCGCCCTGGTCAGCGAATTGCTGCAGAAACGATTGGGCCAGGAGAGGGATGTCCCCTTTTCGCTCCCGCAACGGCGGCATCAGGATCTGCACGACGGCCAGACGATAGTACAGATCCTCGCGGAACGTGCCGTCGCTCAGACCTTTTCTAAGATCGGCGTTGGTTGCGGCAATGATGCGCGCATCAACATGAATCTCATGCCGGCCGCCCACCCGCTCAATCCGTTGTTCCTGGAGAAACCGCAGCAGGTTCACCTGCAGCGACAGGGGGATCTCTCCGATTTCGTCCAGGAAGAGCGTGCCGCCGTCGGCGGTCTCAATCCGCCCCTTCCGCTGAATGTGCGCTCCCGTGAAAGAGCCCTTTTCGTGTCCGAAGAGCTCGCTTTCCATCANNCTTTCCCCCAAGATCAAGACCGGGGCGTCGGTCGTGGCCACTTTGCGAATCGAGTCGAACACCGCTTGCATGCGGACATCGGTCCCCAGCATTCCCTCGAAGGAATCTCCGTGCAATCGCTGCTGTGCCTCGCGGAACTCCGTCTCCAGGTGGACCATGTGAAAGCAGCGTTTCAGCAGAAGCCGGAGTTCGTCCATCTCCACCGGCTTGCAGAGGAAATCATAGGCGCCGGCGCCGACCGCCTGCAGCGCAATCTCCTTTTCGCCCTGTCCGGTGACGACAACGATCTTGGTCAGGCCGTCGATGGCGAGCAACTCGGACAAGGCGGCGAGGCCTTCGTCCGGCGCCGCGGGATGGGGCGGGAGACCCAAGTCCAGCAGAACCACGGCGGGACGGTGAGAATGAAATTGATCGATCGCGGCGGCGCGGTCCCCGGCCAGCAGGATTTCGTAATCCTGCCCCAGGGCCCACTTCATCTGCGTGCGGATCTCCTCGTCGTCGTCCACGAAAAGCAGTTTGGGTTTCATTGAAATGATTTCCGCACGGGCAGGAAGATGCGAAAGACCGTGCCCTTGCCCGGTTCGCTTTCCGCCGTGATCCTGCCCCCGTGCGCCTCCACGATCATCTTGCTTTGGAACATCCCGATGCCGAGTCCGTTCTTCTTCGTGGTCTGGAACGGACGGAACAGCGAGCGATTGAGAAATTCGGGGGTCATGCCGCAACCGTTGTCTGCGACCGTGAGGACGGCCCAGCCGTTGTTTTGACTGGTCGCAATGCGCACCTCGCCCCGCCCGGATATTGCTTCCGTTGCGTTGAGCACCAGGTTGGTCACCACTTTGAGCATCTGTTCCCGGTCGAGGGTTATCCTCGGCAGCGGCTGAAGGTCTTTGAGCAAAACTGCGCCGGGCCCGTTTTCCAAACCAACAATGGCGTTGGTCACCACGTCATTGAGGTCCGATTCTGCCGGTTGGATCTTCAGCTCGGGGCGGAGGAGGCCCAGCCGGCCGACGAGATGATTGATGTGGGCGACCGATTTTGCGATGCCCCGCAGCGCATCCTCCCGGAAGGCGGGATCGGCAAAATGCACGGGCAGATTTTGCAGCATCAGGTTGAGCGTGCTCGCGGCATTCTTCAGGTCGTGAACGAAAAACGCCGCCATGGTCTGAAAGGCCTCCAGCTCTTTAGCCTGCAGGAGCTTTTGCGCCAACTGCACGTTGAGCAGGCTGGCGGCCGCCTGGTCGCCNNAGTGATCGCCCCGATCACCTCGCCGCGATCGATCAGCGGCAGGCAGACGCGGTGTCCTCCATGGGGAAACTCACTCGGCTGCCATCGTCGCAATGCCGCGGCCCAGTCCTCCTTGCTCGACTCGATGTCGACCGGTCCGGGATGGCCGCGGAAGTAGCCGATCACCGCGCTCGTCTCCGCCTTTTGCGGCCCGAGCTCGCGTCCCCGGGTCTCGGACAGGGAAGTCGAGGCCGCGAGGATCAGGCTTTCACTCCGATCGTCCAGCAGCCAGATGGTGACGGACAGGGCCTGAAACATGTCGGCGGTCAGCCGGGCCAGCGCCCGGCACAAATCGGTCTGCTCCACGCGCGAGGCGGTGGCTTCGGTGAACCTTCGCCACACGGTGCGATAGTCGTAGATGGGCCGTTGAAATTGCCGGCTGACGAAGCGCCGCAGGTGCAGGCGCACGTGGTCGGATTGCAGCAGGACCGCGAGGACCACCAGCGACAGCAGCATGAGAAACGCCTTGAGCGCAAAGGCGGTGTCGCCCCCCAGATATACGACGATCTTGGCGAATACGCCGACCACCAGCAGGTAAATCCCCGCCAGCACAACCGTGAATGAATTCTGGAGGACGGCGTGGGAGGGGTAGACATCCAGGTCAAAATGACCGGCGCGAAAAAGCGATCGCAGGATAAGCAAGGCCGCCACCAACAGAGCGCCCGAGTTCAGAATCTCCAGGGACGGATCGACGCCGCGAAACAGGAGAATCTGACTGCTGGTGTAAATCCGAACCACGAACAGCAGACCGACACCCAGCAGCATGAACTTGATGCGCCAGCGCATCGTGCCGACCGACGCCCGAAACGTGCGCTCCAGGTTCATCATCACCCCCACCGAGCCGACCAGCAGAAGCAGGTACAAAGCGAGGCCGGGCCATCCGAGGCGCAGCACCCAGCGGCCGGCCAAAGACTGCTGCACCGCCGTTACCAGTTCATCGCGAAACCAGACCGCCAGCCCGATGGGGATGAGGAACGTGCCTGCGAGGAGATACCGCGATTTGACGAGAAAACTCCGGGCGTTTCCCCGGGCGTAGCTCAGGCTGAAGAGCAGCCAGGCCCCGGGAAGCACCGACATCGCGAGGAGCCTCCACATCTGCCAATAATGGATCTCGACCTCTTCGGGGAAGCCGGCGGTGGCACTCAGGCCGGTAAAAACATTCTCGGCCGCCAGCACCGCCATGCCTCCGACAAACGCCCAGCGGGCGATCGATCGGCGCGCCCGCAAGGCGGCGGCGAGCGCCAGCGCTCCGCTACACACCGCGCC
>PLOH01000031.1 GCA_003142955.1 Opitutia bacterium | reverse complement strand
CGCGGTCCGACTGCATGGATCCGTATCCATTCAAATTGTAGGAAGCGCGCTTGCGCGAGATTTCGAGGAAACAATCGCCCGCAAGCGGGCTTCCTACTCTGTGTTTTTTCGTCGCCAGGCATCCTCAGCTGGGATCATGCGGTCAAGGTGGAGCGCGTTGAGGACAACGCGCACTACCTGAGCGGGGCGACATCAGACACGCGCGCCACCTTTTGCTCAGTGCCAACGCAGAGACTTACAGCGGGCGGCTGGCAATGGCAACTCGGCGGGTCAGGACCTGCGAATGGGCCATTGCAAGAATCCACCAATAGTCAGCGGAGGATATCCCAGTCGGCGAATGCAGCCGGCCCGCTTCATAGGCCGCCAGCAGCCGCGCACCTTCGTCATCGAGCACCCGGACCATGACCTCGGCGATATTCGGAAACGCGTGACCGTAGGCATCGTTGGCCGCCGGCGAGACTGCCTTTGCCAGATGCTCCGTCTCGGTCGACGGCGGAACGGTCTGGGCTGGCGTGCCGCCCGCCGGCGCACCGCCGAGGGGCGCGGCGGTTGCCGGAAAAACCAGGCGCAGGTTTCCCCCTTCGCGCACGTAGAGCCGCACACCAAAATCGATGACGTTGTCCACCAACGCCGAGCCAAGCGGTGGCCGGAGAAGATTGCCCGGGTCGCCCGCCGTGCCACTCGGTGTCATGTAGGCCGTCGCTGGTGCTGCCGCGGGATCGAGGTCATAACCGGATTCGAAAACGCCGGGCGCACCGCCGGAGGTTTTCGTGCGGCGCACCTCCGCTCGAAACAGCAGATAATGCTGCTCGGCAGCGGCGCTTGACGTGACGTTCTGGCGGATGATCTGGTAGCCGACGGCGACCGGAGCCGGGAGTTCGGCGGCGCTTGCATCCGTATCCGCCTTGGTGGTGAAAAACCGCAGCCAGACCCCGGCAACGCCAAACCGTGCATCCTCCCACGCCAAGGCTCCAAGATTGAGGGTGCCTGGGTGGACGTTCCCAGGCTTGCCTTGGGCGCCCGCCGCCGCCGTGCGCCACTGCCCGGACCGGCCCGTGTCCGGAAGCACCGTCACGGCCAGCCACACATTGCCGTCCGCGCGGAAGATGGCCGCCTCCAAATCTTGCGCGAGTTGTTCCAGGCCGTTCCGGGCCTCAGCGGCCGCCCGGAGCCGTCCCTCGGTTCGATTCCAATGATCCATCGTGGTCGACACGATCGTCAACAATAGCGCCGCCACCAACGCGGTGAGGGTCGCGGCCAGCAGCAATTCGAGGAGAGTGAATCCGTGCGCGGGCCAGCAGCGTTTTGCGCCGGACGGGGAAAAACTTTGTTTGGGAAGTAGCTGCGAGTGCCAGCGAGCGGATCCGGGTTGGGTTGTCCACTCGCTGGCGCTCGCGGCCACACAACAAGAGCCATTCCCGACGAGTCGGATCTCTCTATTCATGGTGTCGCGGCGAAAAACAGAACCACCACGTGGCGTTCGCCGACCGGAACTTCCCGAGCCTGATCGGCGTCGTACTCTGCGGCGCCGGACGTGGCTGGTCCGAGCGGGAGTTCGTACGGCCACGAGCAGCGGGCATTCACCACGACGAAGCCCGAATCGGCCGCCGTTTCCCACTCCGGCAGCCGGGTCACTTCGATCAGAAAATAGCGATCGCGGTTGGCAATCCCGGGGAGGACTGAATCGCCCAGTGACCGGTTCGCCGCCGGATCCACCGCGTCAACGCAACGCACGCGCAGGCCATCGCGTGTGCCCACGAGCCGCAGCGGTGCCGCGGAGCCGCTGGGCGGAACGAGGCGGGCCAGCCCGGCCAGGCCGATGGAATCCTTCAGCCGATCGAGTTCGGATTGGATGCTTCCGCCGAGAGACGCGCTGCCCTGCGCGCCGCTCAGCTCCGCCGCCGAATGCGTCGTCGCCGCCAGCAACCCGAGAATCGCCACCAGCGAGACCGCGACAAGACCTATGGCCACCACCACCTCGACCAGGGAAAACGAACGGCGCTCCACTTGTGGTCGCGAGAAGGCCGCCGATCGAATCTGGAGTGGCTGCGAGCGCCAGCGAGTGGACCGGGTGAAAGCGAGAAAACGAGAAACCGGGAAATTGGCGGCGACAGCGCGCCGCCCTCCAAATCCTGGCAGTTTTCGGACAGCCTCTAAAAAACCGCTCATGGTCCAAGCGCCTCCGCATTGTTAATCAGCGTGAGCGCACCCGATGACCGAAGCAGCACCCCTCGCACGTTGTCGGGATCATCCAGGGTCAAGGCAGGACCCACGGAACCGGTCGTCACGTGCCCAACCGTCAGCAGCAGATAACCTCCGCCGGTTGTGCCACGAGGAGTGAATTGCACGTAATAACACGGGACATCCGCGACCCCGTTGAGCGTCATGGACTGCGCGGAAGACGGAAGCGCCGTCGACCGCCGGGATGCCGGCCACGCGGGATTACCTGGCACACTTGCCGGTGCCGGCGGAACCACGTAGGTGCCAGCGGGCAGCCAGACACCGTTATCTTCCGCCAGCCAGTTGGCCGGATTGGCCGGATCCTGCGTGACCACCCGAAGAAAACAGAGGTACGTGCCGGAGTCCGCCGGATCGGCCGCGATGGCACAACGGGCGTTTTGTTGGGAGAGCGCCGCCCGGCCGCGGGCCGCGCCGAGCAGGCTGCAAAACGTGGATTGGGCCGACTGCAGTGACACAGACTCTCCTGGCTGACGCAACGCGAGGCCAATTCCAGCGGCCAGCGAAGCCATCAACGCGACCACCACCAGCAGCTCGATTAATGTGAAGCCCGCGATTGAAGCGCGCCGTTTTGATTGGTGTAGGGCCGCCGCTTGCCGGCGGGCCATTTCCAAATTGAACCGCGGCCCGGCGACCAGCGCCGGCCCTACCGACCATTCGGAATGGATATATTCCCCGTTCATTTCCAGCTAAGGATCAGATCAGCCTGGCTGGCGCCGCGACCCGCAGAGTAAATCAAGACCCCGGCCCGAACGCCTGCGGCGGGCAGTTCGGCCTCCGCCGGTATCAGGCTGAGACCGCTTTGGGCGCCGGTTACGGCCAAGACCGTTCCGTCGTCGCCGGGTTTGACCAGGCCGTCGCCGTTTCGGTCCACGAGGAGGCCGATCTCGATATTGCCAAACGCGTCGCACAGCAGCCCGCTGCTGCTGCCATTTACACCGCCGTTAGGAATCGCCGGATCGGTGAATTCACCCGCGGCGAAGGAATAAAAGGCGATCCGCTTCGCATTCCCGTTGAGATCGGCGGCGTTGGCCACAGCAGTTCCATCCAGGTTGCGACCGCTCAACGTGCGCACGAACTTCGCCGTGTCAGCCATGCTCGCCAGGCGCCCGCCCGCGGCCACATCGGGAAAGTAGCCATATTCCTGGCGGTATTGCTCAAGGGCGGCGGCCCATTGGGCAAATTGTGCACGGGTTTTTGCCCTTAGGGCGGCCGACCGCGCGGCTCCAAGCGTCGGCAGCAGGAGGGCGGCGAGAATGGCGATGATCGTCATTACTCCGAGCAATTCGAGCACGGTGAAACCAGCCGGGCGCCGTGGGTGGTTCATTGGCTCGAATAGATGTTGTCGACGTTTTCGGGCGCCGTCAGATCCGGCACTCCCGCGGTGCTTCCGGAGACTGGGGGATCGTCCGGCTTGACGCAGCCATCCGGACCGCCGGAGAACAGCGCATAGCCCGGCACCAGGCGGCCGCCCAGCAGGCGCGTGAAATAGACGTAGTGGTACGGCTGGCCCCAAGGATCGAGCAAGACGTTGCCCGGTGCCTCCCCGTCCGCCGCCCTCAAAACAAAGCAGCCAGCCCCGATAAACGTGCGTCCCGGCGGATTGAGAGCGTAATGCTGCGGCCCGCGACGACCGGTTAGCGACTCATAGAACTCCTCGGCGTCGGCGGCCGCCGGGTAGTCGCCGTATTGATCACGCCAGGCCTCAATCGCCTGGGCCAGGACGGCCAATTCAGCTTTCGCCCGCGCCCCGGCGGCCCGCTCGTGGGCACCACCGGCCAAGCCCAGGACAGATCCACTGAGAATCGCAACCACTGCCAGGACCACAAGCATTTCGACCAGAGTGAACCCGCGGACCCGTGAGTGGCGTCGATCGGAGACCGGGCGCTGCAAAAAAACCACCGCTTTGCGTAGCGTCAGTGCGACAAAAAGGTGGTGCGCGTGTCTGGTGTCGCACGATCGTGGCAGAGCTCGGTAGGCCGCAACGCGCTCAGAGCGTCTTGGGGACAAGCCGCCCCACCTCAAATGCCTCAATCCAGCTGAGACCGGCGAAGATCGCTGAACAGGCACACACATAGGGGATGGTTCCGATCGGGCAACCACCCCGGGCGATCGACAAGCGGAATTTCTCCTCCGCCTGCCCTACTCCTCCTGCTGGAGCGTGGCAACGACCGCGAAATCCTCAAGCGTGGTGGTGTCACCCTTCACTGCGCCGCCGGCGGCAATTTCCTTGAGAATGCGGCGCATGATTTTCCCCGAACGGGTTTTCGGCAGACCCGCCGCGAATCGGATGTTGTCGGGTTTGGCCAGCGCCCCGATCTCCTTGGCGACATGATTGCGCAATTCTTCTTTCAACGCCTCCGTCGGCACAATGTCTGACTTCACCGTGACAAACGCCACCATCGCCTGTCCCTTCAGATCATCGGGGCGGCCGACCACCGCCGCCTCGGCCACTGCCGGGTGTGAAACCAGCGCACTTTCCACCTCGGCCGTGCCGATACGATGGCCGGCGACGTTGAGCACGTCGTCGATCCGACCGACAATCCAGAAATACCCGTCTTCGTCCTGCCGGGCGCCATCACCCGTGAAGTAGGTCCCCGGGACTTCGCTCCAGTACTGCCGCAGGTAGCGCTCGTCGTCGCCCCACAGCGTCCGCAACATCGAAGGCCAGGGGCGGGTGATCACCAGCTTTCCGCCGGTATTGCGCGGCACCTCGCGGCCTTCCTCATCGACGACCTTAAGCACGACGCCAAAAAACGGCAGGGTGGCCGAACCNNATGGTGCGGTGGTACCACATCCACGCCTCCGGGTTGATTGGTTCGCCGACCGTGCCGAGCAGACGAAGTGACCTCAAGTGATGTCGCTTAACATAATAATCGCCCCAGCGCATGAAGGCCCGGATGGCGGTCGGCGCGGTGTAGAAAACCGTGACGCCGTGGCGGTCGATGATCTCCCAAAAACGATCGGGGGCGGGATGATTAGGCGCACCCTCGTACATCAACACGGTGGCACCGTTGGCGAGCGGACCATATACGACGTAGCTGTGCCCGGTCACCCACCCGATATCCGCGGTACACCAGTAAACGTCAGTATCCTTGAGATCGAAGACGTACTTCGTCGTCAATGTCACGCCTAGCAAATAGCCGGCGGTGGTGTGGAGGACGCCTTTGGGTTTTCCAGTCGAGCCGCTCGTGTAGAGGATAAAAAGCGGAGTTTCAGACTCGTGCGCCCCGGCACGATGCACATCGGAAGCCTGGCTCATGAGATCGTGCCACCACAAGTCGCGCCCCGCGGTCATGACGACTTCGTTGGCACAACGCTTCAGGACGATTACGCGTTGCACGCTGGGCGTGTTCGGAAGGGCGCGATCAACACTCGCCTTGAGTTCGATGACCCGGCCGCGGCGCCAGCCGCCATCGGCGGTGATAATCAACTTTGCCTGGCAATCGTTGACCCGATCCTTGATCGCTTCCGCGCTGAATCCTCCGAAAATCACAGTGTGGACCACGCCGAGCCGGGCGCACGCGAGCATGGCGACCGCGGCTTCCGGGACCATCGGCAGATAGATGGCGGCCCGGTCGCCTTTCTTCAGGCCGAGCAACGTCAGCACATTGGAGAACTTGCACACCTCGCGATGAAGCTGCCGATACGTCAGGGTTCGGACATCGCCAGGCTCACCTTCAAAAATAATTGCCGCCTTGTGTTCCCGGGGGGTGCCAAGGTGGCGATCCAGACAATTCTCCGCTAGATTTAAATACCCTCCGGAGAACCACTTGGCATGCGGCAGTGCCCATTTTAGAACCGATTTAAACGGCCGGTGCCACAGGAGATTTTCCTTCGCCTGCCGGCCCCAGAATTTTTCTGGAGCGTTGACAGACTCGGCATAGAGCCTACGGTAGGTGGCGAAACTTCCGAGGTTTGCTTGGCCTTTGAACTCGGCCGAGGGCTTGAATACTCTGCCCTCACGAGACACTGAGGTAATCGTTGAATCGGTCACAGGTAACCTGAGTTTTGGGTTTGGGACTGCGTCACGGTCCCCTTACACAATGCAAGGTTAGCTTGGTCTCAAGCGGACGGAGGTTTTTTTGGAACATTATGGAAAACAATCCGACGCCGCCCGCCGCGGCCGCTCCGGCGCCCTCCGCCAGCCTTCCCGCTCCGTCTGAGAACGTCGTGCGCGTTGAAGGCATCCTCGACCTCGACGACAACAAGGCCGGCACGCTGCTGGATATTTCCCGCAACGGCAAACACCGGCCGACCGATCCCTTCGTCCCCCGCGAGTTGATCCGCCGCTTCAAGCTGAAGCAGGGCAGCGTCATCACCGCCACCGCCACGCCGGACGAACGCTTTCCCAACCCCAAGGTTCGCTTCATCGAGAAGGTCGACGGCCTGGAAATCGACGAACGACGCCGGCAGGCCGACTTCACGCAACTGACGACCATCACGCCGAACCAGCAACTGAAGCTCGAGATGAAGGACCATCGCATGACGACCCGCGCGATGGATCTGTTCTGCCCTCTCGGCAAGGGAACGCGGGGACTGATTGTCTCGCCGCCCCGCGCCGGCAAGACCACCCTGCTCCGCGACATCGCGCTCGGCGTGCTGGAGAATCACCCCGAGTGCCACGTGATGATCCTGCTCGTCGACGAACGCCCCGAAGAGGTCACCGACTTCAAGCGCAGCGTCCCCGCCGAAGTGTGGGCCTCTTCCAACGACGAGAACGTCGAAAACCATCTGCGCATCGCCGATCTTTGCATCGAACGCGCCAAACGCCTGGTCGAGGCCGGCAAGGACGTCGTCCTGATGCTCGATTCGCTGACACGCCTTGCCCGCGCCCACAACACCCAGCGCAACTCCGGCCGCACCGGCTCTGGGGGCCTGGATGTGCGCGCGTTGGAGAAGCCGCGCCAGCTTTTTGCCGCCGCCCGGAAGACCGAAGAGGCCGGCTCCCTCACGATTATCGCCTCGATTCTCGTCGAGACCGGGAGCCGGATGGACGACGTGATTTTCCAGGAGTTCAAGGGTACCGGCAACATGGAGATGGTCCTCGATCGCAAGTGCGCCGAGATGCGTATCTGGCCGGCCATCAACATCGCCGCGTCCGGCACGCGCAAAGAAGAGATGCTAATAGAGGCGAAACGGCTTGAGAGCATCCATTTCTTCCGCCGGGCCTTGGTTCCGCTCAAGATTGAAGAGGCCGCCGAAACCATGGTCGGACGCCTTTCCAAGACGAAAACCAACGACGAGTTCCTTAAGCTGATCGCGCGGTGAAACGCGCCGCAGCGCGGTCTCCTTTTGACGGTGGGTGACAGGAACATTGGCCCTGTTCCCCTCTGGAGCGAACGTAGAGCCAACCAACGCGCCCTCCAAGGAGCCCGTCGGACTTCGTCCTCCGTGCTCCTTGTCAAATGGCTGGCGCCATTTGGGACGGACTTATGCATAGCAGTGCGTGAAACCTAAAAAATGGCTTTGTGGGGGGCGGAGGCTGGACGAAGATCCAGTTGGGACCGGATTTTGACAATACTGGCCCGGTTTTCCGACCGGGGAGAGCTTCGGTCGGCGGTTTTACGCCGCGACCACGAGGTTTTTGAGGGCGAAGCGCCGTTTGAGGTTATAGCTCACGCAGACCAGCGTCCACTAGAGTGCGACTTTTGCATGGCCCCTTAATCCCAGCGAGTTTTTGCCAGGTGTCGCGCGTACAAAATCGTGGCACCCGTTCGTGTCCGGATCCCATTTTCCGATGTGAGTTCACCTTATTGTAACGTTTTCCGACGTTGCGATTTGAGGAAAGTGGTGTTCAGTTCTCTATGCATCAGGTCATGTTGAGGTTAGGTCACCCTATTAGTATGTCTTTTTTGCCGACAGTCGGGGTGCTCGGTACAAAATAGCAGAACAGACGTCAAATAATTACCTAAGCCTATTATGATAAATGACTTGACAACATAATTAAGGTGCAAACTACTTGCCTCTCTGAATACCTTGGAATGCTTCTTGCTCCATCGGAAGGTCATGAGGGAGTGTCAGGATTGCGACAAATTGCTTGCAGTATGAGGTGTTTCCTCTACTCTTTTCAACCCCACCAAGCACACCGATGAACACTGCGCAGACACCATGTTCCCGTATTCGGAACCGGTCTTGGACTAAGGCCGTAGTTCCACTGGTAGTCGTTGCTTCGATACTGATCACTGGATCGCACCAGCACCGCTGAATGAACGACGCGCGATAGAAGCCGCACCGAAAACATGGGACCAAAGACCGGGGCGCCGGCAATCACTTCCAACTTTTAACTGTCACGACCAACACTACCACGGGCAATAACGGTGAGAACTTCGGGTAAGAACGCGTGAGTGCTTGAAACTGGCCACGGGGCCAGAGGGCGTGTCTGTGCTTAAACATTGGCGAATTCAACTCAATCGGCGTCCGCTAAAATGCGAGAATGCACCGAGATGGCGGCAGCGTGTCTGCCATCGACGGTGAGAATCGAGCAATCAATGAACTGGCACTGCATCCATACCCGACCGGTGAAAGAGAACCGGGCCGCGGCGTATCTCCAGGAGATCCTGGGGCTCGAAACCTATTTCCCGCGCCTGAAACGGCAAAAGACGATCCGCCGGGTGCGCCGCATTGTGACCAGCCCGTTGTTCCCGCGGTATCTGTTTTGCCGTTTTGACCTTGGCGAGCATTTCCGGGCGGTGCGCTACGCTCCGGATGTCATCGATGTGGTGACTTTTGGCGAGTGCCCGGCGATCGTGAATGACGGCCTGATCGAGGAGTTGAAAGCCTGGGCCGGCGAGTCGGTCGACATCATCACCCTTCAGCCGTGCCTGGGGCCCGGCGACCTCGTGGAAATCACCGACGGTCCGATGCAGGGCTTGCAAGCGGTCATTCTCCACGAGACGAACGATCGCGAGCGGGTCGCCGTCCTGCTCTCGATCCTGGAATGCGGTGCCAAGATGACGATTAACCGGTCGCAACTCGCCCGCGTCAGCTAAAACCCGAGCAAATCTCGCGCGGTGCCGATTCGCACCTCCCCTTCTCATTCGACCCTGGTCGTTTCTCTACTCTCTTCCTCCCATGCATCTTCCTCCCATGCATACTGCAAGCAATCCTCCCTTCGGACGGCCCATTGCCAAACCCGACTTTGATCGCCTACCGGGCTGGAAGCGCGCTATCGACTTCGGATGCTGCCTGGCAGCACTGCCACTGCTCGCCCTGTGCACGGCGTTAATGGCGGTGATGACGAAAGTTGCTTCGCCTGGACCAATCTTCTTCCGCCAGGAACGCGTCGGTTGTCGCGGCCGGCGGTTCATGTGCTACAAGTTCCGAACCATGAAATGCAGCGCGGACACGAGTGTGCATCAGACGCACCTTACCAACCTGATGCACTCCAATGCACCGATGATGAAGATGGACTCCCATCGTGATTCCCGGCTGATTCCCGGCGCCTGGCTCCTGCGCGCCTCGGGTCTCGACGAACTGCCGCAAGTGATCAATATTGTCCGAGGCGAGATGAGCGTGGTCGGACCCCGGCCATGTATGCCATACGAATATGAGCAATACCTGCCCTGGCAGATGGCCCGGTTCGATACGTTGCCCGGCTTGACCGGGCTATGGCAGGTCTCGGGCAAGAACCGGCTCACGTTTGAGCAGATGATCCTGCTGGACATTCAATATGCAAGGAACCGGACTTGGTGGCGGGATCTGAAGATCATTCTCCTGACCCCGACCGCCCTCCTGTTGCAGATCAAGGACACCCAGAAATTCCGGACGGCAGCGGCGCCGGCGGCGGCGGGGGCGCCCACATCGACTCCGCACGCCCGGTCGCCGGTGGGAGGCGCATTCCGCTAGGCAAACTCTGTTCCTTGCAGGCCTAATTCCGCTTTAAGACTATCTTATGAGATCTCCTACCAAGATCGGCGTCGTCGGTTGTGGTTATTGGGGACCTAACTTGATCCGCAATTTCCGTTCCCTCCCAGAGTGCTCAATGAAGGTCATGTGCGACCTCAGCGAGGACCGTCTGAAGCATCTCCGGTCCCTTTATCCAGAGGTCGAGGGAGAAACCGATTTCGAACATTTGCTGAATGGCGCCCATCTGGATGCCCTCGTGGTGGCCACCTCGGTGAAGCTGCATTTTCCGATGGCCAAGGCAAGCCTGTTGGCGGGCAAGCACACGCTCATCGAAAAACCGCTGGCCTGCTCCACCGCCGAGTGTGAGGAACTGATCGCGATCGCCCGAAAACAGGGGCTGGTGTTGATGGTGGGTCACACGTTTCTTTACTCGGCACCCGTGCGGAAGATCAAGGAGATCGTGGATCGGGGCGACATCGGCGAAATTCAGTACATCGCCGCCCGGCGCCTCAATCTGGGCCTTTTTCAGAAAGACATCAATGTCGCCTGGGACCTGGCCCCGCACGATCTCTCCATCATCCAGTACATTATGCAGGAAAAGCCCTACAGCATCAATTGCCGGGGCGCGGCTCATGTCACTCCAGGAATAGAAGACGTGACGTCCATGAGTCTGCAATTCTCCAAGGACCGGTCGGCCATGATCCACAGCAGTTGGCTCGATCCCCGCAAGATCCGGGACATGACCATCGTCGGCAACAAACGGATGATCGTTTACGACGATTTGGCACCCCAGGAGAAGATCAAGATCTTCGATATCCGCGTTGATCGGCCGCCGCACTATGACACGTTCGCCGAATTTCAGTATGCCTATCACTATGGCGACACGTACAGCCCGTACATCAAGCAGGACGAGCCGCTGAAAACCGAGTGCCAGCACTTTCTGGATTGCATCAGGGACAAGGTGACTCCGCTGACGAGTGGGACCAATGGTTTGGACGTTGTCCAGATCTTGGAGGCATCGTCCGCGTCGCTGAAGAAGGATGGAGCTCCGGTGGATCTTGCCGCCGGTCGTAATGCCCAGCATTCCCGCCCGGGATTCCCCCTGCCGATCGAGCGGGCTGCGGCGCCGGTCCAGTCGGGCGGCAACGGCGAGCCCGCTGCTGACAAGAAGATCATTTAATCGCGGCCCGGCGCGGCGGATCGATCTGTAGGCAGCTCGCTGTCGCCGCCGTTTTCCTGAGGAGCGCTGACAGCGCAGCGCCCTCCACCGGAAAGCACAACGGAGTTTGCGGCCAGCTTCTGGCGACGTTAGTGCGAGGAAGACCATCAGTTGAGTTGGCTGGCGCGTTAAGGATAACGCGCCCTACCCTCTATCCGATTTCCCGATTTTCCGCAGCCCCATGCCCCTCCAGCCAAATCAGCAGATCGCTCCAAATGTAAAACTTGGCGCGGGCGTTCGCGTTTTCGGCTTCGTCAATCTGTATGGCTGCGAGATTGGCGATGAAACGAAGATTGGGACCTTCGTGGAGATCCAAAAAGGCGCCCGGATCGGCAAACGCTGCAAGATCTCAAGCCATACGTTCATCTGCGAGGGAGTGACTCTGGAGGACGAAGTGTTTGTCGGACACGGTGTGACCTTCACGAATGATCGGTATCCCCGCGCATCGAATGCAGATGGGAGCCTGCAGACTGAAGCCGATTGGAAGTGTGTCCCGACCCTGGTCAAGCGGGGAGCGGCCATCGGATCAGGTGCGACCTTGCTCTGCGGGATCATCATCGGTGAAGGCGCCACCGTGGGCGCAGGCAGCGTGGTGACCAAGGATGTGCCGCCTGGCGCCGTCGTGGCCGGGAACCCGGCCCGGGTGATGAAGCCACGGAAAGAGGCCACGCCCGCCTAGCGCGGATTCCTTTTTCACAGGAGGCCGCAGAGGGAGCGGAGAGTGTTTAGCCACATAAGGTACAGGATGCATATAAACGAGAATCCATGCCTGCGGTCCCCTTATGTGCTTTTTGTGCCTCCTGTGGCTAATTCCTCCGAGTGGTTTCTCGCCTCACGCAAAGCTTATGGAGCGTAGGCGCGTCCCCTTCCCATGAAAGTCCCGTTCCTTGACCTAAGAGCACAGCACGATCCCCTCCGTGGGGAAATTATGGCCTCCATTCAGGAGGTCATCGATCAGAGCGCGTTTGCGGGCGGCCCGTTTGTGGCAAAGTTCGAGGAGGACTTTGCCGCTTACGGTCAGACTCGGTTCGCGATTGGGGTTGGCAACGGAACGGATGCATTGTGGCTGGCGCTCCTCGGCCTCGGCATTGGCCCGGGTGATGAGGTGATCACTGTGCCCAGCACGTTCATGGCGACCGCCGAAGCCATCAGCTATTGCGGCGCCAAGCCCGTGTTCGTCGACGTCGATGAGCGCACTTTCACTCTGAATCCCGCCCTGCTCGAACGCGCGATCACCTCGCGAACCAAGGCCATCATCCCCGTGCATCTGTTCGGCCAGATGGCGGACATGGATCCTATCATGGAAATCGCGCAGCGGCATCATCTGCAGGTCATTGAGGACGCCTGCCAGGCGCATGGGGCTGAATACAAAGGCCGCAAGGCCGGCTCGATCGGAATCGCAGGCTGCTTCAGTTTTTATCCAGGGAAGAACCTGGGAGCGTGGGGCGAGGGCGGCGCGGTGGTGACCAACGATTCAACGCTGTGCCAGAAGATCCGGGTGCTCCGCGACCACGGCCAGAACAAGAAGTACTACCACTCTGACATCGGCTGGAATGGACGGATGGACGGAATTCAGGGCGCGGTTCTGCGGATCAAGCTGAAGGGGCTGGATCGCGGCAACGCCGCCCGTCGCGCGCACGCCCGCGTTTACGACGAACGGCTGGCCGGTCTTCCTGGCCTGATTGTGACTCCCCCCGCTGCCTACGGGGTTCCCGTCTATCATATTTACGCCGTCCGCGTGACCGAGCGAGACCGCGTTCTGCAAGGCCTCACCGAACGGGGGATCGGCTGCGGGATTCATTATCCTATTCCGATCCACCTCCAGCAAGCCTACCGCAGCCTGGGATTGGGTGTCGGCTCATTTCCCGTTGCCGAACGCTGTGCCAATGAGTTCCTGTCGCTTCCGATGTTTCCGGAACTCACCCCGGTGCAGATCGATACTGTCGTGCGTGAGGTCAAATCCTCGGTGTCTGCCCTGCCTGCCCTGAGCCTCGTCGAAGGGGCGCCCGTTGCGTCCCTGGCGTGAGGAAACTTGTGCCTCTTGAGCCTTCTGTGGCCATAACCATCCGAAGACGATATCCGGTTTCCCTCTTCGCTCTTGCCTCGCGCCATAGCTCTTTGAGCGAAGGCGGGCCTCACGCAAAGCAGCGGTGTTCTC
>PLOH01000111.1 GCA_003142955.1 Opitutia bacterium | reverse complement strand
AGGCTGATCGTGCAGCCCGCGGCCCGGGCGGAATCAAGCACCGCGTCGGCCAGCGCCTGATTGAAGGCGAGGTAGCCTTCGACGTGGGCATGCCGGCAACCGTGGAAATCGGCCGGGGAAAGATCCGACGGCGCGAGCGTCATCGCGGCTGCGAGGCAGGTGCGCATGGTGCGCTGGGCGTCGGGCGTGACGAGGGCAAGACAGCGCGCATTGGGCAGGGAGGCGGTCTTGAACCGGCGGACGTCAACCCCGGCCGCTTCGAACCGGCGGCGGTAGATGTGCGCGAGTTCGTCATTGCCGAGCTTGCCGAGAAAGGTCGTGTGCAGGCCGAGGCGCGCCGCATTGAGCGTGGTGTTGGCCGCCGAACCGCCGGTGGTGCAGGCGGGCGCGCGGTCCAGCAGTGAAACGATCCGCTGCATTTCGGCCTGGTCGACGAGGACCATGCCGCCTTTCGTTCCGGCGACGTGCGCGAGGAAGGACTCCGGCACGGGCGCGAGCAAATCCATAATCGGCGAACCTACGCCGATCAGGTCTGGCGAAGTGGAAACGGGGGGCATGCGAGGAGGGAAGGCAATGACTGCGACCGCGGATGAGTCTGGGTTGCATTTTTCCGGCCCCGGCCGCCGGCGCAATCTTTTTGGTGACGTGAGGCGGGGCGGGGGTATAGTGACAGCATGGATTATATCAACCACCTGATCAATTCGCTGACGGCTGAGGGGTATCCCCGGTGGCTCGTCATTCTTGGCATCGGTTTGGCCGCGGTGGTGGTGGTGTGGGTGCTGGCAAAGCTGCTTAAGTGGACGCTGCTTCTGATGTTCGGGGCGCTGGTCGTCGTGGTCGTTTTGGTCGGGTTGTTTTGGCTGTTCGGGTGAGGCGGACTCAGGCGGGCCGGGCGAACCGGACGCTGCGGCGATCGTCCCTCCACCCGGAAAGTGCAAAACCTTCGCAACGATTCAGCTTCGTGTGCCCTTCCGCGAGCTTTGGCTTGCATCGCTTATCCGGCGCGCCATTCATCAAATCCCGTGAAGTACATTTTTGTCACGGGGGGTGTCGTATCATCATTGGGCAAAGGCCTCACGGCTGCAGCCTTGGGCGCGCTTCTTGAAATGCGTGGTTTGCGCGTGCGCATCCAGAAGTTCGATCCCTATCTTAATGTGGATCCCGGGACGATGAGCCCCTTCCAGCACGGGGAGGTTTACGTCCTGGACGACGGGGCGGAGACCGATCTCGACCTCGGGCATTACGAGCGCTTCACCTCCGGCCGGCTGTCGCGCCTCAACAACCTCACCTCTGGCCAGATCTACGAATCGGTCATTCAAAAGGAGCGCCGCGGCGACTATCTGGGCAAGACCGTGCAGGTCATTCCGCATGTCACCAACGAGATCAAAGCCCGGATCAACCAGTCCGGCAACGGCGTTGACGTGCTCATCACGGAGATCGGCGGCACGACGGGCGACATCGAAGGACTGCCGTTCCTCGAGGCGATGCGCCAGTTCGCGCTCGAGGTCGGACCGCGCGAAGTCCTCTTCATCCACGTGACGCTGGTGCCGTACCTGAGTGCCGCTGGTGAATTGAAGACCAAGCCCACGCAGCAGAGCGTGGCCAAGCTGCGCGAGATCGGCATCCAGCCGCACATCCTGGTCTGCCGGTGCGACCATCCGCTCGTGGCGGAGTTGCGGGAGAAGCTCAGTCTCTTCTGCAACGTCCCGGTCCGGGCCGTCATCGAAGAGCGCAACGTCGAGTCGTCCATCTACGAACTGCCGCTCATGCTGCAAAAAGAGGGGATGGACGACCTTGTGGTGGAGATGCTCGACCTGAAGGCGCCACCCAATCCGAAGAATATCTGGACGGAGATTTTGCGCCGTATCAAATCTCCCCGCCATGAGATTTCCATCGGGGTCGTGGGGAAGTACATCGAGCTGCAGGACGCGTACAAGTCCGTGTACGAATCGATCACCCACGGTGCCATCGCGAACAATGCCAAGGTGAATATCGTGCGCATCGACGCCGAGGCGCTCGAAGCGAAGGGTGGAACCGCGGTCCTGCAAAACCTGGATGGTATTCTGGTTCCGGGAGGATTTGGGGAACGCGGCATCGAGGGCAAGATCGCCGCCGTGCGTTATGCCCGGGAGCACGGGGTGCCCTACTATGGACTTTGTCTCGGCCTGCAGGTGGCGGTGATCGAGTTCGCGCGGAACGTGCTCCATCTTTCGGGGGCCAACAGCACCGAGTTTGACCAGGCTACGCCGCATCCGGTGATCAACATCATGGAGGAGCAGAAGAAGATCATCGACAAGGGCGCCACCATGCGGCTCGGCTCCTATGAATGTCAGCTCGTCCCCGGGACGCGCGCGGCCCGCGCCTACAAAACCGACAGTGTCCGGGAGCGCCACCGGCATCGCTATGAGGTCAACAACGACTACGTGGGCCGCCTGCAGCAGGCCGGGTTGACGGTGAGCGGGCGCAATCCGCGCCGTAATCTGGTCGAGATCATTGAACTCAAGGGTCATCCCTGGTTTGTCGCGGTCCAGTTTCACCCCGAATTTCAGTCGAAGCCCAGTTCGGCGCATCCGCTGTTCGCGGCGTTTGTCGGCGCCGCGTTGAAATATCATCGCAGCCGGACTGCCGAGATCGGAAAGCGGAAACCGGGCCCCGGAAAGCGGAAGCTGAAATCCGGAAAGAAAGCGGGCAAAACCTGAGTCGGCGCTGCCATGCTTTTTGATCCTGCCAAACTTCTCTTCATCGCCGGCCCGTGCTCGCTGGAAAACGAGCGGGTTTGCCGGGCGGTGGCCGAGAGCTTGGCCGAGATTGTCCGGGCCCATCTGGACCTGAACATCGTGTTCAAGGGTTCTTACGACAAAGCCAACCGCACCTCGATCGCCGGTCCCCGCGGCACCGGCCTGGAATCGGGCCTGGAGTTGCTGGCAATGATCCGGCGTGATTACGGATTCCCGGTGCTGACGGATGTGCATGAGACCGCCCAGGTGGCGGCCGTTGCGGCGGTTTGCGATGTGGTGCAGATTCCGGCGTTCTTGTGCCGGCAGACGGATCTGCTGCTGGCCGCCGCCGGCACCGGTCGGGTGGTCAATGTCAAGAAGGGCCAGTTCCTGTCACCCCAGGAAATGCCGTTTATCATCGCCAAGCTGCAGCAGGGTGGGGCGGCGGAGATTTGGCAGACCGAGCGTGGGACCACTTTTGGCTACCAGAATCTGGTCGTCGATATGCGCAGTTTTGCCCTGATGAAGGCGAATGGCCATCCGGCGATCTTCGATGCTTCGCACAGCGTGCAATTGCCGGGAGCGGCTGGTGGCAAGAGCGGAGGCCAACGTGAATTCATTCTGCCGCTGGCCTGCGCCGCTCTCGCCGCGGGCGCCGACGGACTTTTCCTGGAGACCCATCCCCAGCCTGACCTGGCGATATCCGACGGCCCGAACATGATCCGGCTGGCCGAGTTGCCGGCACTGATTGCGCGGTGTCTTGCGGTCTGGCGGGCGGCGCGAGGATGACGGTGTTTTTTNNTCGCCGTCAAAACCTCTGACTTGAATGGAAACCTTTCTGATTGACGTGCCGGTTCCCTCGATGGGCGCCACGGTGAATGAACTGACGGTGATCGACCTGCTGGTCACGTCTGGTGCCCGGATCACCAAAGGGCAGAAACTCGCCGAGCTGGAGAGCGACAAATCGGTATTCGATTTCGAATCGCCGTGCGATGGCGCGATCGTCGCGCTGCAAGGGCGGGCAGGGGATATCCTGCCTTCCGGGGCGCCGTTCCTGCGCATCGAAACGGCGGATGAGAGTCTCCGACATTTGGAAGTCAAAGATACTGGGAACCGGATACCGGATGCTGGAAAGCCCGGCGAAGGATCAGCTGCCTCGGTGGCCACTCCTCTTTCCGCTCCCGCCGCCCCAACCGGTCTCCGGCCTCCGCTTTCCGCTCTGCAGTGGACCCCGCGCGCCATGAAGCTGGCCCAGGAGGCCGGTCTGGACTACACCGTGATCACGGAGGTCCCGGCGACTGGTCCGGGAGGGCGGGTTTCGGGTGACGATGTCGCAAAGTATCTCGCTGCGCGTGGGGCCGCGGGAGTTTCCGTTTCCAGTCCCCGGTCCACCTCGGCGCCGGCAGGCTTCCAGTCGTTCGATGAGGAGACCGTCAGTATTGCGGGGATCGGCTTCGCGGTGCCGGACAATATCCGGTTTAATAGCGAGATTCTAAAGGCATTTCCGAAAATGACGGAAGCGGAGATCGTGAAGCTGACGGGCATTCAAGAGCGCCGTTATGCCGCGGAGGACGAGACCGCCACCCATCTGGCGGCGATCGCCGCCCAGCACGCGCTGGCGCGGGCGCGCATCCACGTCGGCGAGATCGACGGGATCATCATGGCGACGCTGTTGCCCGACCAGCCAGTTCCCAGCGCAGCGAGCAGTCTGGCCCGGCATCTTGGAATCAATACTGCCATGGCTTTCGATCTTAACGCTGCATGCGCGGGCTGGCTGTATGCCCTGGAGGTGGGTCGCGCCTTGATCCGCGCGGGTACGGCGCGCAAACTCCTGGTCGTCACCGCCGAGTTGCTCTCCCGCATCACCAATCCGACCGATCACGGCACGGCGTTCCTGTTCGGAGACGGCGCCGGGGCGGCGGTGCTGATGGGCGGGGCCGGGGGACACCGGCTCAACCGGATGAATTTGAGCGGCGATGCGTCGTTTTTCGACGCGATCCAGCGACCGGGCGGCGGGGCAATGCGATTGGTGCCGCAGCCGAATGGCGACGATCTCCACAGTTTTTACCTCCAGATGAACGGGGCGGTGGTGTTCAAGAATGCGGTGATCGCCTTTGCCGACCAGATCGAGAAAACGCTGCGCCGCCACCACCTCAAACCGGAGGAGGTGCAATGGGTGGTTCCCCATCAGGCCAACGAGCGGATCCTCAAGGCGGTGAGCAAGCGGGTAGGAATTCCGTTCGAGCGGTTTGTCGTGACTCTGGGCAAATTCGGCAATACCTCGGCGGCGTCGGTTTCGATGGCCCTTGGATGGGCGGCAGAAGAGGGCATTTTCAACGATGGCGACAAGATCGTCTGCTGTGCGGTGGGCGCGGGCTTCACCTTCGCCGGCGGCTTGCTCAGGTGGTAGGGCGGATGGGGTGACCCGGCGGCGATGAATGGTGGCGCGCGTGTCTCGCCGGCGCGCGATTAGGCGGACCTTTGCAGTAGGAAGGTCGCTTGCGACCGATGATCGCCCGGAAGCGGGCCTCTGACACCGGCACACCGATCGGATCGGCAGGCTCCTGAACGACGTCGAGGTGCCCGCGTTCGCGCCCGCTCCCGTCTACAAGTCTCCTCGCGCCGCCGGTTTGACCTCGCCCGGCCGCTACTGATCGGTCCCATAAGCGGAATGCGTTTTGCGCGAAGCGTGAATTAGAAACGCTGGCGTTCTTGCGAAAACGGACGATAATCGGCGGCAGCCATGAATAGGAAACTGACGTTTACCGTGACCGAGCAGGTGAATCCCCTCCGCACCCGGACGATCGTGGACCTGTGCGACTATTTGACCGAAAAGATGCTGGTCCCCCGGTTTGCCGCGAGCGGGTCGAAATGGAGTCACGAGTTCATGGATTTCTTCACGTTCGACAACACGTGTGATCCGCTGCAACCCACCGGCACAATCATCTTCACCGTGCCGCCGCTATTTGCCGGGTGCGCCGCCTCGCTGGAGACCGCCATCCTCGATGAACTCGCCAAACTGAAAATCAAGACCGGGGCGATCATCCGGGAAGAACATCCGATCGTTCCCGCGGCTCAGGTGATGCGCATCCAGATTGTNNTACGAGTTTGCGGCGGACGACGTATTGCAGCGGATCGCCGCGGTGACGGAGGACAGGATCGCTGCCTGCACGGCGAGCCCGGTCCAGGATGCGCAGTCGGAGGCGGGTGTGCGTCGCACGCCGAGCCCGATCAGCATGAAAGCCGTCCAGCGCTGTCTGGAGGAAATCCGTCTATTCGCCGAGTGGGCGATTGGCCACCAGTACAAGCGTCTGGCCGCCTACTGAGGTCTTCCTGCGTGCATCTGGAGGGCGGTGCGCTGTCACCGCCATCGTCCTATCCCACCGGCTTGAGGTCTTTGACGAACCGGTGGGCCTGCGCAGTCACGCGTTCGACCGCTGGCACCACCGCCTGCTCGACCGCGGGGGTCATTTTGGTCCCCAAGGTGTACGGATCGGCGACTTCGATGGCGATAATGCGTACGTTGCGGGGCATGGCCAGGCCGAGCATTTTTCCCAGGGCCAGGGTTTCACCGATGCCGAGGAAATGAGGCGCGGTCGTGAGGACGCGAGAAAGCTCCAGGGAATCGATTTCGTGGATTTTCCCCGGCGGAGCCTCTCCGGTCTGCACGGAATCGACGAGCACGACGCAATCGCGGTCGGCGATCTCGTCGAGCAGCGCCAGCCCCATCTCAGTGGTAGTCTTGACTTCGATGTCCGGATCGCCGGCGAGGCATTCGCGCGCGGCCTCGACGACGCGCAGCCCGACGGCATCATCGGTCAGAATGTCATTGCCCAGACCGAGGACCAGGACTCTGGGCAGGGAAGCTGACATGAGATGACGCTATGCCGCGGGCGCGGTCCGCGTCGAGCGCTGATCAGGCTATTTAGGAGAGAGGCCAGTCGGACATTCTTGCAGGAGCCACGAAAGGACAGGGGCAGTTTCCGACTTCTTCTAAAACCGCTGGGGCGGTTTTTCGCTCTCCTTCTCGTGGCAACCGGGGTAACATGCGATATGGAGAGACGCTTGTTCGCCGAACTGGGCCTGTCGCCCGAGATCCTCAAAGCCGTCGATAAGATGGGCTTTGAAGAAGCCGCACCGATCCAGAGCGCAGTCATTCCGCTCGCGCTCACGGGCCGTGACATCGTCGGCCAATCGGCCACCGGTTCGGGCAAGACCTGCGCGTTCGCCATCCCGGCCATCGAGAAAACCGACGCCAGCGTGAAAAAGGTTCAGGTGCTGATCCTGTGCCCGACGCGCGAGCTCGCGGTTCAAGTGTCCGAGGAATTCGCCAAGCTGGCGTTTTTCAAGCGTGGCATCCAATCCACCCCGATCTACGGCGGGCAGTCCTACGAACGCCAGTTTCGCGCGCTGGCGGCGGGCACGCAGATTGTCATCGGCACGCCAGGACGGGTCCTCGATCACCTCGATCGGGGAACGCTGAAGATCGACGCCTTGAAGATGCTCATTCTCGACGAGGTCGATCGCATGCTCGACATGGGATTTCGCGACGACATTGAGCGGGTCGTGCAGGTCGCGCCGCCGGGCCGCCAGCTTCTGTTCTTCTCCGCCACCATCCCGCCGCCTATCCGCGCGCTGATCAAACGCTACAGCAAGGACCCGGCGTCGGTGAAGCTCGAGGCGCATGCGCAGAATGCCCCGCAGGTCGACCAGGTCTATTTCGAGGTCGACCGCCGCTCCAAGCTCGAAGCGCTCACCCGGTTGATCGACGTCAACGATTTCCGCTACGGCCTCGTTTTTTGCAGCACCAAGGTCATGGTCGACGATCTCGACGAGCACCTGCACGCCCGTGGCTATGCGGTGGACCGCATTCATGGCGACATTCCGCAGGCCCAGCGCGACCGCGTTATGGAGAAGTTCCGGCGGCGCGAATTCGAGTTTCTCATCGCCACCGACGTGGCCGCCCGCGGGCTGGACCTCGACGATCTCGAAGTCGTGTTCAACTACGACCTGCCCAACGATGCCGAGGACTACACGCACCGCATCGGCCGGACCGGGCGCGCCGGGCGTTCGGGGCGCGCCTTCACCTTTGTTGCGGGTCAGGAGATCTACAAGCTGCAGTACATGATCCGGCTCGGGAAACTGAAGATGCGGCGCGAGCGCATTCCGTCGCTCGATCAGGTCGAGGAGGCCCGGGACAACGTGTTCTTCGAGAAATTACGGTCGACGCTTGATGCCGGCGACTTTCGTCGCCACGACCGGATGATCGACCGCCTGATCGAGCAAGGCTATCAGACCACTGATATCTCCTCGGCCTTGATCCACCTTCTGCGCGGACCCGAGCCGGCCTCCCCGGCGCGCGCAGCCAAGTCCGCCAAGGCATTTCCTTCAGCGCCGTCGGAGTCCGCGGCGGCCGTCGCCCCACCGCCTCCTCCGCGGCAAGCGCCGCCGGCCGAGGACCCTCAATCCGCTGCGGAACCGCCGGCCCGCCTGCGCCCGCCACGTGAGTCACGCAGCAAGCACCACTCTGGCGGGGAGCGCAAACCGCGAACCGGGCGGGAAAAAGGATTTGTGCCGGTCGCTTTCAATGTCGGGCATGCCCAGTTCGTGACTCCCGCCGACATTGTCGGGAAAATCGCCGGCGTGACCCGCCTGCCGGCCAAAGCTGTCGGGGCGATCGACATCTTCGAGGCGGAAACGCACGTCGACATCGCCGAGGAGTTCGTCGAGCTCGTCCTCGCGAAACTCAACGGCATCCGGATGCAAGACGTCCGCCTGAAGCCGTGCCGGATTCAGGTTCCGGGCAAGTGAGACAAGCTCTGCGGTGGTGTTGACTCCGCCCGGGCTTGTTCAACAAGAGTCGTGTGCCGGCTGCGCGTCACACCTCCGGGTTCGGCTCAATCCTTGTATTCCTTTGAATCAACCAGACTGAAGCGCCCATGCAGACAAAAGTGCAGCCGACTACCAGCGCGACCACTACTTCACGGTCAGATACCGGGTACGAGCCGTTGCGACCGAAGAAACGACCCGTTCTATATCCGCTAAAGGCCTCAGCGATCGAAGCCGCCGCCAACGAAAACAGATAGGACGGAACATTTCTGCTCCAATATCGAATCCTCCAAGCATGCTTCAGCCGGCGTTTTTCAGTGCGGTGACCGAGTAGCCAGACGAATCTCGCATTCACGGAGAACGCAATTCGCCCCGTCGTCGTTCTCAATTCAATAGCGGGACAGGCGGAGAGCCCTCCTATCACGTGGAAGGACTCGATCTCGGATATCAAAATGGTGCGGGGCCAAAGCCGGAATGGCCCCGTGACTTCAATGGTGCTATCGGAGACCGAAACATACCGAAGTAGAATCCAGCAAAAGAAGAGCGTCACCAAAACGCCGAAAAGAACTAGAAAAAGAGCGAGCGGCACTCCGGAGTTCGCGGCTGGCGGAAGAGGCGAGAAGAACAGAAGCCATATTCCCATCGCCGCCCATACAGATCCGCCAACTAGCGAGAGCACAGCGAAGAGAAAATATTGGCGCCAAGTCGGACCAAATTTTCCACGTGGTAGCTTTGTTGAGTGCATTTTTGCCGAACGCTACCAGCCTGCAATGAGGATGGCGGGCGCGACTCGTGCGCAGGCACGAGGCGTGACCGACGGCTGAATTGGCAGATATCTGGTTAGGGGAATTTCGCATTCCGGATTTTCCGTAGTTCTTCCAGATCAATCTTGTCCTTGCCGCGAGGCGTCGCCGCCTTATTCGCAATCAAATCGTCGAGGGCGATAAACGGCATAGCAAGGGTCCCCTCGCGGTACAAAACGCGGTGCTGATAGCAAATATCAAATCCGACTCCATCGATACCGGTCAGGATTTGGATCTTGTTCGGTTCTCTCCCGATTTCGACGATTATCTCTTGATCGAGGAAATCCGATTCCTTCAGGCCGATGCCGGAGAAGCCGAAGTCTGCAAACACCCTCACCAATCCTTCCGCATTCCGTGGAGAGATCGCCACGAAAATATCGAGATCACCGGTGTAGCGAGGAAATCCGTGAAACCCTACAGCATAGCCGCCGACAACGAGGTACTCAACGTGGTGCTTTTCGAGTAACTCGATAAACTCTCGGAAATGCTTGTTGAGGATCATCGGGTTCGAACGTGCGGCGGCGAATCATCTCAACGGCTTCGAGACGGGTAGCGGGCGTTTGAGTGGCCCAATACTCGGTCCGCCGGTGAGGCTCGTGGAGACGTCGTTTTGTGATGAACTGAGACGTGCTCATCGGGTATTATTCTGTGGACCAGCACTGCTATGGCAAGTGATCCTTTGCCCCTAACGCTGAAGAGGAGGCGCGGTCACGGCTGGCGTGGCGGCTGCCCCGCAGCCGACATGCCAGCTGAGGCCGTCGATCGCTGCTAATCCCAGAATGTAATTGTTCTTTGCGTTTGTGAGCTGGGAAAGAAGCTCTGCTTTGCTTAGTGGCGTGGATGACATGTTTTTATGCCCAACGTTGAAGAGGAGGCGCGGTCACGGCTGGCGTGGCGACTGCCCCGCAGCCGACATGCCGGCTGTGGCCGTTGCCTCCCTCGCCTGGTTCGGCGAGTTCTGCTTCCTGCTTTCAGGCCTCGGGGGAAAAAGAAGCAAGAAGAGCAATAAAAGGAGGGCCAATAGGAACCACCCAATAGCGATCTTCCGGATGATCCCACCAAATATGCTCGTTGGTGCAGCCGTCGCATGGAGATTCTTGCTTTCGGTGCCGATCTTTTTTGCTCTTCGCAGGGCCAACGTCGCCAAACCGACCGCAATCACGACCACAAAGCCTTCGAATACCCAGAATCGCATCGGGTGAGCTTCCCGTGTGACAACTCTAGCCGGGTCGCTAGATGCCGGAATCACAACACTGTAGTGATATGCCATATTACCGGCCGCGAATATGAAAACGAGGCTAAGGACGGCAAACCAGATGAACAATCGGTCCGATATGATGCGCATCTTACTTTTTATGCCGAACGCTCAACTATCTGCTGGGCCGGACGGCGGCGCGACGGGTGCCCCCGCAGCCGGAGTGCCGCTGGCCGGGGTCGGCAGTGGTGGCTTGTTCGGCGAATCCTTATGGCTGCTCATGAAATCAAAGGGAAAACACTAAAGGCACCTTCAGATACACTACAACCGGTTTGCCTTTACGTGTTCCCGGTTTGAATCGCCAACTAGACACACTCGCCACCGCGGCATCTGCGAAATCCTTGTGTGTCGCCCTTGTCGCTTGAACCTGGAATGGGACACCGTCTGTCCCAACGAGTAACTCAATAAGTGCCGCACCTTCCACTTTCTGTTCCTTCAATTTCTCAGGATAAGCCGGAGGGGTGTTCTTGAGGAGAGCCGGAATCTCAGTGCAATCCTGTGCCTGCAGATATTTAACCGTGAATACAGCTGGTGATTTCACTGCCGTCCCGTACCGCTTGAACATCGCAGCGAAGCTATTCATCGCTTTATCAAAGTCGTCGCTCTTTCCGTGCGCCACGGTCGCTGCCAATACGCATGACACGATGAACAGGTATTTCTTCATGGTTTGTGTGCCGAACGCTCAGGACCTGCGA
>PLOH01000124.1 GCA_003142955.1 Opitutia bacterium | reverse complement strand
CTAGCGGACGCCAGTGACGCCGAGGAGCCGCATCAGCAGATAGCCGGTCAGTCCGGTGACGGGCAGCGTCAGCACCCAGGCCCAGACGATGCGTTCCACAATCCCCCATTTGACGGCGCTGAAACGTTTGGTTGCGCCCACGCCCATGATGGACGTCGAGATGACATGCGTGGTCGAGATGGGGGCGCCGATGGTGGTGGCGACGTGGATGATCAAAGAAGCGGTGGTCTCGGAGGCGAATCCTTGGATGGGCTGCAGTTTCACCATTTTGTGGCCCATGGTTCGGATGATGCGCCAGCCTCCCCCCGCCGTGCCCGCCGCCATGGTCAAGGCGCAGGAGATCTTGACCCAAATCGGCACGTCGAAAACCGGGGTGCGGAGAAAGGACAGCCAGTCCGGCGCGCTGGCGAAGACCCCGGATTTCGTGCCGGTGAAGAGCGCCAGCGTGATGATACCCATGGTTTTTTGGGCATCGTTGGAGCCGTGGCTGAAACCCAGAAAGCCGGAGCTGAACAACTGCGCTTTGCCGAAAATCAGTGAGATGATGCGGGGGGTGACCTTCTGCAGCGCGACCATCAACAGGAACATCAACAGCATGCCGATGACGAAACCTGCCGCCGGCGAGGTAATCATCGGGAGGACGATCTTTGGCCAGAGGCCGGCCTGGGCGCCTTGCGCGTCGGTCAGCGACCATTTGAGCACGCTCCATTTTCCGCCGGCCGCGGCAAGGGCCGCGCCGCACAACCCGCCGATCAGCGCGTGACTCGAGCTCGACGGCAAACCCAGCCACCAGGTGAACAGATCCCAGATGATCGCGGAGAGCAGCGCGGCGAGCACCGTCGGCATCGTCACCACACTCGTGTCCACCAGGCCCTGGCCGATCGTCGTCGCCACCGCCGTGCCCAAAAGCGCCCCGAAGAGGTTCCAGAATGCGGCCCAAAGGATTGCCTGACGTGGGGTGAGGACCTTGGTCGAGACAACCGTGGCGATGGCGTTGGCGCTGTCGTGAAAGCCGTTGATGTATTCGAAGACAAACGCCGCCAGCAGGACGAGCAGAAAGAAAATCATGGCCGGCGTTCAGGAGTATTTCAGCACGATTTGAAATACCACGTTGCCGGCGTCGCGGCAGCGGTCGACCGACTTCTCCACCATCTCGAAGAGCTGAAACAGGAAAATGACGTCCTTGGCCTCGTAAGGCCCGTGATAGAGCTCCGTTTCGAGCTGGAGCATCATTTTGTCGGCCTCGCCCTCGGCATACTGCAGCTTGTCGTTCGCCTCGCGAATCCGGTCCATCTTCGTCCCCTTGCGCAGTTCGCCGACCATGAAGGCGACGTTGTCGGCCGCGAGTTGCAAGAGCTCGGACTGGCGCACGAGCCCGGCTTGCGGCAGGCGGCCGGGATAGATGGCGAGCCGTTCGACGATCTTCTCGACCATCTTGGGAATGCGATAGAGCGCGAAGGCCAGGGCCTCGATATCCTCGCGCTCCAGCGGCGTCACAAAGGTCCGGCAAAGCGCCTCCGTGATCTGCTGCGTAATGCGTTTGTCCTTCCGGCGGGTGTGGATGAAATCGTCGATGTTGGTGGGCCGGCCGTTGGCGCGCTCCTTCAGGAAGCGCCCAAGCAACGCGGTGCTGGCCCGGGCCTCCTCGGCGCTGGCCTCAAGCAGATCGAAGAACTTATCCTCTTTGCCTAAGAGTTTTTTCAGCGAGAACATGATGTTTGCTTTGGCTAAGCGGAATTGCGGAGAAGGTGAATCAAAATCGGGGTGACCGCGGGATCTTGGGGCGCCATCCGGCTGGAACGCCGTCTGTTGATAGCCGGATTACGCCTTCCCGCGCAGTTGCGACCACCAAAGGCCGAGGTATTCGTGGACCGCCGCGGTGCTGCGTTCCAGTGACTCGGTGTCCCAGGTGAAATCCGACCGGCGCCAGCGGAGCGGCGCCCAGTAAAGATAGTCGGTCGGGCAGGGCAGGGCGTGCAGGCCTTGGGCCGTGCAAAGGGCCTCGGCGCGAGGCAGGTGCCAGGCAGAGGTGATCAGGGCAAAAGGGGTGTCGCCCAGCAGGTCGCGCAGCCGTGCGGCCTCCTCCTCAGTGTCGTGGGCGTCGACAATCATCCGGATGCGGACGCGGTCCACGCCCAACGACGCCGCCGCGTCGGCGAGGACTTGGGCATGTGCTGCGCCGCCCAGGTCGACGTCGGCGGGCCCGGAGACAATCAGCTGGGCTGCCGGCAGCAGCCTCAGCAACCGTAAGGCTTCGACCAGCCGCGCCCGCGCCGCGGAACTCAGGCGCGTCAAACTCGGGCGGTCGTCGGTGTCATGGTGTCCGCCGCCCAGCACGACGACGTACCGACAGGCGGCGAGCGACTCCGGCAGCGCATCACCGGGCTGGAATTCACCGATCGCCGGGAAGTGCGACTCCAGCGGGGTGATGAGCCTTCCGCTTAACCATTTGTTGCTGGCCAGGAGCAGCACCAAAATCGACAGAGTCAGCAAGAATTGTCCGGTGCGGCGCCAGCGGCGGCTGTGGGACAGCACGAGGCCGGCCACGCCGGCGACCAGGGCGAACTGCAGCGGAAAAAGGAAAGGCGGGAAGAACTTCTTCAACCAGAACATACGGCCAGCTTGGCCGAAAAATGGTGGATGGATAGCCCGAAAGCACGGAGGCCTGGGTGAACTGGATCCTCAAAATCAACCCGGCGCCGCAGGATTGGCTTGGCGCACTGGCGTCTTTGCGCAACAACGGAGGATCTTGAGCCCGACTGATCCCGGTTCCGAAACCCCTCCCGCCCAAATCCATGGCCTCGCCGGCTGGCGGCGGGTGGTCGTGTGGCCGCTGGCGGTTCTCGTCCGACTTTGGGGACGTTCGCTCCGGTTTGAAGTCGCCCCGGAGGACCTCCGCAACCTCACCAAGCGTGACGAGCCGGTGGCCATCATTCTCTGGCATAACCGGCTGTTCATGGTGGCGGAGATCTATCGCCGTTTTCGACGGGGGCGTCTGACTTATTCGCTAGTGAGTGCCAGCAAGGACGGAGCCTGGTTGGATGCGTTTTTCTCCCAGGTTGGCATTCGCACCGTGCGCGGATCGAGTCACCACCTCGGGCGGGAAGCCGTGGGGGTGCTGGTCGCCAGGCTGCGCGCCGGTCATGACATCGGAATCACGCCGGACGGACCGCGTGGCCCGTGCTATAAGTTCAAGCCCGGGGCCTTCGTGGTGGCCAAGCGTGCGGGCGTGCCGGCGTTATTGCTGGGCGGCGAATTCCGCTCAGCCCGGCGGCTCAAGAGCTGGGACCGTTTCTTCGTTCCGCGGCCCTTCTCTTGCGTGCGGATTCGCTGTTCGGTCGTTTCGGCGGCCGAAATCCATAATGACGCCCTGACAGCGGAGGAGCTTCAGCGCCAGCTACAAGCCATCAATCCGGACTAAAACGTCGGCTCTAGCGTGAGACTGGCACCAGGTTCCACGGAGTAATCGGTGCCGGAGCTCCACGTGATATCGTTCACGAGGAGCTTGAACACGATCGGGGCGACGGCGTCGCTGATCGTGACGGCCCATTGGCTGTCGGAAACGCAGTCCAGCACGAGACCCTTGTCCCAGCTCAATCCGGGACCTTCACCGCGAATGTAAAGTGCGTTGCCGAACCCGACATCGATTTTGGCCACGATCGTGGTGCGAGTGGTCTGGGCGGCGGCCTTCTTGGCTGGTGCCTTGCGAACCGTTTTGACGACGGCGGCCGCAGGAGTGGCGGCAGTCTTTGTGGTCTTAAAGCTCTTGGTCGCGATCTTTTTCATTAGTAACCTTGATTTTCTATTTAGTATTATGGCCGTCAACCATCTGAACAACGCTTGAACGGCTGAATAACAATAGCAGATTGAACACCAATTGACAGCCCCGAAAACGTTCCCCGCTCGCATCTGGTCGGGCTCAATCCCACCAGGCGGCCAAAAAAGAGATTTACTCCCGGTGAACCATCGCCCTAAATGCGACCTTTCTTGGCCGGGGCAGTAGCTCAGTTGATAGAGCGCCTCGTTCGCAACGAGGAGGTCGCCGGTTTGAGCCCGGTCTGCTCCACCAGTTTTCGCCGGCGGCGAAAACTGACCTCCGAAGGTCTGGCGAAGGAGAACGGTTCATGGACAGTGACTTAGGCGGATGCGCCTGTTAGCCGTGACTCCCCTGATTGACGGGAAACTGCGAAAGCGGAACGCCTTGGGCTTAGGTGCTTAACAACTCCGGCCCGGAGATGGCCCGAAGTCGTGGAGCATGGCGCCAGCAGGCCCACCACACGGCAGCAAGGGACCAACGGCCATGGTGCCGGCGGGACGGGCGGGATTGGATTTGGCGATGCTGCTGCTGTCCCAAAATTCGGGAAGGAGGAACGTCTCTTCCACCCCATCCGCGTCGGTCGCTGAATTTCAGGAACCGATTCCCTTTCGTTCCACGGAATAGATGTCGACCTCCTCCTCCCTCTTCGGCAATGAAAAAGCATGTTCTACAAGCGCGTGTTGCTATGGCTAGGGGTTATCTTGCCGGTGGTCGCTGGCGGCCGCGCCGCGGAGCGCCCTCCGGTTGACGCCTTCTTCCAAAACCCGGAAATTGCCTCCCCGGTGGTCTCGCCCGATGGCAAGCACATCGCCTTCCTGTCTCCGGTCAAAGACAAGATGTCGGTAATCCTTTTTGATCTGACCACTGGCAAAGTGGAACCGATCGTCCACGCCTTCGACGGCGATATCACCGAGATTTTTTGGAAGGGCGACGACCGGATCGTGTTCTCAGCCGACCCGAACGGGCGCGAATCACGGGCGATCATGGTGGTCCACGTCTCGACGAAGAGCATTCAGTTTCTGGCGGAAAACTTTAGGGAAAATCGGCCGGGCGCCGCCTTCGCCAGCCTCGTGGATCATCTGCCGTTCGACGCGACGCACATTCTCGTCTACGGGAGAGCGGCTGCTGACAGTTGGCATGAGGGGCTCTTTACGATCAATTTGCTCACGGCGGAACGGAACCGGATTTATGGCGACGATCCCGAAACCAGCCATTGGGCGGCGGATGGCAACGGCGAGGTGCGGTATCGGACTCGGCAAGATGGTGACCGAACGATTCACGAAGGTCGCGCCGATCGGTCGAACTCGTGGATTCCGATCGCGGAGTGTGGAGGCGGAATCGGCGCGGATAACAGTCCCGTTCGTTATCATGGCTTCTCCGCCGACAACCACACCATTTATCTGACGAAGGCCGATGACGAAGGCCGCGATGCCCTATACGCCTACGACCCCAAGGCCCGGCAATGGGGCGCGCCCTTGTTTCAATCGGAGCTCGGAGGAATTGCAGCGGTTCGTTTGTCGTGGGATCATTCCCGCCTGGAAGGAGTGGATTACGGCCCGGATGGTCGGAAGGAAAAGTGGTTTGATCCCCGCCTGACGAAGATCGCCGGAATATTGCGCGCGGCGTTCCCCGCGAAATTCGCCGTCACAATCCTGAGCTCCGACCGGAACGAGAACGTTTTCACGGTCGTGGTCCACGGCGATTTGAACCCTGGAGAATACTACCTCCTCGACCTCCGGGGCAAAGCACAGTTTGTCCAGCTGGGGAAAAGGTACCCGCGGATCTCACCCGACCAACTCCAGCCCATGACGCCGATCGAGTACCGTGCGCGAGACGGCCTCCTGATCCATGGATTCCTTACGCTGCCGGCCGGAGCCGCGGGCAAGAGGGTCCCCTTGGTCATCAACCCGCACGGCGGTCCCTATGGGATCTGGGACACTTGGGGTTACAATCCAGAGGTTCAGTTTCTCGCCAGCCGAGGCTACGCCGTCCTCCAGCCAAACTATCGCGGTTCGGGCGGCTATGGGGAAGGCTTTCTTCTCGCCGGGCGCCGCGAATGGGGCGGCAAGATGCAGGATGATCTGACCGATGCGGTGAAGTGGGCGGTAGATCAGGGCATTGCGGACCCGGCTCGGGTTTGCATTTATGGAGCCAGCTATGGCGGATATGCCGCTCTCGCCGGCGCGGTCTTCACTCCCGATCTATACCGGTGCGCGGTCAACTATGTCGGCGTATCGGATCTGAGTTTGATTTCGAACTGGCAGCACGAGGAAAACGAGGAAGGAAAGGCCTTCTACCACAACATCGTCGGGGACGATAAGGAGATCATCAAAGCTCGTTCACCGGTAAACTTCGTCTCCCGGATCAAGATTCCCACGCTCCATGCCTACGGCGAGAATGATCCGCGCGTTGTCATCAAAAACTGGCATGAATTGGAGCGGGAATTGAAGAAATACCAGAAGACTTACGAATACATCCATGAGGACAACGAGGGTCATGGATTTAAGAACGAGAAGGCCAGGATCAATTTTTACCAGCATTTGGAGGCCTTTCTCGACAAGTACCTGGCCCCTGCGACCTCGCCGTCGGAACCTGTTTCGGCTCGCTGAACCTCCGCTGCCCGCCGGGGAGGCGCGTTGCCTCTGACTAGCTGCCGGGCTGGGCCGGTTTCCCGTCGAGGCATTGGCGAATGGTCTCCGCAATGACCTCAGCCGGAAAGGGCTTGGCGAGAAATGTGATTTTTACGCCCGATCGTGAAGAGACTCCAAGCATGTCCTCACTGTAGCCGCTCATGACGACGATTTTGAGCTGAGGTTTGGATTGCTGGAACAACTGTCCCAATTGAATCCCGGTCATACCGTTCGGCATGACCATGTCCGTGAGCAGGAGGTCGAACTGCCCGCCGTGTTCCGCCCAGAGCTGCATCGCACTTGGCCCGTCGGTTGCCGCCAGGACCCGATAGCCCAGTCGCTCCAGCATCACCTTGGCGAGTTTCCGCACCGGCTCCTCGTCCTCGACGAGCAGGATCGTTTCCGTTCCGCGTTTGCCCGGCGTCGCTTTCGGCGCAGGCGCGACTCTTCCCACCGGCTCCTTCGAACTGGGTAGATACACGCGAAACGTGGTGCCCCGGCCTACGGCGCTCTCGACCTCGATCCAGCCTTGGTGCTGGTGGACGATCCCATACACCGATGCCAGCCCGAGGCCGGTGCCCAGTCCGACGTCCTTCGTTGTGAAGAACGGCTCGAAAATATGAGCGAGGACCTCCGGCCCCATGCCTAAACCAGAGTCGTTGATGCGCAGGCAGGCAAACCGCCCCGGATGGGACTCCGGATGCGCCGGGGTGTCATCGCCGGTGAATTCCGCCAAGCTCGTTGCCACGGTCAAGGTGCCCCCTCCAGGCATCGCATCTCGCGCATTGAGGCAGAGGTTCATGACCATCTGGTCAAGCATCCCGGCGTCCGCCTCCACCCACAGGCCGGCGGCGTTCCACTCCAGACGAACGGCCACGTGCTCGCCGAGGAGCCGTCCCAGCATCTTCATCACCTCGCCCGCCGCGGTGTTGAGATTAACGGTGGTGAATTGCATGACCTGCTTGCGGGCAAAAACGAGCAGTTGCTGGGTAAGCCTGGCCGCCCGATTTGTCAGCGATTTCAGATCCTCCAGCTGCGAACCGACGGGCGTCGGCGGGTCGCATAATTCCGCCACGATTAAGGTCATGGCCGTGAGAATGTTGTTGAAATCGTGGGCTACGCCGCCCGCCAGCTGGCCGATGACCTCCATTTTCTGGGCCTGGCGCAGCTGATCCTCGAGGGCCTTGCGCCCAGTGACATCCTCGACCATCGACATGACCCCGAGGACTGCGCCGTCATTGTCCCGCAGGGGCGCATGGGTCCATTCGCACCAGATCAGCTTTCCGGACCTCGTCACGTTCTGGCTGGCGCGGTGCGAACGGAAGTTGTCGGTCGCATCTGGCGACCAGAAGCTGGCCTGGCTGTTCCTGGCCTCCAGTGCCTCGATGAGCTCCTCGGCGCGCCGGCCCACGGCTTCCGCAGCCGGGTAGCCGAAAATGCGTTCCGCTGCCGGATTCCACTTTTCCACTCGCCGATCGGGTCCCCAGACGATGCAGCCGGTCGGCATCAACTCGAATTCCATCTGCAGGCGAGCCTCGCTCTTGCTGAGCGCCTCGGCCGCCCGTTTGCGCGCCGTGATGTCGCGCGAAACGCCAATGAGGCCGATGATCTTGCCGTTCGCGTCCCGTCGCGGTGCCTTTACGGTCAGGCAGGTACGAGTCTGTCCACCGCCGGTGAGGAATTCCTCGTGCGTTTGGGCTTTTCCGCTCGCGAGCACTTGTTCGTCGAATGCGGTGACGGCGCGGGCAGAGGCGGCGGGAAATAGCTCGACGTCCGTGTGCCCGATGATCTCGGCTGCGGTCCTGCCTAAGAAGGCTGCGCTCGCCGAGTTGATCGTTTGGTAACGGCCGGCGAGGTCTTTGACGAAGATTGCGTCGGTGGTTCCCTCAATCACCGAGTGGAGCAGTTCATAACTCGCCTGGACGCTCGCCTCGCTCGCGCGCAGGCTGGCAGTTCGCTCGCCGACCAGCTTCTCCAAGTGTGCATTCTCGCGCTGCTGCAGGAAGACGATCAGCCAGACGGATAAGGAGAATAATCCTATGGCCAACACGACATAGCTGAGCCATGCCAGCGGCGTGCGGAACCACGGAGGTCGGACGGTGAAGGCGAGAGTCGCTTCCGCTCCGCGCGTTGCGCCGGCGCGCGGAAGGATATGCAACACATAGTGTCCCTCTTCCAGGCGGTTAAAGACCACAGAATCGCTGCTGCCGACGGGACTCCAGCCCGCTCCGGCACCCTCGAGCCTGACCTCAAAAGTGACCGGTGACGCAAAGGAATGGCCGGGAGCGACGAAATGCACCGCGATGGAATTGTCCGAGAAATCGAGCGGCGGCAGCTCGGCCGCGGATGCCAGCGTGCGATTGCTCGCCAGGAGCGTGACGTGCGTGATCAAGGCGCGCAGAGGCGGCGCTGGCTCCTCGGGAATAGCCGGGTCGTACCGAACCAGCCGGTGATAGCTCACCATCCAGACAACGCCGTCGGTCTCGGGAAAATAGGTCCAGGGCAGCAGGCCCGCCGGAAATTTCTCATGAAGGTTGCGCGGCGGGCCGCCTCCCCGGTCGTCCAGCACTTGTGGTTCGCTCATCGCGGTGACCCACAGCCGGC
The DNA here is from genome assembly GCA_003142955.1 of Opitutia bacterium. Lineage (GTDB taxonomy): Bacteria > Verrucomicrobiota > Verrucomicrobiia > Opitutales > Opitutaceae > Fen-1467. The sequence goes on along the minus strand of PLOH01000124.1, from coordinate 2,099 downwards.
CGAGCCCGTCGCGCACTGGCCGGCCGCCGCTGTAATCCAACCCGGCGAGCAGCTGCGTGAATTCGCTGTCCGGCGCGAATTTCTGGGTAGATTCGTCGAAGCGGAGCCACTGATTCGTGGCGTTGAATTTGACCGCGCCGTCGATCTCGAACGGCGCCACCCAGCTGTTGGGCACGCCATCGTCGCCGGTGAAGATCTTCAGCGCGGGCAGGTCGTCGCGTAGCTCGATCCGGCCGACCCGGCCGGTGCCAAGCTCCAGCCAGATCCGGCCCTGCCGGTCGACGTAGGAACTATGGACGCGTTCCAGGACCGGCGCGGGAATGCGCTCCACCTCGAATCCGGTTTCGGTTGCATGCAGCCAGCCGACCTCACCCTGGGCCCCGTAGAGCCAGCGACCGTGGATCGGGGCGGCGCTCAACACGCGCAGGTCCTTTGCCGTGGGTGCGAACGACACCCAGCCGGAGGGCGTGCGGCAAAAGGCGCCGTGGTCGGTTCCGGCGACCAGCCGATCCTGCACCACGGAAAAACTGCTCACGTCGCTGTCAGCTGGCGTGTCGAGCGCCAGCCGGACCAGCCGGTTCTCCTCGTCGTAGATCCCGCGCAGCAGCCTCTCTGCGCTGTAGACCCAGAGTTCGCCGTGGAGCCGCCGGACCGCCGGGATGGTGACGCCCACGCCCACCAGCGGTTCCATGTTGGTGACCCGGGAAGGCAACTCGACTTCGAGTAGTCCTTGGTCGACCAGGCCGAAAATGGTGCTCCCAGGTGTGGCGAGGAGCCGCTTTACGTGGGCGAGGCGGTGATCGAGCGTGCGATCGAGCGTTTGCACCGTATGCCCGTTTCGATCGAAGCAAATAATGCCGAAATTCTCGACCGCCGCAGCCAAAAGACCGCCTGCCGTGACGCAAAGGTCATTGATCGTCGCGCCGCTGCTGAGGACGCCTCCCGTGCGAAAGGGGGTGAGAGTCTTGCCGTCGAAGAGCTGTACGCCCCGACCGACGCTGCCTACGAGCTCCTGATGGTCGTTCCAGGGCAGGGCGCAGGTGATGGCGTCCTTCAGGCTCGTTGTGCCCGGCGCGAACACTTCCTCGCCGGATCCGCCCGTCAGGCGCAGGAGACGGCCGTTGCTCGCATCGCTCACGTAGGGAACGCCGCGAAACTGGAAAATGTGGCTGACCGATTCAGCGCGGCCGACGATCCGCGCCGCCTGACCAGGGTGCCACGAGAGGATCGAGCCGCTATCGCTGTGCCAGAACCACTCGGAGCCAACCTCGACCGCCCGAAGCGGCACGTTCCGGTCTGGGCGCTCATCCGCCGGCCACGGGGCTGCGAATTCCACATGCCAGCGTCCGTTCTCGTCGAAGCGCGTGCGACCAAAACCGCCTGGCGCGCCGAAGAAAATCTGCCCTCCCTGGTCGACCGCGCAGCCCGGCAGGGCCAATCCGGTCTCGCTCTCCTGCACGGTCTCCCATCGGGTACCGTCGCCAAACACGAGTTGCTGGGGGGCGACAACCAGGATCCGGCCGTCGGGCATCAGATGGAGATCGGTCGGTTCCGCGTCCAGGCCGAGGGCCTCCTGCCCGAAAATCACGAAAATGGGAGCTCCCGATTCGTTCCGGCCCGCCGGCGCTGACGGCATCAACGTGCTCTCGGCTCGCGCGCCGGGCACTTCGAGGCCGGCCACCGCTGCCATCACCAACAAAGTGCCAGTGACAAGCCGGGCCATCGCAAGACTATTCAGGGAACCGGCAAAGGCATGACCGACCTGACGGACGCATGCAAAGATGGCCAAAGGTTAGGGGAGAAAGGGATTATCGCACGGCAATCGACGCGGACAAGTCCTGCCCGCTCAAGTCCCAGGGTCAAGCCTGCCCAACGCGTCATTCCCAAAACGGTTCTCGGCTGCCAGGCATGCTGGCCGCTGTCCAGCTAGCAGTGTCCACACGCGCTGGGGCGCGTGTGGACACTGCTAGAACAAAATGGCTGCGCCATTTTGGAGGAGCTCGGAAGGGGTGAGTATTTTTCGGGTTTTTCGTTCGGCGCTGGTCGAAGGGGGCCGTTTTCTTGATCCGGAGGCGGTTTTCAACCACGGGACTGCCCCC
>PLOH01000136.1 GCA_003142955.1 Opitutia bacterium | reverse complement strand
ACCGTGGAAAACGTGGTCTTTGATGACATCCGGGTCGAGGATGTCCGCCGCAAGCTAATCGACTTTGTCGTGCTTTATGCGCAGTACGGCGCCGACCGGCCGGCGACCGACGTGGAGAATTCCCGGCGCCTGGACTGCGGTGGTGCCTGGGACGGGCTGCTCGGTCATGCGCCCGAAGAAAAAGCGGAACGGGCGAAATTCCGCGGACACATCCGAAACGTCCGGGTGACGAAGCTGCACGTGGTCGATGGAGCGCTGCCGTACAGCATCGTGGCCGGTTTTGACGCGGAGCACGCGGTGGAAAACGTCGTTATCGAGGATTTGCGCTGCCTCGGAAAACCCGTTCGCACCCTAAAGGAAGGCAAGCTTGTGGTCGAAAATGCGCCCGGTTTCGAACTCAGGAACTGAACGAGAGGGCGACCGCCCTTCCTGATCCCAGGCTGACCGTGAATAATCAAACATCCGTAACCAACGAATTCGGGATCTAAGGGTGCCCCGCATGCAAGCAACCATGCCTCGCTTGAGTCGATAGCGTCTCATTAGGCTGATGGTCGCCGGCCGAACGAACGCGTGCGTTGCAGCCGAGTTGAGTGGAGGCAGAACCAGAGCTGTCGCGCGGCTTTGCGTTCCGGGTTCCGAGGTCTGAGTTCGACGTTCGCCGTTCGACGTTCAGTATTCCGCTCCATGCACCTCCCCCGCCGCCAGTTCATCCACCTGCTCTCCGCCACGGCCGTCTGGGCGATGATCGGCCGCCGCTCCCGTGCCGCCGACGCTCCGGCCGCGGCTCCCATCCGCCCGGCGGTGAAGCTGCGCAATCCGTGCGTCGCCATCCAGCTCGGCGGCGTGTCGCTCGTCGACGAGGGCATTGAGCCCGTGCTCGATTTCCTTCGCGACAAGGCCCGCGTCAACACGATCTGGTTCAACACCTACACGTGGGACCATGGCACGGGCGGCCGTCAGATCGAAGGCTTCCCGTTTCCCGACCACGGCGTGCAGGTCTACGACAACGACTTTGTCGGCGGTGCGGTGTTCGACTACGACCGACGCTATTTTGAGCGGACGATCCTCAGCGAGTTTCGGTCGCCCGATTATCAGGGCCGCAATCTCCTCGCCGAGCTGCTGCCGAAGGCGCGCGAACGCGGCCTCGACGTCGTCGCGTGGGATTTCTTCTACCCAAACGACTTCAATCCGAAGAAACTGAAACACCTCGATCGCGTCGTGGAAATCGACGTCCACGGCCGGCCCACGTGGGCGCCGTGCAACAACAATCCCGATTGGCGCCAGCACATGTACGGCCGCGTCGAGGTGTACCTCCGCCAGTACCCGGAACTCGCCGGCATCGCGTGGGGCCAGGAACGGATGGGGCCCCTGATGAACCTGATCGGCGGCGGTTGGACCCAGCCCTTCGTTTCCTGTTTCTGTCCCCATTGCCTGCGCAAGGCGGAGGAGCGGAATCTTTCGGTCGAGCGGGCGCGGGAGGGGTTTATCGCCCTCGAGAAGCTCCTCGCGGCCGCGCACGCCTCAGAGCGTCCGGTCGACGGCTATTTCGTCACGTTCTGGCGCCTGCTCTCCCAGTATCCGGAGATCCTCGCGTGGGAGAAACTCTGGACCGACAGTTATCACGAGACCCGCGCCGACGTGTATCGGATCGCCAAATCCATCGCGCCGGAAAAGCCGCTGGGATTTCACATCCTTCATCAGGCCACGCTCAGCCCGTTCTACCGCGCCGAGGAGGACTACGCCGAAACCGCCACGTACGCCGACTTCGTCAAGCCGGCCATGTACAACGTCGCCGGCGGGGAGCGCATGGCCAGTTTCCTCGACCGCATCAGCGGCACCATCTTCCACGACGCGAAGCCCGAGGATGTCCTGCCCTTCTACTACAAGATCATGAACTACGACGAGGCGGCGTTCACGGAGCTGCCGCGCGCCGGCTTGTCCGCCGGATACGTGGCGCGCGAAACCCGGCGCGTCCTCGACGCGGTGCAGGGCCGGATCGCCGTGTATCCTGGCATCGATGTCGGCGTGCCGGGCCGCGGCAAGCAGGTGACGCCGCAGGACGTGCGCGCGTCGGTGCAGGCCGTGTTCGCCTCCGGCGCGCCGGGAATCGTTCTTTCGCGAAAATATTCTGAGATGAAGCTCGCGAACCTTGCCGCTGCCGGCGATGCGCTGCGTGAGGCCGGCCTCGTCTGACTCTCCGGCGGTCAGCCGCCCTCTTCATCCGGCAAATCGAGGCCCGGCCACGACGAGACCGCAGGCTGCTTCGGGCGATGGCTGACGCATTCCTTGGATCATTCAGTTCTCAATAATTTTGCTACATTGATCCGAGCGGCCCTTCGCGCCGGCAGCCAGCAAGCCGCCGCGGCTGCCGCAAGAAGAAGCAGCGCTACCGCCGCGTAAACCAGCGGGTCGAAGGGTGCCGTTTCGAATAGCAGGCTCTGCATGAAGCGGGTGAGCACCAGAGCGCCCGCAATCCCGACGGCTACTCCAATAGCCGCCGTTGTAAGACCGCGCTTCATCACCAGCCGATACAAGTCCACTGGCTGCGCACCCAGCGCCAGGCGAACCCCAAATTCATTCATGCGGCTGTCAACTGTATAGGCGATGACCGAAAAAAGCCCGACCACCGCCAACGCTAGCGCCGTAACCGACAAGCCTTTCAGGATCGTGAACGCATACCGTTCAGCCCACATCGTGTTTCCGATAATCTCGTGGATCGAACCCACCTGGCTCACGATCAGTTTGGGATCGGACTCATAGATTGCCCGCCGGATCAGCCCCGCAAATTCCTTCCCGGGATCGCGATCGAGTCGAAGCAGAAGGGTGTTGATGTTCAACGGATATACCCAGTCTGCGACGTAAAACCGCATGCCAGGCGTGGATCGCACGGTCTCCTTCACGTCGCCAACGACTCCGACCACCGGGTTGTCGTAGTTGCCCGAGACCAGCAGCCGAAAGGACTTCCCGACCGGATCCTCGTTGCCAAATCGCGTCTTGGCGAATGTCTCGTTGATTACGACCTCATACTGCCCACGTTTGTCAGAGAACCACCGGCCTTTCTTCAAGGTCAGGCCGGCTGTCTTCAGGTAATCGACGGCGATGAAATTCCCGGCTACAGGCTGATAGGTTCCATCGGGCATTAAGAGTTGAGCGGTTCCCCAGAACCCGCCTTCCAACAGCGTATCCTGGCCGGTAGAAACTGCCCTCACACCCGGGATCGTGGCTAGTCGTTGCCTCAGTCGTTCGAAAAGCTGCAGCCGCGACTCTGGCTTGAGGTCGTAGCCGTGGGGAAACGAAATTGTCACTTTTACCATTCCCGTCGGATCGAACCCGAGATTGGACCGGTGCAATCGCTCGAAGGACCGCACCATCAGCCCGGCACCGGCGAGCAGGATGACGGCAAATGCCGCCTGGAAAATGACGAGGAAAGACCTCAGGCGCCCCGCTGCGCGGCTTTCGCCCGCAGCAGGACTGCCTTCTTTGAGACCCGGATTGATCTCGGCTTTCATCAACCGCCACACCGGCGCTAGCACGATGGCGACGCTGGCCATAAGACTCAGCCCTGCAATGCACCCAAGCGTGGGCCCATTCCAATATGAATTGTATTTGACTGCCTCGCTTCCTGTAATGAGAGCCATCAAGGGCGGAAAGACCCAGCGCGCGGCGAATGTCACGATCAAACACGCTACCAACGCCAATCCTACGCTCTCAATCAGCAGCAGGCGCGCAATCTGCCAGCGGGTTGACCCGAGCGATAGGCGGATGCTCAGCTCCCGACGCCGGCCCAGCAAACGCACGAGCATCAGGTTCATCGCATTGAGACAGGCGATCAAATAGAGCAACGCCGCCGCAATCGCCATTACCCAAAACGTTTCCGGCCGGGCTACATCAGTTGGCCTCATTAAAACTGGCTCCTGGTCCGAAAGAAAGGCCGTGGCCCATGGAGGCAGCGTCGGCAATTTAACGGCAGACAGGGCGGCGCGGGCCTGTTCCGGCGGCACACCTGGCTTCAGCCGGCCGATGACAAAAACGGCCGGCGCGAGCGGATTCTGCGCGTCGACGTTAAGAACGAGCGGCCGGTAAACATCACCGCCGAAAGTGGGCGGAAATGGTTGGTTAACGCCCAAGACGCCAACCACGGTGCATGGCTGTTGGTCGACAAGGAGCTGACGCCCGAGAACATCCTGGGCGGCGTGGAAATACTTCCGCCAGAATAGATCGGTGATCACCACCACGTTGTCCGCACCGGTACGGTACTCTTCCGGCAGAAAACCCCGGCCTAGCACTGGCCGGATGCCCAGCGTGCGAAAACAATCGTTAGAGGCACCGATGATATTTTGCACGATCGGTTCCCCGTCAACGACCACGTTGGTGACATCACGCGTGACGACGGCATACTCCGAGAAGACATTCGTCTGGTCTTGGTACGCCTGAAATTGGATCGCGAACCGATAGGGATTATTTGAGGAGTGCTTGTCCTTGAAGCCGATCAGGAAAAGCTGCTCGGGATGCGGATAAGGCTGGTCAAAAATAAGAATCCACGCGGTCAAATCGAACACTACGGTTGCCACGCCTGCTCCTAGCGCCAATACGATCAAAACGGTGAGAGTAAAGCCACGTGCGCGCCACAATGACCGCGCGGCAAATTTCGCGTCCTTTAAGCTCTGCTCCAGCCAGATGAAACGGTGTCGTTCACGGCGGACTTCATCGATCGGCGCCAACGCGTCATGCCTCTCCCACGCCTGCTCCGGGTCCTTGTCAGACGTGTTGTTCATGTGGGTCTGTCATTCGACTTTTGGCAATGTGTCGACGAGTCGCTCGAAGATGCCGCGCAGCATCTCGGCTCGCGCCTCACTGTATTCCACCGGTTGATTGAAGATCTGCCCCAGCTCCCCGAGAAAGTTCAGACAGAACACCAACGAGTAAACAACCACCATCACCCGCTGCTCCCGGTTCGCACCCATCGCATCCAGCCAGAATTCAATGTAGTCCGTGTCGGCTCCCATCGACAGCAGCGCGGTGTTCGTGAGGCCTAATGTGAAGATCGGGTCGCCAAAGCACACTACGTCGGTGTCGACGATGCCAGAAAGCGTCCCTCGATCGACGATGACGTTCTTGGTTGTCGTGTCGTCCAGGAAGGGGACAGGTTTCACATGCTGGAGGTAGGACTCATAGTCGACCAGCGCGGCACGCACCCGTTCGACATGAGAGAGGGCGATCCGGCCAAGGCGGCGAATCCGCTCCTCACTTCGCGCGATGTCCCCAGCGACCACATCGGCCCACGAGCGCTTTCCTGCGGCATCGGCATGCTCGTACGAATATGCGAAGCCAAACCGGTGGGCCATCGGCAGAACGCCCACCGCTCTTTGGATCGCCGCCATGCGGCCTGCAAGCACCTGTTTGGCGGAGGCCGACAATCCGAAATAGACCTGCCCGAGATCAGCGCCAGGCAAACGCTCAAGCAGCATATAGGAAAACGGATCGCCCAAGCTACTGGCATAAAGACCAGGGACTGGCACACCGGCGGCTTTTAATCGCGGATGCCAATACAAGCCTCCCTGGAGATTTCGGCGAGTTGCGGCCGATGCAATCCGGACGACATAGGCCTGGCCTGTCTCTGTGCGAATCTCATAAACGTGGTGACACAGGCCAGTAGGAAAGCGAGTTACCGAGCTGATTGAATCCGAGAAATGTGACCGAAAAACGGCTATCGCCGTGATCTCGTCAGGCAAATGGGTTCCCTCGGTCATGGGTCTTAGCAAATGGGCGATCGTCGCGGGTTCTCGTCGACCACCGCTTATTGAGGCTTCATTCCCCAAATGCACACATACTCCGATGTCTTCAATACCGGGCCTTTCTTCAGGTCGTCCTCTAGCCAGCGGAGCCCCTCTTCGTATTCTGCGTCGCTGATAAGTCGGAGACACGAGTAGGCCTTCTCGCGGTACGGTGAAGAATCGGTGACGCGCGATTCTCTCTTGATCTCACGCCGCGTTAGGTTCGTTAGGCCAGCCTCGCCCATGCTGGCCAGCAGCGTCTCGACGGTGTGGTACCGCCTGATCTCTGCCTTCGCGGATGCTGGCCAATACCGCGAGAGCGGTTCCCTACTGCGGATCATTTCAGTCGAATCCGTAAATGTGCAGATCCATCCGCCAGGACGGAGGACACGAAAGCTCTCCTCAAAATGGTTCGTCGGAGTGCGCACATAATGGATCACATCGACAGAGAAAAGCAGGTCGAAGAAGCCATCCTCATAGGGGATGCATTCCGCCGTCCCTTTAGAAACACCGACCTGGCTGCGGACCCGCGCGTGCTTCCTCATCGCATCCGAGGGTTCTATTCCCCAGCCACCGCAACCGATTGCGTCAACAAGTGCGGAAATGTGGTTGGCTGTGCCGCATCCCACTTCCAGCACGAGCGACGCCTGAGCGAGCGAACCAAACGCGCGTAACTCTGCGATCACTTGTTCGCTCGCCCTGCGGTTGCAGGCGTAGGAAGCGGCTATGGCGTCATAATCAACTGTCATGCGGTTCTCTTTCTATCCAAGTTCAATAATCGGGCGTGAGTCTAGGATTGACGTGTGGTTCATGCGGGTCGACCGATTATTGCAACGGTCCGGTATCGCACTTCAACGGTTCCGTTGGCGGCAACGTGGCTGAAGACATCGAGCACACGATCGCCGACCTTGGGTCCATCACGTGTGTCTCTGCCTGGGATACCGACATTCTTCGGCTTCCTCCCACTGGCGGGCGTCAGCAGTGGCGCCCACACCGGGATTCGAACCC
>PLOH01000073.1 GCA_003142955.1 Opitutia bacterium | reverse complement strand
CGTAAGTGATTGATTCTGCTAAGACACTTTGTTGTGATCGCACTTCCGGATTCGAGCCAATCCGGAGCGGACATGGTGGCATTTTGCCCGGCTTGCATAATTTATGGTACATGCACTATAAAAGGTGCAAGGGCAACGCAGGATGATTGAAGACCCCGCGGCGCAGAAAATCCCGCTGACCTTTTTCCGATCCGGAAAGGGGGCTGAGCCGGTGCGGGAGTGGCTGAGGGAATTGCCGGAAGCCGAACGTCGGGCCGTAGGGAAAGACCTATTACGGGCGCAATAGCGCTGGCCTGTTGGAATGCCACTAACCCGACCGATGGGCAACGGCCTTTTGGGAGATCGGCACCGATCTGCCGACGAAACGCACGGCGCGCGCGATGCTGTGCCTGTACCGCGGACATTTGGTGGCGCTCGACGGCTTCATCAAGAAAACACGGGCAACGCCGGATGAGGATTTGGCATTGGCACGCAAGCGCCAGAAGGAGTTGATGCGATGAGTAAGAAACACATGGGTTCCAGCATTGATGACTTCCTGAAAGAGGAGGGGGTCTTCGAAGAGGCGCAAGCNNCAGGCGGTTAAAGAGGTCGTCGCCTGGCAACTCGCCCAAGCGATGAAGGAAAAGAAAATATCGAAGAACCGCATGGCCACACTGCTGAAGACGAGCCGCACGCAGGTGGATCGGCTGCTGGATGCAAGGAACGACATCACGCTGTCGAGTCTCGAACGGGCCGCGGCCATGGTCGGCCGCCGAGTCACGATCCAGCTTGTGTAGGTGGCGGGCCGGGAATGAGCGCCGGCCCACTGGCCGTTCTGAACGCTTGCGTTCTTGCCAACTTCTCTCTCTGCGACACGCTGCTCCGGCCTGCCGAGGCCCCGATGCGTGGGTGATGGGCCATGGGCTGCTGATTTCCCGCATGGCAAACCACGAATGACCGGCACGTTCTGGCCGCCGCGGTCTCCTGTGGGGCCTCCATCATCGTGACCCTCAACCTCCGGCACTTCCGTAAAGAGCATCTTGAGCCATGGGGAGTCGCCGCGCTTCACCCCGCGTCATTTCTCTGGACACGCTGGTGTTAGAGCTTTTGATCGAGGCGTTCGCCTTGTTTACATCGGCCTCGACGACCAGTTCGAGCCTATTGCTGTCGGACATGTAAGCGTGGTATCGTTGGCACGATTTAGGAGGTCATGCCATGTGTAAGTCGCTCTGGATAGTCGGCGCTGATTACGCTTCTTGCTTCGGCGGCATGCGCCCAGGACCCCGGAAAGCAGCTTCGAAAAGCCGTAATCGCCGACGACTCAGCGGCGTTCACGGCCTTGGTTGCATCCAAGGCTGCGGTCAATCGATCTAACATCGACGGTGTAACACCGCTTATGATTGCTGCCTCGCTCGGCAAGACGAAGTTTGTGAAAGGCTTGATTGCGGCCGGCGCCACGTTGGACGCTCGAACCACCAAAGACGGATTGACGGCCCTGATTTTCGCTGCCGATTTCTACCATTTGGACGCAGTGCAGACTCTGATCGAGGCTGGTGCATCGGTTAAGGCAACTGACAAGCAGGAATACTCTGCTATCGATTACGCCATCATCCCGAATAAGGAGGAGGTTAGCGTACCTGACACGGAGAAAAAGATCCAGGCTGATCGTGCAAGGGCGGTCATCAAATACCTGGACAGCAAAGGCGCAGTGCCCAAGAAAGGCGGGCCGGGCACCGGTTCCGATGTGGGGGGTGCCCTTGGTAATCTTCTCGCGATTGGTGGGCAAGCCGATCTCAAAGATCTCGTGGACAGAGCAAGGCAGGAACGATAGCCGCGAGAAGCGCGCGGCGGCGTGCCTGTGCTGCGTTCATTCCGATAGGATAGGGGTTCTGGTGGATGGTGGGCTTTCTGCTGCCCGAAAGAAGCGCTGCGATTGAGACTTTATCTGGACGCCTGTTGTTTGAACCGTCTGACGGACGATCAGAGCCAAACCCGCGTTCGCAACGAAGCCGAAGCGATTGAAGGCATTCTTCGCCTGGTATGTGAAGGACAGGCAACCTGGGTGAGCAGCACGACACTGGAGATCGAGATCAGCCGCAACCCGGATGCGGACAGGCGGCGCGACGTTGCCGCTCTGCTTGCCTTCTCCAATGAAGTCGTGGTCCCACGATCACGCTCGGCCGGGCGCGCCGCGTTCCTTGAGAAGCTTGGGTTCGGCACCTTCGACGCTCTGCATTTGGCAAGCGCCGAGCAAGGCCAAGCCGACGTGTTCCTGACAACGGACGACGGCCTGCTTCGCCGAGCCGCGCGNNTACAGCAACGAGCTTCGCATTCGCGTCCAGAACCCGGTATCCTGGTATCAGGAAGTGGAACTATGATTCCCCTCGAAAAGATGAGCGATGAGAACTTCGAGCGGCATGCCCTCGCGATTCTGCAGCGCGAGCTGGGGCTGGACGGTCTGGCTCGCTTCCTCCGCCTGTATCGCTCCGGCTCTGGCGACTACACCCGCGATCGTCACCGCTGGTTGGAAGGCGCCACAATCCAGGAAATCATGGCCGAAGTGGAGCGCCGGGACAAGCCCGCTGCTTAGAAAACTGTTTCAGAAGTACGGTCGCGTATCCCGCGACCATCGCTCCCTAACGGTCGCGGCTCGGATCGGAGTCGCGCGCGTCGGCCAAGCGGTATTTCGATAGGTTGACCTCTTCGCCGCCGCATCCGGACAACAATCACCTGAGTGCGTGATGCGGCGGCGGCGCTCCGAGGTGTGCTTCCAGGTAGGTCACATTCTCGCGAGCTATCGCAAGATCCGACTTGAGCCGTATCAGTTGGTCCATCGCCCGATCTTGGACCAGGCCGGCTTCCCACCGCTTCGGGCTGGCTTCACTGACCTTCAGGTGTCTGGCGAAAGTCCGGAAACTCATTCCGAGGCGCTGCCGGATCTGCTTCAACTCCTTGGTGGTGAGCAGCCCATGCTTTGTGCGGTAAGCATCGGCGCTGGCAATCGTATAGGCGTCGGACTGGGCGTCCGTCATCACTTGAAACCCGCAGCGATTGCAGAGCATGGCTTCCGCGCGGACCGGGATCTGCTCCCTCCGCACTGTGGCGGTCATGCCGGTAATTGCGGGTACCATCTTACCCTTGGCACACTTAAAGCACTTCATCGCTATTTCCGTTGCAAGAGTGGAGGATGACACGACCAAAACAGGACCCGGGGACTTTTCGCGATGCCTGCAATCTGGAACTTAAAGTAGACCACGCACCCGAGAATGTTGCTGTGAAAGATGAAGGGATATCCGGGCGGCTCCTCCAGTTCGTAAGGGGGTTCATATGACCCAGGAGGCACTTCATCCAATATGGAAAGAGTCTTTTCGCGGACCTCCGCGCCCACTCCTTTGAAATCGCGCATGTTGTCAACGAATTTCGGCGTCCGCAAAGCATAGCCCAGAGCAACGTCCCTTCGGGCGATCTTAATCCCGTGATCGGGCGCCCACAGGCCGAGGTACCCCTTCCGCAAGACCTCCGCGCGTTGCTTCGGCGAGTACTGTGCAAAATGTCCCAGCCGATCCAGCCTTTGGGCGTTGGCAATCCAGCATTCTCTCAACTCCTTGGGGCTGAGGGCGCTCATCCATTCCACCTATACGGTATCATATGATACTGCACCGCACAAGGGCCTCCTGGCACAATTTGTCCCCAAAACCCCAAAGCAGTGAATCATCGGTGGGCATTTGTGAGTTTCGCAGAATAGAGGGGGAGGGGGCGGTTGCAAACCGCCCGCAGGATGCAATCCTGCCCCACAGGTGCAAAACTACTTCAAGGACGCGGTGATCTTGGCGCGGTATTCTGCGGCCTTCGCTAGGATCGCAGGTTCGTTCAGCGTGAGGATTTTGGCGTCGCGGACAACGGGGGCGCCGTTGACCATTACGTCGCGGACGTCGTCGGCTTTTAGAGCGTAGACCATCTGCGAGATGATGTTGTATAACGGGATGGCGTTGGGACGGTCGAGGCGGACCATGATCAGGTCGGCGCGCTTGGTGGGTTCGATGGAGCCGATTTCCTTTTCCATGCCTAGAACGCGGGCACCGCGAATGGTCGCCATCTCTAGCGCGGTGGTGGCGGGGAGGACTTGGGGATCGAGCGCGGTCACCTTGGCCAGTTTGGCGGCCAGGTCCATTTCCTCGAACATGTTGAAGTCGTTGTTGCTGCCGGCGGGGCCGTCGGGGCCTAGGCCTACGTTGATGCCGAGCGCCAACATGCGCACGACCGGGGCTACGCCGCTCGCCAGTTTCATGTTGCTCGAAGGACAGTGCGCTACGCCGACGCCGCGCGCCTTCAGAATCGCCATGTCGGGCTCGTCGACCCAGACGCAATGGGCGGCTATGGTTCGGCC
>PLOH01000123.1 GCA_003142955.1 Opitutia bacterium | reverse complement strand
ACGGCCGCGAGCACTGGATCTGGAACTACGAACGCGCGGACCAGCGCGCCGCCTACCGGATCGAGCGGCTGCCCTCACGGGATGACTTGGAGCGTCTCCGCCTGAAGAACCTCCAGCCGCCGCGCCCCCTCGGTAGCGAAGTCCTCTCGCCGGGTTATCCATCACGAACCAACATGGCCAGGCGCTGCATCTTCTGCACCTTTGGGGGAGCAACCAGCCTGTCGGGAATAGGCCGAATTCCGCCGTTATTAAGCGCGTCATCCTCGGAGTTCGCACTGATAAGGACAAGGACCTGGAAAGTAAAATAGTGGAAGCTTTGAAGGAGCCACATCTCCGGCATGTCGGATTGTATCGCGCCATACTGTGTGAGCAGCACTTTGCGCTTCGCATTGAGCGTGTGTAGAGCGGCGTCCGCCAAACTGCGTCGATCAGTTTCATTCAGAGGGCGGCCAGAAAAGCCTGTGCAAGTAGTTATGCTCGGAGCGCGGCCGAGGCGGCCGGTGCGCGAAGCCTTGAAACCATCGGCGCCAAGATCCAGCCGGCCGGTTGAGCGCTGATCCGCCAGGCGGGTAGCTGGCTTCGGGCGGCAGCGGCGGCGAAAGGAGGAAAACCTTTCGTTGATTCGCGCCTGTCGGCCGGAGCAGGCTCCCGGGCAAAGGCCTTACATCATGTCCACCGCCACGCTCGGACTTATCCCTATCCCGGAAATCCAGCAGTGCATTTACGTTGTTCGTGGCAGACGCATAATGTTCGACGCCGACCTCGCCCGCTTCTATGGCGTCACCACCTTCAATCTCAACAAGGCGGTCGCGCGTAATCGCGACCGTTTTCCCAAAGATTTCGCCTTCAAACTCACATTGGAGGAGACCCGGGCTTTGATATTCCAAACTGGAATATCAAGACCGGANNGGCACCCGCAAACCGGCGACAGTGTTTACCGAGCAAGGTGTCGCGATGCTGGCCAGCGTGCTACGCAGTCCGCGTGCCGTGCTGATCAGCGTCGCTATCGTTCGTGCCTTTGTGCGCCTGCGGGAGCTGCTCGCCGGCAATCGGCGGCTGGCGGCAAAACTGGCAGAATTGGAAATGAAGCTCGAAGGCCACGACGCTGCCATAGCCAACCTTTTCGAGGCGATTCGCCAACTGCTTGCGCCGCCCGACCCGGTTCCAAGACGTGAGATCGGATTTCACACTCGGCTGCTGCCAGAGCCCGAAAAAGAAAACAGACAGGGTCTGGCCGAAACAATCGTGATCGGAGCGCGGCGGAAAGACCCCCGGCGGCCGGTCAAGCGCTGATCCGCTTGGGCGGGTCGTCGGCTTCGCGCGGCAGCAGGGGCCGAAAGGAGGAGAACCTATCATTGATTTCCGGCTTTCGGCAGGGGCAGGGTTCCGGGCAAACGCCTCCCCTATGCGCCCCACATCACCCGAACTCCCAAGCGAATCCATCGAACCTCTCATTTTCACGATCCGCGGGCGGAGGGTATTGATCGACGCCGATCTCGCCCGACTCTACGGCGTGCCGACGAAACAGTTCAACCAGGCGTTCAAACGCAACCGAGACCGCTTCCCTTCGGACTTCACTTTCCAACTCACCGCCGCCGAATTCGTCGCCCTGAACTGGTCACAATCTGTGACCAGTTCGACGCAACCGTCGGATGATCCTGCGATTGAATCTAGCCGGTCGCAATCTGCGACCAGTTTCCGCAAGCATCGCGGCGCCACATACCGCCCCTGGGCCTTCACCGAGCACGGCGCGTTAATGGCGGCTAACATCCTCCGGTCGGCCCAGGCGCGAGATCGGCTTCCATGTGAAGTGACTACAGCTGGTCGAGAAATTCGTAGCGGCTGCGGTGTTCGTCCGGAACGGCGCGGGGCTTGGGCGTCAAATGCATGACCTGATAACCGTCCCGGCTGTCGTATTCCGGCCAGGTAGGGAGGCCGGAGCCGTTCGGATTGCCCGTCTTCGCGAAATTGGTCCAATAGGATGCCATGAGTTCCGACACCTGGTAATCCTCCGGCCGCCAGGGCAAGTTCTTCGATGAAAGCACCTGGAAAACGAACTCGATTTCGGATGCGTGCCGCGCCTGCGGCTCCGCGCCCGGCTTCGCGTCCGCCGGCAACGGCAGGGCCTGATCGAATTCGTAGCGGAAAACGGGCGACCCGCCCGTCTTCAGATGCATTTCAAGCCACTTCCAGATGCCGTACACCGGATCCAGATCACCGGCGAAATCCTGCGCCGACCGCCTGGCCTGGGCATCCGTCGCCGCCGGATAGAGTTTCAGAAAGTCTTCCGCCTTGCCGCCGAATCGGGCCCGCACCCGCGCAAGGTAGTTCCCAACGTTCGGCTGGTCATAACCAAAAAATGACTCGAAATACCCTTCGTCCCGATTCCAGCCGGCAAGAAGCGGGACATGGCTTTGCTGCCCGGCGGCGTAGACTACCGGACAATCCGCGGGCAGGAAATATCCATCGACAATCGGCTGGAATCGCTTCTGCGACCGCTGCAGCGCCGCCGCAAGAATCGTCCGGGCCGGCAGCGCGCGCAGCGCCTCGATCGAGGTTACGCCCAACGATGACTCCGCGAATTCCACGCCTGA
>PLOH01000003.1:2578-3350 GCA_003142955.1 Opitutia bacterium | reverse complement strand
CGTGCCGCCCGGTCAGAAGATATCCTTCCAACCAACCCGCGCACTGGTGCTCGCTGAGCATCGAGTCCAACACGCGTCCGGCGGGCGCGAGGAATTCGTCATTCTTCACTTCCCGTGCGTCCCACTGACGATTGGTGACTTCGAAGACCGCCCCCAGCAGATTCGAGAGCGTCTCATCCGGGCCAAAGACGCGGAAGTTGTGCTGATCCTGATTCAGCTTGGCCACATCGCGCAGGAACTTGCCCAGCACGAGCGTGTCCTGGCCGTCAACGGCACCGGGGGAGGGCACTGTCACCGCGTGATCGTGGAAGTCGGGCATGCGCAAGTCACGGAGCAGCATGCCGCCGTTGGCGTGGGGATTGGCGCCCATCCGCCGGTCGCCCTTCGGGGCCAGATTGGCCAATTCCGGTCTGAGGCGCCCGTTTTCATCGAACAATTCTTCCGCCTTGTAGCTCTTCATCCAGCTTTCGAGCTGTTTGACATGCTCCGGATGCTCCGAATCGACAAGGATTGGCACTTGATGCGCTCGAAACGTTCCCTCGACGGGCAGGCCATCGACGATCTTCGGCCCGGTCCAGCCCTTGGGTGACCTCATGACGATCATCGGCCAGCGCGGTCGCGTGAGGTCCTTGTTGTCGCGCGCGTTCTTCTGGATTCGCCGGATGTCCTCCATGGCCTTGTCCAAGGTGCCGGCCATGAGTTTGTGCATTTTCTCGGGCTCATCACCCTCCACAAAGTAGGGCGTCCAACCGCAGCCGCGGAAGAATTGCTC
>PLOH01000003.1:0-2559 GCA_003142955.1 Opitutia bacterium | reverse complement strand
AGGCATGGCTGAGCGAATATCCCAGCTCCCCGCCCTCGTGAATCGATCCCGGCGTCGTTGGAGCCACATGGCTGGAGATCCCGCCGGGAAATGAGAACTGTTTGAAGAGTTTTTTCAGCCCGGCTTCATCCTGGGTGACGTTCGGATAGATTTCGCTCCAAGTGCCTTCGAGGTAAACATTGCCAACAATCGCCGGACCGCCGTGACCAGGACCGGCGATATAGAACATATCCAAGTCGTACTTCTTAATGATCCGGTTTAAATGCACATAGATGAAGTTCTGGCCCGGCGTCGTGCCCCAGTGTCCGACGACCAGCGGCTTCACGTGCGACAGTTTCAGCGGCTCTCTCAGCAGCGGATTGTCGTAAAGATAGATCTGCCCAACGGACAGATAGTTGGCAGCGCGCCAGTAGGCATCCATCTGGCGCAGCAGTTCCGGCGAGAGAGCATCGGTAGTGGCATTCATGTTACACAACAAAATCACGGACCTATTTCCCTCAGCCGCCGGACGTGGCCGATGGTCTTTTTGCTATCGGCCTATCGGGTCACGCTTGTTCGACAGATCGGGCTCCCCTGCGATCTGATGGGAACCGTCGTCACATTACTCCGGCGGTAACGGCGGCGGTATGGGGTATGCCCCTACCATGGATTATTGGGCCATCGGGCAAATCAACACCGCGTTCCATCCGTGATTTCCAAGCGCGGTATTACGGAGCGAGAGCGGGCACTTGGTTTTTCGGTGCTTGGCCCGGTCGAAAGGCCAGATTGTCCGTCACAACGTAAACAGTCATCGCCAGTAGAATGAAGGCTGCGGCTATCCAAAAGAACGGGCTGTGATGCATCCGCTTCCAGCGTGGGCGGGACGCCACATCCGGTCCGCCGTGTTGTTGGAATTGGGGATCATTCATGGAACAGGTGACGGGATGGGAAACCCGGACTGTGAGCGGAAGCGGTAGATAAACGGGAATGTCACTTCGCGACCAATTCATCGATCCAGTATCCTGGACGATTGTAATGACGACTCAGTCCCGTTTCGTAAGCTCGGCTCAAGAGAGACTCTTCCTTGAATTCGGGGGAATGCTTGATGGTCTCGCGGAGAAGGTTGACGAAGACTTTTCTCTCGCCCCAACTGATTCGATCGATCCATTGCGGTGAAAGCAGGACCTTTCTTCCTGGCAACCAGTTGTGCGTGTCGACGATGAGATAACGAATAGCCCATGTCTGGTCATCGATGAAGAAATCCTCAACGTGGCCAATCTCGCCGTCCGTGCCTTGGATGTGGTGGCCGCTCACGCCGTTGGTGCTGCGCAAATCGTGATCCCACGCTTTCACCTCATTGGAGGGTTCTCTCCATTGTTCAGGTGCACGCCCCGGGTAGGGATAATACCCCCAGGCGCACAGACCGGCCCAATATATGGGGTATCTATAATGCCCATAGTAGGCCTGTTCAAATTGGCGGGAGACGGGCTTGTCACGATCCAAGGAGGGACTGTCTTCGATCTGCTTCTTCGTCAGATCGACGGCGATGTCCTTTGCTTCGGAGTTTACGACGCCCAGGGCATACGGTGAGATTAGAACCTGCCTTCCCGGCAACCAGTTTCCGGTGTCAGCGACCAGATAGCGAATTGTCCAGAACCGGTCATCGAAGTAGAATTCCTTGATCTTTCCGATTTCCCCGTCGCGGCTGTTCAGCTGGTACCCCTTCAGGGATTTGGCTTTGTATAGCATGATAGCATTGGGTTTGTTGTTTCTTGTCTGGGTTCCTGCCGGCTCCCCGCCACCGCGCCAAGGCAATCGTCTGCCCCGCTCTGCACGGGGGATCCCGCGCTCACCATGCACTGTCCGGGGCGGCTTTGCTATGGGGTATTAAACTACCGGGGATTGTGGGTGCCTGCGCGCCGCCACCGCCCGAAGTGGCGCGAGCCATCTCCGCGTGGCCCCGTCACCTTCTCAGTTTTCCCGATATCATTTCGCTCGCTTCCACTTCCGATAGCGGCGGATCAGGTTATTCGTCGATCCGTCGTGTTTGAGTGTGGGTGCTGTCTCATTCTCCAGTTCGGGAACGATCCGCTGGGCGAGCACCTTGCCTAATTCGACACCCCACTGGTCAAACGAATCAATGCTCCAAATCACGCCTTGCGTGAAGACGCTGTGTTCGTAAAGCGCGACGAGTTTGCCGAGGACGGCCGGCGTGAGTCGGTCGGCAAGAATGACATTTGACGGACGGTTGCCTTCAAAAACACGATGCGGCACAAGCGCGTCCGGCGTCCCCTCGGCTTTGACTTCCTCCCGAGTCTTGCCAAAGGCCAGCGCCTCGGCCTGGGCAAAGACATTCGCCACAAGGATGTCGTGGTGGCGTCCCAAGGGAGTGAGCGGGTGGCCAAACGCGATGAAGTCACAGGGGATAAGCCGCGTGCCCTGATGGATCAGTTGATAGAACGAGTGCTGACCGTTGGTGCCGGGCTCGCCCCAGTAGACTGGTCCAGTTTGGTAGTTCACTGTTTTCCCGCGGAGCGTCACGTGCTTGCCGTTGCTCTCCATGGTCAGCTGCTGAAGATA
>PLOH01000146.1:7295-8460 GCA_003142955.1 Opitutia bacterium | reverse complement strand
GTCACAACCCAGCCGGCTTCGATCGCCACAAACCCCAACGGCCCGGCCGCGACCAGAGCGCGCAGTAGCCACCGGCAGTCGGCCGGCGGCCGGCGTTTCCACCGGAGCCAACCCGACCACACCGCCAGCGCCAGCATCGCCATTCCCGCGGCAACCATCAGGTCAAATGACCAATGAACCAGGCGCACGTTGGGCCAGTCGCCTTCGGGGAATTCCTCCAGACCGACAACTTGGGCGTGGATGTCATCAGCGAGCAGCAAGCTCAAACCCCGTGGAATGCTGAGGGCATAGGCGGTCGTGCGCGTCGCATCATTCGGAATTCCACCGACGAGCAAGGGCGCTCCAGATTGCGTGCGGTAATGTGCTTCCATCGCCGCGAGCTTGGCCGGCTGCAACCGGCCCACGGCCCGGGCACTGTGGTCACCGCTCAGGATTTGCAGCGGGATGCTGAAGCCGGCAACCGCCAGTGCAATGCCCAGGGCTTTCCGATGGAAGAGGCTCTTCCGGCATCGCAACAAGAAGAAGGCATGAACGGCGGCAACGGCGAAGCCGGTGGCCACAAATGCGGCCAGCGTCATGTGCAAAACTTCGTGCAAACTGGCCGGATTCATCATGGCTGCGATCGGGTCAACCTCGGTGATCTTGCCATCAACGATCTTGAACCCGGCTGGCGCGTTCATCCACGCATTCGCCGTGACGACGAAAATGCCGGAAAAGAGGCCACTGATGGCGACGATCAATCCGGAAAGCCAGTGCCAGAAGGACGACAGGCGGTTCCAGCCATAGAGATACACGCCGATGAAGATTGCCTCTGTGAAAAACGCGAAGCCTTCGAGGGAGAAAGGCATGCCGATGATCGCCCCAGCCTTCCCCATAAAACCCGGCCACAGCAAGCCGAGCTCAAAGGACAGCACGGTGCCGGACACCGCGCCCACCGCGAAAAGAATGGCGGTGCCGCGCGCCCAGCGTTTGCTCAGGTCGAGATAGACCGGCTCCCGAGTACGGAGGAACATTCCCTCTGCGATGACCATGAGCAGCGGCATCCCGATGCCGAGCGCCGCGAAGATGATATGGAAGGCCAGCGACATGGCCATCTGCGACCGGGCAAAGAAGAAATCACTCATTCGAAGACCTCCATGAGGCCCCTCGATCAGCCTCTGGCAAT
>PLOH01000146.1:0-7287 GCA_003142955.1 Opitutia bacterium | reverse complement strand
GTTGAATGGCTCTGACAATGGCATCCTCGACTGACGTGGTAGATGTGCCGGTGAGCTCGATGAGTTTATAAACGTGGTCTTTCATGTTCGGTTTTTCGGGTATTCCCACATTGGCCGCCTTGAAATATCCGGTTAATCTATCACGAGCTTGGCAGAGAAACGGGGCCCGTCCTATGGGGTGTAATCCCACTGCGACGCCAAGACTCGATTCGCCCAAGCCGTCTATATGCAATAAACCCGGATCTCGCTCGTGACCAAAAATGCCATCAGGTGATCGGGGTAGGAAGCCTGCTCGCCCGTTCGACAGCTCAGGGTCCCGACCGAGGTCGAGGGACAGACAATTTTCACCTCTGAATCGCGAGCAAGCTCGCCTCCTATAATTTGCATCGATTCGCCCGAGCGCCGCCGAAACCGACCCGGCGGACAGGAAACCGGGGCCTACGCAGTAGACCCCATATCCGGCGGACGGCCTTCCTGTTACGCTCGCCTAGTGAACTACTCAGAGACCAATCTCCGCGAACCGGCGGAGGCAGCGTTGCGGGTTTCAGAGCTGCGCTATCGGAGGCTATTTGAAACCGCGCAAGACGGAATTCTGCTGCTCGATGGTGTGACGGGGTCGATTACCGACGCCAATCCTTTCCTGCTGAAGATGCTCGGTTATGAAATCGGAGATCTGCTGGGCAAGAAACTCTGGGAAGTCGGTCCAACTAAGGACATCGAGGAATCCCGGAAGGCCTTCAGTGTCCTCCAGGAAGACGACTATATCCGATATGAAGATCTGCCCCTGCAATCCAAGAATGGACAGCGGGTCGACGTCGAATTTGTCAGCAACGCCTATTTGGTGGACGGGCAAAGAGTGATCCAGTGCAACATTCGCGACATCACTGCCCGTAAGCGCACGGAGAACGCGCTCCGATCGGCCAGTTTGCAATTGCAGCGGGTGCTGGCGCGATGCCCAACCGTGGTATATTCGTTCACCGTCCATGGGCTGAGGATCGGCGAGCTCGCCTACGTCAGCGGGAACATCGGACAATTCTTGGGCAAATATCCGCCGGAGACGTGCCAATTCCAATGGTGGTTGGATCACACCCACCCCGAAGATGCCCCGCGGATTCTCGCCGAGCAGGACGCCTTGTTTAAGCAAGGATCCGCGACCCAGGACTACCGCCTTCGCAACCGAGATGAAAGCTACCGTTGGATTCGGGATGAACAACGGCTGGTATGCAATGCCCACGGCGAGCCTGTGGAAGTCGTCGGTTCGTGGACGGATATCACCGAACGCAAGAACCTCGAAGATCAACTGCGCCAGGCTCTGAAGCCGGAGGCCATCGCCCGACGGGCGGGCGGCGGAGCCCACGATTTCAACGAGCTCCTAACGGTGATCATCGGTTACTCGCAGTTGGCGGAGCAAAACGATTCGCTTTCCCCGGAGATGCGCGAGCTGTTGAATCACGTTTTGGGGCCGAGCATCGAGCGGAGGTTGGACCCGTCGGGGCCTCGCTTTCAGCCAGAAAAGGTGCGGCCACCGCGGTGGGGACAGCAAAAAGAGGCGAACTAGACCCCTTAGGCCGCCCGCATATTAGTAATCACACGATGGCCAAGCTCAACACGGCCGACAGGGGGAAAATTCCGACCGGCGAATTCGCCCTGCCGGGACGCAGGTATCCAGTCGAAGATGAAGCTCACGCCCGGAATGCCCTTTCCCGCGTGGCTCAGGACGGAACGCCCGCCGAAAAGGCGATCGTGCGCCGCAAGGTCCGCCGCCTATTCCCCGGCCTTAAACAGGAGAATTAAGCGTCGACCGACTTCCCTTCTCGGAAAAATCCACGGCAGTCGGAGGCGAAAACTGACTGGACCCGACGAGGCCGCAGTCGTCAAGCCCGTCCAATCTGCTCCGATCGAGAAACCCACGGTCAAGGCCTCGCCTCCGCCGAATTCCCTCATGAAACTCCCGGCCTTCCATCTCAAACGTTACCGGCAAATTGCCTCCCTGCTGTGGAAATACGGCCGTACCGACCTGGCGCAGCAAATGAGCGCAGCGGAAGGATTCGGCCTTGACGAACTGCCGTCCGCAGAAGGTCAGCCGTTGACGGACCTCGCCCCCGCCTCTGCCGGGCGGGCTTCACCCGAACAACTCGCGGATGATTTGGAAGCAATGGGACCGACCTACGTCAAGCTGGGCCAGGTGCTCGCCGGCCGGCCGGATTTGCTGCCCGACGCTTATTTGAAGGCCCTCGCCCGGCTGCAGGATAAGGTGAAGCCGTTTCCCTACGCCGAGGTGGAGGAAGTGGTCATGAACGAGTTGGGCGTCAGGATTTCCAAGGCGTTTTCGCGTTTTGATATCGAGCCGATGGCCGCCGCCTCGCTGGGGCAGGTCCATCGCGCGGCGCTGCGCGACGGACGGGCGGTCGTCGTGAAGGTGCAGCGTCCGCACATCCGCCGGCAAATCGCGGAGGATTTCGAGGTGCTGGAGCAAATTGCCGCTTTCCTCGACGGACACACGGCGCTGGGTCGCCGCCACCGCTTCATCGTCATCCTCGAAGAGTTCCGCCTGACCATCCAGCAAGAGCTCAATTACGAGCGCGAGGCGCACAACCTTCTCACGCTCGGCAAGAACCTGAAGGAATTCAAACTCATCCAGGTGCCGCAGCCCGTGCCGAATTACTATACGCGGTCAATCCTGACCATGGAGGAAGTGGAAGGGCAGAAGATTACCGCGCTCGGCCCGCTGACCCTGCGCGACCTGAAGGGCGCGCCACTGGCCGAGGAATTGTTCAAGGCCTACCTGCAGCAAGTGCTCGTAGATGGATTATTCCATGCGGACCCGCATCCCGGCAACGTCTTCGTCACGAACGACGGGCGCATCGCCCTGATCGACCTCGGAATGGTCGGCCACACGGGGCCCGCCATGCAGGAGAATCTGCTGAAAATCCTGCTGGCGATCGGCGATGGGAACGGCGAGGCCGCCGCCGAGACCGCCATCCGGATGAGCGAGAAACTGGAGGCGTTTGCGGCGCCCGAGTTTCGCCGGCGCATCACGCAGTTGGTGGCACTGCGGCGGGACCAGGGGTTGGAGCAGCTCAATGTCGGCCGCTCCCTCCTCGAAGTGGCCAGCATTGCCCAGGAGAACAGCCTCATTGTCCCCAGTGAACTGGTGTTGCTCGGGAAAACCATGCTGCAACTGGATGAGATCGGCCGGATCCTGGATCCGACGTTTGATACCAACGCCTCCATCCGCCGCAACGTTGCCGTGCTGATGACCCGGCAGATGCGCAAGGAGCTCACGCAGGGCAGCATTTATAGCACGCTGCTCGAGATGAAGGATTTCACGGTGGGGCTGCCTTCCCGGCTGAACCGGATTATGGATACGGTCGCCAACTCTGAGCTGGAGGTGAAAGTGAAGGCCACCGACGCCAAAATGATGTTGGACGGCATGCATAAGATCGCGAACCGCGTCACGATGGGCATCGTGCTGGCCGGCCTGATCGTTGGCGCGTCATTGCTGGCGCAGGTCACGACCCCTTTCCAGCTCTTGGGCTATCCCGGGCTGGCCATGCTTTGCTTTATCGCCGCCGCGGCCGGGGGTTTCTGGCTCGTGATCAGGATCCTCGTCTCGGATTATAGAAGCCGCAAAAAGGACCCGCGTTGAACGACCGTCGTGAACTAGTCCCCGCACTATGTTTATTGCCGCCAAAGATGCACTGGCCAGTCAGGCCGCCCAGGTTTGGGCCAACAAACTGATCGCCCGCTATGGCAAGGTGCAGGACTTGAAAATCGACTCCCGCCGCAAAATCGTGGAAGTCTCCTGCCTGCTCGACGGCGAGCTCACGCCCATTACCATCAGGATTGAGAACTACGTGGTCGAGACCGAGCGGGAGAAAAGGTTCATTCGCGCAACCGGATTCAGCTGCACGCGCCCTTGGCTGCACAGGTTCCTGACGGATTATGGCCATCGGCATCGGGTCGAGCTGCCGCCCTGGGCCGCTGCTGCGCTGTGAGCTTAGGGGGGACGGCCACCGCTAACACCGTCGGTGGGGAACTTGCCATAGACTTCATCGACCGGGTACGCCGCGAGCGCCGGAATCAGTTCCGGATCGTAATTCGCCGCCAGCGAGAACTTGGTTGGGCGGGGTGTGGCAGGAATCGCGCTGGTCGGCTCAGTGGGCATGCGAATCATTCCCTCAAGGCCCTTTCATGTCCGGGCCAAAGCGCGCGAGGGCAGCGTGATCACGACTTCTCTCGCCACGCTCTTGATCGTGAAATTGCCGGTGACCTGGATTATGCGGTGATAGCGCCCGGAGCGGGGTGCGGCCGCTCCGCGAGCGGCGCCGGCCGGCCCCACTGGCCGGTGAACACAAACTGACTCCACGGTTTTCTCTGTCGCGGAGCTCGGTCGCGTTCCTGCATGGCCTCGGGCAAGAGGGCCGGATCGGCGGCGTAGCCGATGGCGATGGCCGTCCACGCTTCGAAATGCTCCGGGATCTGGTAGAGCTCACGCGCCCGTTCGGGGAGGATGCCGATCATCTGATGGGCCGAAAGATGGCGTGCCGTCGCCTCTATCACCAGATTGGCCGAAGCCAGCCCGAGGTCGTGGACGGCGGCCCGATTGTCCTTGTTGTTCCGGGTGAATCGCAAGCTGACGACGCCCAACGCCAGCACCGGCGCGGCCTTCGCCCACGCCTGCCCTACCCCTCCTCGCTGGCCGTCAATTCGGAGCGCGGCAGGTCAATCCAGCCGACAAATTTCAAAACCTCGGCCGTGGCCAGAATCGCCCGCATGTAAGTGATCGCATGCGGCGGGTTCAGGGTGATCGCATGAACTCCGTGGGTTGCACTCCCTCTCGGTGGCGAGCGGCGCGGTACTGGGTTCTGATCATCTCTTTTACTTCTGTCGGTCTGGAGATTCTGACCAAGTCCGTTTCCGGGGTGGTGTCATCGTCCGTCAGCACCGTGATGGTGCCGTAATTCAGCAGACGTTGCCAGATCCCCTGGTTCACCACCACGTCTTTCACTCGATACAGCTCCAGTTCATCCACCCGTCTGGCCAACCAACCGCGCCGGACAAACAGCCGTTGAGTGGTCAGGCGATAATGACAGGACTTCACCCTGATCCAAACGCGCAACAGAAGGAGCACGCCGCAAGCGAGTGGAACCAGAGCTATCCAGGACGGCCATGAGAAAGATCGAGCTCGAACGGCCAGACCGATTGCCAGACCAAGGAGAATCACTCCGAGCAGGATCTGACCCGAATAGGCGCGCACCGCCGGAGATAATTGGAGGATTTCGGTTTCCTGGTTGGCCGCATCNNAGGACATTCGAATTTGATTGGGTTCATGGCGCTCCGGCAGTTTGATTTAATTCGCGAGCAGTTCGTTGATGGAAGCTAGGGAGGGAACGTGGTCGCAGATGACTTTGACCGAGACCAGGATCGGCACCGACAACAAAGCTCCCGGCACACCCCAAAGCCAGGTCCAGAAGATCAACGAGACAAAGATGACCACCGGGTTGAGCGTGAAACGGCGTCCCAGCAACAGCGGCGTAATGACATTCGCCTCCAGGAGGTGCAGCAGCAGATACCAGGCGGCCGGAAGGAACGCGGTCCACAGCGTGTCGAAGGTAAGGAGACCGACCGTGGCCAAGAGGGTGATTCCGGCGACGGGTCCGAAGTAAGGGACAAAATTCAGAACCGCCACCAGCATCCCCCACATTGCGGCGTTGGGCACACCCATCAAATAAAGACCGGCGCCAACGACCGCACCCAAACCGATGCTAATCAGCGATACCGAGAACAGATATTTGGAAATGTTTTCCTGAATCTCGTGGCTAATCTCGACGGCGCGCTTCTTGTCATGCAACGTCGGCATTACGCGCACCAACTTCTGCAAGAATAAGTCGCCCGAGGCGAGTAACAGATAGAGCACCACCAGCGTTTCTCCCATGCCAGCGAGGAGACTTCCGGTCCAGTTGATGAGGGCGTTGGTGCCACGGCTGTCTTTGAGCTCTACGGTGGGCTGCTTCTTTTGTTCCTCCTCGGTGGCGCCGAGATTATTCACCGCTGCTGCCGCCTGACTGAACCGGGCAATGCGCGGAAAGATCTTTTGAACCCGTTGCCTCAATGCGGTCATGTGTTGCGGCGCCTCGTTCATCCAAGACAACGCCGGACGGCCGACCTGGAAGAAACCAATGCTGGCGGCTACCCCCAGGAGGCAAAGCACGATCACGGCGGAGAGCGCCGGCGGAATATGGCAATAAGACAGCCAACGGATGAGCGGCTTTAGCGTCATCCCTGCCACACAAGCCAAGACGATAGGCAGAACCACGGGGCGTGCGAAATACAGGAAGGCTATCGTGCCGAGCACTGCCAGGACAGTTTGCGCGGGTTTTGTCCGGGCAGCCGGCGCGGGGCTGGATGGGACGGCCGGCGTTGCCGCTTCAATGATCGATTCAACGCCGGAAGGACTGGGCTGGGGACTTGGGTCAGTCTCTATATTCATATTCCCATTCGCGCGTAACTCTTGTCGATATATTGCATGGGCTCGATCTGCAGCCCCGTGGGCACGGTCTGCCAATGAATCCGCCGCCAGCTTGACGGAAAGTCTGAGGCTTTCCTATGAGGTATAACCCTGCTTATGCGGCGGCGGCAAAAAAACTCCGTCAAGTGTAGAGTGCTTGACGGAGCGAGCCGGACAGAACGCAGACGGTTGGATTGCTCTTCGTCTCGTGGGGGTCGGCCGCAGTGAGAGCTAGGGAAATTGTCGCGACGGGAAACGAATGCGTCTTTGCCGCCTCAGGATCGGCGCAAACCACCGGCCCCGTTGGTGGCCCGCACCCCGGCAGCATAGTTCGAGGTTCGTGGGGCCCACGACTGCCGCGCGCGGCGCGTGTCGCTGATTTGCAGAAACAGTGCCGGGGCGGTCAGCAATATGATTTTTAGGTCCAGCTGCCAGGAGACGTTTTGGGCATAGTGAATATCCAGGCGGATCATCTCCTCAAAGGTGGTCCGGTTCTTGCCGGAAACCTGCCAGAGTCCGGTCAGCCCGGGAATGGCCTGGGATCGTTCCCGCTGCCAGGGAAGAAACTGCTCGTGCTCGTACGGCACGCAAGGGCGTGGACCGACCAGACTCATGTCGCCCCGGAGCACGTTGAAGAGCTGGGGCAACTCGTCCAGGCCCGAGGCGCGGAGCAGCCAGCCTCCAGGGATGATGCGCGAGTCGCGCCGGGCATCCATTTTCACCAAGGGAGCGTTAGAGTGGATCAGGTCATCGCAATGCCGCTGGTGGATTTTGCT
>PLOH01000018.1 GCA_003142955.1 Opitutia bacterium | reverse complement strand
GCGGGTTGACCACTTTTATCGAGGGGAAAGAATTGCCGGAGAGTGGCTCGGCCGGGTGCCGACAATTGGGACAGCAAGGCACGGTAAACGAGGCGGCTTTCTTTGCACTATGCGATGGCAAGAATCCAGCAGCCGGCCAGATACTCGGCCGGCGAATAAACACGGTTCGCCAAGATGCGGTCAAAGATTCGGTCGCCAATCGACGCCCTATTTCTAACTTCGCGATTGCTCCGTCCAAGTGGGGTCGGTCATAGCACTTTATCAGGATGAACCCATTCTGGCACTGCACAACGAGGCCGTCCGGCAGACCATGTTTGAGCTGGAAAAGTCCGCGGAACCGGGAGCACCGGTGTGGCTGAGCATGAGCTACAACACAAAGTTTGCCGTCAGCCGGTTTGAAAACCGCAACGGCGTCACGTCCTGGCGGGTGTCCGGTTTCCTTCACGGCGTCCGCATCCGCTGGAACTTCAAGAACCGAGCTGAACGATGGCTGGGAGTCGGGCACTTGCCCCCTAACTCTGTTCAATTCTCGATAGGAACTTGAGGTGAACAGGGCCAATTGATCACCTGTCGGTTTGAAAAGGCTTTGGAAACAACAGGCCTGTCCGTTTCTTGTATGCCTCGAATTGTGGATACCGAAACAGAGATCGGTCCTTGATGAGCATGTTTCTGACAAAGAAACCGAAAACCCAGCCGGCAAGGATCAAGAAAGGGAGCCAGTGCAATGACATGGATGCTGAGGTAGATGAACGCTTCGGGGCCCCAGTTGTCGTAAAACCACATCAATCCGAGAACGACGGCGACGAGCGCCTTGTGGCCATTGATATAGACAATATTCTTCATGGTACCCGTTCCTCACTCGGGTCGAAGTCCCGGCAATGACAACATCCCTTCCGAGGGGAGCCAGGATTGTCGCCGGGGAGGAAGTCTGCCATGTCTGCGGCTGGAGACGACACTTGGCCTGCCCGGCAACCGGGGGAAACTCTGCATTTCCTCGCTTTTCTTGAATCCAATTACCGGTTTCCACACCACATACCCTATGTCACCATTCTCCCATCATGAACTTACTTCTTCCTTCCTTCATCGCGACCAACGTCGCTTTGCCGCTCGTCGGCTCGATCAACCTCTCGGAAACGGCCTTCCTAGCCGCTGGCATGGGTTTCGTTCTCGGAATCATCCTCATCGGTTCGCTTGCGAAGGCGCATAAGGAAAAGCTCCGTCATGACACCATCCTGCGGGCCTTGGAAAAAGGCCAATCACTTCCGCCCAAACTTCTTGAGGACAATCCTCGAAGTCGTCCGCGCGATGACCGCCGGGCAGGATTGATTTCCCTGGCGGTGGGCGTCGGTATATTCGTGTTTTTTCGCGCGATGCACGAATCGCAACCGGATGTTCCGGCCGGCGTCGCCTGGATGGGGTGCATCCCGGCCTTGGTTGGCTTCGCGTTGTTGATCAACTGGGCGCTGGAGCATGGCGGCAAAAACGGTCAGTCTGGGACTTGATTTTCCGCGTGGTCGCCCCATGAGGCAATTGGCGCGCGAACACCGTTTCCTCCAACGTGAATCCAAGCGATACGGACCTTATCGCCCGCGTTCTGGCTAGCGACGACCGGCACGCGTTTGGCGAGCTAGTGCGCCAGCACCAATCGGCCGTGCGCGGCTTCTTGCGGCGACTCACCGGCGGAGACCACGCGCTGGCTGATGATCTGGCACAGGAGACTTTCGTCGCGGGCTATCGCAATCTGCGCAAGTTCCGCGGCGGCTCAGCGTTCAGCACCTGGCTGCTGGGCATCGCCTATAACCGGTTTCGGGACACACGGCGCCGCCACAACGAAACCGTGGAATGGACCGACACGATAACGAGTGCCCCGGAAATCGAGACGCGGGCACCGCCGGCGAGCGTGGCCGTCGACTTGCAGCTTGATCTGGCGGCCGCGCTTGCACGTCTGTCACCTGACGAGCGATCGGCGATTCATTTGTGCTACGCCGAGGGACTGACCCACGAGGAGGCGGCTGGCGTGCTCGGTTGTCCGCTGGGCACCGTGAAAACCCACTTGCTGCGGGCGAAAGAGAACCTCCGTGCCCACCTGAAGACATGGGCCCCCGCCTAATCTCATGAATCCTCCTGAACAAATCCCGTCGTCTCTTCCTCCGCCCGACAACGATTCCGGATTCGAACAAATGCTGCGCGAGGCGGCGCCAATGTACATCGACAATGCCGGTTTCACCGCCAAGGTTCTGATGGCATTGCCGCGAGCACGGCGGCGCGTTGAGACTCGGCGGCTTCTCCTGCTCCTGGGCAGCGCGTTGTTGGGCACCGTGATCACGCTTGTACTTGCCGGAAACCAGCTGGTCGCTTTCGGCACGCTAGTGACCGGGCATCTGGCAAGGTGGGGCGCCGTTCCGGTGCCTTGGTTGGGGTCGACCTTCACGATCGCCACCGCCGCAGCCGCCATCGCAATCGCCGCAGCCGGCTGGTGGGGGTGGTCCCGCGCGCGTTGAGCCCCTTCGCGGCTGAACGGTATCCACGAAGGAATACGAAGCCTTTTCAGTCGCTTCAAAACTGATACAATTCGGTGCCTTGCAGATTGGACGCGCATCCTTTGATGTCTCCGGGTTTCACACCGCGAGCCTTCATCCAGGCGTAGTGGCACTTCCGAGACTCGAAGTCTTCTTCCTTCGCCAGAGATTCGATGGTATAGATAGCCAATAGGTCACCGTTCGAGGTGCGGATGGATCCAAGGTGGAAAAGTTCGGCACGGATTATCTTCTCCAAGGCAGGGGGATGGTTGGCGGTCCTTTGAGGGTCCTTAAGGAGCCACTCAGGCTCGCACCCGTTTCCGAAAGCAAAATCACTTTGATCATGACGGTATGGGAGGGGAGGCTTTCAGGGCACTAGTAATGCAAATAAATGTCGTTACACAAAGGAGTTGATCCACCGTGTCAATCATCGAGCCCCAGTGTTTCCGAAACGTAACGTTGCTGCCCTGAGGGGCACTTGCTCCGGGCACCATTTCGGGTCATCGAACTCGTCAATTGGGGGAGCCCGGAGCCTTGGCGGCCAGCAGTTCGGGAGAAAAATGCCATCGCACCCGCCAACACGCACGACCGGAGCTCTTGTGGCGCCCGCCGGTTCTTTCGAGCGCCAACACCGCGGTCTTTTTGAACTCAAAAACCACCGGCCTCGTCTTGCCACGGACAAGCGTCGTCGCCAGCACACCCAACTGGGGCTCGTGTCCAACGATCATCACCGGGTCACTCGCGTTGTCCAACCGATCGGCCACGCTAGCCGGGTCGTCCGTTGGCAGCAGGCCGGGTGCTTCGATTAACAGCACATCGAGTTCAAGCTCTTTGATCAGCAACTCCGCGGTTTCCCGCGCCCGCGCCAATGGACTGTGCCAGACGGCGCGAACCGAGCTGACGGCGCCGCTAGACTTGAGGAAGCTCGCGACTTGCCGCGTCATCTCCCGTCCCTGGGCGCTCAGCACTCTGCGGGCATCGTCGCTGTCGGCCAGCGCATGGCTGTGGCGAATGAGAAAGGCCTTCATGGCGGGGACGGTCACAGACCCAGGATCTCCGAGCTGACCTTAGCAATGGCGCCGGCGTTCTTCATGCTCCTCACGCCAAAACGCCAGAAAAGGCCGCGGGACGAAGCAACGGCGTCGGAGACCACCGTCACGCCAAATCCTCGGCTAGTCGCGCCCTTTACCGTGGCACGCACACATCCTTCCGCCATGACGCCGAGAACGACCAGCTGGTGAACCGCGCCGGATGTCAATGTCTCCTCCAGCTCGGGATTGGTAAACGCATCGGGTCTGGATTTCGTCAGCACCAGGCCCGAAAACGGAACGATGACCCGAGGATCCAGCTCCGCCCCACGGGAACCCTCGATCGCCGCGCCGTTGCGGAAAAGATTCCCGATCAAATCTGACTTCGGGTATTCGTTCTTGATGAAGATGAGTTTCCAGCCGGCGCCTACTCCGTGCTGAATCAGGCGATTAGCCAGCGAAACGACCTGGCTCGCATCGGCGACACTCACCGCCATCCGACCATTTACCTC
>PLOH01000036.1 GCA_003142955.1 Opitutia bacterium | reverse complement strand
TAGTGGAGACTTTGCGAGAGCTGAGCCAATCGACACGGATTCCCTATGACTAATGCAGTACCGTTAGGGTATTTAGATTATGCCGTGTTTATCGTATATATTCTCGCATTATGCTGGGTGGGCTGGTGGGCGGGCCGGCAGCGGGGAGACAACAATACCGGATTCTTTCTCGCAGACAGGAGCCTTCCTTGGTATGTAATCGGTTCTTCCTATATTGCGGCCAACATCTCGACGGAGCATTTCATCGGGCTAATCGGTTCGTCCGTGATCTATGGTATTTGTATGGCGACAGGGGAGTGGAGCTCGGTGATTGCCTTTTCGTTTTTGATCTGGCTTTTCATCCCGTTCTTGCTCTCGGCGAAAGTCTTTACGGCGCCGGAATTCCTTGAAAGACGCTTTACCTCTGCGATGAGGCTGTTTTTTGCAGTTGTGACCGTGATTGTGAACGTCGTCGGGTTTCTGGCGCCAATGATTTATGGCGGGGGACTAGCTTTGGAGGCAGCCTTCGGCATCAATGCCGCGCTTGGAGTCGACCCGGCGGCCGTTGCGGCTGGGACATCCGTGAATTGGGGGTTGTATCTGGCTATCACGGCCATCGGTCTTGCCGCGGGCGCTTGGGCAATCTGGGGCGGCTTGAAATCGGTCGCCTGGATGGATTGTCTGACGGTGATCGTCATGGTAATCGGCGGTCTGTCAGTGACCTATTTCGGTCTGAGGCATCTGGGCGGAAAGTCCGGCTCGTTGATCGAGGGTTTTAGGGTGATGATCAGGGATAACCAGGCGACATCCGGCGTCTACCGGCAGGCGGTAGAACGATTGCGTCCGGAAATTGTGCCGGGAGCGCTGACCTACAACCGTCTTTCGGTACTCCAACCGCTGTGCCATCAGGTGACTCCGTGGATCCATTGGGCCCTGAGTTTTTTTTATATCGGCTTGTGGTACACGGTAATCAACCAGTTTATGGTCCAACGAATCTTCGCCGCCCGCAGCAAATACGATGCGAGGCTTGGGATTGTCCTGGCGAGCTATCTGAAATTGCTCATCCCGTTCATTGTCGTTGTCCCCGGATTGATCTATTTCGCCATGCATCCACAGATTCTCCTGACCGGGGCATCGGTGAATGACGTACGGCCGGAGGCGGACAAGACCTACGTCAATCTGATCCATGAGCTGCTGCCGATAGGCATGAAGGGTTTGATGTTGGCGGCACTTTTCGGGGCGCTGAAGTCGGCCGTTGCTGCGGTGCTGAACGCCACCTCGATGATTTGCACTCTCGACCTTTATAAACGTTACCTGAAACCGGATTTCGAGGGACACAAGAGCGTTGTCATGGGACGCTGGGTGACAGTGGTCTTACTAGTAGTTTCGATTTTGTTCGGATTCTACATCAGCTCATTGAAAGCGAGCCTATTTGTGTATATCCAGACACTTTTCAACTTCTTTGCGCCTCCGTTCTCGGCGGTGTTCTTGCTCGGCACGCTCTGGCGGCGCGTCAGCGGCAATGCGGCCACGGCTACAGTTCTAGTAGGATTTGCCTTTGGGATCGCGGAGAAAGTAGCAGTCGATTTCGGATATACGCCGTGGTTGGCTCCTTTTGCCGTGCAGAGCGCCCTTAATTGGGCCTTCTGCATGGTATTATGTGCCGGCTTGAGTCTTGTGCTGGCGCCACCGCGGCCGGAGCAGGTAACCGACGAGCTGACATTCAATTGGCGACATCTTAATGTCGGCGGCGACCTCGGGACGCGTTGGTGGAACAGCGTGACCGTCTGGTGGGCGGGCAGCGTTGGGGTGCTGTGTTTTCTTATTTATGTTTTCGGTATTAAGTATTAGCGGCGGCAAGCCAAAGGCAAATGCCCAGATCCCATTCAGAAATAGGTCGGGAGGCTATTGTACGGAAACGGCTTAAGAATATGCCGGTATTGTCTGGGATCTTGAGCGCAGAGATCGTGCCGTTGGGGAGGATATCTTTGGTTGGACAAAAGGCGATGCGTTCGTTTAAGAGCCGGTGGTGGACGGATTTTTTTAGTGGACTGGTTAGCAGGTATAGTTGTCGCACAATGGCCGGCTACCTAATTGTCGGGTTGATAGGCGCGTTTTTTGGGCGATCCGACATTATCGCTGCGGGATCGACCTCTGGTGTAGCCGGGGGGGGGCGGAGAAGCGAAATGGCAATACCAAAGGAATGGGCCAGAATCGGATTGGTGTTACCCCGGCAGGGCGGTGCGGCCGGCGTTAGTGGCGATCCGTGCATCGTCTGGGATGAGGACATCAACGCTTGGCGCATGGTTCTCTTCTTCGATCCGCCTGGCAATGCGCAAGCGGTTTGCTCAAAGATGGATGCGAACGGACGTGGGGAGTGGAAACTTGAAGGTCCGCTGCCCGTCGCAAACCCCGCGGTCGTGGGAGGATTTCACAAGCCGTTTATCGTCATGGACCCTTATGCGACGAACAAAGCGGCCCTGATACAAGGGCGATATTGCCTGCTCGTCGTCACGAAGTCGGCCCACAAATTGATCTATCGGGCGTGGGCTGAAAAGCTGGCCGGCCCGTGGACGTTTGATCCGATCCCCATTATCACCCCAGGGGGGAAGTATGATTTCGATGGGAAACACGTCGATGCCGTGACAGGTTACTACTTTGCTGACCGGCAGGTGTTTCTCTATTTCTATATGGGGTATCCGCAAAGACCCCAGCCAAGGAAGATTAGTCCCTCCGGATCAGCGCAAGCAGTCGCGGTGCAAAATCTCGGTGAAAAGGTGGCCACGAAAGTGGGAATAATTCTTGAGCCGAGCCAGCAACCGGGACACTGGGCATCAGGTTGGGTTGGAGGATTGCAGCTCTTGCGGGGGAGGGAGCACCGTTGGATTGCGGTTTTGAATGCTTCGCCAACGGCCCCCGACCCGGGGAATAAGGAAGTATGGAACGAGGAGCCGCCACCGAGTCTGGGCGGGTTCGCGTGGTGCGATGAAGAGTGGCCAGTGAGCGGCTGGCATTTCTATCCTTCTCCCATCGAATGGGTCAGAGACATACCGAAGTCGGCGGTCGACGCCGGTGAGGGCTACAACCTCTGGCGTCAATTCATTCATATCCTCTCCGACGGCCGGCCGGTACTCTTTTATAACAGCGGGTATTACGGGCGCGAACAACTGTATGCGAAGATCGGGATCAGTGCGACTGCCTCCGCGGTGGACGATGGCAGGTCTGAAAGCGGCCTGCAGGGCACGGCGCCAATTGCGGGGCTGGACTCCAGGACCGCGGTTCTTACGACCGAGGTCCAGTCGGCCCCGCGCATCAACGGACCGTCGGTCTTTGGGGTCAGGCCCGGTCATCCGTTTTTTTATCCGATCCCCGCGACTGGGGAACGTCCGATGAAATTCGCAGCCGCAGGGCTTCCCCCCGGGCTTTCGGTTGATGCGGCTACGGGCATAATCCGGGGCGTGCTTGGGATCGCGGGCGATTACCCCGTTACCCTGCAGGCGCGAAACGAACAAGGATCGGGGACAAGACGATTCGTGATCAAATGTGGTGCGCAGATCTGCCTGACCCCTCCCATGGGGTGGAATAGTTGGAATTGCTGGGGGGACAGCGTGGATCAAGGCAAGGTAATCCGCGCGGCTCGAGCGATGATCAGCGCTGAAGTTGTCGGCCATGGCGTGTTCCTGCTACGCCTTTCCCGTTGAGGTTCGTATAGACAATGGCGCAGACCCCTGCGACAATCTTGGCGGGATGGGAAAAACAAGAAATGTTTGAGAGGAGGTCGTGATGACTTACGGGGTTTGCCACAGGCATCTGGGGTTACTGATCGCGGTGGTCGCGACCGCGAGGCTGTTTGCGGGCAGAACGGAAATCGAGGGTGCGCAATTTGCGCTCGAATTTACAGACGGCAGGTTGGTGCGCCAAGCGGAGCTGCTCGGACTCGGCGAGCAATCGGATGAAGCTCGCCAGCTCATATTGCGGGATGGATCGATCACAGTGAAGATTCGGCACAAGCAGGCGGATTCCGCTGGATATCGGCGCACATTTTTCGAGATCACCAATAGCGGCAGGTCGGAGCTACCACTATCGAAGTTTGTCGTGGTGGATATTCCGACGCCGGAAGGTGCGCGCGTAATGGGCGATTGCAGCGGCTCGCCGGTTGTCGTGGGTGACTCATTTCTCGGCGTGGAACATCCATTGGCGGAAAACCAAATCGTGAACGGCCGTTTGCGTTGCGCATTGCCAATGATGCAGGCGCTGCGTGCGGGTGAGACAGTGGAGGTGTCATTTGTGTTCGGCACCGCGCCCGAGCCGTCGCAAGTCCGGCGCACGTTTCTTGCGTACGTTGAGGGAGAGCGGCCTCGCCCCTCTGCGCCGTTTCTTCACCACAATACCTGGTACAATCTCGGGTATTCGAATCCTTTTTCCGAAGGCGACGAACTCACGCTCATCGCGAGGCTCGGACAGGAGCTCGTGGAAGAGCGCAAAGTGAAGCTTGACGGTTTTGTGCTCGACGATGGTTGGGACGATACACGCACGCTCTGGCGTTTTAATTCAGGTTGGCCGGAAGGGTTGAGGAATATGACCGCTGCGGCTGCCCGGTTCGGCGCGGCGCCTGGTCTTTGGCTCTCGCCCTGGGGTGGATATAACCGGGCCAAGGAGGAGAGACTGGCTGCGGCTGTTCCCCAGGGCTTTGAGGTTCGCGACGGCAGTTTCTCGCTAGCCGGCCCACGCTACTACGCGCGGTTTCGCGAACTCTGCGCCAGTGTTGTGCGCAATGATGGGGTCGCTTTTTTCAAATTCGACGGCATCGGTGCTCCAGCAGGGGGAAGCATCGATCCTGCGGCCGGTCGCGACTTCGACGCGATGCTGCGACTCGTGCGCGAACTTCGTCAGCTTCGGTCCAGGCTCTACATCAGTCAGACCACGGGCACCTGGCCTTCGCCTTGGTGGCTACTGCATGTCGACAATATCTGGCGTGGTGGTCACGATCATGACTTTTCCGGTGTGGGCTCCGACCGGCAGCAGTGGATCACTTACCGAGACGCGCAGACGTTTAGTAATATCGTGTGCCGTGGTCCGCTGTTCCCCTTGAATTCCCTCATGATTCACGGCATAATCTTTGCGAAGCGCGCGACGAGACTCGACACCGATCCCGACAATGCTTTCGAGAACGAGGTTCGTTCATTCTTCGGATCGGGCACGCAAGTTCAGGAACTGTACCTGTCCCCTGAGTTGCTCAACGCAAGAAACTGGGATGACCTCGCCAGCGCCGCAAGATGGGCGCGCGCCAATGCGAACATTCTCCACGATACTCATTGGATAGGCGGAGATCCGGCCAAACGCGAACCTTATGGCTGGGCTGCGTGGTCGCCAGTCAAAGGCATCATTACTCTGCGGAACCCTTCGGACCACTCGACTGCATTCACGTTCGAGGCCGGCGCAGCATTTGAACTTCCCACCGGGGCGGCAAAACGGTTTCGCGTGGCGAGTGCCTATCCCGACTCGCCCGCGCCTTTTGCCGAACTTTGCGCCGGCGTGCCAATCTCGATCACAATGCAACCGTTCGAGGTCCTCGTACTGGAAGCCACGCCGACCGGACCATAGAATCCTCGGGTGTTCGTCCTCCGGTTCCCCCGGTGTTCTTGTTTGCGACGGATGACGTTTACCGAGGGCTGGGAGGTGCGCAGTCTCGAATTCGGCCCGACATAGCTAAGCGCCGGACGTGGCCAAGGCACCCCGAATCGCGCCGTGGTTGACAAATCTATGGTAGGCTCTCGGTGAATGCCCCATGGCTTTTTTGAAGGCCCGGCTGAAAGCGAAGATCGACACGAACCCGCAGGCCTTGGCAATCCGCTCTACGCTGCTTCGATCGGTACTGACCAACATCGAAGCCGCCACCGACAGGCGCGATTCTCTCATATAGGCGCCCAAACTCACGCCACACTCTCGCCGGAACACAGCCCTAAGATGACTGATTGAATAACCTGTATGTTTAGAGACATCGCTAAGCATCAATGGTTGATGGAGATTTGAGCGCACATATGCGTTGATCGATTGGAGAATTGTTCCTCGCGGATCGTTTTGACAGCTGTCCGATCGAATTACGCAATCCGCATCGCGGGAAACAAGCAATCGTTGGATCAATTGCGACACATTCACGATCAGCGAGAAGTTCCGGTCGGGGCCGGGCGGCTTCTGCAAGAATTCTTCCATTGTATGGTGCAAATGCTTCGCCTCTTGGGTACTCAAAGCCCGCGGCGAATCTCGCAGCGGCAGTAACGCCTGCGGGCGGCTGAATTCGCAGGTGATGAAGAGCCAGTTTATCCCGCCTCCCTTGACGTCGAGGTAGTGGTGAAACTGGTGGGGAAAGATCAAAAAGACCTGTCCTGGCGAGAGGAAGTAGGCCGTGCCGTCGACATGAATGCCGCCCGCCTTGACCAGCGGAATCACGAGCTCGAAGCGGTGATGATAATTGTGCGTAACCCCACGCGGCTTGAGCATTTCGGCCGACGTTCGTTTGAAGACCACGATGTTCCCGGCAAACAATGCATCTTCTAGTTTTGCACCGGAGAAGTAATCGATCGGATTGACCAGTTCACGAAGCACATTGCTGACCCGTCGGAGAATTTCGCTCTGTTTTCGGGTCGCCAAAGCGGAAGCGGACGAAGCGGAAGGCATAAGTGTTCTCTTGGTCGCGGCCTCGGGAAAATCAAGTCTTCGTCGGGTTTATCTCCGTAGGGATGTGCTCGCGCGGTTGGGCTTCGGCGGTGGATTCCACGGGCAGAGGTGATCAGGTTGGCGGGATGGGCGACGAGCGGAAGAACGCAACCGTCGCCTCAAGACCGGCGTCAAGGCTGGTCGCTGGCTGGAAACCGGTGGCGAGCAGTTTGCTGATGTCGGCGCGCGAGTGGCGTACGTCGCCCGGGCGGCCGGATGCGTAGCGGATGACCGAAGCGGATCCGGTAACCGCAATGATGCGGCGGGCCAACTCGAGAATCGCGATCTGGCGGCCGCAGCCGACATTGAACACACCTGACAAGCCGGGCGTCGTGGCGGCGAAGACGTTGGCGGCGGCGACGTCCTTGACGAAGACGAAGTCGCGCGTTTGCAGGCCGTCGCCAAAGATGGTAAGCGGGCGGCCGGCGAGGGCCTCGCGAATGAAAACCGGCACCGCGGCGGCGTAGGCGCTGGCGGGATCTTGGCGCGGACCAAAAACGTTGAAGTAACGGAGGACCACAGTCTCGAGCCGGCCCGCAGTCGCGAACATCCGGCAGTAATACTCGCCGTCGAGCTTGGTGATGGCGTAGGGGCTGACGGGGGCAGGCGGCAGATCTTCGG
The DNA here is from genome assembly GCA_003142955.1 of Opitutia bacterium. Taxonomy (GTDB): domain Bacteria; phylum Verrucomicrobiota; class Verrucomicrobiia; order Opitutales; family Opitutaceae; genus Fen-1467. Next base: position 5,923 of record PLOH01000036.1, on the reverse strand, counting down.
TTTTCGGCGACTGGAGATTGTCACCATAAACGGCGGCGGAACTGCTGAAACACAGCCGGCGCACGCCGGCGGCAGCCGCCTCTTCGAGGACATTGAGCAGACCAATCACGTTGGCCTCCACGCACGCATGCGGGCGATGGACGGACTCTGGCACGCTAACCATCGCCGCGAGATGAAACACATAGTCAACTCCCTGCATGGCGCGGGAAACGGCGGCGCGATCCAGGATCGAAGCCTCGATCAACTTCATCCGCAGACCGCGCAGATTGCGCCGGTGGCCCGAAGACAAATTGTCAAGAATGCACACCGCCGCGCGTTCTTGGAGTTGCTCCGCAAGGTGGCTTCCGATGAAGCCGGCACCACCGGTGATTAGGACTCGCATGCGACTTTGATGATGCGCTCTGCGGCACACTGCATCGCGGATTCGTGTTGCTCGATGCTCCGGACCAGGGCGAATTGATTGCGGCAGCGGTCGAGATTGTGGTCGGGACTCCTGGTCTTGAAGTATACGTCGCCCTCAAGATAATCAGTCAGGAATCGGAGGCCGATTTCGAGGGTGATGAGCTTGCCGGAAAACGCGAGATGCGCACGTTCGGCCGGGGTTAAGAAACTGCCGGCAGAAGCGAGGTAGCCGGAAACGAGGCCCTCGTAAATGGGCATCCGCATGGCAACTTTCGAGAGATCGCGTTCATCCTCGAGGGCGGAATTGGTGGCCGATCGCACCATATCCCCAAAATCGTAAAGGGCGAGACCGGGCATCACCGTGTCTAGATCGACCACGCACACGGCTTCATTCGTCGATTCATCCAACAGCACATTGTTGAATTTCGTGTCATTGTGGGTGATGCGCTCCGGGATCTCGCCGCGCTCCTGAAGATCCAGCAATACGTCGACCATCGCCTCCCGTGATAGCACGAAGTCGAGTTCGGCCCATGCTTTTGCCACGCGGTCCCGTGGGTTCGCCGCCATCGTACGCTTCAGGGTTTCGAGCCGCCTGCGCGTGTCGTGAAAACCAGGGATCGTCTCATTTAGGCGCGGCCCCGGCAAATCGACCAAGGCTCGCTGAAACTCGCCGAAGGCCCGCGCCGCCTCAAACGCTTGGCGCGGATTCTCAACCAAATCAAAGGGGTGCGCTTTCTCGATAAGAAGGTAACATCGCCAGCAGTTACCCTCGGCGTCGCGATGAAACACGCCCCCTGCCCGGGTCGGTACGAGCGTCAGCACGCGGCGAATGGAATCCCGTCGGCCGGTTGCGCGAGCATGGGCGGCATGCTCCGTGACGCGTTGAATGTTCTCCATTAGCCCCGGCACATCCCGGAAAACCCGAGAATTGATTCGCTGGAGAATATAGCGCACGGGAGTTCCGGCTTGGTCGAAGCGAACCGCATAGGTATCGTTGATATGACCGCTGCCATAGGGGGCGCCGTCGACAAAACTGCCATAAAGATGGAACGATCCGGCTATTGCGCGTAGATCGACTCGCAAGGGGCATAATGCACTACTCATGTCGGGCCCCCCAAAGCTGTTTCGGATATCGGCTGCCTAGGCCAGCCGCAAGAACGAGCAGGGTAGGTTTCTTGGTGAGCACGACTAGATGACGCAAGCGGCAATCGAAGGTGTCAAATAGATAGCTAGTTTTGCCATTTCTGGCTTGAACGTCCAAGGACGATAGGAATTGTCTCGTAGCCCGTGGCAATTGAATCTCGTGCTTCACTTTCCACGTTTAGCTTGTTCATCGCGCCATGCCTGACATCGATTCCGGTCGGCAATGTTTTTGGGCTCGTGTCTTTTGGTCGAGGGCGGCAATCCTGCAACGGTATGCCCATGAAGGTCGTCCTCATTGAGGATCAGGCGATGTTCCGGGACTTTCTGAAGAAGATCTGCCGGGAGCATTTGCATCTCAAAGTGGTGGGTGAGGCAGGAGACGCGGCCACGGGCTTGGCCCTGTGCCGCAAGCACAAGCCCGACCTCGTGCTGCTCGATCTGAATCTGCCCGATCGGGACGGCCTTTCCATCTCGGATGAACTCCTGGCGATGGATCCGGCGATGCGGGTGCTCGCGCTGTCTTCCGAGTGTGACGACTACACGCTCTATCGGGTGCTCAATTCGGGGGTCCATGGCTACGTCGACAAGAACCGCCAATCCATGGAGATGCTCAAGCTGGCCATTAGCGAGGTGCTCAAAGGCCGCGTGTTTTTTGCGGAGGTGGTACAGCAGGTGCGGCAAAAGCTGCGTGTGCAGCCCAAGTCTTTCCCGAAGCTGTTGACCGGGCGAGAGCAGGAACTACTGCCGTTGCTTGGAGGCGGGCTGAGCAATGAGGAGGTGGCGCGGGAGTTAAGCATCAGCCGGTATACCGTGCAGCTCCACCGGCGGAACATCATGCAAAAACTGAACCTGCACCGGACCCCCGACCTCATCCGTTATGCGGTCAACCGGGGCTTTGCGAAACTCAACTCGTTTCGCGACCGCACCGCAGGTCCTCCTTGAGGCTGGCTACTTCCGTTTCGAACGCGCTTAACACCGAACGCGGTGTCTCGATGTCGCCGTTTCGCGCCGCTTCCTGGATGGTGGTGATCACCGCGGCCGCCTGAGTGGCGGAGATCAGCGCGACCTGGGAGAGAATGCGGTGCGCCTGCCGGCGGGTGTTCTCGCTGCTGCCCGCGCGCACGGCCTCGGCGAGCAAAGCAACATCCTTGTCCAACGCGGCGATGAAATCCTCGACGAGCTGCTGCATCTTTTTCGGCTTTTGATCCGACATGAAGCGGAAGATCGACAGGTCGAGGGTCTTGGGTGGAGTCTCCTCCGGCGCTCGCACCTGGATGGAGGATCCGGCCCGGAGCGGACCGCTGAGATTCTCGATCGTCGCCCTGATCTTCTCCGGGCTGAGCGGCTTGGCGGCGAAGCCGTCCATCCCCGCCGCCAGACAATCGTGTCGTTTCTCCGGAGTGGAATAAGCCGTAGTGGCAATGACCAGCGTGTGCCGCTCCGGCGGCTCCCATTGCCGGAAGCGGCGGGTGACCTCGACGCCGTTCAGACCGGGCAGGTCCCAGTCCATGAAAACGATGTCGTAGAGATTGGCCTGAAGTTTCGCGAGCGCGTCGTTGCCGTCGGTGGCGTGGTCAGTCTTGTAGCCGAGCCGGGTGAGGATGCTGTCAATCACGAGCAAATTGTATTCCTGATCCTCGACAATCAGCGCCCGGGTGGTGGCCACGGCTGGCGGGAGCGGTGTGACCGCCGCGGCGCCGTTGATCTGTGCCGCCGACAACGGCAGGGTGATCCTGAACCAGAAGGTCGCTCCGTGGCCGGGCGTGCTGGTCAGACCGGCGGCGCCTCCCATCTTCTCGGCATAGGCGCGGCAGACGGCCAGGCCGAGACCCGTTCCTTGGATCTTCTCCTGTTGGGCGCGGCGGCCGCGGTTGAATTTTTCAAACAGCCTGGCCTGTTCGTCCTGCGGAATGCCCGGACCCTGGTCGCGCACTTCGATCGCCAGTTCGACGACGTTGCCGGCTCCAAGTGCGCCCGCTACGACCACGTCGATCGCGCCGTGGCCGGCGTATTTCAGCGCGTTGGCCACGTAATTGATGACGATCTGCTTGATCTTGGCTTCGTCGCCAACGACGAGTTCCGGCGTGCCGGGATGCACGTGAATGGCGATCGGCATTTGCTGTTCTTGCGCCTGCCAGGCGAAGATCGAAGCGACGTCAGCGAGCATGCTCTGCACGTTGAATGGCTGGGCATCAATCGTGATGCGTCCCGCCTCGATCTTGGAGAAGTCGAGCACATCCTCGACCAACGTGGAGAGATACTCCGCGCACTTGCGCAACGACACCGCCATGCCGCGCTGCCGGGCGTCCAGCTGGGACTCCTGCAGCAGACCGGCCAGGCCGATGACGCCGTTGAGCGGGTTGCGGATCTCATGGCTCATGTTGGCGATGAATTCCGTCTTGGCAGAGTTGGCCCGGGCGAGTTCCTCAGTCCGGCGGCGGATGAGCGTTTCCAGCTGGCGGCTGCGCACTTTGATCTGGCCGACCCGGGCCTGGTAGCCGCCATAGATCAATCCACCGGCGGCTAGCGCGAACAAGGCGTAAGCCCACGTCGTGCGATACCACGGCGGAAGGATGACGAAGGGGTACGTCGCCGGGTCGGTCCACTGGCCGTCGCCGCCTGCCGCCCGCACCATGAACGAGTAAGCCCCTTCACTCAAATTGGTGAATTCGCGGAAATCTTTGGCGGTGGCCGGGGTCCAGACGGGTTCGAACCCGGCCAGCCGGGTCTGGTAACGCACGTTTCGGGCCTCACGGTACATGGTCGCGGCAAATTCGAACTCGATCCGATTGCGGGAAAAGGGCAGGCGCAGTGGTTCGGCCGGAGCGAGCGCCACCGCCGCATCCGAGCCCGACGCGGGTGTCCGAACGGAGCGCAGCAGGACATTGAACGGCGCGGATTGCGCCTGGAGCGCGGCCAGGTTGACGCGCAGCAAAGCCTCGGAGCCCCCAATCCAGAGCACGGGCCGGGCGGGTGCCTCCTCCTGGTAATAGAGCACAGTGGGAGTGCCGGCGCGTTCGATGCCGCTCATGGGCAGTGGCCGCCAACGCGGAAGCCGATGTTCGTCGAGCGTCAGCGTGCCCACGACGGGTCGTTCCGTGCCATCGGCGAGCGGCGCTTCGGCCGTCAGCCACAAGTCGCCGTTGGCATCCGGGTTGGACACGATGAAGTCCTTTTTCAGCCCGTCCAGCGCGGCGACCGGCTGAAAGGTGTCGTCGACCGGATGATGAGCGAGGATTCCCGTTCCGGTGAAAAGCAGAATCTGTCCGTGCAGCGCGCCGAGGCGGATTTGCCTGGCCTCCGCGGGGAGTTGCCGGCCCAGATCGAAATGCGTGATCGTGGACGGAGCCCCGTCGTTGGCGAAGGCAATGCGCAGTACGCCCTTGGTGGAGGTGCCCACCCACACGTTTCCCAGAGAGTCTTCCGCCAGGGAAAGGGGCAGCTCGGGCGTGGGGACCTGCTGGTCGAACGCCCGCCACTGGCCGTCTTGCGCAACGAGCCAACCGATGCCTTTCGGGGCCGCGTAGTAGGTTCGGCTGGGGAACCGGTTTGACTGGAGCAGTTTTCCCGCGTCCAAGTGGCTGCGAAAGATCTCCTGCAAGGTTCCGTCGTCATGCAGGAGCCGCACGCCCAGGAATCCGGAGCTGAGCAGGCCCAGCGGATGGGCCAGCAACGCCTGATCGCTCAGGCGCAAGCCCGGCTGCGGAAGCGCTTCAAACCGGGCGGAGGCAGACGCATCCGCACGGGACCGCAGCGCGAAGATCCCGTTGGCCGTCAGGACCCGGATTTGATTGTCGTGCGCGATGGCGCAGGAGACGGGCCGGCCGCTGAGGTGACTGGTCTCGTCAAACACCGAGACCGCTCCGTCGCCATCCATCCGGGCAATCCCATTGGTGGTGGAGATCCACAGATCGTTGGCGCGATCGAGGAAAAGGCTGTTGATTCCCTGCGCCGGCAGTCCCGCGGCCCGGTCGATCACGCGCAGGATGTCCCCCTTGGGATCAACCAGGATGACGCCGCCATACAGGGTGCCCACGGCGAGGGTGGTGTCGTTGAGCGCGGTCGCGCACGTTTGGATATTGGTGTTGATGAACGGACCGCTGTTGCCCGGCAGCAAGGTGAGCTTCGAGCCGTCCAATCGCCCCAGGCCCTGGGTGGTCACGGCCAGGAAGGAACCCTGATCGAGCGGTTTGAGATAACCGATGAGGACCTTCGTCGCGGGGTCGTAGGGCACGATCAATTCCGGCTGGTCGCCTGCCAGTTTCCAAAGCCCGGTCGTCAAATGGGTGATATAGACAGTGTCGCCGATCCGCTGGGACACGGCGCGGCGGGCTTCCGGCAGGGGCCAGACCTGGAAGGTTCCACCGGCCCACCGCAG
>PLOH01000023.1 GCA_003142955.1 Opitutia bacterium | reverse complement strand
ACGAGGAACTTGTTGCCACCCTTACCGGGAAGTTCGGTTGGACCAAGGATCGGTCCGAGTCGGCGTGCCGGAATCTCTGGCAAGAAGCACACTGGGTCGTACCGTCGCAAAATGTCCATGCGAGTCGGGATCCGGACGACGATTACATCCTGGCGTGCGCGCTGGAATCGCAGGCTGCTTTCGTCATCACCGGCGACAACGATTTACTGGCCCTGCATCCATTCCGTGGCGTTGCCATCGTCACACCGGCGACGTTTCTGGTGCGGGTACGTCGCGAACAAGAGCGCGGCTGAGGCCTCTGGGCGAGCGATTCGGCGTCACCCTGCTGGATCATGTCCCTTTCAGAACAAAGGTAGCTGAACATGCGCCGGCAACAACTCTCTCCTCACAGGCCGCACCTGAGCGCGCACTTTGACCATTGTGGCCCGCGATCATGGCCGGCGCGCCGGGGTGCCATGAAGCAAGCCTTCGACGCTGACATCCTCGTCGACGTCAGGCCAATGAGCTCCCTGTCCGGTCCCGATGAGACGAAAGTTCGCCCGCTGCGCGGGTGTGGCCTCGGACAACCGCCAGGACCAAGCCAGCGGCACGCTGATGACGCGCCCGTCGACCAGATCGGCGATGATCTGCTCCTTGGTCACGCGGACTTTTTGAATGCGAGGATCGTTGCCGACGCTAGCCACGGTGCTCATACCACGGCTCCAGGATACCCGAGGCACCCCAGTGGCTCGTTCTTTTGTCATATAATCATCCGCATGTCCGATATCTGGAAATCCTGCAATCCGGTTCTTTACACTCTGGCCGCACTCGTCGTCAGTGCGAGCACGCTGCCGACGGCGAGGGCACAGTTTGTCCAGCAGGGCAGCAAACTGGTTGCCTCAGATGCTGTCGGGGCCGCAGCGCAGGGCCGGTCGGTAGCGTTATCCGGAGACGGGAATACGGCCATCCTTGGCGGGCCGGGCGACAACGGGAATGCAGGAGCAGCGTGGGTATACACGCGCTCGGGCGGCGTGTGAAGCCAGCAAGGCAACAAATTAGTCGGCACAGGCGCTGTCGGGAGTGCAGGGCAAGGATGCTCCGTTGCTTTATCTGAAGACGGGAATACTGCTATTGTTGGTGGTTCGGCCGATAACGCCAACGTCGGGGCGGCTTGGGTGTACACGCGCTCGGGTGGCGTGTGGACCCAGCAAGGAAACAAATTAGTCGGCACGGGTGGTTTGGGTGCATCTCAAGGCCAATCTGTTGCGCTATCCGGGGACGGGAGTACGGCCGTCGTTGGCGGGTATAGTGACATACTCCTTTATGGAGCAGCGTGGGTGTTTACGCGCTCGGGCAATGTGTGGAACCAGCAAGGCAGTAAACTGCCGTGCCGTTTCCTCGACGAGCTAGGTATCTCGGTGGCGGTATCGGCGGACGGGAATACGGCCCTAATTGGCGGTCCCCAAGACAACGGCAATGTCGGAGCGATGTGGGTGTACACGCGCTCGGGTGGCGTGTGGGCTCAGCAAGGCAGCAAGTTGGTCGGCACGGGTGCCGTAGGTAACGCCAATCAAGGACAATCCATCGCGTTGTCGAGTGACGGGAGAACGGCCATATTGGGCGGATTCACCGACAACCAGACTATCGGCGCTGCTTGGGTGTTTGTAGGCAGTCAGACGACACCCGCGAAACCGGCAGTCACGGGCATCGTGAACGACGCCAGCTTTGCGGCTGGCGGGCCAATCTCGAGCGGTTCGTGGGTCGCCATCTTCGGGACCGGCCTCGCGCCAGCGGGAGACTCTCGCAAATGGAACGAGGCGACGGAAATCGTCAACGGCAAGTTGCCGGTCAGCCTGGACGGTACGTCGGTGACCGTAAACGGCAAACCGGCGGCGGTGGAATTCATTCAACCCTCGCAGGTGAATATACAGCCGCCCGACGATACGGCCCTCGGACCGGTTCAGGTCATCGTCAACACGGCGGCCGGCGCCACCGACGCGTTCATGGTCAACTATGCGACATTCGCACCGGGCCTGTTTCCGGCAGCCGCACCCTACATCGTGGCGCAGCACGCCGACGACAGCTATGTGACCGGCGCGGCGCCCGCCAAACCCGGCGAGGTGATCATTCTGTGGGGCACTGGGTTTGGTCCCGCGAATCCAGCCGTCCCGGCCGGGCAGGTGTTTTCGGGCGCCAATCCGCTCGCGAATACTGTGACAGTCACCATTGGCGGACAGCCCGCGGCCGTGGATTTCGCGGGAGTTGTCGGGGCAGGACTGGTCCAAATCAACGTACACGTACCGTCCAGCATCGGCAATGGAGACGCGGGCGTGGTGGCCAGCGTCGGCGGCATATCGACGCAGACCACCGCGAATATGATCCCGATCCACAACTAAGCGGGGTGTCATGACCGATGGCGCAACCGCTCTCTTACGTTCGCGGCTCGGAATGAGACGCCGTACTGAGCCGAGCGCGGTGGAACGCTGTGGCAACCGACCGGGGCGGACGCTGCGTCCGCGGCTGGATCGGCCTTGACCGCCTGCTAGGATGAGAGGCCCGCAGCGCGAAAGAAACCTTGATCCGCAGTCGCGGGGAGACGGTTGGGATAGGAAAGAGGCTGGCATCGGTTGACACGGTCTCCGGATGCCGTAATCTGTTAGGAATGCCATCCGTGCCAAAGAAGAGACCGATCAGCCAGAATCTTGTGCCCGTTGAAGTGGTCGAGCGGCGGATTCTCCTGATCCGTGGGCACAAGGTGATGCTCGACAGCCACCTGGCCGAACTCTATGAAGTGCCCACCTTCCGGCTGAACGAAGCGGTAAAACGCAATCGTCGGCGGTTTCCAGAAGACTTCATGTTCCAGCTTGGCAAGGAAGAGGCCGAAGCTTTGACATCGCAATTTGCGATGTCAAAGCCGGGTCGCGGCGGCCGGCGGACGCTGCCCTATGTCTTCACTGAGCAGGGTGTTGCCATGCTCTCCACGGTCTTGAACAGCGAACGCGCGATCTCCGTGAACATCGCCATCATGCGTGCCTTCGTGCGGCTGCGGCAGATCCTCGCGACGCACAAGGAACTCGCCGAGCGCCTGGCGGCCATTGAGAAGAATTACGACCAGCGGTTCAAAGTCGTCTTCGACATTCTGAAGCAACTGATGGAGCCGCCGCTGGAGCCGCCGAAGCGCCCTATCGGATTCATGGCGCCAGGGAAGAAATAGCAACGGATTTCAGGAAAAAGGAGCGGGGGCCGGAAGCTCAGGAAGCCGAAAAGGGGCCTCGTTGAAACAGCAGCGGCCGATGGCCACAATGGTACTGTCAACGCCGGTTGAAAACTCCCCAGCCCCCGTGAGGTGGTGTATACCCGCATTGACTCCATTTTGGAGCCGGCGGGTTCCGCACTTTCACCAGTCGAGCGGGCCGCCGCATGGCGTGGGTCAACCCGCGGCGTACTCTGACGTCCAACTGCTCCCTGACGGCCGGCTTAGAAGCGGCGCAAAACCGGGCCGGGCCCAGAGGGCGCCCCCAATCGGCCGCGGATTGACAATCCGCCCCACGCCCCCACGCTATAATCGAACCATATGAGAATTTGGGCGCCACTCGCGGCCGCGGGCGTGCTCGCCATCGCCGTTGCGGCCCCCGCCGGGCAGGACCCCGCCCGCCCCGCCGGCCAGATCCTTCAGAGCGACGAGCCCACCCGCATCCAGGTCGACGTCACGCGCGTCAGCCTGCTGTTCACCGTCACCGACAAGAAGGGCCGCTTCATTACCGACCTCGACAAGAACGATTTTGAAATCGTCGAAGGCAAGCGGCGGCAGACCATCTCCGACTTCGCGGCGGAATCCGACCTGCCTCTCCGCCTCGGCATTCTGATCGACACCAGCAA
>PLOH01000120.1 GCA_003142955.1 Opitutia bacterium | reverse complement strand
GCCGCCGACGCCATCGCCGCGCGAGTGCGCGACCCCATCAGGGTTTGGAGTTTGCAAGAGATTCACGCCAAGAACGTGGCGTGAGGCTGGGTGAAAAGCCCGCCCCGCAGAGGGCTCCTGTATGTTCTGTCGGCCAGCCGAGTCCTCGGACGAGATGGGCGGCAAACGTGGTGTGTCTTCCGTTCGGAAACCGAGAAACGGCTCCTCAAGGCAGTGCCGACCTACAACCTCTCGGGTAACAGCAATCCCAGTTGTAGCCACGTCGCGTTGCAAACACGAGACTTAGACGCGCCAAAAGCCCCGATTTTCAGGAAAATTTGGGGGGATTCTGGGGGACCGTGAGTGTCAAAAGACGGCGCTTCGATTAACGCTGGCGACACGGCGGTCGATTCCGTGACACGCCCTTATCCGGACTCCCGGGCCGGCCACGCCAACTGATGATGTCCCTGTGCTAAACTTCGGTCGGTTCTACGACGATGCCAGCGAGTTTTAGCGTAGGAGAGTACGTCCAATTCGACCGTACCAAACCGGCGAGGGTCGTCCAGGTGACATCGGATTCCGTTGTTGTTGCTCGTCGGGGCGGCGAGGATCTGACGTTGAGCGTATACGATGCAGAGCGAGTTTTGTTACCCATGCCGGAAGACGGGTTCTGCGCGTTGCTGTATCAGCGGGACCTCGATTCCGCTTTCGTCCAGGATCACATCGGGGACATTGTTCTCCGGATGATGCGAGATCGACGCAGAAGGTCCATCACGCTTGACGAGATCAGGAGGGAACTGTCTCCAATTGTCGCTAAGGACAAGAAGGGCTGGGACCCGTGGTGGTCGACCGCGCGAAAGCGACTGCTTGCTGGTCAGAACATCGCTCTAGACCCTAAGAAGAAAAGTGTCTTTTGTGCGACAGACTCCGCGCCCGCTGCACCATCGGAGGACCTGGCATCGCAAGTGCGTGGTGCCAGGACGCCGCAAGCCGTCTTAGCGGCGGCGAAAAGTCTGGACTTGGCACCCGACCAGGACAGGTCAGAGAACGCACAGTCAATTGCCGACCGAGGACTGGCCGCATTCTCTTCTACCCGGAGCCAAGACCGCGCGTTCCTCGAACAACTGTGCTGCCTGAGCTACGTTCTGCCCCACGTTGAGAAGACTGTAGCGGACAAGATCGTTGCTTTGGTGGACGGCAGAGGATTTAGAGATCTACACGTTCCAGCAGATCTTGAAGAGGAACTGTCGGTCGCACTCACCCGCCTCGGACGTTGTACGAGTTTCCCGGATCTGGCACTGGCTCTGTTGAAGCATCCATCACCTAAACTGCAAGGCCGTGCATTCACCGCGCTAAACACGGAAAAACACCGGCTCGTCCTTAAAACGGCTCTCCTCGATTGGATGAGTAGTCCTGATGATCGCGCCATGCCGAAGCCTTCGCTGTATTTGCGCGACGACTTCTTGCAGTACCTGCGATCAACTGACATACTGCTGATTTTTCGCCGCATAATAGAGCGGCCTGCGACCGCTGATGCTCCAGCGATACGCGGTTTTCTGGAAACCGCCGTTGCCAAAATCTTCGCGTCCGCGGGAGCCGACGAGCGGCTGAGGTTATCGATACTCGGGACCCGGCTCCTCAGCGACGACGTCAAGCGAGACCTCGTCCGCAAATACCCTGCGCCCGAGGACCTGATTCTTTTCCTGATCGACAGCTACGAACCTGAGCTTAGGAAGCCGTTAATCTGGGCGATTAGCGAGCTTCAGGGATGCCTGCCGATGCGAGTGTGGTCGCCAGTTCTCGGCATTCTCAGAAGCAGCGCGGCCTCGGATCTATTCCAGGTCGTCGCGAAGCAGGGCTGCGATCGGCTGGACGCCGTGTCCGGAGGAGACGCGCTAACAGCCTCGTCGCAGATTTGTGACTTGTTGAGCATCGCCGAGGAATATCAACCGGATTATCGGCGGATTCTTGAGAGCGCTCTGGAGCGTTTTGGTCGCAGGATATCGACACTCGGCGCTTCGAGCGCCCCTGAACCGCTAGTCCGCGGCATCCGTGCTGAATTGGAGGCTTTGCAGCGTGAAGCTCGAAATGAGGCGGACAGACTCGCAAAGGTCAATGATACGCTTACGTCACAGTTGGCAACCGCCACGAAAGAGGTTCAACGGCTTGAGGAGTTGGTGGAGACTCTAAAGTCCTCAGCGGCTTTCGACCGGTACGAATTGGAGGCGAGCTCCCGCATAGAGGCACTTCGCCCGTTCTTACTCCTGTTGGATGACCTGTACCGCCAGGCTGGGCCCACGGATACGGCTCTACGTAGCCTAATCGCGAGTATTGAGGGTGCTCTACGAAGAGCCGGATTCGAGGGAATCGGTGCACCGGGCGGAACCGTAGCATTTGATTCCTCGGTTCATGAGTTTGCTGAGGAGCCAGGGCATGTGCCGCCTTCGGCAACAGTCCGGATAGTGCGTCCCGGCTACACGTTGACTGTGGCAACGAGCAAGCGGGTTGTTCGAAGGGCGTTGGTCCGTCCGACGTGGTGAGAAAAGAGCATGGTTCATCTTGGAATTGACTTCGGAACAGCGAATACCCGAGTGAGCGCTTTTCAGGGGCGAGGAATTCCGCGAGCACTGGAGCTTGCAAAGGGGGCGAGCATCTCGCGATATGTCATGCCTTCCAGTTGTGTGGTAACGGGCGGATCGATCGAGGTGGGGGAGGGCGTACTGTCCCGACCCGGTCGTTTGAAGTTCGTGAAACGCTTTTGGCAGCAGCGCCCGGAAGATCGAGGGCGGAATCCGTGGGGTGCCGACGGGAGCCAAGTCATCGGGGGCAAGACTTACACTTGCGAGCAGATGGTTGAAGCGGTTATCGCGGAGGCAATTACCCGGGCGTTCTCTGTGGCCGGCGTCGATCCAAGCGATGGCTTCACTGCAAATGTAGTATCGCCAGTCGTCTTCGACCTCAAATCCCGCAGCGCTCTGAAAAACATCCTCTGCAACCGTGGCACGCAATCCGTGACGCTGGCCAACGTGATCGATGAACCACTTGCCTCCGCGGTTCTGTACGGTCGCGTGGCAACTCGGCCGCCGGTCAATAAAGATCTTCTGGTCTTCGATGCTGGCACCGGCACTGTCGATCTTGCTATCGTTCGATACGAGGACCGCGGGGGAAGAAGGACGATAACTGTACTTGCTGAGCAGGGTCGCTGTCGGGCGGGATCTGATCTTGACTGGGCACTCGAGAAGCTCATTCTCTGCAAGATTGCGCAATCGACCGGAGTTGAAAGACCAGAGTTGATCTACGCGGCGTATGACAACGATGTAGCCGCCGGACGAGTGATGTTCGAAGAAGACTGCGAGCAACGGAAGCTTGAGTTGTCTCAAGTGGATTCGATTCGATGGACTAAGCAGCGATTTTTAGGATGTGAGCACATCGAATTCATCGTCACTCAGGATGAGTTTGCTCAGGCTTGCCGACCGATAACCGACGAGATCGAGGGCGCTGTGAAAGGTGTCCTCCAAGAGGCCCGGTGCTTCGTCCAGGACTTCGACGGCATCGATATTGCTTTCCTTGTGGGGGGCACCTCAAAAGTGCCTTTCATTCGCCGATGTGTCGAACGCCATTGCGGCGGTGCGGTGTTCGTGAAGTCAGAAGGCTACTTCGATGAACTCCTCGCGACGGTTCAGGGCGTTGGATTCATC
>PLOH01000019.1 GCA_003142955.1 Opitutia bacterium | reverse complement strand
CATTGGTCTGCCTAAACAGCGTTGGGGCAAATAAGATGAACCTTCTGCTCGTCTGGATCGTGATTTTCGCTGTGGCGTTTGTAATTCTGCGACGCTTCAGGCGAGCCTATTCAATCAGTAAGCCAAAGCTAGGCATGCTTGACCTCACAGGAGGTCTCTCGGATTGCATCGTCGCTGAAGACAGAGCGGTATTGAGCCGGTTTTTCCCCACTTTCGAAGAGTCGAAGTCTGAAGTGCCGAAGTGCGATGTGCTATTCCTATACGCGACGTTGAACCACGACGGCACATTGCAGAACACGGGTCACTATCTCAGGGCCTATATCCGCGATGCTGGAGCCAAGGTCGCGGTTCTCGCCTCAGAGAATCCGAACCCCAAGTGGGAAAAGGGACGAGCGACCTACGGAAGAGCAAATTTAGTCATCACCATTGCCCGCAATGGTCCGGCATTCCCGAGGTTCTTCTCCGAGTTATTCGCGCAGATGGGACGTGGTAGGCCTATGCCGATGGCATGGGTCAAACTTGCTCCGCAGATACGTAATCACGAACATCCTGATTGCCCTGACACAATCTTTTTGTGCGAAGTCGGTGGTATCACTTTCAGATGAAACGGAGCCCCAACCAGACATCGCTGCCAATGCGGCTAGCGGTCACGCCTCGTGCCTGCGCACGAGTCGCGCCCGCCAGCCTCATGGCAGGCTGGTAGCGTTCGGCATAACCTATGCACCTCGTTATGATCCTCGTGTGGTATGCGTTCCTTATCGCTCTCCCGAGCCTCGTCCTGAAGCTGGCGTCGGTGATTGTCCACACGAGAGTTGGTTGGCTGCACTGTTTTCTATTCGGATCGGCAGCAATCGTCCTCTCGATTTGCATTCGCACCGTTTCGATACTGAGTGGCCTGGCGCTCTCCGCATCGTTCGGTGTGGCGCTGGGGGTTTGTATCTATCTTTCCATCGGCAGTTGGTTTCTGAGCTGCCGCGGACTTGATCGGGAGGGCAAGCCGGTGGGGTTTTTTGGTGGCATGAAAGTCATCTGCGTCTTCCTCGGAATCCTGACTATTCTGACGATCAGCGCACTCGTAGTGGCGCGTGCTTTATCACGATGAATTTGCCGAATCGGGTAGCCGGAGGTAATTAGCCTCCGGCCCCCACACCACCCGGCGTACGGGTCCGTACCGGGCGGTTCCGATCTGATTACTTCACCGGCGACGTCACCGAGACTGGCTCGCTCGGCTCCTTCTTCGGCGGGTAATGATAGGCGATCCATGAGGCTTGCAGGTTGGGCACGCCTTGTTTGTCCAGCCATTCGTTCGTGAGCGCGCCTTGCACCAGGCTGTTGGTGCTCAGGCGCCAGCATCCTTTCCGACTGCGCGAGGCCAGATGAACTTCCTCGCGAGGGGCGCCGAGCCGCAACAGCATGCGCCGTCGCGTCGGTCCGCGTTTCCACTGCTTCCAGTAGCACTGCCGCACTCGGCGACGCATCCATTTGTCCAACTCCAGCACTTCGCCCCACGTGCGACTGATCCGGTAGTAACCGAACCAGCCCCGCACGTAACGGCTCAGCGATCCGAGTCGGTGTTCCATGGATACACCCCAGGTGCGTCCGGTCAGCCGACGCACTTCGGCGCGGAACTCTTCCAAGGCCGCCTCGCTCCAGCGGATTTGTTTCCGCTCGATGCGACAGCCCAGGAAGGTGCAACCCGCCAATCGGTCCACGCGACTTTTGGCCACGTTGACCGTCAGCTTCAACTTGCCTTCCACGAATCCAACCACGTCCGTCATCACTCGCTCCGCCTGAGGACGGCTTTTCACCAGGATCAGGAAGTCATCGGCGTAGCGCGCAAAGCGCAGGCCTCGTCCCTCCAGTTCCCGGTCGAGCGGGGTCAGGGCAATGTTCGCCAGCAGCGGCGAGAGCGGTCCGCCTTGGGGAACTCCCCGCAGCGTTGGCTCGCGCGTGCCATCCGGCATCACCACCCCGGCGCGCAGGTACCGGCCGATCAGACGCAGGACACGCTTGTCCCGCACCCTGGCCGCCACGCGCGCCATGAGCAGATCATGATCCACGTGATCGAAGAAACCTTTCAGATCGCAGTCCACGGCCTCGGTGTAACCCTCGGCCGCCGCCGTCCGCACCGCCCGCAGTGCATCGTGTGCATTGCGACCGGCCCGGTAGGCGTAGCTGTGCTCACTGAATGTTTCCTCGAACACCTCACCCAGCACTTGGGCGAGGGCTTGCTGGATGACTCGGTCCAGCACCGTCGGTATACCCAGCGGCCGCTCGCCGCTGTGTTTCTTGGGAATCCATGTCCGTCGCACCGGCGACGGCGCATAGGTTCCCGCCTGCAACTTTGCACGCACCTTGGTCCAGTTGGCACGGAAGAAGACGGGAAAGGCGGCGACCGACATCCGGTCAATCCCCGCGGCCCCGCCATTTTCCCGCACCCGCCTCCACGCTTCGTTGAGGTTTTCCGGACTCAGGACGCGTGCCCATAGTTCACCTTGACCGCGGTCTGTCTCCGCCGCTGGCCCCCGCTCCTCCGCAGAATCGGCGTTGAGCGCCAATTCCAGTTGGAAGGAAGCCGCGGTCTCCACGGTCCCGATCAGTTTGGTCCTTTGCACGTACGTGAGACCGTCCGGGCCTTTCAGCGCACCCCTCGGGAGTGAACACCTACTCCCGGCTCGTTTCCCGTGCTACTACGACCTCTGCTGACTCCTGTCCGTTGACCGCCGCTGTTTCCAGCGACGGCGCTCTGCGCCCCAGCCGCAGCGCCTGCCGGACAGGTCTCCCCGGGTAAGGGAGGTGACTTTCGCGACACAACCCCAGGCTTTACCTGTGACGCTGATACCCGGACTTCGCTGTGTGGTGCCAGCTCGTCCGCGTCACCGGCCTCGCAGCCTGTTTCTGTTCGTGGGCTCGTCGTTTTGACTCCAGCTTCTTTCCCACCCGGCCTCGCGGCCGCGCAGTTGCCTTCGTCTAATGCTTTTGTTCTCATTGGTATCTTGCA
Source organism: Opitutia bacterium (assembly GCA_003142955.1). Lineage (GTDB taxonomy): Bacteria > Verrucomicrobiota > Verrucomicrobiia > Opitutales > Opitutaceae > Fen-1467. The sequence goes on along the minus strand of PLOH01000019.1, from coordinate 616 downwards.
TCGAGGACTTTCACCCCGTCAGTTCACTCCCGTGCCGGGCACACACCAGCTCCCACTGCCGACCCCGGCCAACGTCACTCCGGCTGCGGCTGCAGCCGTCGTGCCGCCGCCCGGCGCGGCAGGTCGTTGAGCGTTAGCCAGAAAGAATGAACGGCTCATACTATTTTTTCTCTCTGCGTAAGGGGCTCAACAAAGCCGCCGCTGTCTTTTGTGTGGGTTGGATTTGCGTTGGCTCTGTCAAAGGTACGGCGTCATTTGGATGCCTATTGTCCGCCATTATTTTGGGTGGCGTCCTGTCGATCGCGGATATGCTCCAACTGTTTAAAGAAAAATGGCAGCAGACAATTGCAGTTGTATTGATGATTATGGCGAGTTGGACCGCGGCGTTACTCTTCGAAAATCCCGGCCAGTCGAGTCTTTGGGTTGAGTCCCAATTCTTCGATTACGAGGCGTTGACCGCTCTGCTAGCCGTGCTTTTATTCGAGTACTACGACCGGAAGACGAATTTGGGCTAACCAGCGGTCACAGCGCAACGCCTCTACGATGTCCTTTTCAACCTCAGTATCTCCGGTTCGGCGTGGCTGACCCGTGGACGTTGGCAGAAGAATCAGCGATA
>PLOH01000045.1 GCA_003142955.1 Opitutia bacterium | reverse complement strand
GAGTGTGAGACATCCGGGCTAGCTGGCCTTCTTGTCCGGCAGGGAATGGAAAATGTCGTCCAGCGGCAGCCCGGTCAGGGCGGTGATGCCGTGCAGCAGGCGCCAGAGAACGAACATCATCATCGCGACGCTGGGCAACACGATCACCGGCCAGCTCAACAGGTGCATTTTCGCCAGTTCGCCGTTGAAAGCCGCCGTGCCCGGCGGACTTCGCAGCAGGTGGCGGGCGAGGGCGAAATTGAGGGCCGCGCTGACAAAAAAGGCGAGGGACAGGAGGCCGGTTGACCGCCGGAGCAGACGCGCGAAGTGCGCCTGCGTGCCCCGTGCAGACAGCAGCGCCTCCACTTTTTCCACGTCGATCACCTGCGGATTGTAAAGCAGCTCGGTGACGAGCGGGGTCTTCGCGCCCATCGAGGCGAGCACAACCAGACCGATGAGGCCGGGGATGCCGCCGTCTTTCACGGCGAACCACAGGCCGCCGACTTTCATCAGGCCGAATCCTCCGGACATGAGCACGCTGACAAAGCCGATGATCGAGATGAAATTCCAGCGGCGGCGGACGATGAAATCATGCAAACCGTAACCGACCGGAAAGCCCAGTGCCAGCAGCAGGCTCCATTTCGGCCCGAGCCACCGATCGCTGCTCATCCAGGTGAGAATGGCTGTCGGCAAAGCCACGTTGCAGACGATGTTCAGCAGCAGGTTCTCCGCCCGGGATTTCTTCGGGGCGACGGACGCAGCCGCGGGCCTGCTGGGCGATGGTTCGACGGGAGAAGACGGGAAGTCGGGCATGGCGATCTTGGCACTGCACCCTTGCAGAGCCGGCGGCGAGGTCAACCTGTGGATTGCGCCCCTGTGCCGATGGGCAGGGGCGCACCCGAGCTAGTCGGGCTGTAGGGGCGCACCTGGCGTGCGCCCGAATCCTCGTGTCCATGGAAGGGCGTGGACAAGCCGCGCCCCTACACGGGAATACTCGTGCGTCATTTTTTCCATCGTTTTTTCCAGGGGGTTTTGTCATTAGGACTCATGCGGTCGGGTCCGGCCGCGAGATTCTCCGCACCATGATTCTCCTGGGTGTTAACATCGATCACTGCGCCACGCTCCGCCAGGCCCGCTATCGCGAAAGTGGGCGGACCGTCGGCGCCAACGTGGAGCCTGATCCCATCACCCTCGCGGTGCTGGCCGAACGCGCCGGGGCTGACGGCATCACCGTGCACCTGCGGGAAGACCGCCGGCACATTCAGGAACGCGACGTCTGGCGCTTGCGCGAGACCATCGCTACGCGCCTCAATCTCGAGATGGCCTGCACCCCGGCCATGACGGAGTTTGCCGTCAAGCTGCAGCCCGATTCCGTCTGTCTTGTCCCGGAAAACCGTCGCGAAGTGACGACCGAGGGCGGGCTTGATGTTGTGTGCCATGAGGACAGGGTTCGCGCGGTCGTCGACGCCATGCGCGCGACGGGCATCGCCACCAGCCTGTTCATCAGTCCCGACGAGGCCCAAGTCGAACTCGCGGCCAAGCTTCGCAGCCCGTGGATCGAGCTCCACACTGGCGCCTATGCCGAGGCCTGTCATTCGCCGGAGCGGAAGACCCAGTTTGAACGTCTCCGGCGCGCGGCCGCGCTGGCGCACCGGCTGGAGCTGGTGGTCAACGCCGGGCATGGCATCAACTACGTCAATATCGCCGAGATCCGCACGCTGCCGCACCTGCATGAACTTAACATCGGCCATAGCATCATGGCCCGGGCCCTCTTCTCCGGAATCGAGGAGGCGGTGTCCGAGCTGAAGCGGCGGATGAATCCGGGCCAGTAGCGAGCATCGAGTAGCGAGTAGCGGGCATGAATCCAAAACAGCTGCGTCCTCCTCCCATGCTCGCATCCTCGATCCGGCTTTTTTCCGCCTGTCTCCGGACTCCTGTCTCCGTGGTACTCGCTGCTCACTACTCACTACTCGCTCCTCAAAAATGAATATTGTTCTTCCGCCTGGTGGCGAGATGCTCGGCCTCGGTTGCGATGTCATCGAGGTGGAACGGGTCCGTGGCGTGCTTGACCGGCAGGGGGACCGTTTTCTCCAGCGGGTTTTCACCGAGGAGGAGCGCGCGTATTGCTTCAGTCACAAGCATCCGCACCTGCACCTGGCGGCGCGGTTTGCCGCGAAGGAGGCGGTCTCGAAAGCTTTCACGACGGGCATCGGCGCCGAGCTGGGCTGGCGCTCCGTTTCCATTTATCATGGTTCCCGGAACGAACCCTTGGTCCGGTTGGATGAGAAGGGTCAGGCGCTGCTCGCGCAGGTCGGCGCGACGAACGTGTTCGTTTCGCTGTCCCACACCGTAACGGTTGCGATGGCAGTCGCCGCGCTGGTACGGCAAAAGGCATAATCGCAGGAACCTGGATGCTACCCACCAATGCGCACGGATCGGCACGAATGGGAAAAGCGCGGTGGAGTTGCCGACAAACAGGGAGGGCGAGCCTCCCGGCGAGCCGTGCAGTCCGAGGGATTCCGGCTCGGCAGGAGCCTTGCCCTCCAGCAGAGAAAGGTCGATCAGCTGGGCGGAGGGCAGATTCGTGGACATTCGTGTGCATTCGTGGATAATGCGGGGCCGTCTCGATGAACTTCGACTGGGCTGATCCGATTCTGACTTGTGCCGACGCGCGAGCGCTCGAGGCGCGGCTGTTCGGCGGCAACGAGGAACGTGAGTGGGACGCGATGGAGCGCGCTGGGGCGGGTGTGGCGGCGGCGGTCCAGGAGGATTTCAAGGAGATCGGCGGCTTTCCGGCAGCCGGCCGTATTCTGGTGCTCCTGGGGAAAGGCCATAATGCCGGCGACGCATTACTTGCGGCTGCGGTGATTCTGGAGAAATACCCGGCTGCTTCCGCTGACGTGATCTTCGTCTTCGGCGAGCGGACCCTGCGCCCCTTGGCGGCACGCGCGTGGCGGCGGCTGCTCGAAACCGCGCCCCAGCGCGTTCGCGCGCGGTCTGTAGCCCCGGGCGCAAGCCCCGCCCCGGTCGGGGCCAGCGAGCGGGACTCCTACGACCTTTGTCTCGACGGCATCTTTGGCTTTCAGTTTCACCCGCCAATCGATGCCGCCACGGCTGCGGTGCTGCGTGCCGTCAATGGGCATCCGGCCATCCGCCTGCGGGCGGCAGTGGATCTTCCCAGCGGTTTAGGGGAGCAGTCCTGTGCCACCGCCTTTCAGGCCGATTTCACCTATGCCACGGGGAGTGTCAAAATGCCATTGCTGGAGAAGCGCTCCCGCGAGACGGCCGGGCGACTGCGGTATGTCGACTTGGGCTTTTTTGATCCGACCCATGTAGGAAGCCCGCTCGCGGGCGATCCCTCCGTTCCATCGCGCGCAAGCGCGCTTCCTACGGATCTCGTCCTCAAATCCTCTATCTTGGCTCCGCTCGCTCGCCTGCGTGCCCCGCTGTCCGACAAAAGGACCTATGGCCATCTCTTCGTGATTGGCGGGTCGCGGAGCTATCCCGGCGCCGTTTTGATGTGCGTGCGGGCGGCGTTGCGCAGCGGCGCAGGCTTGGTGACGGCCTTTGTCCCGGAAACGCTCGTCCCGGCGTTCGCGGCGGGCACCCCGGAAGCAATCTGGGTCGGCTGGCCCGAGACACCGGAAGGTGGCCTTGCGCTGGACGGGCTGCCCCTTGTTCGCGAACGGCTGCCGCGGGCGACGGCGCTGGTGATGGGCTGCGGGCTTGGTTCGGAGCCCGAGACGCACACTTTGGCCGGGGAGATCGTGAGGCTGGCCGAGGTCCCGTTAGTGCTCGACGCGGATGCGCTGCAGCCGTCCATTCTCGCCGTCGCGCGGGGTAAGCGGGTCATCTGCCTGCCGCATGCGGGCGAATTCAAGCGGCTCGCCGGCGGACGCGAAGCGGGCGTTGCGGAGTTGCGCGTCGTGGCGCACGAAATCGGTGCCATCATCGTGCTTAAAGGCCCGGTCACGCGGATCTCCGATGGTGAGCGAGTCTTGCATAGTTTCTTTGGCGGACCCGTGCTGGCCCGCGGCGGAAGCGGCGATTTGCTCGCGGGTCTGACGGGCGGGTTGCTCGCGCAGGCGCCGGCCGACGAGCTGGCAGCCGCGTGCCGCGGGGTGGCGTGGCATGGGCTGGCGGCCGACCTCCTCGCGCGTGACCGAGGCCAGGTGGCCGTGCAAGTAACGCAATTGCTCGACTATCTGCCCGCCGCGCTGCGTGAGCCGGCGCGCTGAGCGGGCAGTTGTAGGAGCGGTACCGAGCGAAGCGACATCCTCATTTACTCGCGATCTGTCCTCCATAGCCCAGGCGAAGGAGGATTCCATTGGGGATTCGCTTGCAAGCAAGCTCCTACAACTGGTCACAGATTGTGACCAGTACGGAGGATTTGACCGGGGCGCTGACCCCATTGAACTCGCCTCCTGTAGCCGATATCGCGATGCCGTTGACGCAGCGGACGTGCAAGCGCACGCTGTTTTCTGCTTCTTCGCCCACGATGCCTGTCAAGAAATCCGAACTCTACTCCTCCCTCTGGCAGAGCTGCGACGAGCTGCGCGGCGGCATGGACGCCTCGCAGTACAAGGACTACGTGCTCGTCCTGCTGTTCGTGAAGTACGTGTCCGACAAGGCCGCCAGCCAGCCCGGTTACCTCCTCGATGTCCCCGCCGGCGGCTCCTTCGCCGACATGGTGGCGGCGAAGGGCGACAAGGAGATCGGCGACCGGATCAACAAGATCGTTGCCCGGCTCGCCGAGGCCAACGACCTGAAGGGCGTGATCGACGTCGCCGACTTCAACGACCCGGACAAGCTCGGGAAGGGCCAGGAGATGGTGGACCGCCTCTCCAACCTCGTCTCCATCTTCGACACCCCGGCGCTCGACTTTCGCAGCAACCGCGCCGAGGGCGACGACCTGCTCGGCGATGCCTACGAGTACCTGATGCGGCACTTCGCCACCGAGTCGGGCAAAAGCAAGGGCCAGTTCTACACCCCGGCCGAGGTCTCCCGCATCATGGCCAGCCTCATCGGCGTCGGCAGCGCCACCCGCTCCGACCAGACCATCCACGACCCTGCCTGCGGCTCCGGCTCCCTGCTGCTCAAGGCCCACGACGAGGCCAGGGGCCGCACCGGACTCGATCTCGCGATCTATGGACAGGAGATGGACAACGCCACCAAGGCATTGGCGCGGATGAACATGATCCTCCACGACTGCCCGACCGCGGAAATCTGGCAGGACAACTCGCTCTCCTCGCCACATTTCACCGCGGCCGACGGAGCCCTCAAGACCTTCGATTTCGTCGTGGCGAATCCGCCCTTCTCCACCAAGGCATGGAGCAACGGCTTCGATCCGGCAAATGACCTCTACGGGCGCTTTGCCTTCGGCATCCCGCCGCAGAAGAACGGCGACTACGCCTTCCTCCTGCATATCCTCACCTGTCTCAAGAGCACCGGCAAGGGCGCGGTAATTCTCCCGCACGGCGTCTTGTTCCGGGGCGGCGCCGAATCCACCATCCGCCGCGAAATCGTCCGGCGCGGCTACATCAAGGGAATCATCGGCCTGCCGGCGAATCTCTTCTACGGTACGGGCATCCCGGCGTGTATCGTTGTCCTCGACAAGGAGAATGCCCACGCCCGCAAGGGCATCTTCATGATCGATGCGTCCAAGGGCTTCATCAAGGACGGCAACAAAAACCGCCTTCGCGCCCAGGATATCCACCGCATCGTCGACACCTTCACCCGCCAGGTCGAAGTCCCGCGCTACTCCCGGATGGTCCCGCTGGTCGAGATCGGCGATCCGAAGAACGACTTCAATCTCAACCTTCCCCGCTACATCGACAGCACCGAGCCGGAGGACATCCAGGACATCGATGGCCACTTGCGCGGCGGCATCCCCGAGCGCGACATCGATGCGCTCGCCCGCTACTGGGAGGTGTTGCCGTCGGTGCGGCCACTGCTGTTCAAGTCGGCCAATCATCCCGGCTATTTCCACCTGAAGTTGTCCGTGGCCGACGTCAAAGCTGCCATCTTCAGCCACCCGGAGTTCACCGTGTTCAACGCCACGGTCACCGCACTCTTTGCGAAGTGGAAGGCCACCCACCGGCCAAGCCTCAACGTGATCAAACCCGGCGATCGCCCGAAGGCGCTGATCGAGACGCTGTCCGAGGACCTGCTGGAGACTTTCGGCAACGCCCGGCTGCTCGACGCCTACGACGTGTACCAGCACCTGATGGACTACTGGGCAGAGAAGACGATGCAGGACGACCTGTACCTCATTGCCCAGGCAGGCTGGATCGATGCCGCCAAGCCTCGGCTAATCGTCGAAACGAAGGAGAAGAAGAGCAAGGAGCAGCCCGATTTCACCGTCGGGAAGCGGAAATTCAGGTCGGACCTGATCCCTGCCTCATTGCTGGTCGCCCGCTATTTCGCCTCCGAAAAGGCCGCCATTGAGAAATTGGAGGCCGATATCGCGGGTATCGGGCAGGCGATGGAAGAAATGGCCGAGGAACACGGCGGCGAGGAAGGCCTGCTGGAGGACGCGAAGAACGACAAGGACAAGCTCACCAAGGCCTCGGTCGCAGCGCGGCTGAAGGAAATTTTACCCGGGAACGCCAAGCTCCAGCTTGGCAGAAAGGGAGACGCAGCCGAGCTGGAGCTCGGCGCTCCCGGGAGCGCTCCCGATGAATATGCCGACGAGCGCAAGGTGCTCCGCGATTACCTCGCCCTCATCGAAAAAGAAGCGGCGACCGCCGCGAAGTTGAAGACAGCGCAGGACGCATTGGAGGCCAAGGTTGCGGCGAAATACGGCCAGCTCACCGAGGCCGAGATCAAGGTCCTTGTCGTTGAAGACAAATGGCTGGCCGCACTCTCCGTCGCGGTGCAAAGCGAACTGGACCGCATCTCGCAGGCGCTCACGGGGCGCATCCGACAACTCGCCGAGCGCTACGCTACCCCGCTTCCGCAGCTCACCGGCGAAGTCGCGACGCTCGCCGCCCGCGTGGATGAGCACCTCAAACGAATGGGATGCCAATTATGAGCAAACCCAAGAAATCCACCATCGAAGTCCAAGGAGCGGCCATTACCGTGCTCTCGCAAAAGGACGAGGACTACATCTGCCTTACGGACATCGCTCGCTTCAAAGACAGCGAACGAACCGACTACATTATCCAGAACTGGTTGCGGAATCGGAATACTATTGAGTTCCTCGGTGTTTGGGAGCGGTTGAACAACCCCGGGTTTAATCCCATCGAATTCGATGGGATTAGAAAGCAGGCGGGATTGAACAGCTTTGTTCTGACGGCGAAGCGGTGGATTGAGGTCACCAATGCCGTCGGCCTGATTTCCAAAGCCGGCCGCTACGGCGGCACATACGCCCACAAGGACATCGCCTTCGAATTCGCCTCCTGGGTTTCCGTCGAATTCAAGCTCTACCTCATCAAGGAATTCCAGCGGCTCAAGGAGGATGAGAACCGCCGCCTCTCCCTCGCGTGGAACCTCAACCGCACCCTGTCCAAGCTCAACTATCGCATCCACACCGACGCCATCAAGGCGCACCTTATCCCGCCGGAAATCACGCCCGCCCAGGCCGCCATCACCTACGCCACCGAGGCCGATGTCCTGAACGTGGCCCTCTTCGGCCAGACCGCCCGGCAATGGCGCGACGCCAACCCCAAGCTCGAAGGCAACGTGCGCGATCATGCCACCATCGAGCAACTGCTCGTGCTGGCCAACATCGAAGGCATGAACGCCGAGTTCATCCACATGGGTCTGTCCCAAGGCGAGCGGCTCAAGCGGCTGAATCAAATTGCCATCCGCCAAATGCAGACCCTCACCGCGCACACGGTGGTTCGGCAGCTTGGCCCGCCGAAGGAGGCAAAGGAGTGAACGCCGAACGCACCGCCACATCGCTGCCCAAGCTCACCGGCGAAGTCGCGGCCCTCGCCGCCCGCGTGGACGAACACCTCAAGAAGATGGGGGCGGTATGGACCTGAAGCCCGGGTACAAGCGGACCGAAATGGGCGTAATCCCGGAGGATTGGAAGGAGGGCGACCTCGACACCGTTTGCTCGATGAAGAGCGGTGAGGGAATAACAAGCGCCAGAATAGACGACTTTTCGCCGTATCCATGTTTCGGGGGAAACGGACTCCGAGGATTCACCACTCGCTACACGCATGACGGCATGTTTGCGTTAATTGGCCGTCAAGGTGCTCTTTGCGGAAACGTTGTTGCTGCTGGGGGAAGGTTTTTCGCGTCGGAACACGCCGTTGTCGTGACTGCACGGCAAGGAGTAGATATCCGTTGGCTCACATACGTTTTGGGTCGGATGAACCTAAACCGGTATTCGGAGTCATCGGCGCAACCCGGGCTTTCGGTCTCCAAGGTTCTGAAGCTATCGCTGGCTTTTCCCCCCGTTGAGACCGAACAACGTGCCATCGCGGGGGCGTTAAGCGACGTGGATGCGCTGATCGGTGCACTGGAGCAGCTCATCGCCAAGAAGCGCGACCTCAAACAGGCCGCCATGCAGCAGCTCCTTGCCCCGCCTTCGTCGGGGCAAACGGGCCAAACCCGCCTTCCCGGTTTCCGCGGAGAGTGGGAGGTCAGGCCGTTGGGCGAACTGGCGGAAATCATCAGCGGAGGCACGCCCAAGACAGGTGAGTCTTCTTACTGGAATGGTTCGATTAAATGGTGCACGCCGACTGACATCACAGGTTGCTCGGGGAAATACCTTGTTGAGACTGAACGAACGATTTCCAAGGACGGACTTGCGAGTTGTTCCGCGCAATTGCTGCCGGTCGGTTCACTCCTGCTTTGCAGCCGCGCAACCATTGGTGAAGTCAGGATTGCAGACTGTGAGATTTGCACGAACCAAGGGTTCAAATCTCTCGTCTGCAAGCCTAGTGTGAACAACGAGTTTCTTTACTACAAGCTGCTCACGATGAAATCGCAGATGGTTGAGCGAGCTATTGGCTCAACCTTCCTCGAAATCTCAAAGAAGGACACTGCAGCGCTTCAGCTTCTCGTTCCTGAACATGACGAACAAACCGCCATCGCCGAGGTGCTGTCGGACATGGACGCGGAGATTGCATCCCTGGAGCAGCGCCGCGACAAGACCCGCGATCTCAAGCAGGGCATGATGCAAGAGCTGCTGACCGGGAGGACGAGGTTGGTATCCATCTCAACCCAGTGAAGGCCGGACTTTGCTCGAAGCCGCAAGACTGGGCTTGGTCCAGCGCCAGATTCATCTCCCTGGGGACGCCGTGCGCCAGCCGGGCATGATCGGACGCCGCTCCAATAGCACATTGGACGCTCTCCTAACCGGCAATTGGACGCTCCGCCGGCCCTCTTCGACCGCCCGCTGCGCGCCGAGCTGCAAACCGCCCTCACCGACACGCCGGTGGTCGCGTTGCTCGGCCCGCGCCAGTGTGGCAAGAGCACGCTCGTCCGCACCTTTGCCCCCAAGCGTGCCTATGTGAGCCTTGACGAGGAGGCGCTCCTTGCCACCGCCCGCCGCGATCCCACCGGATTCATTGCCTCGCTTCCCGATCCGGTGACCGTCGACGAGGTCCAACGCGCCCCCGAGCTGCTCCGGGCGATCAAACTCGTCGTCGATCGCGACCGCCGTCCGGGGCGTTTCATCGTCACCGGTTCAGCCAACCTGCTCCAGCTCCCTGCCCTCAGCGAATCCCTCGCTGGCCGGATGCAGATCCTCCACCTGCATCCGCTTACCGCCGCTGAACAAGCCCGCCAGCCCGGCGCTTTTCTTCGGACGTTTCTGGACGGCAAGCTCAAGAGCGAGATTAAGACCGATCCTGGCGAGGATCCCTCTGCCTTGCCGGCCCGCCTCCTTGCCGGCGGTTTCCCCGAGCCGATCACCCGCTCCCCGGTGCGCGCCCGGGTCTGGCATCGCGACTACGTGCGCACCCTGATCGAGCGCGACGTGCGGGATGTCGCCCGGGTGAAGGACGCCCGCGAGGTGGCCCGGCTCCTCGAGTTGCTCTCCCTCCGCACCGCCGAGCTGCTCAACATCACCGCGCTCGGCAACGAACTCGATCTGCGCCGCGAGACCGTGGACCAGTACCTCGCCATCCTGGAACGTCTCTTCCTCATCCGGCGGCTTTCTCCCTGGCATCGGCACGAGTCGAAGCGGCTGATCAAGACCCCCAAGATCCATTTTCTCGACAGCGGTCTCGCCGCCACCCTTGCCGGGCTGGCCTCTGCCGACTGGCTCCACCGGCGTGACCGTTTTGGCCATCTGCTCGAATCCTACGTCGTAGAGCAACTGATTGCGCAAGCCGGCTGGACCGATCCCGATCTGCGTTTCTGGCACTACCGTGACAAGGACCAGGTGGAGGTCGATCTCGTCATCACCCGCGGTCGCCAGACGTGGGGCGTGGAGGTCAAGGCTTCGGCCACGGTGAGCCCGTCCGATGGCAACGGCCTGCGTCGCCTCGCCGACCAGTGCGGGAAAGATTTCCAGGGCGGTGTGCTTTTTTACTCCGGCACGAGCACGCTCCCGCTCGCCGATCCGCGTTTCCTTGCCGTGCCACTCGCCAGACTCTGGAATATGTAGGCACTCCGGGCCATTCCCCGCCAACCCCATGTCGACCGTCGGCCAGATCGAACGAGCCACCCAGAACCGGGTTGTCGCCTTATTCCGCGACAGGCTGGGCTATCGATATCTCGGCAACTGGGAGGAGCGTGAGGGCAACAGCAACATCGAGCCGGATCTGCTGCGGCAGTTCCTCCGCGAGAAGCAGGGGTGCGACCAGGCATTAATCGAGCGGGCGCTGCGCTTCCTTGCCAGGGCGGCAGGCGACACCAGCAAGAGTCTCTACGACCGCAACCGCGCTGTCTATGAGCTGCTGCGCTACGGCGTGAAGGTGAAGACCGGAGTCGGCGAGAACACGCAGACCGTCTGGCTCATCGACTGGGCCTGCCCGGAGAGGAACGATTTTGCGGTGGCTGAAGAAGTGACCGTTTTGCGTGCGGATGCGAGGGCCTACACCAAGCGCCCGGACGTGGTGCTCTACGTCAACGGCATCGCGCTGGGGGTGCTGGAGCTAAAGCGGTCCACCGTCTCGGTTGCCGAGGGCATTCGCCAGAATCTCGACAACCAGAAGAAGTGCTTCATCCAGTCTTTCTTCTCCACAATGCAGTGGGTGATGGCCGGCAACGACACGGAGGGACTGCGGTACGGCACAATCGAGACCCGGGAGAAGTACTACCCCGCGTGGAAGGAAGACAGCACCGTCGAAAACCCGCTGGACCGCGCGCTGCTCCAGCTTTGCGGCAAGGCGCGCTTCCTCGAACTCGTTCACGACTTCATCGTCTTCGACGCCGGCACGAAGAAGGTCTGCCGCCACAACCAGTATTTCGGCGTCCGCGCCTCCCAGGAGCATGTGAAACGCCGCGAGGGCGGCATCATCTGGCACACGCAGGGCTCGGGCAAGAGCCTGACAATGGTGTGGCTCACCAAATGGATTCGCGAGCATGTGAACGACGCCCGTGTGCTCATTGTCACCGACCGCATGGAACTCGATGAGCAGATCGAGAAGGTCTTCCTGGGCGTGAAGGAGGAGATCTACCGGACCCGGAGCTGCGCCGACCTCGTCGGCACCCTGAATGCCACCGCGCCATGGCTGGTCTGTTCGCTCATCCACAAGTTCGGTAACCGGGAGGACGGCGAGGAGGTGGGCGACATCCCCGGCTACATCGCGGAATTGAGACGGGCATTGCCTTCCGGTTTCGCCGTGAAGGGCAATCTCTTCGTCTTCGTGGACGAGTGTCACCGGACGCAGTCGGGCGAATTGCACAAGGCCATGAAGGCCATTCTGCCGAGTGCCATGTTCATCGGCTTCACCGGCACGCCGCTGCTCAAGGCGGACAAGCAAAGGAGCATCGAGGTTTTCGGCCGCTACATCCACACCTACAAGTTCGATGAGGCGGTGAAGGACAAGGTGGTGCTCGATCTGCGCTATGAGGCGCGGGACATCGACCAGAACATCACCTCGCAAGCCAGGATCGACCAATGGTTCGAGGCCAAGACCAAGGGATTGACCGATCTCGCCAAGGCGCAGCTCAAACAACGGTGGGGCACCATGCAGAAGGTGCTGAGTTGTCAGGACCGCCTGGAGAAGATCGTCGCCGACATCCTGATGGATTTTGCCCGCTGTGATCGCCTCGCGAGCGGCCGCGGCAACGCCCTCCTCGTCTCCGGCAGCATTTACCAGGCGTGCAAGTTCTACGAATTGTTCGACCAGACCGACCTGGCCGGGAAGTGCGCAATCATTACCTCCTACAAGCCGTCGCCCAACGATCTTAAGGGGGAAGAAACCGGGGAGGGCCTCACGGAGAAACTCCGCCAATACGGCATCTATCAGAAGATGCTCGCCGCCTGGTTCAACGAGGCGCCCGAGGCCGCGATCAATAAGGTCGAGGAGTTCGAGAAGGCGGTGAAGAAGAAGTTTATCGATGAGCCAGGTCAGATGAAGCTCCTGATCGTGGTGGACAAGCTGCTCACCGGCTTCGATGCCCCGCCCGCCACGTACCTTTACATCGACAAGAAGATGCAAGATCACGGTCTGTTCCAGGCCATCTGCCGGGTGAACCGGCTGGACGGAGACGACAAGGAGTACGGCTACATCATCGACTACAAGGACCTCTTTATGAGCCTTGAAGGGGCGGTGCAGGACTACACGTCCGGTGCATTTGACGGCTACGACAAGGAGGATGTCGCCGGGTTGCTCGAAAACCGCTTGGACAAGGCCCGCGAGCGTCTTGAGGAAACCAGGGAAGCGGTGAAGGCACTCTGCGAGCCGGTAGAGACGCCGAAGGATTCCGCGGCCTATCTCCGATACTTCTGCGCCAAGGATTCCGGCAATGCCGGGCAGTTGAAGGAGAACGAACCGGACCGTCTCGCGCTCTACAAGCACGTAGCTGCTTTGGTCCGGGCGTACGCCAATCTGGCCAACGAACTAAAGGAAGCCGGCTACACCGATGCCGAGGTCGCCGCCTTGAAGGCCGAGGTCGACCACTTCGAAAAAGTCCGCTCCGAGGTAAAGCTGGCCAGCGGAGACTACATCGACCTGAAGATGTACGAGCCGGCGATGCGCCACCTGATTGACACCTACATCCGGGCCGAGGAAAGCGAGAAGGTGTCCGCCTTCGACGACCTGTCGCTGATCCAATTGATCATCGAGCGCGGGCCGGAGGCGGTGGAAATGCTCCCGGACGGCATCCGCAAGGACAAGGAAGCGGTGGCAGAGACCATCGAGAACAACGTCCGCCGGCTCATCATCGACGAGTCGCCGATCAACCCGAAGTACTACGAAAAGATGTCGCAGTTGCTCGACGCCCTGATCGAGCAGCGCAAGCAGGAGGCGTTAGATTACCAGGAATATCTGAAGCGGATCGTCGAACTGACGCGGAGGGCGAAGAACCCGACGGTCGACTCTTATCCCAAGACGCTCAACACGCCGGCGAAACGGGCGTTTTTCGACAACCTCGGGAAGAACGAGGAACTGGCCGTGGCGATCGACGCTGCGGTTGCCGGGAGCCGCCAGGACGACTGGCGGAGCAATCCTTTCAAGGTCAAGAAAGTCAGAAACGCCATCAGGACCGCGATCCAGGATTTCCGTTCACCAGGCTGGAATCTCCACCACGGCGAGAAATCCCAGAGCACCGGCGAACAGGAGAACGACGCCGGCGCGTCGAAGAACGTGCCGGACGATGAACTCGTCGCGAAGATCCTCGAACTGGTGAAGAATCAGCATGAGTACTGAGGCGCGGTGGATTTCTGTGAACGGCATGCCGGTGCAAGTCGTTCGGAAGACGATCAAGAACCTGCATCTCGGCGTCTACCCTCCGAAGGGTCGCGTGCGAGTTGCGGTGCCGATGGCAATTTCGGATGACGCCATCCGCTTGGCCGTGATCGGGAAGCTCGGCTGGGTCAAACGACACCAGGCGCGATTTGAAGCTCAGCCCCGCCAGTCGAAGCGTGAGATGGTCAGTGGCGAGAGCCACTTCTTTCTCGGCCGGCGGTATCGCCTGCGGGTCGTCACCGCCGAAGGCCCCGCCAAGGTCGTGCTTCGCAACCGAACGACCATGGAGTTGCACTCAGCCCGGGACGCCAGCGCCAGGCAACGCGACCGGGTGCTGCAACGCTGGTACCGGCAACAACTGAAAGGAATGATTCCGCCGGTGCTGGAGAAATGGCAGCGATTGTTGGGAGTTCAGGTTACCTCCTGGGGAATCAAGAAAATGAAGACCCGGTGGGGCACCTGCAACACCGAGGCCCGACGAATCTGGCTGAACCTCGAACTGGCGAAAAAGTCGATCCAGTGCCTGGAGTACCTCATCGCTCACGAACTGCTGCACCTGCACGAACGGCATCACAACAACCGCTTTGTCGCCCTAATGGATCGGTATCTGCCCGCATGGCGCCAG
Source organism: Opitutia bacterium (assembly GCA_003142955.1). GTDB lineage: Bacteria > Verrucomicrobiota > Verrucomicrobiia > Opitutales > Opitutaceae > Fen-1467. Next base: position 2,564 of record PLOH01000045.1, on the reverse strand, counting down.
CACCGCCAAATCTTGAACTCCGAGCCCTTGGCCCATGAAGACTGGAGCTACTGATTTGCGCGGAACGCAGTGCTGTCCGAACGGCGGCAGGGTATTCCCGGTGGGGATTGCTCAAAAACAGACCGCAGAAAAACGGGGGCGAAATTTGCCGTGATAATCCGCTCCGACCGTGGTCCACTGGGCGCCGCAGGCATGATCCTCACCGATGGACACTGATCTCACAGAACAACAGGCATTCCTGGTGCTGAACGCCCTGCCCAACATCGGGCCGATCACGACCAACCGCCTGCTGGAGGAATTGGGCGGCGACCCGCGCGCCATCTTTGCCGCGGGCGCGCGGCGGCTCGAGGCGGTGAGGGGCGTCGGTCCGGTGATCGCGCAGACGCTNNAAGCTCGGCGTGGAACTGGCCGAGCGCGGCTTCTGCATTGTCAGCGGTCTGGCCCGGGGAATCGACACCGCGGCGCACGAAGGCGCGCTGTCGGTCGGGGGCAAGACCGCGGCCGTGCTGGGCACCGGGCTCGACATCATCTATCCGCCGGAGAATCTCGACCTTTACCGGCGCATTGCCGAAACGGGGGCGGTGCTGTCGGAATTTCCGTTCGGCCGGCGCGCCGACCGCCAGTCGTTTGCCATGCGCAATCGCATCGTGTCGGGCATCTGCGAGGCGGTGGTCGTGGTGGAAAGCGACGTCGACGGCGGCGCCATGATCACGGCGCGTTTCGCCGGCGAGCACGGCAAGCTCATCTTCGCCGTGCCCGGTCGAATCGACCAGCCGTCCAGCCGGGGCTGCCATCAGCTCATCCGCGACGGAGCCACGCTGCTGACGGGGGTGGAGGACATTCTGGCCGAGCTGAACTATCTTGACGGACTGCGGCCGGCGCCGGTGCCGGCGGGAAAGACGGACGCCGCCACGACGGGCGGTCTGAGCGAGGCGGAACAGCGCGTCTTCGAGTGTTTTCGCGGGGGTTCGGTCTTGAACATCGACACGCTGGTGGGTCTGACCCAGTTGCCGGCGCACGAGTTGGGCGCAATGCTCATGCTGCTCGAATTGAAGCGGTTGGTGGTCAAACGGGTCGACGGCGCCTTTGAGGCGCGGAGCGGCTAGCCGCCGAGGTTCGTCGCGGGCTCGCCGCCGATTCAAGAGGTAAAAGTGAAGCGGCTGAGGTGAAGTGCAGATGATGGGGGAACCGCGATCACGAGCTGGCCGCCACGGAACGAAGGGGAGCACGTGCCGCAGGAAATGCAGGCACGGATTGTCGTTCAGACTGTAGAAACGGGCAGTACGTTTGTAAGGCGGCAGGGGCGGTAACGGGGGAATCAGGAAATCAGGAACGCGGTGCTTGCGAGCGATACGAAACGTTGCCGTTCAGGTGGAGCGGCTTTTCCACAAGACGCTCTGAACCGAGATTATGCAGTCGGAGGTGGAGTGGGAGAATGACCCTGAAAACAACGAAGGCGGACGTCGCCACTCAAAGGTCTGTCACCAGATCCGACAACGCGCGCCGGCTCGTGGGAGGCGGTTGTTCGGCGGGATAGCCGAGGGGCAGGATGACGGCAGCGCGTTGGCCGGCGGGCAGACCGATGGCCTGACCGGCCAGATTCTCGTTTACCGCGTCGACCCAGCAGGTGCCGAGACCAAGTTCGACCGCCGCCAGCATCGCGTTGCCCACGGCAGCGCAGGCATCCTGCATGCAATAGATCTGTTCGCCTCGGGCACCGTATTTTGCGGCGGAACGCGCCGGTTCAACGGCAAAAACCAGCACCACCGGCGCAGTCGCCAGAAATTTCTGGCCGGCCGCGGCGGCGGCCAGAGCCTGTTTGCGCGCGTCATCGCGGACCACGTAGATATGGTAAGCCTGGAGATTGGCGGCGGAAGCCGCGCGGTTGGCGGCGGACAGGACCGCCTCCAGTTTCTCCGGTTCGACCGGTCGCGGTTGATAGGCGCGGATGGATTGGCGCGCGTTGATGGCTTCCAGGACGTTCATGGCTTATCGGGGTGCGGCAAAGGATACGGCGGCGATGAAGGGCTAGGGGAAAGGGAACGCTGTAGGAGCCTGCCTGCAGGCGATCATGTCGCGGTCTCGCCGAGAGATCGCTTGAAAGCAAGTCAATGGATCGCTTGCAAGCAAGCTCCTACAGGACAGCTGTTATCATTACGTCAGGGCTGGTTCATTCTCGGCCATGATACCGTGGGTTCCTCCGATGTAGGGGCGCGATCTTGTCGTGCCCTCAAGAATAGGCGCAGCAAGTCTGCGCCCCTACGGAAGGAAACCGGACGTTCCAGCCGAGAATGAATCAGCCCTGGTCATTGCGCAGCGTCCCGTTGCTGGTTCAGGGCGAGGAGCCGGGTAATGATCTCGTCCTCCGGCAGGTCGGCGGGCCAGCCGTAAGCGGTGGCGACGGCTTCATCGAGGGAGGCGTGGGCGCGCTGGAGCCACCCGGGCGGGGAATTGTAGAGCGCGGTGAGCGTGCGCGTTGGATCCGAGCGGTCGCCGAGCCAGTCGGCGCGCACAACGTCTAGCGCGCGGGCGGCCTGGGCGATGGCTGTGCGCTGGTCGTCCTG
>PLOH01000034.1 GCA_003142955.1 Opitutia bacterium | reverse complement strand
TACGCATTCAAAACAAAGGTTTTTGGGCTAACGGGGGTTGCGCGTCTCGGCCAAAACGATGCAAAATGCAGGCGATTCCGAGGGTAGAATCACCTGCAAGCAGGCTCCTACATCGATCACCTGATGGCGTGATGTTTACGAGTGATGGCGGGGTTTTTTGAATAGATACGGCTGAGTCCCAACTCAAAAGCAGGCGTGCGCCCGCCAGCCAACGCGATTTTGTTTTTCCAAAGCACCGGCATATGACATCGCAGAGGGACCATGTTGCATCCATTCCGTTTCGTCCGCCAGGTCGCCCTGCCGGCTGGTCTGATCCTCGCGTGGATTTCAACTGCCCGACCGGAACCCGCTTCCACGACCGCAGCGCCAACGATTCTCCCCGGCGCGCCAGTCCCGAATTCATCTCAACCGCCAGCCGGCACACATTTCGTTTCCGCGGCTGATTCCCGCTTTCGCTACGAAGGTCGCTTCGATCGCACGGACCTCGCTGCTCCGGTAGTGGTGTGGCAGGGCAGCCGGATCTGCATTGATTTCACGGGCGATCACCTGGTCTTCCGATTTGACGGCCTCAGTGGTCAAAACTTCTTCGATGTCCACGTGGATGACGCCCAGACCGTCTTCGCCGTCCCCGCCGGGGCCGATCAGCGCATCGTCTGTCCCCTGCCCCTCACCGGAGGTCGCCACCGGCTGATGCTGTTCAAGCGCTCCGAGGCGGCCGCCGGCACCGCGCGCTTCCGGGGCATCGAGCTGGCGCCCGCGGCCGACGTTGCGGCACCCGCCGCACCCGGCGATCGGCTGGCGATGGAATTCGTCGGCGACTCGATTACCGTCGGTGCCTGCAACGAGGACGGCGCCGCCGACCAGTGGGAAGACCGCCGCACGCACAACAATGCCTTGAGCTACGGGGCGATGACCGCCGCCGCCTTCAACGCCGACTACCGCAACATCGCCGTGAGCGGCATGGGCGTGGTCGTCGGTTGGGTGCCCTTCCGCGCCGCCGAGGCGTGGGACCGGGTCTATCCGGACCCTAAATCACTCCGGGCGGATCTCACTGTTTGGCGGCCAGACGTAGTGTTCGTGAACCTCGGCGAGAACGACGACTCCTTCACTCACGCCAAGGGGAGGCCGTTCCCGGCGACATTCTCCGCCGACTATGTTGGGCTGGTCCGGGCCATTCGCCTCGCCAATCCCGCGTCAGAGATCGTGTTGCTGCGCGGCGGAATGTTTGGAGGAGCGAAGAGCCCGGCGTTGCGCCAGCCGTGGGAGGCCGCCGTGGCTGAGCTGGAACGGATGGATCCCAAAATAACCCATTTCGTGTTTCAGCACTGGTCGTCCAACCACCCGAGGGTCAGCGACGACCGCGCCATGGCCGACGAGCTGACCGCCTGGCTGAAACACCAGCCGTTCATCGGTGTGCGGCCGGCAGACCCTTGAGCGGATCCTAGAAGCAGTCCGCAAACTCCGTTGCGCTTTCCGATGGAGGGCGCTGTGCTGTCCGCGCCCCTCAGGAAATTGGCGGCGACAGCGCGCCGCCCTCCAAATCCTGGCAGTTTTCGGACAGCCTCTAGCATCAAGATGTCGCAATTGGCGGCATTTCTGTTAGCGCTAGGTTTTGGACGTTTGTAGAAGCAAGAAGCAAGGACCCTACACGCATGAAATCCCAACCGCACCTTCGCATCGTTTTTCCAACAGGCTTGTTTGCATTGTTCACGGTTATCTCGGCATTGCAGTCAGGCTGTGCCGTAGAGGAGCAGCACCCCAGGCGTCGTGAGGTCATCGTCGAACAGGCCCCTCCGCCACCGCCCCCGGTTGTGGTCGAGGCACCGCCGCCGCCGTATGAAACGGTGGTCGTCGAAAACGGGGCGCCAGTCGAGGAGATCATGGTGCGCGACGCACCGCCGCCCCCGCGCGCCGAGGTGATGCTCGTTCGACCCTCGCCGCGCCATGTCTGGATCGCGGGCTATTGGCACTGGCAGGGAAACCGCTACGGTTGGGTACGGGGCCACTGGATGCTGCCGCCACGCGAAGGCGCCGTCTGGGTGGCGCCCCATGTGGAGCAGAGGGCCGGTGGCAGGGTTTTCATCTCGGGTTCCTGGCGTCATAGCGGCGTCGCCGTCGATGTCGCCGTGCGAAATCCAGCGCCCGCTCCGGGCCCTCATGTCCTGGTCATTCGCGAGGGGCCGCCGCCGCCGCGCGCAGAGGTGAGGCTCGTGAGCCCCTCACCGCACCACGTCTGGATTGCCGGCTACTGGAGGCATGATGGCCGGGCCTACGTTTGGATGCCCGGTCACTGGGAACGGCCACCGCGCGAAGGCTTCGTCTGGTTCGCCCCCCGCTGGGAGTTACGCGGAGGCGGCTGGGTTTTCACCGAAGGTCGGTGGGATCACCGCCGCTAGGCAGCCTGTGGGGGATCAGCGGTGGCGAGCGGGAAGCTGACGTGGCTGGTGGTGCCCTGGCCGGCTTCGCTTTTAAGGCGAAATTCACCGCCCATATGCACGACGAGCCGGTGGACGAGGATCAGACCGAACCCGAGATCCTGCTGCGCCCGCACATGCCCTTCAAGACGCTGAACCGCGGCGATCTGCTCCAACTGGCGGGCGGTCATCCCGCGACCGGCGTCCGTCACGGTGAAATGCACCGCGGTGCTGTCCGACCAGGACCGGACATCGACCGGCGTTCCTTTGCGGGAGAATCGGAGGGCGTTGTCGACCAACTCCTCGGCCACCATGCTTAGCTCCGCCGGGTTGATCCTCAGACTCCCGCCCGCCAGCTCGCGATTGATGTCGGCAGTCCGGTGATGTTGCGCTGCAGCCGTGTTGATTCCGACGATCAATCCGTCCACGACCGCTTCGGCGTCAAGCAATGACTTGGGACGGACGAATCCCTCGAACTCGAGTTCCAAAAGGAGCAGGTAATTGCGCAAGCTGCGGTAGAGTTGCCGGCCGGTAACTTGAATATCGCGCAAGTCCTGTCGGATTTCATCCTTGCTCAGGGTGTCGAGGTCCTCCTCCAACAGCCAGGCGACGCCGAGGATCCCGGCCAGCGGAGTGAAGAGCTTGTGCGGCAACGTCGGTTGCAGGCTAAGCCGCAACTGGGCCAAGACGCGGTCATTAACGCGCCGGCTGAGCGAGGCGCGCTGCAGACGGGCGAAGACGCATCGCAGGAGCTCATTAAGCGCGAACGGCTTCAGGAGGAAGTCGTCCGCGCCCAGATCCATGGCCGTCCGCGGATTGGCCAGGTCGGGCCTCCCCGTCATGAGCACGAACGGGCGGTCGGCGAGCTCGGGATCCGCGCGCATCTCCTGCAGGAGGCGGCGGCCGTCCTTGCCGGGCATTTCGATGTCGCAAAGCGTGAGGTCAGGCAGGTTCGCCCGGGCGATTCGCCATCCGTCGGTGGCATTGGTCGCGCACCAGACGTGGTAACCATTGGCTTCAAGACCCGCGGCCACAATCTCCGTCAGATGCACGTCGTCATCGATGACGAGAATCGTCTTGAGCGAGATCGCCGGGATCGAGGTAGCAGAGGTAGCGGATTCGGTAGTCACTGCGCCCATTCAAACGAGGTGTTTTGTTCGATTTCCTCGATGGTGGTCAGACCCAGGAGCACTTTCTTGAGCCC
>PLOH01000074.1 GCA_003142955.1 Opitutia bacterium | reverse complement strand
TAGCCGATCAGGATGTCGCCTGCGTTCGGATCCGGCCGGCCCTTGGTGTGGGTCAGCCAGATGGCGTCATACCACGAGCTCGGATCGGTGGGGCCGGTGCCTTGATTGGTCACCACATAGCGCACGGTGATCGGAGTGCCATCGAACGCCTGGGCCGGGGCGGTGACATTGCTGACCACCAGATCCGGCGGCGGCACCGGCACCGCATCGATGGCGATCGGCAAAACATAATAGTTCGGGGCGACATTCGGCCCCTGATCCACCGCGTTGCCGTTGTCGGGAACAAAGATCAGGTAGGCGTTGCCTGAGACCCCCTTCGGGAGCCTGTAATTTGCCGTGGTCGTGTAGCTCTGGCCAGGAGCGAGCGCTTGGCCATTGGGGCTCGTGCCAAGCAAGGTGTCGCCGGAATCAAGCTGGTTGTTAAGTGAGAGATAAACGGCGTCAGTCCATTGTGAACCACCGACTGGAGTCGCCGCGACCCCGAGGTTGGAAACCGTCCACGATACATCGATCGCGGTATTTGAGGTTACGCTGGGAGGACCGGTGGCGGTGACCACTTCCAGTTCCGGCCGGCTGCGCAGCGTGACGACGAGCGCCCCCGAACTCAGCGTGTTGTTGGACCGGTCGGTCGTGTCCACCGCATTGCTGGTGTCCGTGACCACGACAATCGTATAAACACCCTGGATCTTCGTCGGCAGATTGAATGCGATCGTGCGCGTGTAGGAATGCCCTGGTCCAAGTGGCGGATCGATGGTAAACGTACCCAAGGTGGTCGCTTGGGCGATGTTGCCGTTGGGGGCGAGATAGACGGCATCGACCCACGATCCACTGACCGGATCCGGGCCGTTGCTGCGCACCGTCCACGTGACATTGATGCTCTGCCCGTCGAGCGCCGCCGTAGGCGCGATCACCGAGACCACCTCCAGGTCGGTGCGCGGCGGCGCGATATAGGTCACCGCGACCGGGCCGGACCGAGTCGTGTTGTTATTGGTGTAGATGAACTCGTACGGTCCTCCAGTCTGCACGAAGAAGTAACCCGTCCCGTTGGCCGAGGACGGAAGGGTAACACTGACCGTCCGGGAATAATTATTGCCCACATTGAGCAATCCCGCGTGATCAAAGGACCCAAGCAGCTGCATGCCTGTCGCCCCCGTCGGGTCGGCGGAATAATACACTGTGTCGGACCAATTGGCCGTGTCGGTGATCCCGATCCCCTGGTTGGTGACCACCCAGCTGAGGGTCACGGTCTGATTGTTGGTCCCGGTCGCCGGCCCGACCACATTTTGGACGACCAAGTCCGCGAAGGGTTTCAGCGCGACCAGAACCGGCGAGGAAGCCGCCAGGAAATCGGGCGCCGTGTTGGGCCCCTGATAAACCGCGCCCGCCGAATCGGTCTTCACAAAGAGCGTGAAACTGCCCTGGAGATTGGCGGGCAGCGCCAGGATCTGGGTCGTGGAATAGGAGACTCCCACCGGCACCAGACCCGCGTGCGCCACCGTTCCGATGACAATGTCGTCACCGTTGCCAAACGTGCTGTCAGGCGACAGGACGATCTCGTCGTTCCAGTTCGAAGTCGTCCCGGCTCCCGTGCCGTTGTTCTGGACCGTCCAGGATACCGTGAGGCTGGCGGGGTTGCCGATCACCAGATTGCTCTGGGCGCTCACCGCCGTAACGGTCAGGTCGGCATAAGGCGCCAGCGTAACCGGCAGCACGCTGGAAACGGCCGTGTTGTTGGCTTTTCCGCCCGCGCCTTCGTTGACCGCTCCGGCCGCGTCGGTAACCACGATAATGTAAAAGTTGCCGTTGGTGCCGTTCGGCACGTTCGCGGTTAGGCTCGACGTATAGCTGCCGCCGACCACAAGGGCGGAGGGAGCCGCCACGGTGCCCAGCAGCGTGGCGGTGCTATCCACCGCGCCGTCCGCGCTCAGATAGACGTTATCGATCCAGCTGCCGCTGACCGGACCTGAGCCGGAATCGCTCACGTTCCACGTCACCGTCAACGGCGAACCCGACTGCGCACTGGCCGGGATGGCCACATTTTGCGTGACCAGATCCGGGTGCGTCAGGGCAAATGGACCGGGAGCCGCCGCCTGATTGTTCGCAGTCGCGCCCTGCTCATAGATGGACCCGGTCGCATTCGTGACCACGACGAAGACATAAGAACCATCCGTGGCCACGGGCAGCGTGACGCTGACCGACTGCGTGTAGGAACCGCCCACCACCAAGGTCGACGGCCGCGAAAAATCACCCAGCGAAACTGCGCCATTGAGCGTGCCATCCGGTGACAGATAAACCCGGTCCACCCAGCTGCCGAAGGCACCGGCGCCACCAACATCCGAAACCGTCCAACCCACAGTGGTCGAACTGCCGATATTGCCGGAAGCCGGGGCCGTAACATTGCTGATGGCCAGATCCGGCACCGGCGANNGGCTCTGGCACCTGGTTGCCCGAATCGGTGACGATGATGATATAATAGTTTCCGGCGGCCAGGGTCAGCGGAACCGTCAACAGCTGGCTGCTGTTATAGCTCGCTCCGGAGGCGAGGGCGCCTGAATGCCCGAATGACCCGAGCACCGTGTCGCCGGCATCAAGGGTCTGGTCGGTCGAAAGGTAGACGGTGTCCTGCCACACGCTCGTGGTCGTGGTGGTCGTGCCATTGTTGGCCACCGTCCACTGGACCTGCAGGCTAGATCCGGTCTGGGCCGTCGCCGGCACCGTCACCTGGCTGACCACCAGATCAACCGGCGGCGGACCGCCGGCAATCGTTATCGTGGTGGAGACCACGTTGTTGGTCTTGTTGGATTCGGCGACAAGGCCGCCAGAATCGATCTGCACAAAGATCGTATAGCCTCCCGTGAAGGTAATTGGGATGGTCACGCTGACCGAGCGGTCGGCAAAGGTGCCAGCGACAAGCGGCGTCGTGGCGGTGTACGTTCCGAGAACGACATTGTCCGCGTTGCCGAGCATCCCGGATGCCGAGGCAACGATCTGCTCGGTCCAGCCGGCCGCCGCATCAGCCACACCGCTGTTGCTCACCCGCCAGGTCACCGCGATCGTTTGCCCGGCGGAAGGAGAAGGCGGCACGACCAGGGCGGACGGAGCCAGATCGGGCAGGCTGACCGTGACCGTAAATGTGTAGACGTCCCCCGCCTCACCTGGCGTGCCGTTGTTGTTCTGGTCCATCAACCCGCCCAATAGGTCGGCGATCCGGGGACCGATCGTCACGGTATAGGTGCCGTTGGCGTTCTGCGAGGCGAAGCTGACTCGGAACGTACTCCCGCTTAGTTCCGTGATCGTCGCCGCCGCGACCACACCGTTCGGGCCGGTGATTGCCACCTGATCAGGCGTGAAAGTCGTCGGATTGATCGGCTTGTCGAAGTTGACTGTAAACTGCCCAAAGACATTGTTCGTCACGCCCGTGGGCGAGGCGGACAGGACGCGCAACGGCACCTGTGTGAGCTGAAGGGTAGCCGCGGAAACCGCCGTGTTGTTCGCCCGATTGGTGTCGGGAACCGCCTTCCCGCTGTCGCTCACGACGATCAGATAATAGTTGCCGTTGGCGATCGCCGGCAGCGTTGCAGTGATGGTGCCCCCATACGAGGAACCCACTCCCACGTTGCCCGAATGCACTGCGGTCCCCAGCAGCGTGTCGCTCGCATCCAGCGTCTGGTCGGCGGAAAGGTAGACCGAGTCCGTCCAGGGCCCGGTGGCCGTCGAGCCGCTCAGGTTTTGCACGGTGTAATTGACCGTCACCGAGTCGCCCGGGGCGCCGCTCGCCGGTTCGGACACATTGGAAACCGCGAGGTCTGCAGCCGTCGCCACTGCGTTGAGCACGATCGCGGTCGAGCCGATCGTATCGCTAAACAGCGGAGCAATCCCGCTCAGCGCCGCAAAACTGCCCGTCTTCGCCGCGAAGTTCGCCACTGTGTAGCTGTCACCGGACACCGGCCCGTAGCCGTTGGCCAGCGCGACGTCCAAGGTTCCGTCGAGAGCGGCCGAGCCAGCCACGACCAGATGTCCGTAGGCGCCGCTCGCCGGTGTGCCGCCGACGTCGAACTCCAGGGTCGACGCGGCGCTCTCCGTAAGATTCCCCGCAATATCAACGGTGCCACCGGCCCCGAGCGCGAGCAGGCCGTTGTTCGCCAAATTGCCGGTTAGCCCCAGAATCGCACCGTTGGCGACGGTCAGGGAACCGTTGTTGGAGGTCAGTCCGCCAAAGTTGCTGATCTGCGAACCCGCGCCGCTTAGGAGCACATTGGCAGAGTTGGTCGTGATGGCGGTGTAAAGATTAACCGTGGCACCATTCGTCACGTCCCAGGTTCCGCCCGTCAGCGTGCTGCCGGTGATCTGGGCGATCGCCCCACTCAGGTTGAAGGTGCCCGAACTCCCCTGCACCACTCCGGTGTTGTTGAGCGGCAAGCTCGGCATTTGGGTCGAGCCACTACCCGCAGTCTTCTCGAAGGTCCCCGCGTTGTTAAAGACACTCGGATTGGTAACATTGTAGAGATCGTCTCCATCCTCCTCGATGTTGTAGACGCCGGTGCTCGTGTTATTGATCGTCGCGACACGGAATTGGACTTGGCCGCTCAACTGCTCGATTGTGCCATTGTTCGTCAGGGTGGCACTCGTCAGGTAGAGGGTACCCCCGTTGATGCCCATGTCGCCCGCGTTGGTGATATTCCCCGTGATCGTCCCGCCCTGCCAGTGGAACATACCCGGCGCCATCACGAGCGTCGCGCCGTCCGCGCCCGATTGCAGCAGGCCGCTATTCAGGAAGATCGTGCCGCCGCCCGACCCGGTGATCGTGCCATCCCAAGTCGTGGTGGCCCCGCCATAGGTGGCGTTGATCGCGGCGCCCGGGGCGGCGATGAACGACGAATTCGTGCTGGTGCCCCCGCCATAGAGATCGAGCGTGCCGGTCTGCACGTTGACCACCGCGCCCGGCGCGTCGTTCAACGGGAGGCCGGGCAGCCGAGTCTCTCCCGTGCCGGCAGTCTTCTCGAAAGTGCCCGAATTATTGAAGGCACTCGGATTGGTAACGTTGTAGAGATCGTCGCCGTCCTCCTGCACGTTATAGATGCCCGTGCTGGCATTGTTGATCGTCGCGTTGCGTAGCTGCAGCTGGCCGCTCACCTGCTCGATGGTCGCGTTATTGGTTAGGATGGCCCCGGTCAGATACAGCGTGCCTCCATTGACGCCCAGATCGCCAACGTTGGTGAAACTGCCGATCGCCGCCCCAACCCCAGTCAGGGTCCCACCCTGCCAGTGAAACATCCCGGCCGGGAAATTGAGCGTCACACCATCCGCCCCCGCCTGTAGCGTGCCACTGTTCAGGAAGATCGTGCCGCCGCCTGACCCCGTGATCGTGCCGTCCCAGGTCGAGGTGGCACCGCCGTAAGTCACGTTGATCGCGGCGTTCGTCGCGGCGATGAAATGGGATTTGGTGCTGGTCCCCCCTCCGTAGAGGTCGATTGTCCCCGTTTCAGCGTCCACCACCGCGGTCGCCGAGTTGTTCAACGGCAGGCCCGGCAGCCGAGTCTCCCCGGTGCCCGCGGTCTTCTCAAACAGCCCGTCGTTGGTGAAGACACTCGGATTGGTGACGTTGTAGAGGACGTCGCCGTCCTCCTGCACGTTATAGATGCCCGTGACGGTGTTGTTGATCGTGGCGGTGCGCAGTTGCACCTGGCCGCTGATTTGCTCGATCGTCGCGTTATTCGTCAAGGTCGCCCCAGTGAGATAGAGCGTGCCACCATTGATCACCAGGTCACCCGCGTTAGTGAAGGTGCCAATGGCGGAGCCTATGCCAGTCAGCGTTCCCCCCTGCCAGTGAAACAATCCGGTCGGGAAATTTAAGACCACACCATCCGGACCCGCCTGGATCGCGCCGCTATTCAAGAAGATCATACCGCCGCCCGACCCGGTGATCGTGCCGTCCCAGGTCGCGGTGGCGCCGCCGTAAGTCACGTTGATCGCGGCGTTCGTGGCTGCGACGAACTTGGAATTGGTGCTGGTCCCCCCACCGTAGAGGTCGATTGTCCCCGTTTCTGCATCCACCACCGCGGTCGCCGAGTTGTTCAACGGCAGGCCCGGCAGCCGGGTCTCGCCGGTGCCCGCGGTCTTCTCAAACAGCCCATCGTTGGTGAAGACACTCGGATTGGCGACGTTGTAGAGGACGTCACCGTCCTCCCGCACGTTATAGATGCCGGTGACCGCATTGTTGATCGTCGCGGCACGAAATTGCACTTGGCCGCCTACCTGCTCGATCGTCGCGTTGTTCGTCAAGGTCGCCCCGGTCAGGAACATCGTGCCCCCATTGAGCACCAGGTCACCCGTGTTGGTGAAGGTACCCGAGAGCGTGCCGCCCTGCCACTGGAAGAGTCCGGTCGGAAAATTGAAAACCACCCCGTCGGCACCGGATTGGAGCGCACCGCTGTTCAGGATGATCGCACCGCTGCCGGCTCCGGTGAAGGTGCCATCCCAGGTCGCCGTTGATCCGCCGGTGATGTTCACGGCCGCGCCCGAAGCCGCCACGTAGGTGCCGCCCGTGCTGGTGCCGCCGCCGCTCAGGTTAAGCGTGCCGGTCTCAGCCCTCGCGATGCCACCCGGCACGTTGTCGAACGGCAATCCCGGGAGGTTGGACGAACCTGTGCCAGCGGTCTTGTCGATGGTTCCGGCATTGTTGAAAGCGCTCGTGTTGGCGGCATTGTAAAGAAAATCGCCGTCAGTCTGCACGTTATAGAAACCAGTGACCGCATTGTTGATCGTGGAATTGCGCAGCTGCAGCTGGCCGCTCGGGTGCTCGATCGTCGCGTTGTTCGTCAGCGTCGCATTGGTCAGGTATTTGGTCCCGGCATCGAAGACCAAGTCGTTTGAGTTCGTGAAGGTTCCGGTCAGCGTGCCGCCCTGCCAATGGAAGAGGCCCGTCGGAAAATTGAAGACCACCCCGTCCGCCCCGGACTGGAGAACGCCGCCATTCAGGACGATCGCGCCCGCTCCGGATCCGGTGAACGTGCCGTCCCAGGTCGCGGTCGAGCCGCCCGTAAGGTTTATCACCGCCCCCGACGCCGCGATGTACGTGCCGCCCGTGCTCGTGCCGCCGCCGCTCAGGTTGAGCGTGCCGGTGTCGGCCCTGGCGATGCCGCCAGGGGTATTGTTGAACGACAGGCCGGGCATGTTCGACGATCCCGTGCCCACGGTCTTGTCGAGGATTCCGGCATTGTTGAAGGCACTGGGATCCGCCGCATCGAGAACGAAATCACCGTCGGTGGCGATGTCATACACCCCGGCCGCCAAATTGTTGAACACCGCGGTCCGGAACTGCACCTGGCCGGAATCATGGGTGATCGTGCCGCTGTTGTTGACGACGACACCCGTCAGATACTTCGTGCCGCCGGTCCAGTACCAAGCTCCCGTGTTGTTAAACCCACCCGCGCCGGCCAGTGTGCCGCCAGTCCAGGTGCCGGTTCCCTTGAGGTTGAAAACCCCGGTCGCGGTCACCGTGCCGCCGGAAAAATTGAACGCACCGTTGATGTCCACCTCATGCGTGACTTCGAGCGAGCCGCCGGTCACCGCCAGCGTGTCGTTGTTCACCAGATCAGTAACCTGCACCGTGCCGGTGCGGATCGTCACCGTTACGCCGGGCTTGTCGATCAACACGCTGTCCGTGCTGGTGGGAGCAACGCCGGTGCTCCAGTTCGAACCTACATCCCAAAACCCATCGCCGTTGCTTACCCACGTCACCGTCGCCGGGGCAGTATCTGCCGCGATCAAAGTCCCATTCCCGCCATTTCCCAAACCCTTCGCCACATTCAGCAAATTGGTGCTCCCGGCCGTGGGTGGTCCTTGCGAAGCGTGCAAGGTTTCCACCAATTGACTCGAAATCGTACCGGCCGCGACGGGAGCACCCGGCACCGCCACCGCTGCGCTGACCGCCGTTGATTGCGCCTGCGACGCACTCACTGGCGCAATCACCGCAGCCGACTGGCTAGACTGCGCATCAGCGGTCGGAGCCGCCGGCGATGGCGCAGTCGCCGCCACCGCGGAAGGAGCGGCCGCATTGGCCGTCCCAAAAATGTTCTCGATCTGCGCAGCCGCCGAGAGCGGGTTCTGCGCCGGATCCGCTTTCAACATCTGGTTGAATTCCGGGCCGGTTGCGACAGGCGCAATCGGGGCCGTTTGCACAACCGCAATCGCGCTAGCCAGTTTCCCGCCCGCCAACGCCGCGCCTCCCAGTCCGTCAGCCGAGAGCAGAACCCGGGGCTCAAGCGCCTCGAGTTGGAATCGGTGCTGCGGATTAGACCGGTACATCGGAGTCAGCGGTGGCCGAATGAGGGAACAGCGGGGTAAATCAGCGAAGCCTTTGCCATTGGTTTTCCGGAAAACGCAGGAAAACGAACAAAGCCATGAAAAGGCATTCCGCAAGATTTTTGTGAAAAAGATTTAAAAATGTCATGGAATTCATCCCCCAACATCCGGTCCCGCAAAGGACAAAGCCTCCTCCAGCCAAGTGTCGTTTCGCAGCACCGCGGCACGCTGGCGTGCGGCCAGCCATTGGGCGGCAAACTGCGCATAGCGAACCGCTCCGCGCGCGGAAATCGCCTTGGACTCCGCATCGCCGCCTCCCAGTTTTTTGCCAACTCTTTGCCTTAACATTGCCGGGAGAAACCGGCGCAGAAGATCATCTTCCATGCTGACAAAACGACGGGCGCTGCCGGGATTGCCCTGTCGACCCGCCCGGCCCGAAAGCTGCCGGTCGACCCGTCCGGACTCGTTGGGCTCGGTCGCAATCACATGAAGCCCACCGGCCGCTGCGACGTCTTTCCCCAGCAAAATATCGGTGCCCCGGCCGGCCATGTTTGTCGCGATCGTTATCCGCCCGAGTTCCCCCGCCCGCGCCACAATCCTCGCTTCTTCAGCGTGGCGAACCGCATTGAGCACCTCGCAGCCCAACCCCCGTTCCCCCAGCCGCCGCGCCAAAGCTTCGCTTGCCGCCACGCTGCGCGTTCCCACCAAAACCGGCCGGTCCGAGGCGTGCACCGTCGCAATCTCCTCAACCACCGCCTGCCACTTTGATTCCGCATCCGCAAAACTCCGGTCCGGCAACTGAATCCGCACGCAAGGACGGTTGGTCGGAATGGCGACCACGGGCAGCCGGTAGATCTGCCAGAGTTCGTTCGCCGATTCGAGCACCGTGCCACTCATTCCGGATAATCGGCGGTAGCCGCGATAGTAACGCTGGAAACTCAGCCGCGCGAGGATCTCGGTCGGCGCCGTGATCTCCAATCCTTCTTTGGCCTCGATGGCCTGGTGCAGGCCCTCACGCCAGGTGCGTTGCGGCATCAGGCGACCCGTAAACTCGTCCACGATGACGACCTTGCCTTCCTGCACGACGTACTGCCGGTTGCGCTCGAATAATTCCCGCGCCACCAGCGCCTGCGTCACCAATTCCCGGCGTCGGGCGAGGCCGGACCAGGCCTGCGGCATCCCGCTGGCCGCCGCCTGAAGCTTCACAAACGCGGCGTCGAGCAACTCCACTTCCCGGTGCCGCCAGTTGACCTGGTAATCCAAACCGCTCTGCAGCCGCCCGCCCAGTTCGGCGGCAATTTTCGATGCCTCGATCATCGAATCACCGGTCCGCGGCTGGCAGATGATGAGCGGCGTGACCGCTTCATCGATCAGCAAACTGTCCGCTTCGTCGATGATCGCCGCATGCAGCCCCCGCATGACGAGCTCCTGATGGCCAGCGCCGTGAGATTGAACGAGCTGCCGGATGAGCCGGCGGTCCGGATGATGGATCGGGCCCAGGCGCAACCGGTCCCGCAAGAAATCCGCCACGACTTCTTTACCCGTGGTATAAGTGACATCCGTCGCGTATCCTTCACGCCGCTCCGCTTCCTCCATCGAGGAGATGACGTGGCCGACCGTTAGCCCCGCGAAGGCGTACAGTTTCGCAAACCATTTCGCGTCGCGCTCGGCCAGATAGTCGTTGACGGTGATGATATGACAAGGCCGGCCGCGCCAGCCCGCGAGAATGGCCGCGAGCGCGGCGGTGAGCGTCTTGCCCTCGCCGGTCGCCATCTCGGCCAGGAATCCTCGATCAAGCGCCAGCGCGCCCATCAGCTGCACCACAAACGGCCGCAGGCCGGTCTGCCGGTGCGCCGCTTCGCGCACCGCCGCGAGAGCGTCGATGGCCGTTTCCGGACGAAGCGCGTCCCGGCCAAGTCGGTAGGGCACGGAGAGTTCAGCCAGACGGCCGCGTAGCGCCGCATCGTCGAGCATCTCAAACTCGCCGCTCTTGGCATCCACCGCCGCGGCGTCACGCCGCAACGCCTCGAGTTGCCGCGGCCGCCGGTGCCACCAGCCCAACGCGCGGTGGGCCAGCGCATCCGCGCCTCGCGGAAGCTTCGCCGGCTTGGGTACCGCGAGCCGGCGATAGTCGTCGCTGGGAAGAACGTTTACCATGGCCGCCTCAATTGATCGAACGTTTCTGAAATACCTGGCGCAGGGCCCGCAGCCATTGCAGCCCGAGGGGTTCCGCCGGCAGCGGAAAGCTGATGCGGCCGGTGAGGCCTTGATAAAGCAGGGCTCCCGGCTGCGGCTCGATTCCTGCCCGCACTTCGAAAAAGGACTCCGCCGCGATCGGCTCACGGCCGGCATCCCGGGCCAGCGCGATCTCTCCGCCCGCGTTTTGGGCGAGAGCGGCCGAGGGCAGGCGGCTTTGCTCGGCCTGAATGACCACCAACCCGCTGACGGGAAGCGCCGCGTCGGCCTGACCATGCAAGCGTACGGTGGCGTGACTGGCCGTGGTCTCATGGGCAAACAAACGCGAGGAATCCGCCTGCGGCACGACGGCCAGAAACTCAAACCCGGCCGAGCCGACAATACTCCCCAAGGCCGTGCCTCGCGTCAGCCAGCGCCCCAGCAGCTCGTCCTCCCGCGGCCCGACCCACAGGCCCGAGATCGGCGCGGTTACCACCAACTTGGTCTGCCGCTCTTCGAGGTCCTGCACGCGCGCGCGCACCGCCGCAATTCCCTCCTCCAAGGCCACGCGCGTGCGCGAGCCTTGATGCAACCCGGCGCGCCACAGCGCTTCCAATTCCTCCAACTGGGCACGGGCGGCCGCAATCTGGTGGACGAGTTCTCCGTTGTGCAGGCGCGCCAGCGGTTGCCCGGCTTTGACGTTGGTGCCGCCCGGGGTCTCGAGTTTTTCCAATTGACCGTCCACTCCGATGGTCACGTCCGCAAAGGCGGTCGACTGCACCACCCCCGTCGCCTGCAGGCGCTGGGGTGCGGGAATGAGGAAGAGCCCGAGCAGGGCGACAGCCGCCAGGCCAGAAGTGACGCCAAGGGCGCGACCGCGCGTCCGTTCCAAACGGGGGCTGGCCACCAGATAATGGCCGAAACGAATCAGCGGCGCCACACCCCAGGCCGCCGCGCAGAAGACCGCGATGAGCGCGCCAACAATGAGAAACCGTCCGCTAATGACCCACACGATCCCGGTAAACACAAAGACCCGGTACACGAGGCTCAGCACCCCGTAGGTCGCAAGCCAGCCGCGTTCGCGCGGTGAGTCAGCCACCGCCGGCGCTCCCCGCACCCCGAAAAGGTGTTTTTCCGCCAGGTAATGCAGCATCTGCTGCGCGCGCTGGTAGAGATTGGGCAGGTCAATCAAGTCGGACAGGACGTAGTAGCCGTCGTAGCGCAGGAGGGGATTCGCGTTGAACAGTACCGTCGTCACCCCGGCGGCGATCATCATGTCGAACGCGAGATCCCTCCAAAATCCCGGCCCGGCCGAGGCCCAGAACAGCGCGGCCAACCCGGCGACGAACAGCTCCGCGACCACCCCGGCCGAGGCGACGGCAATGCGCCGCCATCGTTCGCGAAACGCCCAGCTCGAAGTGACATCGACGTACGGCAGCGGACTGAAGAAAAGCAACATCAGGCCGAGCGTGTGCACCTCGCCGCCAAAATGCTTGCAGGCGGCGGCATGGCCGAGTTCGTGCAGCGACTTCACCAGCACGATGCCCAGGTAAAGCAACACGAGATTGGAGGCGGCGAGCACATTGCCCGACGCCGCTCCCAGTTCGGCGCTGTGGTCAATGCACGTCTTCAACGCCCATCCGACCACGCCGCACCAGACAACGGCGGCCCACGGCCGGAACAGCCAGCGCAGAACCGGTTCGGCCCGATTCAGGGCCGCATCCGGATCCAACAGCGGAAAGCGCGCAAACATCAAGTTCGACCACGTGAACAGCCGTTCGCGCTGTTTGCGCTTCCGATAGCGGGCGAAGAACTGCTCGCTGTCCGCGGCCACCTTGTAGTGGAGCAGATTGGCGTGATACAGCTGGGCGAGAAGCTGAATCACATCCTCCTGCCCGGGCGCGCCGTCCGGATCGTCATCCAGCGTCTCCTTCCAGGCATCCTCGACGGTCCGGTCCGGCCGGAGCCGCGCGATGAACGCATAGGCCTCGGGACGCACCCGGAAAAACTGGTTGTTGAACGGATCGTACAGCACATGCCAGGGCTCCCCGCGAAACACCTGGCGGCGCACTTCAACGCGCGGCCGCAGCGTGACGGTTTGTCGGGCCACGCGATACCAGACATCACTGAATGTGCGGGAGGATTCCGTCATGCGTCGGGCGCGAAGAGCCGTGCTTCGTGCAGTGATCCTACCACCAGCGCAGCCGCAGGTAATCCAAGGTCCGGTGCGTCGCGATCCACAGCGGCGCATGCCGGCCGGCGTCGATCCGGGCGGCACCGCGCATCCCCGGACGCCACCACGCCTCGTTTTTTTCCGGCAGGGTGCAGCGCACGACGAAGACGTTCCCCTCCGGTCGCGGCACCGCCATCGGTTCGACCTGTTCGACGCGCACCGCGAAGCGGCTGCCCGGCTTGCTGGCGAACGCGATCTTGCCCGGTGCGCCGGAGGCGACGGCGCGGACGTCGTCCTCCCTGACCAGCACTTCGGCGTACATTTTGTCCAGCCGCGCGACCCGGTAAAGCGCATCGCCCTGCTTGAGGGGGGTCCCGATGCGTTCGCGCAGGTCGCCCTCGACAACCACGCCATCGAAAGGCGCCCGCACTTCGCTTTGCGCGAGGTGCAGTTCCAGAATCTCGAGTTTCGCCTTGGCCTGCGCGGCGCGCGCTTCCGCGACCTGCATGTCCGCGAGCTTGCGTTCGGAACGCGCCTGCTGGACCTCGCGGTCGAAGCGCGTTTCATCGGCCTGCGCCGCACTCAGTTCGAGCGCGAGTTCCGTCCGGTCGAGCGTGGCCAGGACCTGGCCGGCGACCACCGTGTCGCCCTTCTGCACCTTGACCTCGCCCAGAAAGCCCTCAAAGGGCGCGGACATGATTGCGGTTTCCGTCCCCCGCAGCGAAAAGCCGGCCGCAACATGGTAATCGAGCCGTCCAAAGACCGCCCAGGCCAGCACCAGCGCGCCCGCCACCGCACCCGCCTTGGCCAGGGTGTGCTCGGTCCCGAGATATTTCCCGAGCCGCGCGCGCAGGGCGTTCGCCCAGCGCTCGCCGAACCAGGCCTCCGCGCGATGGAGCGCGTACAGCCGCCGCGCGGCGTGATCGGCGGTCAGCCGCAAATGCCGCAGCTCGTGCTCCGAAAACGGAACATCGGCTCGCTCGCAGGTCAGCGCCCCGACCGCAGCACCGCCCGCCCGCAGCGGCACGGTGGCGAGGTTCCCCGGCTTTTGCTCGGCCGCGTAGATCGCATGGTCGCGAACAATGACCGTCGATTCGGCCGCGGCGGGCAGCACGATTTCAATATCCTGGTCGACCGCCTCCTCCATCGCCGCCTCCAGCTGCTGCACCACGGTCATCCGTTCCTCAAATTTCTCCAGGTGGCTGATCGCCTGCACGCGCAAATAAGGACCGCGCCGCCAGGCCACGCTGACGCGCTGGCACTGGTGCCGCGCCGCGAGTTCGTTGCACAGCGTCATCGCCGCCGCGGCAAACTGGGCTTCCCCGTCGAGCAGGGTGACGAGGTCCAGCACCGAGGTTATGGTTTCGACATCCTGCCGCGCCGTGCCGATCTGGCGGTTGAGCCCGTAGACCCGCGGCGCATCCGCCGCCAGGCGCACGCGCCGGATCGCCTCCTCGGCAACCACCCGCTCGACCGGCGGCAGCAGCAGCACGCACACCGCCGCGCCCTCGCCGGCCGTCTCCAGCCGCACGGCGGCGATCCAGCCGCTGCCGGCGGCGGCGCGTTCCACCCCCGTGAGTGCGTCCAGGGCGAGGCCGCCCCGGCGCAAGCCCGCGTCGGCCGCGAGGCGGATGCAATTGCGAAAGACGTGCAGCCGGTCGGGCGGCAGCAAACGGGCGGTCCACTCCCATGCCGTGCGCCAGCGCGCGGCCGGCGCGCCTTGAGCCCCGGAGGCGTCAGGCGCCGCCGGCGTTCCCGGCTGTTCGGCGGGAATGGCCAGCGCGGCGGCATCGGCCCCGCCGCAGAGGAGCGCGAAGGCCTCGAGGCAGGCAGGCCAGAACTCGTTCGGGGGACCGGCAAACGCCCGCAAGTCGTCAATGCGCGCCGTGGCCTGCGCCACGGCATCGGATGAATCGGGGCGGTAAACGTCCATCGGCGGAGAACTAGTCGAGCTCGAGCCGGCCGACGGCGCCCGGCGCGATCGCGGCGTCGGGGTTCTCGAAGATCACCTTCACCCGGCGCAGCCCGCTTCCTGGGTCCACCACGGGTGCGAGGTAATCGATGGTGCCGCGGACGTCGCGCTGGCCGGCCGGCACGTCGATGTGCAGCTTCACCTCTCGACCTAGCGCCAGACCGGCCGTCAGGGCCGGCGCGATGTCGGCGACGAAGTAGACGTGCTTGAGTTCCACCACGCGAACCACGGGTTGGTGCGGCTCGCAAGCCACGCCAAGGTCGACCCGGATATCGGTGATCACGCCCGCAAACGGCGCAGTGATCATCCGGTGCGCGAGCTGCTCGCGGGCAATATCCAGCTCGATGCGCTCGCGTTCCTTGGCCGCAGTCAGCCGGTCTCGTTCGGCGACCGCCAGCTTGTAATCCAGTTCTTTCTTTTCCACCTCGTCGTGGCTGACGGACTGGGAGTGGTCAAAGAGCCGCTTCGTCGATTCATAGTCGGCCTGTAGCACCTCGGCGCGGTGCGTGGCCACCTCGAGTTCTGCGCGGCTCTCGTACACCGACCGCCGGCGCGCGACCTCCAGCTCTTCCAATGACTTGTCGAGTTCCAGGATGACCGCGCCCGCCGCAACCGAATCGCCTTCCTTGAAATGGATGCTCTGCACGGTGCCGGCCACCGAAGCGCTCAGCAACGAATCGTGCACCGGCTCGGTGACCCCTGGCACCAGCGTCGGCGCCCCAGAAACGGCCGTCCCGAGCACCGCCCACCCGGCAAGGGCGACCAGAACCCCGAGCACCGCCCTAATGCGCATCTTGAGCCTGACTCGGAGGGTTGCTTGCGTCGACTCCCGCCAGCCCCAACATCACTTTCTTCAAGTAGCTGGCCCGCTCCGGTTCCTCCACCAGATCGACGCCGCGGAGCTTGAGCAGCCGGCCGCAGGCCATTTCAAATTCCACCCGCGCCTTTTCGTATTCGCCGCGGCTCTCCAGGGCGGCCACCTGGGCGTCGGAGAACTGGTTTTCCACCTCGAGGAGACGGCGGCTGTCCGTCTTGCCTTCCGCCAGGCGGCTCTGCTCGTTCTTCAGCAGGTGCTGGCCCGCCTGCGCGACATCGTCGTAATTGGCCGCCACGGCCCTGAGGCTCTCAACCTTGCGCTCCGCGGTGAAGATGTTGTTCGCGATCTCGACCTCGGCCGCCTTGAGGTTCAAGAGCGCTTCCCGTCCGTGGGCTTGGGCGGCATGCAGCGTGTTCGCCTGCCGGATGCCACCCATGATCGGGATCCGCATTTCGATGCCGACCGACCACGACTCGTGGTAGTGGTGGTCGAGATCGTCCCACGAGGCCCCGTCGCTGCTTCCCAAGCCATTCTGGCCGTAGCTGGCCTTGAGGTCGACCTGCGGCCAGCGCTGGTTCTTTGCGTAGGCAATGCGGATCTTTTCCTGCTCCGCGCGGTGGAGTCGCGTCAGATACTCAGGATGCAGCATGACGGAGTCCTGTAATGCAGTGTCGATGGACGGCGGCGCTCCGGGCGGCGGCGGCACATCGCTGGCGTGGAGGACCCAATTGGGCTCGTTGACGGGTTCCGCGAACAGCGTGCGCAAACGACCCGAGACTTCGATCAGATGCTGCTGCGCCTCGCTCGCCGCGGACCGGCGCTGCGCCCGTCCGGCCTGCGCCTCGACGAGTTCAATCTCGGCCATCTTGCCTTCGTGCACCCGCTCCTGGTTCTCCGTCAGCAGCTTCTCGGCGGCGGCGACCGAAGCGAGGCGGAGTCCGAGCCGCTCCTGGGCGACATAGAGATCCCAGTAGACGCTTTCAACCGAGCCGACCACCACCAACAACTGCCGGCGAAAATCCTGGCGGGCAATCTTCTCGTCCTCCTTGGCGAGGCGCAGGTGGGCATAGGTGGAGGACGTGCCCGCGTCCTTGAGCAAGGGCTGGCTCACGGTCAGACCGAGAAACGACTCGAACTGCCGTTGCAGCGGATCGGTCGGCAACACCCGCAGGTTGTTGTTCAAATCATGCACGGAGTACCCAATGTTGTAGGTAGCTCCAGTCGGGGAAAGCCCCTCAATCCCGGCGGCATAGAGCTTGTTCTTTTCCTGAAAGACCGTCGTGCCCTGGGAAATGGTCTGTTCGACCGTGTTGAGGCGCTGGTTGTATTCCTGCGAGGCCGAACCCACGAAATCGGGTTCGAAGGCGCCCAGTTCGGCCGCGCGCAGGAAGCCCGCCGCCGCGAGGGTCTCGCGCTGCGCGCGCAGCCCAAGATTGTGCGCAAGCGCGAGCCGGCGGCAATCGTCGAGCGACAACGGAAGGTTTGCGACCGCCAGAGTGGCTGAGGTTGGGCCGGCGTCAGCCGCCTGCATCACCCCAGGGGCCGAGGTGTCAACAGCAGCGAGCACGAGCGCCAAGAACAGGGTATGGAACCCGCGAACCGTCTTAGGATAATCTGCAAAAGGACAGATTTTCATTAGAAAGAAACGATGAGAATGTCATTGAGGCAACCGTATGCAGACGACGCAGACCACAGACTTGAAAATCATATAGTCCGCTTCACCTTACACGTGAGCCTCCTTTTAGCAATTGATCTACAGAGACAAATGGGGCATTTGGCCGCCCCTCCCGGACGTAAACGGAGATGAACAGTCCTCATGAATGGATTAGGTCAAACCAGGGTTTTCGTTTGCGCGCGTCCCCAGAATGCGGTCAAGCGGACGGCGCTTTCATGAGGTAAAGCGCTTAATATCCGGCATCCTTACAGACATTGTGTTTCTTGCGGTAATCGCTCCTCCGCCCGCGACCCGATCACCCCGGGTACGCAGCGAAACCGTGGCCAAGTTGCCGGACTCCGGTCACCCCTCTGCTCCTTGCCGGGTCAACGGGTTCTTTGTTCGGTAGTGGGCGGTTTCTCGCCCCGCGGAAGGGTTTCGAGGGGCAGAATGACGTCGTCTTTGGCGCCGAACACCGTAGAAGACGCCGTTTTAGCGTTTGTCCTTACGTCTGCCGTAGTGCTCGAGCAGTCATTCGGCAAGCGATTCTCCTGCATGCGCGGCTTCCTAGTTCGACTTCGGTGTCGAAAGCGGATAAGGCTGGAAATCGACCGCCCCGTCGGCCAACGATTGGCCTGCCGGCCTCGTTAGTGATCACCTGCGCCGGCCAGGCGATGCAAATCGGACGATCGGGGAGCCGATCTTGATCGGGTTATTCGCTATGGACCACCAAGTTGAAAACCACCGTTGGAGCCCGACCCGACACTGGATCGCGCCAGCGCTGGCGGCTGTGATCGTGATCGCGGTGTATGCTTTGATCGCCATGACGGTCGAATCTGAAACGTCTGGCTCGGTCGCAGCCAACGCCTACTACAACCGGCTGATCGATGGCTTAAAGCGCGGTCAACTGAACTTGGCGCAAGACCCGCCGCCAGCGCTACTGGCTCTGTCCGACCCCTACGACCCGTTGGCCAACAACGATATGCGGGGTAGGATCTTCACCAGCCCGAGGATCCACGACCTCACTTTCTTCGAAGGCAAGCTGTACATGTATTTCAGCGTGATACCCGCCGTGGTACTGTTTCTGCCCTACAACCTGGTCACAGGGGCCTATCTTAGCCACCAACTGGGCTGCCTGGTTTTCACCTGCGTCGGCTTCCTCGCCTCGATAGCGCTGTTTGGCATCCTCTGGCGGCGGTACTTTCCGGGCATTGGCCAAATCACGGCCGGCCTCTGCATGCTCGGTATCGGGCTCGCCCCAACCATCCCGGTTTTCCTCCAGCGCCCGGATGTCTGGGAGGTCCCGATCAGTTGCGCATATGCCTTCTCGATGCTCTCGCTCCTCGCGCTGTGGCGGATTCTGGACCGGCCGGACGGCGGCTGGATTGCACCGGTCGCGCTGAGCGTCTGCGCCGGGTTGGCCGCGGGCTCCCGGCCGTCGGAATTCTGGTACAGCACCCTCCTGATCTTCCCACTCTTCATCGCGGCCCGGGCGTTTTTCGGCGTCGAATCTGCGCAGCGGAGGAGGAGCCTGACCATCATCGCCGCCACTATTCTTCCGATCGCGGTCATCGGCGGGGGCCTTCTGTGGTATAACTACAAACGTTTTGGCAATGCGCTCGACTTCGGCCATCGGTATCAGCTTTCCGGAGACCCGGAGAAAGACGCCGTGCAATTCAGCGCCAGCTACTTCTGGTTCAACTTCCGCATGTACTTCCTCCACTATGCGGGATGGTCGCGCGAGTTCCCCTTCATCCGCCACGGGCTGCCGTGGCCCGCGATGCCCGCCGGCCACGGTTTGGTGGAAAATCCAGTCGGGCTCATATCAAGTGTCCCGTTCATCATTTTCGCCGCCGCCGTGCCGCTGGTTTTTCGCTTTCCGAACGCAGATGTCCGTCGCACGTTTGCGCCGCTCGTCGGCGCAATCCTTTGGATCGCGACGATGAATGCGACACTGCTCTGCCTTTTCTTCGCCACGTGCCTCCGGTACCAAATGGCGTTTGCGCCAGAGCTCATCTTCCTTGCCGCGCTTGGCGTGCTGGCGCTGGAAGACTGGGCCAGAGACCGGCCGCGGATCCGGATCGGCTGGCGCGCGGTCTGGCCGGCCCTGCTGGCCCTGTCGGTCGGATACAACCTTCTCGCGACACTAAGCCAGCGCGCCGACATGGAAACCACTCGCGGCGTCCTCGAGTTTCAGTACGGGCAATTCGACCTCGCCCGATTGCACGTTAACAACGGCCTCCGAATCCGGCCCA
Organism: Opitutia bacterium; assembly: GCA_003142955.1. GTDB lineage: Bacteria > Verrucomicrobiota > Verrucomicrobiia > Opitutales > Opitutaceae > Fen-1467. The sequence goes on along the minus strand of PLOH01000074.1, from coordinate 2,080 downwards.
CCGACCCCGAAGGCCATGGCAGCCTCGGGCTTCTCTCGGCGTTGCAGGGCCGATTCGATGAGGCCTGCGTCGAGTATGCGATCGCAGTCAAATACGCACCGGATTCGGCGAGACTGCATTGCGCCTACGGCCTCTGCCTCTATCGATTGAGTCGTTTCGCGGACGCGGAGCGCGAACTCGAGTTGTCGCTGTCCCTCCAACCTGACAATGCCCTGGCTGTGGCCGGCCTGCGCTTGCTCCGCACGACTCAGCAAAGCCAGGCGCAAGCGGTACACTGATGGCACAGAGTCTCTTGTGCCAGTCTTCGCGCAAACTGACTAGTGCGCGGCGCAAACGCAGTTAGCGAGAGCTCTGTTCGGGCCGCCCTCGCGCTCCAGCCCGCCCTCCCCCTGCGCGCCAGGTGCCGTGCGCGGCCCCGGTGTTCGGTTGGTGTAGGAGCTTGCTCGCAAGCGAAAGGTCCAAATCGGTGATCATCCCATCGCCGGCAAGCAGGCTCCTACAAATCCGGATTCTCCGCGACCCTGGCGCACGCAAGGGGCAGCGGGTTGCCCGTCCGCAGAGTTCTTCTTAAACGCTCCCGGCCAACCGGTGCAGATCGGCGATCAGCGCTTCGGTGAAATCGACCCCGGTGTGGCTCCGGCTGGCGGTGAAGGCGGATTCCAAGCAGCCGTCGGCAAGCACCGCCTGCAGTTCGTCGAACGTCCGGCGCAACTCCGAAGACAGCAGCATCGGGCTCAGTTCCGCGTTACCGAGCACCCCGAAAAATCGCTCCTGCGCGCAAAACAGCCGCGGCCAGTCGACCCAACGCGGAAAGCCCGCCGGCTTCGACCACGTCCGGAGAAACTGCCAATCCTCCGGCTTGAGCCAGTAGCGCGCTTTTCGGCCGGTATGCCCGGTGTGAACGAGACCGGATGCCGCGAGCTCTTTAAGCGCCTCCTCGACCGTGCGCGGGAAATAGAATGTCGCCCGCGTCAGGTCGGCGGGGTAACCCGCCCCGCGAGTCAGGAGGCAAAGCAAGATGTCACACCGGGCTTGGACGCCGAACAGGGCGCGCAGTTTCCACGACAACGCCGCGGCCGGCCGGGGATTCGGCTGCTGGCTTAGCTTGCGCCGCTTGATCGGTCCCCGGACGAGGCCATGCCGCTGAAAGATTGGGTCGACTTCACCAAACATCGGCTGGGGTCTGCCATCCTTCAGCCGAAACAACGGCTCGGGATTTTCGGCATTCGTTCCGTCGGCGGCGGCCAACGGCTTCCATTTGGTCAGCGTCGAACGCTGGCAGAGCCAGTCGGCAATCGCCGACAGGACGCGCGAATCACCCAGGGCGATCCGACGGTGGATGTTCCGCAGCCGCTGGACGTTCACCCATTGCCCGTTTCCCCATAGCCAATCCAGCACCTCGTCAAACAGCCGCGGATCGGCGCGGGCCTGCGTCGTCGTAACGAGCAGCAGGGCTTCCAGGTCCACGCACCAGTCGCCTTCGGGGGGAGTGGATCCGGCGATTCCGAGAGCGGCCCATTGCTGCCAGAGCAGTCCCAGCAGCGACTGCCGAAGTTCTGCGCTAGATTTGGCGGGCGACATCGTCATGGCCAAGCTGGGTCAGAAGTTCCCGCATCAGGCTGCGGAAGCCGGGTGAGACCTCGTGGGTGAACGCCCATCGCGCGGCCGCAGCCAACTCTTCGCCGGATGGGTTAAGAGCGATGAGATCGTCGACATGACGCCCCGGCCCCTGGTCGGCCGCCGCGTAGAGCTTGAAGTAGATCTGGTCGAGCCGACCCGCGAATCATACCGTCAGATGCGACCCGAACGTGCGCTGCTGGAGACGGCCGACGAAGCCGGCTGCGATCAGCGAGGAGCCCCCGCAAACGACCGGTTCCTGGGGTTCCGCTCCGACCAAGCGCAGTCGCTCGCCCAGGAGAGTCAGGGCTTCAACCAATCGTTCACTGTTTAGTTCACCTTGCATGCGTATAAATATACGTATACCGCGTGTTTTAAATGTCAACATCAGTCCCCGGCCTTCCGCAGTTAACAAGCTGGTATCCCCGCCCGGACTTGAACCGGGATTTGCGGTTTAGGAAAC
>PLOH01000004.1:545-4475 GCA_003142955.1 Opitutia bacterium | reverse complement strand
GGCCCGTTTCCGGGATCCCGGCGTCCCCAGCCGCCAATCGGCGTATTTTGGCTTCTTCTCTGCTGTCTCTCATGTTGAAATCTGAAAGAATCTCCCGGCCCGTCCCGCACTATTTTGGGGGAGAATGTCCAAAGGTCGAAAGCCGATCTGCATGGCGGAATGGATTCGGAGTCTGCTTTCGTCCTTTTCACGTCTGGATGGCTTACCACCTGGGGAACCTGTGGCGGCGGCTGTTCGGAAGCATGGTGCGCCGGATCGCGGCGTTGGCGGTGCCGACTGGATAGGCCGCCGCAGCGGAGAAGCCAACAGGTCGAAGGAAGGAGGGGGCGGAGAGTTGTATGAGAAATCCGTTGAAATGAGGCACCTCCGGGTTCTTGCGTTCCCAGAGGAGCCAGGCCTGGCCCCTTCCTGGGCCACTGGAGTCGTTCGAGATGGAAGAATGAGAAAAATGGCTCGAATTGAAGCGGTTGGATGTATAATCGGTCTCGGCCAGCATCGCAAAATGGAAATCCTGGCTTGAAGGACTCTCGAGATCTCAAATGGCTGAATCCATCCAGAATATCACGCCAGAATGGATGAAACAGCCCTTGACTCGTCTGCCAGTTGGGACGCAGACTATTGTATCAGAAACCTTGAGTTCACTGGACGCGTCAGAAAAGCTGCGAGCGGCGTGGGGGCGTGCGTACAGAATAGATACACACCACCTTACAGTGGTGGATATATGCGGTAGAATGAAGATGGGCTCGCGTTTTTTATTCGAGTTTCTCGCATTCCGCAGTCCGAGGTCGATAAGTTCACTGGTGGATACTCTGGACGCATTGCCTTTGACGGCTCAGAATTTGAGGGGCATCCGCAATACTGTTGTAGCGAGTTGAGCGCGGACTAACTGGAGGAACAATGGCACCCCAATTCAACACGTTGCTTTTGCAACTCCCGCCAGACATCTTCGACGCTCCCATCTCTTTGCTCCGGTTAGCCATCCTGATCGCCGGAGCCGGGGTATTCCTCGTCGTGCTGGCGCGGCGGGGTCCGTTCTGGTGGCGCCGGAGGAACAGGACTGGGCGTGATGCATACAAACACCGCGACATCTAGCTAAGATCCGCGGCGTTTTCTTACGGCATCCCGATACCCACCGCGCGGGCTGCCCGACTGGCACCCGCGCTACCCCTCATCATTACTGGTGGCGTCCCAACAGTGCCTCCGTCGCAATAGCCGTGCAGATGCTGGCAACGCACACAAAGGGCAGGCTTTCGGGAAACTCAAAGCGCAAGACCGAATCGAAGAGAGTCCGATAGTAGTTAAGCCCCGCGGCCAAGTCGAAGAGATAGGTAAAGACCACAAATCCAAAAAGGCAAAATGCGACCTGGATCAATGATGAGACTAGGCGCGGATTGTGCCGAACGATCAGCATACGCGTTGCGCTGACGATGACTAAGCCGCCGAGAATAGTAATTGCCAGGTCCTCGCGCAAGTGTCCGATGTCATCATCGTTCCAGCCAGCCAACCGAAGGCCGTCATACGGTCGCATCTGCGTCGCAACCGGGGCGCGCCTTTGCAGGGCTGCGCGAAATACTGGACTGGGTAGGAGCGTGACCCCTATACCGAAATAAGTCAAGAAAAGCGGCAGAATCAAGTAACCGAAGAACCGCCGCGAAAGAGAGAGAAGAAACTCGCGAGTCCAGGGCTTTGCAGCCTCACCCGAAAAGCTATGCTCTAGACCGGCGATTATTGGCTCGTGAAAGGCGAATACGACGATAATCGTGATGACCAGTAAGACAATCAAGTCAGGACTCATATGTTTGATTCCGCCGGCTGTGAGGTGCTATTTTCTGCTGTCTTGAGCCGCCAGATGAGACCTATTGAAATGAACATTAGACCACACGCGCACATCCACCACTTCGTCTCCTGGCAATAGAACAAAATCGCCAACGAATAACAGGCAAGGGGCGTGATCGACTCTCCGAGGTACCGCTTGTCCTCGGCACTTCGATTAAAGATGAAGTTTGCTGACAGTGTAAAGAACCAGTACATCATCACAGCTATCCCTACCCCCACACCAATATCAAACAACGAGTGTCGCGCGTGGTAAAACCGCAACGCGGGCACGGAGGCGAAACTCACATAGTAAATCCAGTGGTAGACTCTACTCTGTACGGCCGAAAACGCCTCTCTCCACTTTCGTTGGTGAGCAAGTGAGAGGAAGAGCATCAGAATCATCGTTTGACGCAGAGTGAAGCCGGAGGGTGCCCCGCCCTCCTGATCTGCGTCATATCGCCATAAGTCACCATAGGTTTCTTCGGTCACCGCCTTACTCGTAGTCACTGCGACAGGTCGTCCATACCTAAAGGTGGGCTTGAGAAACAATTCCTCGCACGCAAACTCCATGACCATTACGAACGAATAGAAGGCCACCACGAAGATGGCAATCCTGTGACGGGGGAATGGCAGGAACCTGGAAGAGAAACGGTACGCCAGGAACATCAGGAGTATTAAAGAGACGGCTTGAATGACGACCACATCAGGGGCGTATTTCGAGACGAAAACAAACCATGGTGCCCGGATCGGCTCCAGATGGAAATGCTGCAGCCGTTTGATGCTGAGTAGCACCATCACTATAAAGGCAAGCGAGAGAGATGGGTAGTAAATGTTGGGACGTGTCTCGACAAGATAACCCGCTACGCTCTGGCCAAGGCCAATGCGCTCGGCGCTTCCGTGACTAGCTGCCATCCGACACCGCAATGTACGTAGGTGCAACCCGCGAGACGCCGATAGACGGGACGTGCGAGGCGCACGCCCTGTCCACACCAACCCGGCTTGGGCCGCAAGGTCAGAATACTTATAACACAGTTTTTGGACAACTGCAAACATATTTCATAACCATTTCATAATATAGATGGCGAGCTGTGCGCAGCGGAGGGGCGTTAATCCGCCGTGGCCTTCCGCCGTAAGTGATTGATTCAGAGTGACTAACAGCAGTTGATTGAAAAAGGTTTACTCGATTCGGCGGCGGAGAGGCCATCTCTGCTCTCCAGGTTTCCGGCGCCGCCGAACCGAGTAAACCTCTTTCAATCACAACAAATTGCCCCCGCACAATCAATCACTTACGCTTCTTACCCTACCCCACCCGTTGTACACTGTGGACAGGAGGGATTCCGCCTTGGTCCTGATCCGAATTTGGCTTTGTTCCGCATTTCGCGTGCGGCAGCCCAATCGGCCCGTTTCCGGGATCCCGGCATCCCCAGCCGTCAATCGGCGTATTTTGGCTTGGTCCCGTCCTCCTGGCGGCCGGGTGCCCGCGCAGTCCAATGCTGGCCTTTCAGACAGACGTATTCAATTGAAATTAGGGCACTTACACAAACGCTCTCGAATCATCGGGCTCCCTACCATCCGTGTGACGCATCTTGCAAAAAAGGCCCTCCAGATGCGACACAAAATCGCGGCCCGTGGACTCAACCCATTGAAAAAGAATGGCTTAAAAGGTCATGATTAACAACTCCACATACCCGGACAAGATGCGTCACACGCGTGGGGTGCTGGACCGGTCCGTGGCGCCATGACCACCCGTGCGGCTGACCAGCAGATTTCGCGTCTGGGCCCCGAAACCCCCGAAACGGTTAAGCACTCCAGGGGGTCAGGCGGGGTACCCGCCGTTTCTGCGGCTCGGGGCCGCTCCTTGAGAAGCCGTGAAAAGACGGGCAAGCTAAAGCATGCCCCACCAAAACAGCCTGATCCTGGAACTGGTGGGGCATGCTTTAGCTTGCCAATTGCCCGCTTGCGGGCAATTGCTTCACACCTTCTGACGGTCGCGGCTACATTCCGAGCCGCGACCGTCAGGGAGCGTTGCAGTACGGCTACTGCCGCGCTGGCTTTCGCCCTGCTCTCGTTCACCCTTCCCGCCCGCGCCGAGATCATCGACCGCATCGCCGTCTC
>PLOH01000004.1:0-434 GCA_003142955.1 Opitutia bacterium | reverse complement strand
GACGAAGCATACCAGAGCGCCCTGGCGGATTACGGCATCGCCGACCAGGATGTCAAGGACCTGCTGCTCTGGCAGCGCACGCTGCTGCTGTTCATCGAGGTGCGTTTTCAATCCGGCGTCCAGGTGACCGGCCAGGATATTCAGGACTATTTCGACAAGGTGGTGAAACCGGCGGCGGAAGCCGCCCATCCCGGCCAGCCCATCGACCTCGAAGACTATCGCGACCAGATCGAGCAGACCCTCACCGGCCAGCGCGCCGACCGGCAAATGGATACCTGGCTCAAAGAGGCCCGCAGCCACACCGAGATCGTGTTCCACGACGAGGTGCTCCAGTGACGCGCCGGCGCATCGCGTGGATCGCAGCGGGCGGGCTCGCGGCCCTCGCTCTCATCGTCGTCGTGGCTGCCATCCTGGTGCTCCGCAGCGCCTGGTTC
>PLOH01000092.1 GCA_003142955.1 Opitutia bacterium | reverse complement strand
GAAATCCGACCTCGAGCACGCTCGATCAGACCATTGTCACCCAGGGGTATTTCAGTTCTTCCAACGAACAAGATCTGCTGACCGGTGAGAACGGCCGCTTCACCGACATCGTGGATCTGGCGATCTTCCCAGGGATGCCCAAAGATCAGCGCCACACCAAGCGCTTGGATCTCGGCCGCCGTCTCGGCGGCAAACTGGTGTCCGTGCGCGGCCGTCTGAAGGTGGGGCCCTACGGACTCGGCGGGCGCTCGACCGTTTTTATCGAAGTCGAAAGCATCAGCGAAGCGAGTTCGGCGCCAGAATGAGGCCCAGCCAGCTTGCCGGCCTCGACGTCCCTGACGCTGCTGAGCCGTCTCGATTCAATGAACCCTGCCCTCGCTCGTGGGCGACGAAGCCAACAGGTTATCGATGTAGGAGTCTGCTCGCAGGCGATCGTTATCTCGGAATCCTCCTTCGCAAGGCCTATGGAGGACAGGTCGCGAGCAGACTCTATCCTACAATCTGCCTAGATGCAGGTTACGCGGGTTCGTCATCAGCCTCTCCACCCGACGATGGCTTGGGTGGCGGCGGCGGATGAGTGTGATCAAGCCTGCGCAGTTCGTGCCAGGCCATCGCGTACCACGCGACAGAAGTGGCGCCGGTCCCGAGGCAACTGTGCAGGCTGCGGCGGGCATCGGCAATCTCGCCGCGACTTAACTCAAGCTGGGCGCGGACGAAATACAGTTCGCACTCCTGTTCCGAATAACGCAGCCCGCCTTGCGGCTCCAACCGGCCAAAAAGGCTCGTCTCGTCGATGCGTCCGGCGAGGAATTCCAGCACGGTGGCACCCCAGGGGTCAGCCCGGCCGATGCGAGCCTTGGTCTGGGCATCGCCCGGCTTGCCCTCACGCAGTCGCGTCAGGTGGCGCATGATCCGGGCCTCGACAAAGCCGGGGTCGAGGCGGGCCGCGCGCGAGTAGGCTGCCTCGGCCGCGGCAAAACGTCCCTGTTTGAAAAGATGATTGCCCCACGCTTGAGTTTCCCCGGCGTCAGGAGGGGCGCGCTTTGCCCCGTCGGCAAACACCAAGTCCGCCTCCTGGAAGTCGCCTTCGTCACTGAGCGTGACGGCCAGACGGTACCGGACGGAGTTGTTCTCCGGCACAAGCTGGAGGGAGCGGCGAAAATCGGCCGCCGATTCGTTTTTCTGGCGCAATTGCGCCCACGCGGTCCCGCGTTGACTGTAGTTGGTTGCCAGATCTCGACCTTGCGCCAGGCCGGACTCGATCCAATAGGATGTTTCCGCGATCTGCACCAAGAGACGCTGTTCAAGCTGCGGATGAACGGATACCCCGTCGCGTCCAACCGACGGCGCGTCGTTCTCGGTGTTCAACCCGATCCACTGGCGCCCCTCGGCAAAAGCGCGGGCGCAGATATCCGCCGCGGCTTCCGGGCCCACCAGCCGCGACAAGCCTGACCGCGCAAAGCTCTCGTCGGGCGGGATGGATTCGCCACGCCATCCGGACAACAGACTGCGGGCCACCAGCGCAAGTTCATCAATCCCTGCCGCCTGCGCCGCGGTGGAAAACTGTTCCAAAACCCGGTCGTCGCCAATCGCCCTCTCCCCATCCATCAGCAGCCACCAACGTCGCGCGTTCTGCAGAGCGGCCGGTTCCGGCCCGGCCAGCGCCGGGTCGACCGGGTAGAACGGGTCGACTTGGCGCAACGCCGCCAGGGCGCCTGGCGCAGGAGAATCGGTCGCGGGCGGCCCGCCACCGGACAATGCCGGGAGCGCCGACGCCAAATCCGCCAGCGCTTCCGGGTTTTCGGGCCAGACTACCAGCGCGGCCTGGGCCCGGCGGGCGACCACAGCGAAGGCCTTTTCACTCCGAAGTCGCGCCAGTTCGCCGTCATCGCAGCGACTGCCCTGGAGTACCAGCTGGGCATGAGCATCGAGGCGCACCAATTCCTTGCGATAGTCCGGTTCCATCCGGCCGAAATTGATCTCCAACGTCGCCACCTCATCGGCCCGCACAACTTCGCCGGCGGCCAGCAACAAGCCGATGTGCAGCATGGCCATCAACGGATCACCGGGGGCAATTTCATAATAGGCACCCCAAAAATGTGGATTGTGGTCAATGAGGCGGGCGGCATCGATCGGCGGCACACCTGCAGGCGTCTTTTTTGCGTCCGCCACTTTATGCAAGTCTGCGACAAACGAGGCAATGCCGGGAAAATCGGCATCCGCCTGCACCTGGAGCAATGGCAGGAGATCCTCAACCTCCTTCCACCCTGTCTGACGCCCCAACGTCAACAGGGTGTCGGTCTGCTTCAACGCCACGGCCTCGGGTAGAAACCGCGGCTTCGGTCTCCGCAGGGTGGCGCAACCGGTTCCGGCTAGCAGGGCCCCACCGGCGAGGAGAAGCAACGTGCTTCCGCGTGTTCCGGACAATGTCATGGATCAACGTCGGAGGTAACTGGATGGTGGCGCGTGAGCAAGCTGTTCACCGTCTTTTTGGCTTCGTCGTTTTTCCCGGCGGACGCGCGCGTCCTCGCCTGGGCAATCGAAGCGGCACACCGCCGGCGGGGCATTCAGGGATCTTCGGTCCGCCCGCCGGCGGATATCCTTGGATTTGACCATTGGGGGGCATCGTCTTTGCTTAGGCGCCATTGATGCCTGTCGTCACCACCAACCTGCCTGCCACGGCACCCGCTCTGTTCGCCTTCCTGGCTTTTGATGCCGGCAACCGGCTCGCCGTGCGACAGGCCGGCACCCGGCTGGGGCTGGCATTTGTCGGCCCGGACGGAGCAGTCGCAATCGCGCGATTGGAGATGCACTTCAAGCATCATACCCCGGCGGCGGAATATTTTGCGGTGGCAGCCGGCGGCGCGAACTACCGCGTGTTCTTCGTCCAGGTCGAGGGAGATCCGGCAGACGACGAGGTGCAGTTTCGTTCCTTGGAACAGCTGGCCAACCAGCGGGCCGATCTCGCGCCGTCGCTTTCCGCGATCGTCGCTGGTCTCGAACCCCACCTCATCGCAATTCCCTACCTACATCTGGGCGAGAACGACTACATCTACCGTTTTCGCGTGGAGCGGGAACGCAACCACGGCATCTATGCCCAGGATTCCGCTGCGCGCAGCCTTTACCAGAGCCAGCTCTGCGAAGCCATTAAAGCTCTGAACCGCACCCATGAACGTTCAGCCAGCCGTCCCGCGATGCTCGATTTTGGTGCGGTGCGCTACGTCATTCCGAGTCATTTCGGCTTTTGTCTCGGCGTGAAAAACGCCATCGAACGCGCCTACGAAACCCTCGCGGGAAACCCGGGCCGCCGAGTGTTTATGCTGAGTGAATTGATCCACAATCCGTTCGTGAACGAAGACCTCCGGCGGCGCGGTCTCCGTTTTCTGCAGACGGACAAGGGCCGGCCATTCGCGGTCAGCGGCGGGTTGGCCCAGCCCGGCGGCTCCACGCCGCTTCTCTGGGATACCCTGACTGGCGATGACATTGTGATCATCCCGGCATTCGGTGCGACGGACGAGGACAAGAAAAAACTCATCCGGAAGGGGATTCGCGTCGCTCAGTATGACGCCACGTGCATGCTGGTGGAGAAGGTCTGGAAAGCCGCCCGCGCATTCGGGCGGGAGGGCTACAGCGTCATCATCCACGGCAAGTCCGAACACGAGGAAACCAAGGCCACTTTTTCGAACTCCCGCCGGTTCGCCCCTTCCCTGATCATTCGCAGCCTCGATGAAGCGCGGCTGATCGGGGAACTGATCCTGGAGCCCTCCCCCACCCGGATGGCGGCGTTTGGGGAGCGATTCAAGGGGCTGTCCACACCCGGGTTTGATCCGGTGCGACATCTGGTTCGCATTGCGGTGGTCAACCAGACCACCCTGTTGATGAACGAAACGGTAGAAATCATCGACTATTTCCGCAGCATCTACCGCCAGCGATACGGCGACCCGGACGGGGACGCGCACGTCGGCGGCAGCGGCAAGAAGGACACATTGTGTTATGCCACGCAGGTGAATCAGGATGCCCTGAGCCGGGCGCTCGCGGAGCCGCTCGATGCGGCTTTTGTCATCGGCGGGCAAAACAGCTCAAACACCTACCAGTTGTTCCGCCTGTGCGAGCAGACCCTCGGTGCCCGCGCCTATTTTATCCAATCGGAAGAAAACATCCGCTGTTGGGACGATGTGCAGCACTATGTGTTTCCAGTCGCGAGTCTCAACCACACCGGCCGGATGGAACGCCGGAGCCTCCCCGCCGAAAGGGAGCCCATGCGCGTATTGATCACCGGTGGCGCCTCCTGCCCGGACGGGCTTATCCAACAGGTAGTCTCGCGCATCAACGCCCTTTTCCCGGCCGGCCGCTTGCGCGCCCTCGATGACGTCCTGGCCGCCTGTCACGAACCGGATCCTCCAAGCTGACAGCCGACCGGAATCCCCGTCCCCGATGGGAAGAAACGGAGCCGCTTTTCCGTCCCGATCGGCGGTCAGAGCAACGGTACGAACCGCACCGGCCAGAGGTCCCGGCGGTCGAATTCACCCGCCGGATTCCGCTCCAGCAACACCAGCACCTGCGGACCATCTGGTTCGCCCAACGGCAGGATCAGGCGGCCGTCGGGACCCAGTTGAGCGAGCAGCGCTGGCGGGATCGCGGCGGCGGCGGCGGTCACGATAATCGCATCAAACGGCGCCTCCTCGGACCAGCCGAGAGCCCCGTCCCCTTCGCGGACTTGAACGTAGTCATACCCGAGCCGCGCCAGTCGCGCGGCAGCGGTGCGCGCCAGCCCGGCGATGCGTTCCACGGAATAGACGTTACGGGTGATCTCGGCGAGCACCGCAGCCTGGTAGCCCGAGCCGGTGCCAATCTCCAGCACCCGGCTGGTTGGTGACAACCGCAGTTGCCCGGTCATGTAAGCCACCACCGCCGGCTGCGAGATCGTTTGTCCCGACCCGATGGGCAGGGCCCGGTCATCATGGGCGGCGGCGCGCAAATTCCCAGGAACAAACTCCTCCCGCGGCACCGCTTCCATGGCGGCGAGCACCAGAGGATCCGACACCTCATCGAACCGCCAGCGTCCTTTCATGAAGGGAGGTTGGCGCGCCGCCGGGAAATTGTCGAAACCGGAGATTGAGCCCGGACGTTGCGCGACACGCCCGCCCGTCCTCGCTCTGATCGCGTCCGACCGAAAAATGGAGAACCCAGCCGGCTAGAACCGCAGCGTGAGGCCGCTTGTGACACCGGAAGTCGATCCCATATCAACGGTCGCACTTCGTCCCCCGAGGTCCTGATTGTAGCTCTGGCTTCTCTGATAGGTCGCACCAAGATAAAAGCCCGCCCGCTCCGTCAGCCAATACTCGGCATCGGCGTCGGCGTACCAGGCCGGAAGCACTACGCTATGGGTCTTCACTTCACCATCCGTAACGTTGTACGAGACATTATCGACCAAGACGGTCTCGCTCGCAGTATACGTACTGCCGGCAAACACTGCCGCCGCGCCGAATCCCAAGCTCAACTTGAGCCGTTCAGTCACAGGCAATAGGAATACCGGTCCGAGACGGAAAGTATAATAGGCGCCTTTGATCTGCCAGAGGCCCTGCACGTCCGTGGTGGTCGGTTTTCCATCAGAATTGGTGCTGGAGATAGTGCGCGTCGGGTTGAGACCCAATAGAATGCTCTGATCGGTCGAGACCGTCTTCACACCGCCGCTTGGGGTGAGCTCCGGCTGGCCGTTCGAATCGTAAACGATCTGGGAAGTGCTGTTTGGCTCCGTGGTCGAAAACGTCGAGGGTGGAGCCTGGCCGTTGAGGGAGTAGACGTCGGTCACGGTGGTAAGCTGCGACTGGACAACGCCGCTCTGCTTCGAATTGAATCCGGAAAAAGTAAACCCGGCGACCAAGCTCACGTCCACTTTCCGGCCGATCTTCCCAAGGCTGCGGCCCATCTGCAGTTCCCAGCCCGACGCCAGCGAGTTCTGCGCCTTGATGTTCTTCTCATCGGGCAGCGAAGTCGTGCTGTAGATGTGATAGGCAACGTTGTTGTCCGAGGTAATCTGGGTGGCGTAGTTGACGGTCCAGGTGTTGGTCAGACCGTCATTCACTGGATGGCCACTGCCGTCGACGCGCGTATCCTGACTCACCGTGCCATCGTTGTAGACGTGGTCGGCCGTGTCCGAGACGCCCAGGATCGGCAGATTCGCCGGAACCGTACCGACGTCGTGGAATGTCACCTTGGGTCCGCCAACGTACCGGAGCCCGAAGCGCAGTGAACTTCCGGTCGGCACCAACGGGGCGTAGTCCATTTCATCCTCATCGTCATCATCGGACTGGGCATGCAGGAAACTGGTCAGAGCAACCAAGCCGGCGGCGACGAATACAGCGATTCTCATGAGTGGTCTGGAGGGAAGCATTGCTGGATGGCGTGGAGCGAGCAAAAAAGCGACCGGCATCATTGCCAGCCGCCATCCGGGCCAGGGGCTGAAACTGAGGACGGGAGCATCGGTAGAGAATCTGACCGGCCAGCCAGCCGGGAGTTCCCGGCGGTGGGCCTCGATGGCGAGGATTCCACCCCCGCTCCGTCTATTCCTTGAACTCGTCGAATTTCCGGGAGGCTTTTTCCGCCTGCAGGGCCGCCGCGGCCGCCGGATCAACCGCAGCTTCCCGCTCGCGCATGCGTTTCTCCAGCGAGTGCAGATCGTCGACCTTTTGTTCCAATTCGACTTCCCTCTCCTGTTGGGCCTGCATCTTCTCGAACAGTTTCGCCTCATTCTCCTGGACAAACACCTCTCGTTCCTTGAGCGCGCTCTTCTGTTCCTTCAGCGATTCCTCCTGCCGTTCCAACTCCGCTTTCAGCTGTTCGAGCGCGGATTGTTCCTCCCTTGTAAGCACGGGCGCCCCGCTTGTCCGCGCGGCAGCGACGATGACTTTTTCCCGCGCCGTCAACAACGCCTCGGTTTCCGCGAGCTCGCGCTCCCGTTCCGCCAACCGTGCGCCAATCTCCTCGATGGCATGCTCGCGCTCATCCAGTTTTGCCTCGAGCTTCCGCAACGCCTTTTGCAGTTCACCCACCTGTTGCGAATCCATCGGGCGGAGCTCGCCCCACGGCGCGCGAGTCGCCTCCATGATGGCATTGATGGATTTGCGCGCCTCCGCCGACCCTTCCGAGGGCTCAAGGCGCCGTCGCAGCGCCAGGGTTTTCGCGGGCGGAGGAGGAGGCGGAAACTTGATCCGCCTGGATGGCGGTGGCGGCTGGGGAGATGTCGGCGCGTCATTCATCGTCTAAACCATTGGGTCAACGCGGCCCACCATCCGCCCTTCCCCGCTGGCAGCGGGATCGGCGCCGGCTCGGATTTTCTGAGCATCGGTTCGAGGAATCTTGCCACCAACGTTTCTTTTTCCAGGTTTCCGAGCACGATCAGGTAGCGCCCCAGCGAGCCATGTTCCTTGATGGCCATCGGCAGCCCGCGGATCTCGTCCGGGAAAAGCTCGAGCACCCTCGCAACGCCCTGCTGCAGCCTCCGTTCCAGTTGCGCCAGCCTCTCCCGATCAACGCCGGCCGCCTGTTTCTCCCCCTCTTCGGTCAACCGCACCCCATACTGTTTCAACAATGCCAAGCGCTCGGCCGGCGACAAAGAATCCACCAACTGCCCCAAGGCTTCCGGAAGATGCAAACCCTTGCTGCCGACACGGAATGGGAGGAGGGCCGCCAGCGCCTGCTCATTCACATTCGCCAGCGCGTTAAGCAGCGCGCGAAAATCGCCCCCCACGACCACTTGCGACGGCATATTCTGGGCAAAATTGGCGAACTCCGTCAGCGTCGTGATCTTCTCCATCTGACAGAATTCCTTCACGTCGGCGGCGAGGGCCGACATCTCGATGGGAAAATCGGTCGGAATCTCGAGGCGCGTGAGCGTCTTCAACAGCGGATTGTCCTCGGCGAAGGCCACCGCCGATTGAGCCACCATCTCCCCGAATGGGTTGTCGAACGCCAGCGTCTCTCCTAGAATGTCGACCAACTGGTCAATGCGTTCCGGATGGTCCTTCAGACCCGGGAAGGCACGGAGTTCCTCAAAGTCGAGATCGATGTACTTTGCGGGCGTCTCGTCCTCGCCGGCCAGCGGCCAGTCCGCGCCATCCAGATTCTGGGCCAGGCTCCGCAGACCGATATCCACCATGATCGAGGTGGTGAAATCCATCCGGACCTTGTCCCAATCCTTCGCCGTGCGGTGTTCTCCTGACGTGCTCATGAGTCGTCTCCCGGCAAACCATCCGTCAAAGCACTTCTCCGTGTTTAATGATTTCCTTGGTCAGTCGGCGGTAATCATTCAACACATTGTCCGACTCCGACGTTTCCTGCCCCACCAGAACTACCGGCAGGCCAAGGGCCACCGCCCGGCGCACAATCGTGGCGTCGCGGATCTGCGTCTCGAAGAGCTTGGCGGTTGGGGCCACGCGTCGTTGGGCCTTGTATTGGTTCATACGCAATTGCATGCGCATCTTCGGCACTTCGATGTCCACGCCGTTCTTGATCGAGTTGAAAATGATCCCCTGGACAGCCGCGGGCGGACCCATCTGCGCCACGCGAAAGCTGGCGGAAAGTTGCTGGAATTTGTGCAATTTCTCCACGAGCAGGGTGAATCCAATGAGGCTCAACGCGTCGGGATTCGCCGGAACATAGATCTCATTGGCGGAAAAGACGCCGCATTGAGAGGCGTGCAAGATGTTTGGCGGGCAGTCGAAAAGGACGAAATCGTAGCCGCTTTCCAGCTCGCGCAGCTGTTCGTTGAACAATAAATACGGCGGCTTGCGCGGGTCGCCTTCATACTCGCTCTCCAACTCCACGAGGTTGAAAGTCGTCGGAACCAGATCGAGGCCGGGCAGCAGCTTCTCCCCGTTCTTCCCTTCCACGACATCCTTCACCACGAGGTCCTTCAGCTTGGCTGTGCCGGGTTCAAAAATCGAGTACACGGCGCCGACGTTGGTGTTGTTGATCTTGTTCCATCGCTCCAAGCGCAGCAACCAGATGCTCGCGTTGGACTGGGTGTCAAAATCGAACAAAAGCACCCGCTGACCGGCCTTCGCCAGACACGCCGCCAAATTGACGATCAGGGACGTCTTGCCCACGCCTCCCTTATAATTGAGAAATGCGATCTTCCTCGCCATCGCTGATAGGTGTTAACACGCGGTCATCTAAGAGGTTGAAGCTTGTGACTTGCAGGCACCCTGCGAGTAAAAAAGCCCGTGATGGGGGGTTTGACCGATTTTTCGCGTGAATCAAGTGGAATGAATTGCGAAATCGATCTATGTCGGCGACCGGCCGGTTTCCTTTGGCTGCTGGCCCGGCCCGATCAGAGTCGACTTCACCTAAACGTAACGTCCCCGCCACGTGTGCGCCACGTCAGCAGCGTTTCATCCTCGTCCATGCCTCATAGCATTCTCGCGGTTGACGATGAGCGCGACGTGACCGAGCTCATCCGGTTCCATCTCAGCCGGGCGGGCTACGAGGTCCTGACGGCCTCGAGCGGGAGGGAAGCGATTGAAACAATCGGTTGCTGCCGGCCAGACCTGGTGCTGCTGGATCTCATGTTGCCGGATATTGACGGATTCGGGGTATGCGAGATCCTGCGCCGCAACGCGGCTACGGCGGCGATTCCGATCATGATCCTGTCTGCCTGGGTGACGACGGATGCGCGCCACATGGGTCTGGAATTGGGCGCTCTCGACTACGTCACCAAGCCATTCAGTCCTTCGGACCTCGTCGACCGCATCAACCGCCTCTTTCGACTGTGTCCTGAAATAACACCTGAGATCCGCGAGTCTCATCCCGGGCGACACTTCTAAACCACCATTGCGCCCAAATCGCACCGGGATTATCCTACCGCAGCCGGCGCTCTACTTGCCCTCGATTGTGAAAACCAATGGAACGCTCATGCGGAATCGGACTTTCCGCCCGCTGCTGTAACCCGGCTCGAATTTCCACCGGGCGACCGCGTGTAGCGCCGGCTCGATGAATTCCGGATGGCTGGCCCGCAGGACGATGGGGTTGTGCACATTGCCCTCCGTATCGACCAGGAATTCCACCACGACCGTCCCTTCGATGCCGTGGATGCGCAAATTTGCGGGGTAGTCCGGCGCGGGTTGCGAGCGCGTCCGCGGGATACGATCCAGCCTGCCCAAATCAACCGCGTCAGAAGCTGAATCCTTCCCGGGCCCCGCAGGGTTTTCCCATCCAACGGGGATGACCGAAATCGTGTGCTCTCCCTTCACAGGAGGAAGCGCCGGGATCGTGAATGCGCCATGCGGAGGAGACACGACGGGAATGTCGTCCCGACGAGGCGCCACCGGTCCACCTCGCGATGGCGATGGCTCATCGTCTGTCTTCGCCGATGCGCGCACCAGATCGTCTTGGTCGATCGGAACGGCATGACCCAGATCCGGCGGCTTCACCTCCGGCTCGATGATGGCGGGCGGTGTCTTTCCGGTCAAACCGAACAACAGGAACGCGTGGAATGTCAGGGCTACCATGCCGGGCAAAATGAGTTTTGTTTTCATCGGGCTCTCCTGGGCTGGGGGTTGATCTCTCTATCAGGACAACGCTCCAGTCGCTCGTTTCTTAGGTCTTCCGGCCGTCAGGCCAGCCCGGATGTTTCACGCCCCACTCCCACGCTTGGCTGCCAACGTAAACAACCGATTGGCACTGTCGCTTCGGCTGACCCGGGCCCGATTTCGAATGTCTTGGCGATTCTGGCCTGTGAAGTTGGCCTTGCGCCATGATCCAACTGGTTTCATCATCATTGACAAATCGGGCGGTTCCTTGGACGAATTCGCTGCCGTTGTTTTTCTCAATTTCCCGCCTTGCCCTGGTGGATTGTTTTCCCTCACCAACTGCCGTGCGCAGCCCGAACACGACGCTCGCCACCTTCGTGAAACCCCTCTATGGAAAAAACTGACCGATTTTCCCTGCCTTTTCGACTGAAGCTGAGTCTGATCATCATCTCGGTCTGCGCGGTCTCGCTGGCCGCAGCGATCGGCGCCTTCTACAGCATGGAGGTCTACCGCTTCAACAACGAGAGCTACCGTCGTCTGGAAGCCACCCATGCGCTGCTGAAGGAGAGACTCGCCGACGCCCTGGCGCGCGATCCCGCAGCGGCCCGCCAGGTTCTCGCAGCCCTCGAATCAGACGAATCGGTGCTCGCCGCCGCCATTTTTTCCCCGGACAAGAGGCTGCTCGCCCGATACATCAAGGCCGGCTCAAACGAATTCATTCCGCTGCCCCAGCGGATCCGGCTGAGTTTCTCCACCGATCACGTGGTCATCTTCGATCCGCTGCGCAGCCGCGACGGCCACCTGTTTGGAAGTTTTTATCTGAAGGCGGATGTGAGCAAGCTGGCGTCAGAGCGGTTTGGCGACCTCGTCCGCGGAATGATCATCATCTTTCTGGCCTCGTGCCTGCTCGCGATGGTGGTCGGTTACTCCCTCCAGCGCAGTTTGACCGGACCCCTCACCGAACTGGCTGGCGCGTCCCGCCGGATTGCGGAGCAAAAGGACTACAGCGTGCGGGTGCAGGAGCGCGGAGGGGACGAGATCGGGACCCTCACCCGTTCGTTTAATCTCATGGTCCAGACGATTGAGCAGCGAAACGCCGAACTGGAAGTGGCCCGCCGGAACGCCGAGGAAGCCCGGGAGAGCTTGCGCCAGATCAACGAGCAACTGGAACAAAAGGTCGCCGCGCGCACGGCGGAACTGGAGCGCGCCGTGGTCGCCGCCAAGGAGGCCAATCAGGCGAAGAGTGCGTTTCTCGCGAAAATGAGCCACGAACTCCGCACGCCGATGAACGCCATCATCGGTTACAGTGAGATGCTCATCGAGGACGCCAGCGATGACAGCGACAGCGGAGTCGCCGACGATTTGCGGAAGATCCTCAGCGCCGCCCGCCATCTGCTGGGTCTGATTAACGACGTGCTGGATCTGTCCAAGATTGAGGCGGGAAAGATGCAGCTCTACCTGGAAACCTTCGATCTCCAGATTCTGGTGCATGAAGTCACGAGCACGATCGCTCCCCTGGTCGAAAAGCGCAACAACCAGCTGATTGTGAACTGCCACCCCGATCTCGGTAGCATGTATGGCGATTCAACCAAGATCCGTCAGACCCTGCTCAACCTGCTGAGCAATGCGAGCAAGTTCACCGAGAACGGCCGTGTCGAACTGAAGGTCGAAAGCGAAATCGTCGACAATCAAGGATGGATCGTGATGCAGGTGGTCGACACGGGCATTGGCATGGATGAGGTGCAGATGGCGCGTCTTTTTAAACCTTTCACGCAGGCCGATGCCTCCACCTCCAGCAAGTTTGGCGGTACGGGCCTCGGTCTCGCGATCTCCAAGCAATTTGCCCAGATGATGGGCGGCGACATCACGCTGACCAGCGCCCCGGGCGCCGGCTCGACGTTCACGCTCCGGGTGCCCACACGGGTCAAACCGGCGCGCTCGCCCTATGCCGCCGCCGAAAAAGAACAGCAACCGGCGCCCGCGCCCAAGGGCCGCGTGCTGGTCATCGACGACGACGAGTCGGTGCACGGCGTGCTGGCCAATATGCTGTCGCGTGAAGGCTATTCGACCCGGATCGCGCGCGACGGCAAGGAAGGGCTCCGCATCGCCCGGGAGTATCATCCCGACATTGTCATTCTTGATATCCTCATGCCCGGCGTGGATGGTTGGTCAGTGCTCTCCCAGCTGAAGGCCATGCCCGGCATGGAGGACGTTCCCATCATTCTTCTGACAATGCTGGAGAACAAGGAGATGGGGTTCGCCCTCGGAGCCGCCGAATATCTGACGAAGCCGATCGACGCGTCGAAGCTCCTCCCTATCCTCGACCGGCATCGGTCAACCAAGCCGAGCGGAACCGTGCTGGTGGTCGAAGATGACCCCCCCTCCCGGGAACTTGTCGTCCGGATGCTGCAAAAGGAGGGGATCAACGTGCGGGAATCATCAAACGGTCGCGAGGCGATCGAGGTCCTCCAAAGCGGCGTGAAGCCAGACCTGATCGTCCTTGACCTGATCATGGCCGAGATGGATGGGTTCGATTTTCTCCGACAGGTGAGGCCTCATCCGGAGTGGTCGAAGATTCCGGTGGTCGTAGTCAGTTCCCTCGATCTTAATAGCGAAGCGCAGGAGTTGCTCCGGGGCCAGGTGGAGCACATTTTCCAAAAAGGGCGATTCGCCCGAGAAGACTTGCTCCGGGAGGTCCGGGAAACCATCAATCAGCACATGTTGAAACGGCAAAGCGCCTCCCAAAATCCCGCACCGAAATCGTCCTAACTCCCGCCCATCCCGCTTGCACCATGGCGAAACTCCTCATCGTCGAAGACAATGAAATGAACCGCGACATGCTCTCGCGGCGCCTGCAGCGCCGCGGCTTCGTCACCCTGATCGCCACGGATGGAAGCGCGGGGGTGGCGACGGCCCGCGCGGAACACCCTGATCTCATACTGATGGACATGAGCCTGCCGGTCATCGACGGGTGGGAGGCCACTCGACAATTGAAGGCCGATCCCGCCACCGCCGCCATCCCGATCATCGCCCTGACGGCCCACGCGATGACGAGCGACCGTGACAAAGCCCTCGAGGCGGGCTGCAACGATTACGACACCAAACCGGTGGATCTGCAACGGCTCCTCGGCAAGATCGACACCCTGCTGAACAGTTCGCCGCCCGCCGCCTCATGAGCGACTCCTCTGCTGCCGGGAGCGATCGACCGCCGCCCGCGTCGTCGGAGACGCAGAGTCCTTTCCTGCGCGCGCTGCAATCCCGCGATCTCGAAACGCTCACCCAGCTCCGCCACGCGCTGCGTACTCCGCTCAATCAAATCATCGGCTACAGCGAGATGCTGATGGAATCGATCGAGGAGGGCGAAGCAGAGCGCCTGCTGAATGATCTCAAGAAGATCCACACGGCGGGCGGCCAGTTGCTCGCGCTCTTTAACGACGCCCTGGCCCCGTGGAAGATCGAAACCGGAAAGATCGATCTGCTCTCGATGCGCCGGGACATGATCGGCCCGCTCAATACGATCATCGGCAACAGCCTGCTCTGTCAGGAGACCGCGGTGGCGCTGGGCAAACCCGACTTGGTCAGTGACTTCAAACGTATCAACCAGGCGAGCTACAACCTGCACCACCTGTTTGAAAGCGAGGATTTCGGCCAGAAGATCGGTGCGGGCGGCCAGTCGGGCGACGCGGACATCTCTGCTCCCGTCGCTTCCGGCGGGGCGGGCCAACCGGCAAAGACCGCCAGTACGGCGGAATCCCCCGGCAAGACCGCCGTCCAGTACAGCGGCGACCTGCTGGTGGTCGACGACGATGCGATGAATCGAGAGATGATGGCGCGGCGGCTCCAGCGTTCGGGATTCAACGTCACGACGGCGGAAAACGGCCGCGTGGCGCTCGAACATCTCAAGCAGCGCAGCTTCGACCTGGTCTTGCTCGACATCATTATGCCCGTATTGAACGGCTTTCGCACGCTCGAATTCATCAAGGCCGACCCCAAGATCAAGCATCTGCCCATCATCATGCTGACCGCGCTCGACGACGTGGAAAGCACGGTCCGATGCATCGAGGCCGGTGCTGAGGATTACGTGCCGAAGCCATTCAATACGGTGATTTTGCACGCGCGCATCAACGCCTCGCTCGAAAAGAAACGACTGCGCGACCAGGAACAGGCCTACCTGGCCGAACTGCAGGCGGAACGCGCCAACTCCGATCGTCTGTTGCTCAACGTTCTCCCCAAGGCTGTCGCGGACCGGCTCAAACAGGGCGAGCGAACCATTGTCGATAGTTTCCGGGAAGCCACCGTGGTGTTCGCGGACCTCGTGGGATTTACCAGTTTCTCGGCCAAAATGGCGCCCAGCCGGACCGTTCAGTTGCTCAACGACCTGTTCTCCGGCTTCGACAAACTCGCCGAGACTTATCAGCTCGAGAAGATCAAGACCATTGGCGATTCGTATATGGTGGTGGGCGGCATCCCCACCCCCGAGCCGGATCACGCCGGGCGCTGCGCCGAGATGGCGCTGGACATGCTGGAGGTGCTGAAGGAATTCAACCACCGCAATTCCATCAATCTGGATCTCCGGGTCGGCCTGAACAGCGGTCCGGTCGTCGCCGGCATCATCGGGACGAAGAAGTTCTCGTACGATCTCTGGGGCGATACGGTCAATGTCGCCAGCCGCATGGAATCGCAGGGCCAGCCAGGGATGATCCAAGTCTCCGCGTCGACCCGTGCTTTGCTGGCCGATCGGTTCGTCTTCGAGGACCGAGGAATGATTGAGGTGAAGAATCGCGGCCTGATGGCAACCTACCGGCTGGTCAGGCGCCTGCGTTGAACGGATGGCGTCGTAATCGTTCTCGGCCTCCTGATGCTTCCCTCAACTGGCAGCCCACTTTAGGATCGTGGTGCTCAACGGCGGAAGCGTGAGGAGCAGCGACTGTTTGAAGCCGTCCGCCGCCACGTCTTCCGTCATCCGGCCGCCGTCGTTTCCCTGGCCGCTGCCACCATAATACTCGCTGTTCGTATTGATGACTTCCTTCCAGAATCCGCGGCGGGGAACACCGATGCGGTATCCGGGGCGGATGACCGGCGTATAGTGGCCCACGACAGCGAAAATCACCTGTTCCAACGGGTCCAATCGCAGCCAGGCGATCACGCTCGCCGCCGCATCGTTGCAGGACACCCACCGGAAGCCCTGCGGATTCAAATCGTTCCGGCTGAGGGCCGGCTCGCTCGCATAGAGCCGGTTCAGGTCGCGCACCAGCAGCCGAACGCCCTCGTGATCCTGGTATTGGCACAGATGCCAGTCGAGACTCGCCGCGTGATTCCATTCATGCGACTGCCCAAAATCATTCCCCATGAAGAGCAGCTTTTTGCCGGGCCAGGCCCACATGAAGCCATACAGGGCGCGAAGATTCGCTGCTTTCTCCGGAATGTGCCAGGCCCCCATCTTGAAGAGCATCGAACCCTTCCCGTGGGTGACCTCATCATGGGAATAGACGCTCACAAAATTCTCGGCGTACTGGTAGAGCATGCCGAAGGTCAGATCATTCTGGTGCCACTTCCGGTGGACGGGCTCCTTGGAAAAATACCGCAGCGTGTCGTGCATCCAGCCCATGTTCCACTTGAAGTCGAACCCGAGCCCTCCGTCCTTGGTCGGCTTGGTCACGCCCGCGAACGCAGTGGACTCCTCGGCAATCATCAGCGTGCCCGGATAATACTGGTGGACCAGATCGTTCGCCTGCCGGAGAAAATCGATCGCCTCGAGGTTCTCGCGTCCGCCGAATTTGTTCGGAATCCATTCGCCCTCGCGGCGGGAGTAATCGAGGTACAGCATCGACGCGACGGCGTCCACTCGCAGCCCGTCGATGTGGTAACGGTCGAACCAGGCCAGGGCGCTCGCCACCAGGAAACAGCGCACCTCGTTCCGCCCGCAATTGAAGATCAGAGTGCCCCAATCCTGCTGGGCCCCTTGTCGCGGATCGGCGTGCTCGTATAGGTGGCTCCCATCAAACTCGGCCAGGGCGAAACTGTCGCGGGGAAAATGGGCCGGCACCCAGTCGATCAGGACGCCGATACCGCGCTGATGCAGATGATCCACAAACCACGCAAAATCCTCCGGCGAGCCGTAGCGATAGGTCGGCGCAAAGAACCCGGTCACCTGGTAGCCCCACGATCCCTCGAACGGATGCTCCGCCAGCGGCATGAGCTCGACGTGGGTGTAGCCCATCTCGCAGACATAATCGGCCAACGCCGGGGCCAGCTCGCGGTACGTCAGCGGCCGTCCTACGTCTTCCACCACCCGCCGCCACGAACCCGCATGCACTTCATAAATGGAAATCGGACGATCCAGCTGACCGGCCTGCGCCTGCCGTTGTTCCAGCCACGCCGCGTCCCCCCAGTGATGACGGCGCGTGTTGCAGACAATTGATGCGTTGTTGGGCGGCGCCTCGAACGAGGTTCCGTAGGGGTCGGTCTTCAGCCGGATAAGGCTGCGGTAATCCCAGATCTCATACTTGTACATCTCCCCTTCGCCCAGCGCGGGAACGAACAGCTCCCAGATCCCGGAGGCGCCGAGCAACCGCATCGGGTGAAAGCGTCCGTCCCAACGGTTGAAATTGCCGATCACGGACACGCGCTTTGCGGTCGGAGCCCAGACCGCGAACGCCACACCGGGCACGCCATCGATAATCCTCAGATGCGCCCCCAGCTTCTGGTAGATCCGGTGTTCATTGCCCTCGTTGAACAGATACAAATCCTGTTCGCCGAGCGTGGGCAGGAAGGCGTAAGGATCGTACCCCTGCCGGATTCCCCCGCCATGGAGCTTGACCCGCAATTGGTAGCGGAAGCACTGCTCTTGCCCAGGAATAAAGACTTCGAACAAGCCCTCCGGCGCCAGTTGTTTCATCGGCCACCGCGCCGCGCCGCCGCTCATGAGCGTGGCAGAATCACGGGCGTCGATGACCGAGCATTCCGCGGCGTCGTGAATCAAGGCCCGCACGACCAACCCGCTGCTCCGGCCGCTTTTGGCCGCATGCATGCCCAATAGGTTGTGCGGCTGGCTCTGCTGGGCGGTCAGCAGCGATTTCAAGTCGGATTTGGAGATTTTCACCCGCATCTGAAGAAGCGCGCAGCCACCCTCTTTGTCCAGCCTAGCGTGCGGATCTAGATCATTTTGTGCCTGGCGACCTGAGGTTGTGGCTTTTCGGCATTTTGGAGGATTGACGCCCTTGCCTCCCCCACCCCGAGTTTTCCCTTGCGCCCTCCAGATGAAGAAGCTCCTCGTCGCGAACCGCAGTGAGATCGCCATCCGCGTTTTCCGCGCCGCCACCGAACTCGGTCTCCGCACTGTCGCAATCTACGCCCAGGAGGATCGCCTCGGCGTCCACCGCTTCAAGGCCGACGAAGTCTACCTGGTCGGCCGCGGTCAGGGCCCCGTCGCCGCCTATCTCGATCTCCAGGGGATCGTCACCTCGCCCGGGAAAAGGGCGCCGACCTCATCCACTCCGGCTATGGTTTTCTCTCGGAGAACGCCGATTTCGCCCGGGCGTGCGCGACGGCGGGGATGACTTTTGTCGGACCGCGCCCGGAGCTGCTCGACCTCATGGGTGACAAGACCGCGGCGCGCCGGCTCGCCCAGAAACTGGCGGTGCCGGTCCTGCCCGGCACCCCCGAACCGGTGAGTGGCCCGGCCGCCGCCGGATCGGCGCGCGAGATTCGCTACGACAACGCCGGCACCCTGGAATTTCTCGTCAAGGCCGACCAGCCGCGCGAGTGGTACTTCATCGAAATGAATCCGCGCATCCAGGTCGAGCACACGGTCACCGAGATGATCACGGGCGTCGACCTCGTGCGGGCCCAGATCCTCATTGCGGAGGGTTGCTCGCTCTTCGGCCCGGAGCTCGACCGTGCCCCGCTTTCGTCGCGCGCCTGACGCAGCTTGCCGCCTCCCGAGAAATCGGGTACTGCGTGTCACCTGCTGGCCATTGGAAGAAGCCTGTTTCGATCTTTCGATTTCCGATGAAAACATTTCGCCCCTTTTCGCTGGTCGCCGCCGTTTCGGTCTGGTTCGTGACGGTCGCGACTACCGCTAGCGTTGCCGCCGTCGACGCCAGGACGGTACCTCCTGTGTCAGCGCCGATCATTGTCGCCGGACCGGGAACCACGCGGGTGAGGATCGAGGCACTCGACGATCACATCGTTCGCATCTGGTTCAAGCCGGCTGGCGATTTTTTGCGCCCAACATCCCTCGCGATGGCCGAAGCCCCCGTCGCGCGCGTTCCGCTTACCCTCCTCGAGGAAGCGGGCGCCGTGACCTTGAGCACGGCGGCGCTCACGATCCGCATCGATCGCGCCACCCTTGGATTCGAAGTGAGGGGAAAAGGCGACGGCGCGCCGATTCTCGCCCGTACCCGCGTGATCGCCAAGGCCGACGGCGCCTGGACGCTCACCCATGGACTCGACAGCGACGAGCAACTCCTGGGTTTGGGCGAGGACAATGAGAATACCGGACGCCTCAACCGGCGCGGCACGATCCGCGATCTTTGGGCCGGCCAGAAAATCAAGTCCGGCAACGTCACTGCCCAGTATCCGATTCCGTTGCTGCTGAGCACCGGGCGCCGCGGGCATGCCTACGGCGTTTTCTACGACAATGTTCACGAACTCCGTTTCGATCTGGCGAAGTCCGTTTCCGACGAGGTCCGTTGCGACAGCCCCGGCGGCGAGATCGACCTTTATGTCATCGATGGACCGCGGCTCGCCCAGGTTGTCGAGCGCTATACCGGGCTCACCGGGCGTCCCTCGTTGCCGCCGCTGTGGGCCTTGGGTTACTGGCAAAGCAAATGCACGTTTCGCGACTGGCCGGAAATCGACGAAACGTATCAGCAACTGACCCAACACGGTTTTCCCGTCGACGTGATGGTAATCGACGCCGACTGGCCGGACATCGTCAATGACTACGTCTGGGCCCCGCGCTGGTTTGGCCCCGGATATACCCCCGCCGACAAGATAGCCGATTATGCCCGCCGCGGCGTCCGGATTGTCATGTCGCAATCCGGTCCGATGATCCGGCGCGATTCGCCGGCCTTCCCGGCGGGCTGGCAGGCCGGGGTGTTCGCCACGGACGGGCACGGCCATCCGGTCGAATGCGGCTATTATGGCGGCGAGTTGCTCGATTTCACGCATCCCGCTCTCGACGCGTGGCTCTGGCCCCAGGCGCGGAAACTCAACGAGGCGGGCACCGCCGGTTGGTGGCTGGATCTGACCGAACCCGAAGGGGAACCCCCGCAAACGGCTTATCGCGGCGGCGACAGCGCCAATGTCCACAACGAGTTCTCCCTGCTGTGCACTCGCAGCTATGAAGGGGTCCAACTCGCCGTGCATCCCAATCAACGCCCCTTTGTCCTCACCCGCTGCGGTCCGGCCGGCCTGCAGCGGTACCAAGCCGCCATCTGGACAGGCGACATCACCAGCGATTATGCGACGCTGCGCTCTCATCCCCCGGAAATGCTCAACTCCGGGCTCTCGGGCTTCACGTGGTGGACGTGCGACACCGGAGGTTTTCTCTCCGGCTACTATAAGGACGATCAGTTCGGCGCCCACGCCCGTCTGTATGAGCGTTGGATGCAATTCTCCGTTTTCAGTCCGATCACGCGCACGCACAAGGCGGGCATCCCGCAGCCATACGCATTTGGGCCGGCGACCGAACAGGGAGCCCGTCACTATCTGGCCCTCCGCTACCGTCTGTTGCCTTACATTTATTCTTATGCCTGGGAGGCGAGCCGGACCGGTGTGCCCCTGGTGCGCCCGCTCGCGCTCGAATTTCCGGATGATCCCGCCTCGGTCAACGCCACCGGAGACGAATACCTTTTTGGCCGCGAACTCCTCGTCGCTCCCGTGCTCCACGAGGGCGTTACCAACCGGTCCGTCTACTTTCCGCCCGGACAATGGCGCGATTGGGACACCGGCTGCGACTACGAAGGCGGCCGCTCCTGGGTCGTCGCCGCGCCCCAGAACCGCATTCCGGTCGCGGTGCGCGCCGGAGCCATCATTCCCCTGGCTCCGTTCATGCACCACACCGGGGAGAAGCCCTGGGATCCGCTGACCGTCGCTATCTTCCCGTCGAGCCAGTCCGCCTTCACCCTCTATTGCGACGACGGCATCTCCTTCGCCTACCAGCGGGGCGATTTCACGACCACGAAATTCGCCTGCGACGCCCGGCCGCGCTCAATCCGGTTCACGATTGAAGAATCCAACAAACTCCACGTGCCGCACGCTTATGCATTGCAGTTTCACCTCAATCAGACTCCCACGGCCGTGACGCTCGGCCGCACGGCGCTCGCCCACGCTGTTGCCGGCAACGATCCCGCCCCCGGCCAATGGGCCTGGGACGCCACGCCTCGGATCCTCGAGGTCAAAATCGAGGATCCCGCGGCAACGGCCCAAGTGGTCGACGTCGCCCTGGATGGCGTCGCCCTTCCCGGCCGTCCGCCTCCGCCGCTCAGCGAAGACCCGATTGATGCGAGCGGTGAATCGACCGCGGCTTCTCGACCGACGCCCCATTTCTTCTCCGCGCCCGACCTGCCCGTGCGGCTCAAGGCGGTCAATTACGATAATGGCGGCGAGGGCATTGCTTTCCACCTGGCGTCCCGGGATGGAGAAACCTCCCGCTACCGTTCGGACGACATTGGATGCCTGGCCTCCGACGATGCCGGCGGGGGCTACGCGCTGGCCGGCTTGCGCGGCGAAGAATGGGTGCGTTACTCCGTGAACGGCGGCAACGGCGGCTATTTCGATATCACCGCCCGGGTGGCGGGCGAGGGACAATTCCATCTGATTGTCGACGGGCAGGCGATCGCGACATTCGAAGCCGCCAAGTCGACTCCTGCGACCGCTTGGCACGACGTCCTCGCGTCCAACGTCTACCTGAATCCCGGCGACTCCAATCTGCTGCTCTTGGTCGACCGGGCGGGATTCTCGCTTAACTCCCTCGACTTTCGCGCGGCCGCGAACCCACCGCACGTCTATGATGCGGCTCTGTCATTCCGCACCGGCACCACTGAACTCCGCAATCTTGGCGGCGGCTTTTCCGGCCACGGCACGCTCGGCGGTCTCGGCCGGATCGGCAGCAGCGCGACGTTTGGTGTGCTCGCACCGCCCGGCGGCCAGTCCACGGTACGATTGTACTATCGGAATGGACAAACGAAACCCGTCGCCCTGTCGTTTTCGCTTCGCAATGCGCCCGCGCAGGCAATCGCGCTCCCGCCCGCCACCGGAGATGCCTGGCAGACGTTCGACCTTCCGGTAAGTCTCTCGCCCGGCTCCCATCGTCTCCTGCTCCGTGGCCAGGAGGAAGGATGGGATTCCGTGCAACTGGACCATCTTGAGGTTCTCCCCCGCTAGGAGCTTGTCGGGCTTCGCCCTCCATGCTCCTCAACAAATGGCGGACGCCATTTGGTGCGGAGGGGTAGCTTTTCTTCCGATTCTGAGGAGAAGTTTTGAACTTTGGCGTAGGTCTTGCGTCAGAGAGGCATGCCCGCCCGATAGGTGACTGTGGACCGCGAGACCCCCATGTTGCTGCTGCCCGATCTGCGGGACTGGGTGCCGGCGGCCCGACAACTGAGGGTCTCGCTCCGTGCTCTCAGTACAGCGGGATGGGAATCCGAGATCTTAAGCCTGTCCCTTCGAAATGGTCGCATCGCTCCGATGAAAACCGCCGTCGTCCTCCCAGCCCACCGGGGCGTTCTTCATGGCGTACAAAGGCACGAGACATCCAAGCAACACCGCAATGAGCACAATTCCGAGAACGACCATGATTGTCGCTGAGCCACGATTGCTCGGACTGGCGGCCACGCGAGAGACCCCGGAAGCAAAATCCACAATTCGAAGTCGGTGATTCATCGAAAGCTGCTCAGCAATAGCAATGCTGGGAATTCATGCATGCTTCGCGCCATCGCGGGTGCAAACGCCTCACCGCCCCCGATAGGCCCGAAAGTGCGGCTGCATCAATATCTTCTGAAGAGCGACGTTTTTGAAATCGCTCTGACCGGGGGAACCGTGGAAACCGATTCGTCGGAGATTCTTACACGTCTTAATCCAATAAGCCTATTGGCCAAACGCATCTCATGGAGGCGAAATGCTTTATGGCTATTTGCCCTCGTGTAAGCGGAATTGACGCTGACGCTTCGCGCCGCAAACCGAGAGTACTCGACGCATGCAAGAGCACCACGGCGTTTTATTCACTTTCCAGGGGCGCCCGCTCTGCCGCTGCACGGACCTTCGGTCGCAGGCGGGCTGCGCAAAGCTGAAAGTCCGCGTCGACGTAGGCCGTCTGCTTGCAGACGCCACGTCGGGGAGACGCCCCATGAATGCACAACGCGCTCCGAGGACACGGCAGCGAATGCCGCCATCGTCCGGATTAGCCGGCCCCGCTGAAAAGAAAGGCGAGATCACCCCACGCCAGGAGACACCACACCACTCCTTCCAGCGTCAGGATGGTGAACAGGACACCCGCCAAGCGCGCGCCACTGCGAAATGCATGCCACGCGCTCCAGCCAGCGGAAAACGTGAGCAGGGGCGCGAGCAGCGCCATGACGACCGAAAACACGTGTTCTTTCCGACTGGGAGGTCCGAGTCCGAGCATGACGCTGGCCGCCAGGATTGCGCCGAGCGCGCCAAGGAGAATCACCAACCGGCGGCGCTGCACCGCGGGACTGATCGGGTTGGCGGGTGGCGCGAGCAGCGGGGCCAGGGATTGCACGGCGGGTGCAAGGCGCGCGAGGTCCTCGCGCAGCCGCCCACGCCGCAGATGCCAGGCGAAGGCCTCGATTGGAATCCAGCGGCGGCCGGCCATCACCGCCTGTTGCTCCTTGTTATAGATGGGCATGAAGTACCAGCCGAGACCACGCACCGCCGCGAGATTCGCGGCCCCGGAACCACCGATCGGGCGGAGCGTGACGAACCCCTCGTGTCCCCGGTCCAGACGCAGTCCGGCCACGTCGATCCAGGGCGCGGCCAGATTCATGCCGATCTGCCGCAGCCGCACGCCCTCCGCCGTCAATTCGAGCCGCGCGTAGGAAATCAACGCGTGCAGGCCGAGCACCATCAGGGTCAGGATCGCGCAGACCAGCGCGCCGGCGGATCGATCTTCCAAGCTGTCGGCAAACAGCCAGAGGCCGGCTGCCAACACGAGCATCGGACCGAAGACCATCCACGGTATCGCGCGCCGCCATGGTCCGACATGATAGATGCAGCGTTTCATGATGATTTGCTCATTCTTCTGTTCTCAAGCCACCTGCGCATGCATCTTATTTCTCGTCCTAAAACATTAACTGTCAACTAAGTCCGCTTTATTTTGCGACTTAGCATTGCGACGAGAACGAGGTTCGAGTCCCCCCTGGGCACCAAACCCATTGATGTTTAACGGTTAATACGATCAGATTAAACCCCTATCGGATATTGCTGTAAACATTACAGAACAACGAGTTGCGGAGACTTAGTCCTAGATTTGCCAGCCGAGCTGGCAAATCACCAATTGGCCGAAGATGCATTGAGTGGGTGTCGTGGCGAGGGCGGCGACCCGGCTGAAGTCCGACAGGCTCCTGGCGAAGATACGTCGGCCCGGTTGGCGTGTCAGTTTGCCAAAAAGCGCCCACGCCTGCATGGTCTCTAGAGCGGTTTAAATTGAAATGTGGCCGAGAATGCGAACGTAGGGTGAACTTCGGCCGTCATCCTGCCCGTGACGGAGAACTCTGACGCCTTCCCCCCTTCGGAGCCGTTCTCAGCCGAAAGCATGTAATTGACGTAGGGTCGCCGCTTGTCGGCGGACCGTTCACCCATGGGCAGTTGGCCCGGCGACAAGCGCCGGCCCTACCCACCATTTGATATTCGCGAGCGCACGAGGAAAATTGCCAGCAATTGCATGATCCAGGGCTCAGCGATGCAAGCCGGCGAGCGTTTGTTCATATTTGCTTGAACTTTGTGGCAATAAGCCTTGGTCTTTCCGTCGCCCATGCCGACTGCCCCTGTGAAACTGCCAAGGACTGCCACGGTTTCCGGTGACGGGACCTTTGCACTCGGCTGCGCGGACTTCTTCGATGAAGCCGGGAGGCTTTTTGGTCTGCCGCCCTCGGTTGGCCGTATCTACGGACTGCTGTACGGATCGCCCAAACCGCTCAGCTTCACCGACATTGTCGAACAACTGGAAATCAGCAAGGGATCGGCGAGCCAGGGCCTACAATTCCTGAATTCACTCGCAAGCGAACGCTTCGCGTCGCGTTGCGTACGAACCTGAGCTGAGCCTGCGCCGCCTGGTGAGCGGGGTGTTGCGCGAGCGGATAACGCCCATTGCTACCGAGGGTGACGGCCGGTTGGACCGCCTGCGCAAGCTCGCGGAGCAAGACGAGACGGCCGATGACTTTTGTCTGGGTCGGGTCAAGCAACTGGCAACCTGGCGCCGTCGGCTCAAGACCGTCCTGCCAATGCTCAGCCTGTTGCTCGGCCCGAAGGGTCGGAAGCCCGCTTGCGGGCGATCATCGGTCGCAAGCGACCTTCCTACATGATCCCCTATCGGTAGTAATCAGTCCGAATGTTTGTGCTCAGAGTCCGGTCGATCTTTGTCTCGCTCCTCCCGGAAGCGACGGGGCGAAGCTATGAAAAGCACTTGCAAGCGTGAAGGTTGACGAGAAGTCCGAAATGATCGCGCCTCCTCTGTGGCCTCAGTGACCTCTGTGTTAAAAGAATGCAGCCGATCAGGTCTTCAACACAGAGTCCGCAGAGGGCGCAGAGCACCGGTCGTTCACAATGCGCGCCTCTGCGTGAAACCAATTCCGATCCTGTCCGATCCATTCTCACGCCAAGCCGCCAAGCCCGCAAAGATCGGCCCCCAGGCGAATGATCGAGCCTCCTGGTTTCAGCGTTTTAGATTTCCGCTTTTCTGCCCGACCTCCGCTTCCTCTGCGAGCTCCTGTAAAAAGGATTGAACTGCCCGTTTCTCGCGTTTCCGCTTTCTCTGCTTCCAGTTTTCCGTTTTTCCGATTCCCCTCTCCAGGCGACTTTGTCAATAGTTCACACATGACCCCGTCCACGCCTTCCATTCGGATGGCCGTTGCACTGTCGTGCCGGTTCATCCGGGTGAAATGCTCGGAGTCGGTCTGGTGGGCAAGATCCTGAAGGATGCTGATGTGTCGGCTGAGGATTTGATGTCTTGAACCGATCCGCGCCATCCGTGCAATCCGTGGTTAAACTCCGGGGCTTGGGTTCCGATCCCCGATCCATTTTACCGAGGATTACGCGGATATCGCGGATTGACAAGCTAGTCTTTCGATCTAGCCTGTTCTAATGAAGACTTCGGCAAGCGTCATTGGTGCCTTTGAGGCGAAGAACACCTTTTCTGAATTGATCGAACGGGTCAGTCGTGGCGCGGAAATCACAATAACGAAGCACGACCGTCCTGTTGCGAAGATCATTCCAATATCGAACGACCCGGCGGCCGCGCGGCTTCGGGCAACTGCCGACCTCCGGGCATTGCGTGAACGCTATAGCTTGGCCGGTTGCTCTGTCCGCGAGCTTATTTCAGAAGGCCGGGTGTGATCTCGATCTCGGAGCTTGTATTGGATTGCCCGGCAACGATGCCATGGATCTTTGCATCAGAAGCCACGGTTGAAACCGACCGGGTGCTCGATGCGGTCACGAACGGAGCGAAAGTCTGGGTCCCGGCACTTTGGCATATGGAGGTAGCCAACGTGCTGCTCGGAGCAAAGCGCAGGAACCGAATCGATCAGGCTGGCATCGAGCAGTCCATTGCGAGACTGGCTGTGTACGACATCGAGGTGGACGGTGAGACGATTTCAGCTGCATGGTCCAGAACGCTGGGCTTGGCGGACCTATATCAGCTTACGGAGTACGATGCGGTTTATCTTGAATTGGTCTTGCGCAAGGGGGTCCCGCTCGCGTCGCTCGATCGCGAGCTTTGCGCTGCTGTCGCAAAGGCAGGCGGAAGCCTGCTCTTAAACCCGAAATGACTCAGTTTCCAGGCGGCATGGAAACTGTTTTCGTGGGTTCTCGTGCCTTCTCTTGGCTAAACCCTGCGGGACCAAAGCTTCCGCTTCCCGGTTTCAGCTATGCCTTCCGTCCCCGCCCACCGCACTGGATCAACGGCTGCCTTGACCCGGGGTGAAATTGGGATAACTAGCGCGCATGCAACAATTCACTGCCATCCTGCATCCCGGAGATCCTGATGAGGGCGGGTAACCATTAACCATTAATCAACAACATGTCCCGCCCCCGTCTTCCTGCCCTCCGCCGTGCGCTCGCGGGTCTGCCCGCAGCTTCGTGGTGGTGAATCCGTGTGATCCGCGTAATCCGTGGTTCAATTCCGCCCTCCGTCCTCCGTCCTTTGCGATCTCTGCGTGAAACCAATTCCGATCCTGTCCGATCCATTCTCACGCAAAGCCGCCAAGATCGGCCCTCAGTGTCCTCTGCGAACTCTGCGTTGAAAAGGATCGGTTCTTGGTTTCGTCAACACAGAGCTCACAGAGTTCACAGAGACCACAGAGGGTGATCGATTCCTTGTTTCAGCGTTTCAGCTTTTTAGATTTCCGCTTTCCGCCTTTTGTGAAGACGATGGCAAAATGCAAAGTTTGACCCGGATCGACCTTTTTTAATCACTGCGGGTTCGAGATGGTGGGAAAGGGCAGATGATGTCAGACTGCGTTAAAACAGTAGCTTGACCTTTGGCATATTTATGCGAATATGTCTTTATGCGAACCACCCTCGATATTCCCGACGCTGTCTTTAAGCAGGCCAAGCTCAAGGCGGTCCATGAAGGCGTGCCTTTCAAGGACATCGTCACCCGCGCTTTGGAGCGCGATCTGGCTACACCTGCCAACGATGCCGACACGAGACGGTCCCGCGCCGGTCGACTCTTTGCCGCGCTTGATCAGTCTCGCAACACTCAACCGGTCGGTCGTTTGAACCGGGACGAGATTTATGACCGCCCAGTGCTTCGCTGACACCAACCTGTTTCTCTACGCCGCCTCGAAAGACCCGACGGATGCCCGAAAGAAGTCCGTAGCGCGCGCATTGCTGGAGAGCAAGGACATAGGTATCTCCGCCCAGGTTATGCAGGAGTTCGCGCACAATGCCACGGCGAAGAAGCGACTCGGGCTGAAGCCCGAGGAAACCGAGAGCATTTTGCGCAGCCTGCTCGAATACCCGATCCTACCTGTGACCGGGGAACTCGTGCTGGAGGCGTTCAATCTCGGGCAGCGCTACCAGATCGCCTATTGGGATGCAGTTATCGTTGCGGCGGCGCTTGAACTGGGCTGCGAAACGCTTTACTCGGAAGATCTCAACGCCGGCCAGGATTACGGCGGAGTGATCGCACGGAATCCTTTCGCCAATGCCTGAGGCCTCGTCTCCTGTCTGCTGACCCGTTTCAGCGTTCCCGATTTGACCGCAGATCCCGCAGATGAACGCAGATACAAAAGAGAAGAACTGAAAGCTGAAACTGCTCTGCTCACTCTGCGAGCTCCTGTAAAAGAAGGATCGGATTTCCGATACACCGGTTTCCATTCTCACGCCAAGCCGCCAAGCCCGCAAAGACCGGACCTCAGTGTCCTCTGCGAACTCTGCGTTGAAAAGGATCGGTTCTTGGTTTCGTCAACACAGAGCTCACAGAGCTCACAGAGGGTGATCGATTCCTTGTTTCAGCTTTCAGTTTTTGGATCCATCCGTGTCCCGGGGTGCATCTGCCGATTGACGGTGGTTCCGGGTCCTTGCCAAAGTAGCGCAGGTTTTGCGGCGCGCAAAACCTTGACGCGGTCCGTTTTCGAACCGAAAGTGGGTTCATGGATTACTTGACGGTTACAGCGGCCAAGCCGAAGTTGGGCCGTCTCATGGATCGAGTGCTGAAAAGAGGAGAACCGGTGATCATCCGGCGCGGCAAACGTTTTTTGCAGCTGAGCGAATACATTGTGCCCGAGCCGATTCCGCAACGGCCTGTCGGATATTTTGCTGTCGAAGAGCCTCGGGCGGAATACGAGCGGGCCGATCGTTTGGCCGCACTGAGTCCTGACCGACCCGAATGAGCCGGCAATGGGAAACATGGATGACGCGGGGCGACGAACAAGGCCCGCATGGTCACCCGCTGATCGTTTTTTCCAACGATGAGGCGAGCTCCGATGCAAACCGGGCGTCGCTCAACGTGCTTTTCGGTTCGACGAAGCGCCCGGCTGCTGCCATCCGGCCTTTCGAGATCGTTTGTGACGAAGCGGACGGCTTTGAGAAATCCACGGTGATCGATTGTTCGCGGATCTATTTCATTTCGAAGGGAAAGCTGGGCCGTCGGCTCGGGTCAGTCTCGCGGGCGCGTCGTGTGCAAGCTTGCCGCAGGATCGCCGAAGTCTTTCGGTTTGTCTTTCAATAGCCACGAAGATCAGCTCGCTGGCGCTCGATCGGGATCTTTGCACCNNGGTAAGCGACGGGGCGAAGCTGTGAAAAGCACCCCGGACCAGGGTTCTGGTTTGATCGTGCGCGTATTGGTGATTTGGCGCTACTGTGGTGGATCCGGTTTCAGCTATTCGTCTCCCTCTGTGGCCTCAGTGACCTCT
>PLOH01000086.1 GCA_003142955.1 Opitutia bacterium | reverse complement strand
GACCATGGCGCCGGGCCGGCCATTGCCCAGCGGGCACGATTGCGTGAAGGGGGTCGCCGGCGTGTCGAACCAGACGAGATGTTCGGCGCCGGGTTTCGCGAAGACCGCCGCCACCGCAAGCCAGCCGGTGAAGAACCCGAAACCGCGAGTTATCATGGAAGTCGTCTGGGCAGGCATCGGGAAAAAGCCCCTCCGCCCTGCCCCTAGCGCACGTCGACGGAAAAATCGCTGACGGCAAAGTCGAGCCCGCCGGTCGACGCGGAGATCTCCCAGCCGAACTGCACCTCGTCGAGCAACACATCGCCGCCCGCCGGTCGATCGAACCAACCCCGGGCCTTGATCCAGTCGAGCACCGCCTTGATATCCACCTCTCCGGCCGTCGCGGGACTGGTGCACATGAAGGTGAAGACGGCGTTGGCGCCATTGGTCCCCTTGTAGATATCCCAGGTGTGGCCTCCGATCGTCACGCCGACGAGCTCAACCGCCGGCTTCCCGGTGGCATCCCATGACCGGGCAATGGGACCCACCTTTCCGCGCCAATTCATCCAGAGCATGATCTCATAGGCGTGCTGCTCGCACCAGATATCGTAAGCCGTGTTGTAGCTGCCCGCGGCAGGCACGGTGACGGCGAAACGACTCGTGCAACGCGGGAGCACACTGAGGCGTCGGTGCACCGCCCGGCCCGCATGCGGATAAGCTTTGATGCCGCCGCTCTCGGGATGGTCGGCGTGCACGCCCCACCGCGCCTGCGAGTCGGCCCAGATGCTTTGCGGGCCGGGATGTTCGCCCCAGACATTGTTGCGCACCACGTAGTCGCCAACGGGAAACTCCGGATACTTTTCGGCGGAGGTCCACCGCGGTGACGCCGGACCCGCGTCGGGCTGACCGGCCGTCAGCACCGCCGCAAAAAAAGAGGCCAATACGATCTTTTTCATTTTCACAGCACGAATCTTGGGTGGACTCCTCACTCGAAGGCTTGTTTCGCCAGCGCGGCCAGATCCTCGCCGCCGGCAAGCACCTTCAGCCGGTAACGATAGCTGATCGGCCAGACGTCGAGGCGGAATCCCTCGTGCGGCATCGCGCCCCACGAGTTGTCCCCGCCCAGACCGCGCTGCTGGAGATCGAGGTCGAGTGTGATCGTGTCGCGTTCCGGCAACTGGTACCGGTAAAAGTCCTCCTTCTGCGTCGCGCAGAACAGATCGTCCGTCGCGGCATGCAGCGCGTTCGCGCTGAGGAGCGGCTGTCCCACCGCCAGCACGCCGCGTCCCTCGGAGTTGGTCAGGGCCAGCCAGCGGACGCCCTCCTTGTTGCCGGTTTCCTGCGGCTTGATATAGTCGAAGTACTGGTCCTGCACCTTGCCGCGATAGACGCCGACCCGCGCGTCCTGACGGTCCCAATACGTCTCCTGCGGGCCCTTGCCGTACCACACCAGGCGGTCGAATCCGGCGCGCAAGGTGGCCTGCATGCCGAAGCGCGGCAATTCGGGAACCGGACCATCGCCCGGCTGCAACGAGGTCGCGACGAGCACGTCGCCGCTGCCCAAGATCGTCCAGGTAATCTGCTGGTTGCAGCCGGGCGCGCGGATCCGTCCCACCGCTTTCACCACGACGCGACTGGGGTCGGGCTGAGTCGCCTGAAGGTCGCGCAGTTCCCAGGTCTCATGCGCCTTCCGCCATGCGCCCATGCCGGGATTCCACCCGTTCGACGTGTCCGTGCTCGGCATATTGTTGCCCCGGTCGTTGTCCACGGGCGCGCGCCAGAAATGCGGCCCGAGCGGCCGGTCGAGCAGTTCCGTGTCACCGGTCTTCAGCGAAACCAGCAGGCCCGTTTTTCGGTCGACCGCGGCGCTGAAACCGGCCCCGGAAATCGTGATGCGGTCGGCCGTCTGCCCAAGCACCACCGGCGGCGCCGCCGGCGGCGCGGTTGTCACGGGCGCCGACCATGGCAGCTGAAATTGTTCCCATGCCACTTCGTGCCCGGGCTCGGCCCAAGGCGTCTTGATCTTCAGCTTGAAGCTGATCTCGAGCCAGTATTCGGTGCCGGGGACGGGCGCCACCGCCTGGAGCGGAATCGCCACGGTTTTTTTCTCCCGCGGCGCGAGCGTCAGGCTGTCAAGGCGCCCCTGCTGTAGCACGCCGCCGTCGGCCACCACCCGCCAATCAGCGGCGAGCCAGGCCTCCGCGGGGAGAAAATCGTTCCAGTTTTGCAGCTCGACCTCGGCCCGCGTGAGATCGACCGCCTTGAGCTGGATCGGTTGATAAACCTTCTTCACTTCGGCCAGACCGGGATGCAGGGTGCGGTCGGCATTGACCAGCCCGTTGGCGCAGAAATTGCCGTCGGAGGCCACGTCCGGCGGCCCGAACGTCCCGCCATACGCGAAGAACGTCCCGAGCTTCGGATCGATTGGCAGCGATTTCGGGTTTTCCATCGGCTCGATCTTGCGCGAAGCCGGGACCGGCGTCCGCAAACCCTGATCCACCCAGTCCCAAATGTAACCGCCCTGCAGATACTTCGCCCCCTCGTAGATAGGACGCCAATACGCCCAGATGTCGCCCGTGCTGTTGCCCATGGCGTGGGCGTACTCGACCATGATAAACGGTTTTTCCCGCGGCAACGAAGCGTAATTGCGCACGGCCTGGATCCCCGGATACATCGGACACACGATGTCAGATGCCTCGGTGCTGCGGTCGCCTTCGTACTGCACGGGACGCGACGGATCGCGGTGCTTGATCCACTGGTAATCGCGGACGAAATTCTCCCCAAACCCCGCCTCGTTTCCGAGCGACCAGACCACGATGCAGGCATGGTTCTTGTCGCGCTCGACCAAACGGACCGTGCGATCGAGGTGGGCCGCGCCCCAGGACGGTTGCTTGGCCAACGAGCGCTCCCCGAACCCCATCCCGTGCGACTCGATGTTGGCTTCGTCGATCACATAGAGCCCATACTCGTCACAGAGGTCATACCAGGCCGGCACATTGGGATAATGGCAGGTGCGCACCGCGTTGATGTTGTTTTGCTTCATCAGGCGAAGGTCCTGCAGCATCCGCTCGCGGGTCATGACTTGGCCAAGATCCGGGTCCCACTCGTGCCGGTTGACGCCCCGGATGAGCACGGGTTTGCCGTTGATCAGAAACTGCCCGTTCTTCGTCTCGGTTGAACGGAAACCAACGCGCCAGGGAATGACCTCCAGCACCCGACCGCCGGCATCTTTCGCCGTCAGCAACAGGGTGTAGAGCTGCGGCGTCTCCGCAGACCACTTGCGCGGATTCGCCACCGGCTGCGTCAGCTCGAATTCCTCCCCGCCGTTGCGCGGGTCCAACGCCACCGGCCGGCGCCGGGCCAACGACGCGCGAAAGACCTCCCGCCCCGCCGGGTCCACCAAGGCGGCCTCGAGCACGATCGCCGGCATCGGTCCGGAGAAGCGGCTCACCGCGGCGGTGAGGTTGAACTCGGCGTCGCGATAAGCCGCGTCGAGGTTGGTCTTCACCTCAAAATCCCGGATGAACGTCGGTGGAGCCGACCACAGGGTGACATCGCGGAAA
Source organism: Opitutia bacterium (assembly GCA_003142955.1). Classification (GTDB taxonomy): domain Bacteria; phylum Verrucomicrobiota; class Verrucomicrobiia; order Opitutales; family Opitutaceae; genus Fen-1467. The sequence goes on along the minus strand of PLOH01000086.1, from coordinate 3,335 downwards.
ATGCCGCTCAGCCGCCAGAAGTCCTGATCCTCGAGGTACGATCCGTCGTTCCACCGGAAAACCTCGGCCGCGAGAAGATTCTCGCCTGGTTTCAGATAAGACGTGAGGCGAAAGGTCGCCGGGGTGCGGCTGTCCTTGCTGAACCCGAGCTTTTCGCCGTTCAGCCAGAGGAAAAAGAACGAGTTGACGCCGTCAAACGTCAGAAAGATCTCCCGGCCCAGCCATTGCGGCGGCACCACGAAGGTCCGGCGGTAGGCGGCCACCGGATTGTAGGAGTCCGGAATCACCGGCGGATTCGCGATTTTCCACGGATAGTTGATGTTCGTGTAGATCGGGATGCCGAATCCCTGGACCTCGACGTTGGACGGCACGGGAACCGTCTTCCAGGCCGAATCGTCGTACGCTGGTTTCCAGAAACCCGGGAGCCGGTCCGCGGGCTTGGACACGCAGGCAATCTTCCAGTCGCCGTTGAGCGAAACAACGAAGGGCGACTGGTCGCGGCTCAGCGCCCGCGCCGACGCCTCGTCCGGGAAAAGCGCCATGGTGGCAAAAGGCGGTTCCGTGCCCTCATGGACGCGGGTTTCGTCCTGCCACTCGGGACGCGGCGCATCGGCCAAGAGGAATGACGGGGCCATACCGCTGGATCCTGTCACCAAGATCCAGCTGAGCAAGCGGACGGAGAAATATCGTCCAGGGTCGAAAACGGGACGGTTCATCGGGGAGTGCATGGGAGAAAACGGCGCGCCTTTGTGGACAGTGCCTCCAGCCGGGCCGCGGGCTGCTTTTCAGACAAACCCTCAGCCGGGGCAAAACTCAGTGAGCCGGGGCCGCCGCGCGCAACGCCTGCACCAGGGCCGCCGGCACGCTGACCACCGAACCCTGGCGCATCCGGTCCGCCCGCCCGGGTGTGTCTTCACCCGGAAACGTCATTTTTGCCGTCACATCGCTCCAGGCTGTCAGGTCGCGGGAACTTATCGCCCCGTAGTGGTTATCCACATACGCATCAAAGTAGACGATATATTCGGCGCCGATCTTGATCGCCGACGGATGCCCAACCCACAGCCGCTTCGGGGTAAAAGGGTCGGCCAGTTCGCCGTAAGGTCCGTCCAGGTTGTCGCTGGATGCGAGGCGCAGATTCTTTTTCGCCGGCTTCGAAGTGTCATCCTTCACGATGAGATAGTACCACCTGGCCGACGGCAGGACGATGGCATCGCTCACCGGGAATTCCGGGTCGAAAAACAGCCGGGTTGGAGTGACATAGCTGAAATCCTTCGTGGTCGCGCAGTAGATGCGGTTGTTGTAATCCTTCCCTGCCGCCCGTTCGGTCTCGGTGAACTTGCCCTTGATCGCGGACGCCCAGAGAATCAGAAACTGATGCCATTTCTCATTGTAGACCAGCGAAGGCGCCCAGGCGTTTCTCACCGCCGGCTCCGAGGCCATCACCGAGACCTCCTGCTCGGCCGACCAATGAATGAAATCGCGGGTGGAGGCATGGCCAATGATGCCCTCATTCATCCCCGACGCCCACACGAGATGATAAACGCCGTCGGCTCCGCGCCCGACGAACGAGTCGCGCATGAGCTTCTCTTTGCCGACCGTGGGCGCCAGGTAACTCTGGCCACCGTTCAGCGCCTCCCATTTGTAACCATCACTGCTCCAAGCCAGATGCAAACCGTCCTCGCCGTTCTTGGTGGAATAGGTGAACAGGTAGGCGTTCTCCGCAGGGGTAATTGCGTCTTCCGCCAAGCCCAAGTTCCAGCCGCCAAGCAACGCCAGGGTGGCTCCGAATAACAGGGGTTTCAGCATACGCCGGGAACATTAACTACTTTGTCGCCGCGATCAATCGTTCAGTTTTGGCAACACCGCGTTCCACTCCGACGGGGGATGGGCGCTGCCGGGTTGGATCGGACCCCGGCGGGCGCTTACCGCCACCGGCGCAGCCATCCGGATCCATGGGCTTTTGTTTTGAGGAACGGTCGCGCGAGCCCATGCGCGAGACGCCCGTGCCACGTGGCATGGGCGTCCCGCCCATGTCAGAGGAAGCTCGTTCCAAAACAAAAGACCGTGCATCCGGATCATGCCCCGGCCGGCATCGAGTTGGCAAGGCCGCGGTGAACCGCCATTGCTGGAGCGCGTGTCGCCGCAAAAACCGAACACCCCTTTGGACAAGATCACCTCCACCACCGTGCGGGACAGCTTTAACGACCACCCGGTCGTGATGCACTATACCCGGGGCGCCCACCAACTCGGCCTGTGGGCCTCCGAACGGTTGCTGATCGAACAATGGTTTCCGGAACGAAACCTCCCGTTGTTGGAGCTCGGTTGTGGCGCCGGCCGCGTCACCTTCGGTTTGTGGGACCTCGGCTATCATGATCTCACCGCGGTCGATTTCGCCGCAGAGCTCCTTGATCAGGCCCGGCGCCTGGCTGCGCTCCGTGCCCTTGACGCCATTCGCTTCGTGCAGGCCGACGCCACGGAATTGAACCGATGTCATCTATTAAATGACAAACTTGCCGGGATGCCGGAAGGCGGTTCGGGGGACTCTGGAGGCAACGCACCTGGCCCAACGCCGGACACCCGCTTCGCCGGTGCGCTATTCATGTTCAATGGGCTGATGCAGATCCCCGGTCGGGAGCATCGCCGGCAGGCGCTTCGGGAAATCCGCGCCGCGTGCCGGCCGGGCGCCCGTTTTCTTTTCACCACGCACGATCGTGACGACGGTCCGCACGAACGCCTGCGCTGGGCGGCCGAAGCCGGATGCTGGGCCCGCGGCGAACAAGATCCGCGGCTGCTTGAATTCGGTGACCGCTATTTCGATAACGACCACGGCGGCCACACGTTCATGCATCTTCCGCTCCGAGCCGAAGTGTTCGAAGATCTGGCCGTCACCGGCTGGGTCCCGCTTTTTGACGCCATGCGCCGGACCGTGACCCCCGAGTCTGCCACCGTGCGCGAGTTCGCAGATGAGTGTCGGTTCTGGCTGGCCCAAAGGGAGTAGAGGCTGTCCGAAAACTGCCGGGATTTGGAGGGCGGCGCACTGTCGCAGCCAGTTTCCTGAGGGGCGCTGACAGCGCAGCGCCCTCCACCGGAAAGCGCAATGGAGTCTGCGGACAGCTTCTGGCCACCCCATGGTGTTTTGTTTTGAGGAGCGGTCGCGCGATCCCACGGGCGAGACGNNCCGTGCTAGCGACACGGCCCGCCACGATTCTCGATTTGCCAAACCAATCTTCCCCGGCCAGACCTACTCGCTTCCCATTTCCCGGTCCGCGTCTTTTCTCCTCGCTCCTCGCTCCTGATCCTCACTTCTCGCTTCTCGCTACTCGCTACTCACTACT
>PLOH01000020.1 GCA_003142955.1 Opitutia bacterium | reverse complement strand
CCTTTCACCTTTCAGCTTTTGGCTTCATCCGTGCTCATCCGCGCCATCCGTGGTTAGATTGATTTTCTGAACTGCAGGTCGGAATCATTGACCACGGATTACGCGGATCATACGGATCTCTACTGCTCTCCCAGCAAACGCCGGCATGCCGCAAGGAACTGTGGCGCCTTGTTGGCTGCGGCGTCCCACACGATCGAATCGTCNNGGCAATGCCTTCACCGCCTCTCCGATAATTTCGAACTGCCGGATCACCGCGTCGGAAGTCTTCGAGTCGACTTGGAAGCCATGGAAGTCGAGACCTTCAATGTAGCACGCGATCCTCTCGCAGGCGTCCACGGCATCGCGCAGTCTGTCTGCAGGGTCACGCGGCATGCACCAATTCTGGTTCGATGGCCCTTAACAGCCGTTGGCCGCAGGCCGTTCGCGACAATAAATCAACGCGGGCGCCGAGCTGGTTCTCCAAGAGCAGCTTTAGATCCATGAACTGATCGAATCCGGGTGGGCTGGAATATTCGACAAGAAAATCCCAGTCGCTGTCGACACGGGCGTCGCCACGTGCGCGAGAGCCAAAAAGATACAGAGTCTTGACCCCAATTCGGTCCAACTCCGGCCGGAGATGAGCCAGACGGTCGGCAAGAGGCTGGGCGTCACGCATCATGTGGCATACTATTTCGCATCTCATCCATAAGGTCAACGCTGCCGTAACTTTCTCTGCGTNNAAGCCGCCAAGACGCCAAGGACCGGCAACCGCGGATCCGGGCTGGCCGTTCGACTGGTCTTGCGGCACGTCAAACCCTCCCTCTTTGCGGCTCTGCGCCTCTGCGTGAAACAATCTCCGGCACCCTGTCGATCCTTTCTCACGCAAAGCCGCCAAGACGNNGATCTGCAACCAACCCCAATCCGTTATCGCGCAAAGCACTGCATCGCGAATATCCCGCCACCCAATTCGGCGCTTGATCTTCGTGCTACTTGGCTATGCGCGGCATGCACAACTATGAACAACCGAACCGAAAACGATATCTCCCGCGAAATCGTCGATGCCGCTCTTCACATCCACCAAGAACTCGGGCCAGGGCTCCTCGAAACGGTCTACGAGACGATCCTGGCCCGTGAACTAACCCTGCGTGACCTTCATGTCGTCAGACAGCAACCTATTCCGATCATCTACGACAACGTCCGTTTCGATGAAGGCTTTCGCGCCGACCTCGTTGTCGAAGAGAAGATCATCATCGAGTTGAAGTCCGTCGAACAAATCGCACCGGTGCACAAGAAGCAGCTCCTCACTTACCTTCGCCTGAGCGACAAACGCCTAGGGTTGCTTATCAACTTCGGCGAGGCCCTCGTCAAAGATGGCATCCATCGGGTCGTGAATCACCTCCCCGAATGATTCTTCCGCTCTTTGCGGCTTTGCGCCTCTGCGTGAAACAATTCCGGCCCCCTGTCGATCCTTTCTCACGCGAAGCCGCCAAGTCGCCAAGGACTGGTAACCGTGGAAAACTTGCAGGCTACGGCCTAAACTCTGACTTGACGCAGATAATCAGACAAATAATCTGACAGCGTGCATACGACCTTGACAACGTTCCAGCGGCGCTTTGCCGAAGTCCGTGCCGCGGCAGATCGCGGCGAGACCGTCCTGATCCAAGCCGCTGGGGCGGAGTACATGTTCCATCGGCGCCCAAAGAAGGGCAATCCTTTCGCCGATCTCTCCCACCTGTGCGGCGTGATTACCCTCCCGCGCTCCCGCGCTTCATCTCGTGAAAGAATCCGCAGCCATCTCCGCAAGGACTCTGCTCATTGATACGGGACCGCTGGTGGCCTATCTCGACAAGGCGGATCAACACCACCGGTGGGCAGCTACCGTGTTACCGCGATTGTCCGGCCGGCTGATGACTTGCGAAGCCTGCCTTGCTGAAGCACTGCATTTGGTGGCAAACTCCCGCCGGGCTGTTGAGGCATTGAGAGGACTGGTCGAGCGCATGGAACTGGCGCCCGCCATGGGCGGCGACATGGATGCGGTCTTTTCCGGCTTGGTTGATTTTTCTCCGGAGATGGACTTGGCGGATGGCTGTTTGGTTACGCTCTCCAAGCGAATGAATGCGCTCGTGGTGACGACCGATGAGCGCGATTTCGCCATTTACCGGGTGCCCTATTTGTCGCCGAGGGGTTTGTTCGCGGGGGATCTGTGAATAGGGCCGTCCAAGGAGTTAACACGAATACAGAGTTCGCATTCAGAATCAGTTGTGAAGCGGAAGCCTGAACGCGAAGACCAGTGTTCGCCCAATCTGAGGCCGCCGCGCCAGCGCGACTCGTCCGATGACCGTTGTGATCCGCAGCCGAGGCACGCTGAATATGTGCCCGCAGTTGACCAATGTCGCACGATCCAATCCATCCGCGCCATTGAGCGTCACGTCTAACGCGGTCGCACCGCCCGCCGGCCGTTTCGTGGTGCAATAGAGAACGTTGATCGCCGGTTGACGGATGTCCTGGCACCATTCCTCGCGCGACAAAACCACCGCCGGATGTTCCTCTTGGTCGTCCGCGCGAACCCGGATGCGGACGATGTCCCATTGATGCAGAATCATCAGCGGAGAATCTCCGGACCAAACTCAAATGCGTTCAACTTCTGCAGATCGCGCTCGGTCTCTCCCACCGGGAGATCGCCCACTGGAGCAAACTCGATCGGCTCGATCATCGGGCGCTCGCGAATCTCGAAGATCCGCCCGCCGCGCCGCAGGAGAACGGGCTTGCCGGTCCGGGCCACCTGATCGGTCAGAGGTCCGAGGCGGGCCTTGGCCTTGGAGATTGTCAGCGTCTTCATTCGGTCCAGTATTGGTCTGTTTTCGGTCATGTCAACCAGCTGTAGTCGCAGAATCCGATCCGCTGCAGCTTTTNNATGATTCTTCCGCTGCTCTGCGTTCTCTGTGCTCTCTGTGTTAAAACAGCTCCGGATCAGATCCTTCAACACAGAGGTCGCTGAGGGCACAGAGCACCTGATCGGAATACCGAATGATTTATCCGTGTCCATCCGTGTCATCCGTGGTTAAACTGGTTCCCTGTGCTGAAGATCGGAATTATTCACCGCGGATTTCACGGATAACACGGATTCCTNNTTATAGGGCGGGCACTTTCAGTCCCGCCGCCCTCGCGAGAGCCCCCTGGCGATTGTCAAAGGTGAGAAATTCGTTTCGACCCAGGACTAATGCGGAAGCAACATGAAGGACATCCAAACTACGGGTGCCGAGTGTCTCCGAGTGCAGAGCGCTGAGACGTTCCGCTTCGATCATCACCTCCGCCAGCGGCGGGACGACCACGGCGAGCAGACCCCCAGACAGGTCGGTCAACATCGCATTCAAGGAGGCATCGCGTTGCGCCGGGGTGATTTCCGCCCTGAAGACGCGCAGCCGAAGGGCGTTGCGCAATTCCAACTGGTGCAGCCAAACGAAGGGCAGTGGCAGCGATTGGCCCGCCATCCTGGCCACCGCCCGGCGGGTGTGTGCGTCCGGCGCGTAAAGTGAACAGAGAAAGCCCGTGTCCGCGTAGGCTTTCATCGCTCGCCCCGGGCCTCCGCCACCAGTTCAGTGGCGGTGGTGGGCAGCCGCACCGCGCCGTAAATGGCCTCCATTCTCGCCACGAAATCCGGCCTCGCAACAGATGGCTTCCGCTTCAGCGGCATCAGCATGGCCACGGGCTGGCGGCGGCGGCGGACTTCGACGGACTCGCCCGCCGCAACCCAGGACAGCACGGTTGAGGTGGCATGCTTCAACTCCCGGATCGTGGTTGTTCTCATTNNGACAAGGACCAGCAACCGCGGGAAGCCTGCCTGGTCGTTCGATTGGTCTTGCAGCACGCCAAACCCTCCCTCTTTGCGGCTCTGCGCCTCTGCGTGAAACAATCTCCGGCACCCTGTCGATCCTTTCTCACGCCAAGCCGCCAAGACGCCAAGGGGTCGAACCCATCCAGCGGCATTTGACCACGGATTTCGCGGATTACACGAATCCGATCCGCTGCAGCTTTTNNTCCGCTGCTCTGCGGCTCTGCGCCTCTGCGCGATAAACTCTCCTTCTTGGCCGGACGGTAAGTCCGACAGCTTCCTAGCTCCAGAGCGCCGAAATCGGTGCGGCAAAGAGACTGGGGCCAAAAGGCACGACCGCATCCCCGTCATAGAGAACCAGCCCCAGCGCGAACCGTTTGCCAGCGGCCTCCGCCAATTTCCGTAGTCCGTTGAAATCAGCCGCGGCAACGGTCGCTCTCGCCTTCACTTCAAGGCCGACTGTCTTCCGGTCTTGATCCTCGATGACGATATCGACTTCGTTCTGTTCCTTGTCGCGAAAATGCGAGAACGAGAAGCGCTGTCCGGTCCAACTGGAGAGCTTGAGGACCTCGGAGAGAACAAACGTCTCCAGTAAAGCTCCGAAGGCGCCCCGGTCATCCGCGAGGCGCTGGGGCGACAGGTCCCGCAGCGCCGCCAAAAGCCCGGAATCCAGGAAATGGATCTTCGGCGTTTTGATCAGTCGCTTGAGTTCGTTGTTCGACCACGGCGGCAACAACCGGGTCAGGAAGAGCTGCTCAAAGAGGCCGGCATATTTCTGGGTTGTGACGTGGGTCAGTCCGAGCGGCGCCCCAAGGCCGGAGTAGTTCACGAGTTGCCCGGAATGATGGGCCAGCACGCGCAGCAAGCGCGGCAATTGCTGCACTTTGTCGATTTGGGCGATGTCACGAACGTCGCGCTCCACAATCGCACGCACGTAATCGAGATACCAGTCCCGCCGCCGGTTCCAAGCACTGCGCAGGAGCACCTCTGGATAGCCGCCGGTCAACACGGCCGTCACCAAGTCTTCGCCGAGGACCAAGTCCTTCGGTTTGGGAGCATGGCCACTAAAAGTCTCGTCCAGAAAGTGCGACTGGTGCCGCCGGATTTCCGACATGGACAGTGGCAATAGGTCAACGATGGCCATGCGCCCGGCCAGCGAATCCGCCACGCGCGGGACGGTCAGCAGGTTGGCTGACCCGGTAAGGAGAAAGCGCCCTGGGCGCGGGTCATCGTCAACGGAGCGCTTGATCGCGAGGACCAATTCCGGAGCGCGTTGGATTTCGTCGATGGTCGCCCGATCCAGGCCGCGGACAAAGCCAACCGGATCATCTTTGGCGGCACTCAACACGGTGGGATCATCAAGCGTCAGGAAGGTGGCGCGCTCCTCCGCCACCTTTTTGGCCAAGGTCGTCTTACCAGCCTGGCGTGGGCCGGCGAGCAGCACCACGCGTGTGTCGGCCAATTCGTCCCGGACACGTTTCTCAATCCAACGAGGATACATGGTCAGTGGCTGGCTCAGATCTTAACCGGCCCATTGAAAGTTAAACTCCGACCAATTGAAAATCTAAAGACGACCAATTGAAAGCAAACAACCGTCTAAATGATAATCTGGCGTCCGATCCGGCCTCACGCGAAGCCGCCAAGACGCCAAGGGGTCGAACCCATCCAGCGGCATTTGACCACGGATTACGCGGATAACACGGATCCGATCCGCTGCAGCTTTTAA
>PLOH01000029.1 GCA_003142955.1 Opitutia bacterium | reverse complement strand
TCACCGTGCTGGCCGGACACGCTACAAATTACGCCAGCAAACCGTGGAGCCCGTTTTCGGAATCAGCAAGCAAGCCATCGGATTCCAGCGCTTCATGCTCCGCGGTCTGGAGAAAGTGTCGCTGGAATGGATCCTCGTGACGCTCTCCTATAACCTCCGTCGCGCTTTACGATGGAGGGCGCTGCGCCGTCAGCGCCACTCGGGAATTGGGCGGCGACAGCGCGCCGCCCTCCAAATCCTGGCAGTTTTCGGACAACCTCTCGAGCAGTCGCAATAGCCCCGCTTAATTGGAGAGACCCGCATCCGTCGCTAGTAGGGCAACACCCCATATTCCCCGCCGAAGTTCCGGTGTACTGTGCGGCAGCGTGGCCACGTACTCCCGTCTCCCTAAGTGGCCGGGTCGCCGTCATAAGCGGTTTGCGACCGAGGGGTCAGTCGCCAAAAGACGATGGGAATATTGTCTCGCTACCGACGCTTCCTGCCGGAGCCAGGAGTCGGCTTCCTTTCGTCAACCCACGAGCCCTCAATTCATGTCCAAAAGATCCGTCTTTTGCATCTCAGCGTCGCGCGGCCGCGCCGACCGCATCGTCCACGAATTGAAAGCAGCGGCATTCTCCAACGCTGACCTTTCCGTTCTCTTCCTCGATCGGAGCGCAAGCAATCAGAACGCGTCCACTAACAAGGCTCCAGCTTCGACGACCTCCCCTGCTGGCCCATCCCCCGCCGAGATTCGCGGGGTAATGGCTTGGATTGCCAGCATCAGACCCCTCGTCATTCCGGGCGTCAGTCCGCTGATTGCCGCGGGACCGGTGGCAGCCGTCCTGGGCAACTCAACGGTTGGCGGCATCGCCGGCGGCTTGATCGACTTCGACGTTCCGCAAGTGGAAGCCAGCCGCTACGAGGTCAGGATCAAGGACGGCGACATCCTCATCGGCGTTCATTCGGAGAATCCCGAAAAGAGCAATGAAGCCCGCGAAATCTTCACCGCCAACGAAGCGGAGGACATCTGCACATTGATCGAGATTTCCACCCCGAAAATCCCTTTGCAGAGCGCCTACGGACCGTCTCGCCAAACCGTCGCGTAACCCCTCGGGGGCAAAACACTTCCCACCATGAAAAACATACTAGTGATCACCGCCCTCCTTGCCGCCGCGTTCGCCGCGGGGTGCAAGCCGTCCACCAACGAGACGACCGCGCAGCAATTGGACAAGGCTCAGGCCGAAACCAAAGTCGCCGCCCAGCAGATCCGTGACTACACTTTCGCCCAAAAAGCGGAATTCGTCGCGACGATGAAGACCCAATTGGCTGACCTGAATCGGGATCTTGAAGAGATCTCCGCCAAGATCGAAAAGTCGAGCGAAACGGCGCGGGCGGAAGCCAAACCGAAACTTGCGGCGCTGCGCGATCAGGCGACCCAATTGAGCAAACGGCTCGACGAGGTCACCAATGCGACCGAGTCCACGTGGGGTACGGTCAAGGTTGATTTCGACAAAGCCTACGCTGCCCTGAAGGATGGGTTCGCACAAACGCGCCAGTGGGTCAGCGACAAGATCGCGCCGTAAAATGAGGGAACACCGCGGCCGGAACGGGCACGCAATCAATGCGTCCTGAACGATCGCGTCTCGTTCGAGTCGGTCAAGGGCGATGGATCGCGCGCCGCTGCCCGAGAGGAGCGGCGCGCCGTTTCGGCGGACCCCACGCTATCCACGGAAGCAGGAAGAAAACGAAGGCAGAGGGAATTGCGTTGACCGACCACCAACCGAGGCAGAGGGAACCAGCGCAGGATCATCCGCCGGCGGCCGGTTGGTTTCGGGAATCGGCCGCCAGGGTCTGGCACCGCAGGACCACCGTGATCGCGGTTCTCGCGTCCGCCGCGATCTTCGTGCACCTCGTTCTGCGCTTCGGGGTGCGCGCGGGCACGGGCATGTCCCACCTTCCTCTTTTGGCCGCGCTCGTTCTCGGCGGCCTGCCACTTCTTTATGATCTGCTGCGGAAGCTGCTCAAGCGGGAATTCGGTTCCGATCTGTTGGGCGGGATTTCCATCATTACCTCCGTCCTGTTGGGCGAATACTTGGCCGGCTCGATTATCGTCTTGATGCTCTCCGGAGGTGAAGCGTTGGAGGGATATGCATTGCGCAATGCCTCCTCAGTCCTGGCCGCATTGGCCAAACGCGTGCCTTCGATTGCCCACCGAAAACTGGATTCTCGGATCGTGGATGTGGCTCTGTCCGAGGTGGCCGTGGGCGACACGCTGGAGATTTATCCGCATGACATCTGCCCGGTGGACGGCGTGGTGCTCGAAGGACATGGGGTGATGGATGAATCCTACCTGACCGGCGAGCCGTTCCAGATTCCCAAGACCTCCGGCTCAACCGTGATCTCGGGAGCGATCAATGGAGAATCGGCCCTGACCATCCGCACGACCAAGCGCGCCGCCGATTCGCGTTACGCCAAGATCATGGAGGTCATGCGCGAGTCCGAGGCCAAGCGACCGCAGTTGCGGCGGCTGGGGGATCGCCTGGGCGCGATTTACACTCCCGTGGCGCTGGTCGTTGCCCTGCTCGCCTGGGTGATCAGCGGGGAGTCTGTTCGCTTCCTGGCAGTACTGGTGATCGCCACGCCCTGCCCGCTGCTCATTGGCATCCCGGTAGCCATCATCGGCTCGATCTCCCTGTGCGCCCGCCGGGCGATCATCGTCAAGAGCCCGGTTGTGCTCGAACAGATCGCCGAGTGTCGGACCGCGATCTTCGACAAGACCGGGACGCTGACCTATGGCGCGCCCAAGCTGACCGAACAACTTATCGCCCCTCGCTTCGCCCAAAAGGACGTGCTGACCCTCGTGGCGGGTCTGGAGCGCTACTCGAAACACCCGCTGGCGGGCGCCATTCTCGCGGCGGCGAAGGAGGCAGGGATTCTGCTTCCGGAGGCCACCGAGGTGAGCGAAGCGTCCGGCCAGGGGCTGCGCGGAATCGTTTCCGGCCGCCAAGTGCAGGTCACCAGCCGCGGCAAGCTCGCGGCGCAAAACCTCGCCGCGGCCGATCAGATGCCTCCGGTCGCGGGTGGACTCGAGTGCATGGTGGGAATCGATGGACGCTACGCGGCGGCCTTGCGCTTTCGCGACGCGCCGCGCGCGGAGAGCCGGTCCTTCGTGAATCACCTGGGGCCGAAGCACCAGTTCGCGCGGGTGATGATTGTGTCGGGAGATCGCGAGTCGGAGGTGCATTACCTCGCCGAGCAGGTGGGTATTACCGAAATCCACGCGCAGCAGAGTCCAGAAAAAAAGCTCGCCCTCGTCCGCCAGGAAACCGGGAAATCGAAAACCCTCTATGTTGGTGACGGCATCAATGATGCGCCGGCCATGATGGCCGCCACGGTCGGCATGGCGATTGGACAGAACAGCGACGTGACCACGGAAGCGGCTGGCGTCGTGATCATGGACAACTCCCTCGAGAAAGTGGACGAGTTCATGCACATCAGCCGCCGGATGCGGATCATTGCACTCCAAAGCGCCGTCGGTGGCATGGTGCTCAGCGTGATCGGCATGATCATTGCAGCCACGGGAAATTTAACGCCGATCGCCGGTGCGATCAGCCAGGAGGTGATCGATGTTCTGGCGGTGGCGAATGCCTTGCGGGCCGCGCTTCCGCCAAAAGTGATACATGATCTCTGACCGACAGTTCATCAGAGCACCGCGCGCCTTCGGCTGGATAGACCTGGCTGTCGCCGGTCTGCTGGCGGCGCTCATCTATGCGCTCGTTACGGTGGTTCACGAATGGGGCGGTCCGCTGCGACAAGTCCCGGAGATTCATCTGGAGGCCCGCTATCTGCCGCTTTACACCCTGCTCAGCCTATCACGGGGCGTCATTGCCTACGGCGTCTCGTTCCTGTTCACGATGATCTATGGCTACGCGATGGCACGGGTGGTTGGTGCGGAGCGGGTGATGCTGCCGGTGCTCGACATTCTGCAAAGCATCCCGGTACTGGGCTTCCTGCCGGGATTCGTGCTCGGGCTGGTCTACCTCTTTCCGCATCACAACGTCGGCCTCGAAATCGCGTCGGTGCTGATGATTTTCACGGGACAGGTGTGGAACATGACGTTCTCGTTTTACTCGTCGTTGAAATCCGTGCCGCCGGATCTGGTGGCCGTCGCCCGCCTGGCCCGGATGTCGTGGTGGGAACGCTTCTTCCGACTCGATCTCTCCTTCGCCGCCACCGGATTGCTCTGGAACAGCATGATGTCCATGGCCGGCGGCTGGTTCTTCCTGATGGTGAGCGAGGCCTTCGTGCTGGGGGAACACGATTTCCGGCTGCCGGGCCTCGGTTCGTACATGAGTCTCGCGATCGAGCGCGGCGACGGCCGGGCGCAACTACTCGGCGTTCTGGCGATGCTCGGCATGATTGTGTTTGTCGACCAGGTGGTCTGGAGGCCGCTGGTGGCATGGTCGCACAAGTTTACCGATGAGGAATCAACCAAGGCATCCGGTTCATGGTTTTGGGAGCGGATTCGCCGGTCGCGGCTTTTGCGGACGGGGACGTGGTTGTGGGAATCCTGCCGGCGGAGGTCCAAGCCTGCTCCGGTTGCGCCCGTGATTCGCGGCGAAGGGTCAGGCTTCAGCGCCGCCCCCGCACGGACCTGGACGAAGCGACTGGCCGGAGGCGCAATCGGCGTGGGTGTCCTGTTTGGCGCGGTGAAGTATGTTCAGCTGCTGACGACACTTGGGGGCAGCGAATGGCTCCATCTCCTCGGCAGCACGGCAGCGACTTTTCTGCGCGTCGTCATCGCGGTCGTGCTGGCCTCGCTCTGGACGATCCCAGTCGGCGTCCTGATTGGCCGGCATCCGCGTTGGGCGCGCGTCCTGCAACCCGTCATTCAGATGGCGGCGAGTTTCCCGGCGCCGATGATCTTCCCGGTCGTCGTGGGTGCGATGCTGGTGTTCGGCACCGGCTTGGGCGTCAGTTCCGTCGTGCTGCTGCTGTTGGGCACGCAGTGGTACATCCTCTTCAATGTCATCGCCGGCAGCAGCGCGATTCCGCGTGAACTCTGGGAAGTGTCGCGACTGGCGCGGTTCTCGTGGCGGCATCGCTGGCAGCAGCTCATTCTCCCCGCCATCTTTCCGAGCCTGCTCACCGGCTGGATCACCGCGATGGGCGGCGCGTGGAACGCCAGCATCGTCGCGGAGTATATGAAGTATCACGGCCAGACACTCATGACGACGGGCCTGGGCGCCGCGATCAGCCAGGCGACGGAACGCGGCGATTTTCACCTCCTCGGCGCCGCGGTCGGCATCATGGCAGTGACGGTCGTGGGCTTCAACCGACTCGTCTGGCGGCCGCTCAGTCACCAGGCGCAAACCCGCTTTACCCTGGAAACCTGATCATGGCAACGCCTCTCCTGGAAATCCGGCACGTGTTTCAGTCCTTCCCCGGCGCGGCCGGCGGGAGCGTGGAGATTCTCCACGACATCAACCTCGATATCCGCGAGCATGAAGTCGTCGCTATCCTCGGGCCGTCGGGCTGCGGCAAATCGACGCTCCTGCGCGCCATTATCGGTCTGGAGCCACCGGCGTCGGGCCAGATCCTGTATCGCGGTCAGGTTCAGGTCGGGTTGAATCCGTCGACCGCGTTGGTGTTTCAAAACTTCGCGCTGTTCCCGTGGCTGACCGTGCAGCAGAACGTCGCGGTGGGCCTGTCGCATCTGTCGCTGGCCGCCGTTGAACGCGAGCAGCGGGTGCGCCAGGTGATCGATGCGGTCGGTCTGGCTGGATCCGAGGAAGCGTACCCGAAGGAATTGTCCGGCGGCATGAAGCAGCGCGTCGGTCTGGCCCGGGCGCTCGCCGTTCAACCGGAGATTCTTTGCATGGATGAACCGTTCAGCGCCCTCGACGTGCTCACCAGCGAGACGCTGCGCAATGAAGTCATCGACCTCTACACCAGCAAGACGACCCCCGTAAACACCATCCTCATGGTGACGCACAGCATCAGCGAAGGAGTCTTCATGGCGACGCGCCTCGTCGTGATGGGCGCGCATCCGGGCGCGATTCGCGCCGTGTTCGACAACCCGCTCCCCTACCCGCGCGACGAACATCACCCGGAATTCCTCGCCCTAATCCAAAAGCTCCACGCGCTCATCACCCAGGCGGTGTTTCCGGCCGAACCCGCTCCGGCGATCGCTGCGGGCGCCGCTGGTTTGCCGATCCGGGCTATTCCAGGCGCCTCGCTCAGCAGCACCATCGGCTTGCTCGAAATGCTGGAAGACGACGGCCACCTGGAACTGTTCGAACTGACCCGCCGGGCCCATGTCGAGCTGAGCCAGCTCCTCCTCGTGGTGAAAGCCGCCGAGATGCTGGACTGGGTCACGACCCCGGGCGGGCTCGTGGAATTGGCCGCGGCCGGCCGGCAGTTTCTCGCCGCCGACATCAAGACGCGGAAACAGCTGCTCAACGCCACGCTGCGCGGCCTTTTTGTCTTCGATCTGGTCGTCCAGGCGCTGAAACAGTCAGCTAACAACGAGGTCGACGAAGCCGTGGTCCTCGACCAGCTTGCGCGCGCGTTGCCGCACGAGCAACCGCCGCGGATCCTCCGCACCGTCGTGGCGTGGGCACGCTACGCCGAACTGTTCAAATACAGCAGCATCCGCCGGGTGTTCCATGGGCTCCGACAGCCGACCGCCACCCCGTAAACCGGACGTCTCCTACTGCGCCGGAACCATAACCTAACGGACACCCTTCGGACAATTGGGTGATGAGCGGCAATTCGCGGTAGGGTTACACCGCATAGCTTAAGACCAGCCCATCGGGTAACCTAACTCGGGGAACTCTTTTGCCGCCACGTTGGCGGCGATTCACAAACGAAAAGAAGAACCAAGCACAATGAACACACTCGAAATCAAGGGCGATTGGAACATCACCAAGGGTAAGCTGAAACAGAGGTGGGCCAGCCTCACGGATGACGATCTCCGCTGCACCGAAGGCAAACACGATGAACTGTTGGGCCGCATTCAGAAGCGCACCGGCGAAACCCGAGAAGCGGTCGAAAAGGCCATCAAGGAAGCCTCGTCCTGCTGCTGCAAATAAACGGACCAAAACGCGGGTGGGCCGGAGCCGGGTGTCGTTGGGAACCCATGACAGTCACCCGCTCCGAACCGGTCGCCGTGCGCAGCCAACCCAGAGGGGGCAACGGGGAGGAACACCGCTGCGTGTTTTGAAAGGCCTTCTGAACATGAACCCCGAATTCCAAATCCCGCCCGCCACCAAACCGGGAGTCGACGCGATCGTCGCCGAAGCGCCGGCGACAGAGGCGGACTCGCTCCGCCAGGAACTTGCCGAACAAAAAGACTTCAACCTGCGGCTCACCGCGGATTTCGCGAATTTCAGGCGGCGCACCCGTCAGGACGCCGAAGGTCGGGCGTTCGCGCAAAAAGAATCGTTCATCCGTGAGTTGCTGCCCGCCCTCGACAACCTCGAACGTGCCCTGGCCTCCGGCACCTCCCCGGGTTCCCAGCAGTTTCGTCAGGGTGTCGAGATGACGCTGCAACAATTGCAGCAGTTGCTTTGCCAGCACGGCATCGAAACCCAGGAGAGCGCTGGTCAGCCGTTCGACCCGCATCTGCATGAAGCGGTTTCCCATGGCCACGATCCGGCTCAACCCGACCACGCCATCATCGAGGTTCTTCAGCGCGGTTACCGGCGGGGCAAGAAGGTCTTTCGACCGGCCAAAGTGGTGGTCAATGAACTAGTCGCGGGTTGAGTCCGACTGCTGAGGCACCATGGTCGAGACCGCGAGAGGCCGATCGCCCGCCGTTCAGTCTTCGCCCGGGCCAAAAGAAATGCCCTGCTCCTTGCTGAGCCTGCCACATCATGCTCCCGCCCAGGAGGCTGTCCGAAAACTGCCAGGATTTGGAGGGCGGCGCGCTGTCGCCGCCAGCTTCTCGAGCGGCGCTGACGGCGCAGCGCCCTCCACTCCTCAGTGAGGCGGAATTTCCGGACAGGCTCTAGAGTCTTCCCTTCTGAGCGGCGGGTAACACCCCATAGCTCTTGGCAAACCATCAGTGCACACTCGTCGCCCATGGACGAAAATCCTCTCAACAAAGGCGTTCTCACCGAGAACTCCGTCGGAATCGGCCCGGTGACGTGCGAGATGGTTCGCGCGCGCGCGCGCGAACTGGCTTTGATCGCAGGTCGTGCTTCGGCGCACGTGTCGCAGGCTGACTACGACCGAGCGAAACGTGAATTGACAGGCGGCGCGGATATGGACCGGCAGGATGCGGCGCTGGAGTCGATCCCCGAATCCGAACGCGCAGACCCCGTGCCTGACTCGACCGGGCGCCAGACGCCGGAGTCCGCCAGCGAAGACGAGGATGACGAGGGGCGAAGCGAAACCGAGCAACTCGTCGACCAGGGCGTCGAGGAAGCCGAGCGCGATCAAAGGCTCCAGGCTGCCCAGGCCGCCGAGAAAATCGATCGGCGCGACGAACCGTGAGTGTTCCGCCGACACTCGAACCGACGGCGCAGACGAAACCAGCCCTGATCGGAATCGCCGCGGACCACGGCGGCTTTGAATTGAAGCAACACCTGGCCGGGAAGCTGCGCGAGGCCGGCCATCGCGTGATCGATTTCGGAGACGACCGCTCCCAGCCGGACGATGACTATCCGGATTTTGTCGTTCCGCTGGCGCGCGCCGTCGCGCGCGGCGAAGTCAATCGCGGTGTGGCGGTTTGTGGCAGCGGAGTCGGAGCCTCGGTAGCCGCCAACAAGGTCGCCGGCGTGCGCGCGTGCCTGATCCATGAGACGTTTTCCGCCCACCAGGGCGTCGAGGATGACGACCTCAATCTGATCTGCCTCGGCGGCCTCGTCGTCGGCCATGCGCTGGCCTGGGAACTGGTCGAGACTTTTCTCGCGGCGCGCTTCAGTGGCGCGGAGCGCCATCACCGCCGTCTGGCGAAAATCGCGGAACTCGAAAACCATCCTCCGAAGGAAGCACTGTGATAACAAGCCCTCTTGCCGGAAAGCCGGCGCCACCCGGAATGCTGGTCGATGTTCCGCGGCTTATCACCGCCTACTACACCGAGGTGCCCGATCCGGCGGTGCCGGCTCAACAGGTGGCGTTTGGCACCTCCGGGCATCGCGGCTCGTCGCTCAAGCAGGCTTTCAACGAATGGCACATTCTTGCGATCACCCAGGCGATCTGCCTGTACCGCAAGCGGCAGAAAATCGCCGGCCCGCTGTTCCTCGGCCTCGACACGCATGCGCTTTCCGTTCCGGCCGGCGCCACCGCGCTCGAAGTCCTGGCGGCCAACGGGGTCGAGGTGATGCTCGCCGAAGGGAACGAATACACGCCAACCCCGGTGATTTCTCATGCGATTCTGACCCACAATCGCCGGAGAACCAGCGGGCTGGCCGACGGAATTGTCATCACCCCCTCGCACAACCCGCCCCACGACGGCGGCTTCAAATATAATCCTCCGAATGGCGGGCCGGCGGACACCACTGCCACCGGTTGGATCGAGGAGAAAGCAAATGCGTTCCTCGAAGCCCGGCTCAAAGGCGTGAAACGAATTCCCTACGAGCAGGCACTGCGGGCCTCGACGACCCATCGGCACGACTACCTCACGGCCTATATCGGCGACCTCGGCACGGTAATCGATATGAACGTCATTCGCGGTGCGAAGATCAGTCTCGGCGTCGATCCGCTGGGGGGCGCCGGCGTGCATTACTGGGGGCGGATCGCCGAACGCTACGAATTGAACCTCCGAGTTGTAAACGAGGCGGTCGATCCCACCTTTCGTTTCATGACGGTAGATTGGGATGGCCAGATTCGCATGGATCCGTCCTCGCCTTACGCGATGGAACGGCTGATCGGGATGAAGGATCGATTCGATCTCTCGTTCGCCTGCGACACCGACCACGACCGGCACGGAATCGTCACCAAAAGCGCCGGACTTCTCCCGCCCAATCACTTTCTGGCGGTCGCGATCTCCTCCCTCTTTCAGAATCGCCCGATGTGGCGCACCGCGGCGGCGGTCGGCAAGACCGTGGTCAGCAGCGCGCTGATCGATCGCATCACGGCGAAACTGGGCCGGAAGCTCTTCGAGGTTCCGGTTGGATTCAAGTGGTTCGTCGACGGCCTGCTCGATGGCTCGCTCGGGTTTGGTGGCGAGGAGAGCGCGGGCGCCACGTTCCTCCGTCTGGATGGCGGCGTTTGGACGACGGATAAGGATGGATTCATTCCCTGTTTGCTCGCCGCCGAGATCACGGCGCGGACAGGCCGCGATCCCGGAGAGCTTTACCGCGGGCTCACGCAGGAATTCGGCGAGTCGTTTTATGATCGCGTGGATGCACCCGCCACGGCGGAGGAAAAGTCCGTGCTGGCGAAGCTCTCCTGCGGGCAGATCACGCATACCGAGCTGGCCGGCGAAAAAATCCAGACCATCCTCACCCGCGCCCCGGGCAACGATGCGCCCATCGGCGGGCTGAAGGCAGTGACGGAAAATGGTTGGTTCGCCGCGCGGCCATCCGGGACCGAGAATATCTACAAAATCTACGCTGAGAGTTTCCGCGGGGAATCCCATTTGCGCCGGATTCTGGAAGAGGCGCAGACCATCGTCAGGACGACATTGGCCACAGCCGCAATGCCGGTGGCCGGTGATCCCAACTAATCCGGTACCATGCAGACGAACTCTCTTCGGCTTCGCGAGCGCAGAAATCAAGTTGTCGTCGGGCGGGGTCGCCTGACACCCCGCCTCGCCTTCGAAGAAATGGCGGCGTCAGGCGACCCCGCCCGACATTTCCAACTGCCTAAAGCTGGCTAAACTTTCTAGCGAATGAACTTCAGACCATGAGCATAACGACACCCGGCAGCCCCTCTCCGCTCACCCCGCCGCAAGGCCTTGACGCACTGACCGAACTGGCCATGGACCTGCGTTGGTCGTGGAATCACTGTGCCGACGAGTTATGGCGGCGGCTCGATCCCGCGCTCTGGGAGCTCACGCATCATCCCAACGTGGTGCTCCAGACCGTGGCGCGCGATAAGCTCGCGAGCGCCCTGGCCGACCAGAGCTTTTGCGAGTTGCTTGACCGCATGGTGCAAGCCAGGCGGCAGGCGGCAGCAACGCCCGCCTGGTTTCAGCAGAAACATCCCCAAGCTCCCCTCTCCTGCGTCGCCTATTTTTGCATGGAATTCATGTTGAGCGAAGCCCTCCCGATCTATTCGGGCGGCCTGGGCAACGTGGCCGGCGATCAGCTCAAATCCGCCAGCGATCTCGGCGTGCCCGTCATCGGCGTCGGTTTGCTCTACCAGC
Organism: Opitutia bacterium; assembly: GCA_003142955.1. GTDB lineage: Bacteria > Verrucomicrobiota > Verrucomicrobiia > Opitutales > Opitutaceae > Fen-1467. Next base: position 5,444 of record PLOH01000029.1, on the reverse strand, counting down.
ATGGCTATTTCCGCCAGGTGATCGATCGGAACGGAGCGCAGCAGGCCCTCTATCCATATAACGATCCCGGACAATTGCCGATCACGCCAGTGCGCCAGCCGAACGGCGAGTGGCTGCGGCTGGAGATCGCGCTGCCCGGTTACTCGGTCTGGCTGCGCACCTGGCGGGTCCAGGTGGGCCGGCTGACGCTCTACCTGCTCGACACGAATGACGCGGCCAACTTCCCCGTGCATCGCGGCATCACCAGCGAGCTGTATGGCGGCGGCCCGGAATTGCGCCTGAAACAGGAAATGGTGCTCGGGATCGGCGGTTGGAGATTGCTGACCGCGCTTGGGATCAAACCGGACGTCTGCCATCTTAACGAAGGGCATGCCGCCTTCGCCCTGCTGGAGCGCGCCCGGTGTTTCATGCAAGAGGCCAGACAGCCCTTCGCCGTTGCCCTGACGGCCACGCGCGCCGGCAATCTCTTTACCACCCACACGGCGGTTGCGGCTGGATTTGACGTTTTTTCCCCAGCACTGATGGAACAGTACCTCGGCCGGTATGCGCAAGAAGAGCTCGGACTTTCGCTGCGCGAGTTGCTGGCATTGGGACGCCAGAATCCCGATGACGCGAACGAACTTTTCAACATGGCCTACCTGGCGATGCGCGGGAGCGGGGCGGTCAATGGCGTCAGCCGATTGCATGGCCGAGTCAGCCGGCATATATTCTCACCGCTCTTCCCCCGGTGGCCGGAGGGTGAAGTGCCGGTCGGTCACGTGACCAACGGTGTGCACATGCCGACCTGGGATTCGGCGGCGGCAGACGATCTTTGGACGGAGGCTTGTGGCAAGGATCGTTGGCTCGGAACGTCTGCCACTCTGGCAACGGACCTTCGGCAGGTTTCTGACGAAAAGCTCTGGGCGCTGCGTACCATCAGTCGAAAATCCTTGGTGGAATATGCCCGCGAACGCGTCGGCCGGCACATGGCCGTGAGCGGAGCAGGACCCGAGGCCATTGCGCGGACCCAAGCCCGGCTGGATCCCGGGGTGCTTACCCTCGGGTTTGCGCGCCGCTTTGCGACTTACAAAAGGCCCAACCTCCTGCTGCACGATCCCGAGCGGCTCCTCCGGATTCTCAAGAATCCCCAGCGCCCGGCGCAGCTCATTCTCGCGGGCAAGGCGCACCCGGCCGACTTGGCCGGTCAGGCGCTGATCCAGGAATGGACGCGTTTCATTCGCCGCAGCGATGCGAGCCCGCCGGTGATCTTTCTGGCCGACTACGACATGCTTCTGGCCGAACATTTGGTCCAAGGAATTGACGTCTGGATCGATACGCCCCGGCGGCCGTGGGAAGCAAGCGGGACGAGCGGAATGAAAGTGCTCGTCAACGGCGGCATCAATCTCTCCGAGTTGGACGGCTGGTGGGCCGAAGCCTATACGCCGCAAGTCGGCTGGGCCTTGGGCGACGGCGAGGAGCACGGCGACAATCCCGCTTGGGACACGGCCGAGGCCGAGGCGCTCTACGAGCGACTCGAACAGGAGGTGATACCGGAATTCTACACCCGAAACGACAAGGGCCTACCCACCGCCTGGGTGGCGCGAATCCGGGAGAGCATGACGCGGTTAACGCCCCGGTTCTCCGCCAGTCGCACAGTGCGCGAGTATACCGAGCAGCACTATCTTCCCGCTGCCAGCGCGTATCGGGGGCGCGCCGCCGACAACGGCGCCGCAGCCCGGAAGCTGGTCGATTGGCAAAATGAACTCGCGCTCAAATGGGGCGCGATCCGGTTTGGCGCCGTGACCGTGGAAACCAAAGCGGGGCAGCACGATATCGCGGTGAAGGTCTTTTTGGAGGGCGCGAGTCCGGACCTGTTCCGGGTAGAGTTGTACGCCGATGCGCTCACGGGCGGTGCCACGGCTCGACAGGAAATGACGCGCCGGCGGCAACTGCCGGGTGAAGCCGGCGGCTATGTTTTCGGCGCGACGGTGTCTGCGGCCCGCCCGGCCGCGGACTATACGGCGCGCATCATGCCCCACTACGACGGCCTCGCCGTGCCCCTCGAGGCCGGCTGGCTCCTTTGGCAAAAATGAGCGCGCCGAAACCCTCTCACTGTAGGGCGGGCTCGCCTGACCCCGCCTTGCCCTGAAAAATGCCGCAGGGTCAGGCACCGCCCTCCAATTCCCATCGCATCATTCCGGCCAAGCCAGATTGAGACCAGATTGTCTCCAACTGCATCATTCCTATGTCAAAAACTTCAAGCCGCGAGATCCGGCTGGTCTCCCGCCCCAAAGGGATTCCCACTGCCGCCAACTTTCGCTTGGCCCAAACCGAACTGCGGCCGCTGCAGAACCAGGAGGTACTCGTTCGCAACCTCTTCATGTCGGTGGACCCTTACATGCGCGGTCGCATGAACGACGGGAAATCGTATGTTCCACCGTTCGAGCTTGGCCAACCGCTCGACGGCGGCGCCGTCGGCGAGGTTGTCGAATCGCGCGCCAGGGAATTCAAGCCGGGCGATGCGGTCACTTCCAACCTCGGCTGGCGGGAATATTCCATAACCTCACCGACGGCGTTGCATCCGGTCAGCCGCGACGTTCAGCCGCTCTCGGCCTATCTTGGTGCCCTCGGCATGACGGGCATGACCGCCTGGGCTGGTTTAAACCTGGTGGAGTTAAAGGCCGGTGAGACCATCTATATTTCGGGAGCGGCCGGTGCGGTCGGAAATNNCAACTGGCGAAATTGCGCGGGTGTCGGGTTATCGGGTCTGCCGGTTCGGAGGCGAAGGTCCTGTTCCTGCGCGAAGAATGCGGGTTTGACATCGCCTTCGATTACAAGGCCGGCTCGGTCCTCGAACAACTAAACCTGGAGGCACCGGACGGGATCGATGTTTACTTCGATAATGTCGGCGGCGAAACGCTCGAAGCCGCGCTCTCGGCTTTGCGGGTGCATGGCCGGATCATCGCCTGTGGCGGCATCTCCGGTTACAACGAGGAGAAGCCGCGGCCCGGCCCTTCCAATCTCTTTAATATGATCACCAAACGGCTGACGATGAAGGGACTGATCGTTCGCGATTGGCTGGATCGTCAGGGGGATTTTGAAAAAGAAGTGGGTGGCTATTTCCGCACCGGCAAACTGAAGAACAGAGAGACGGTGGCCAAAGGAATCGACCAGGCGGTGGACGCGTTCCTCGGCCTTTTCTCGGGGGTAAACGTGGGCAAGATGGTCGTGAAGTTGGCCTAGGCCGGGCACAACGCCCCCGAAGCAAAGTCACCCCCTGTTTTATGCACCGCTCTCCCAGACCGGGCATTCAAGGCAACCAGGCCAATGGTTCGATTGCCAGCAGAGTCGTCTTCCTGTTCGACGTCGACAATACGCTGCTAAACAATGACCGCGTCATCGCCGACCTGGCAAAATATCTCCAGCGCGAGGTCGGCGCCAAACGGGCGCGATCGTACTGGGCCATTTTTGAGCAACTGCGAACCCGGCTTGGTTACGCCGACTATTTGGGCGCCTTGCAGCGTTACCGCAGTGAGTATCCCCATGATCTGGGCCTGCTGGCCGTCTCGCGTTTTCTCATCAACTATCCGTTTGCCAAGCGTCTTTTCCCCCACGCGCTCGACGTCATTGACCACGTCAAGCCATGGGGAACTGCCGTCCTGCTCAGCGACGGCGACGTTGTTTTCCAGCCCCGCAAAGTGGACCGCTCCGGTCTTTATGAAGCCGTCCATGGGCACGCATTGATTTATGTGCATAAGGAGCGCGAGCTGGCGGACGTGGCCGCCCGGTATCCGGCGGCTCATTATGTTCTGGTGGATGACAAGCCGCGGATACTTGCCGCCGTCAAAAGACGCTGGGGCCAGCGTGTGACCACCGTCTTCGTGCGGCAAGGCCACTATGCCCAGGATTCGAAGATGCTGGCAGCTCAACCGCCGGCTGACCTAAGCATCGAGCAGATCGGCGATCTGTTGAACTACGATCTAGCGGACTTGACGCCACGGAAGGCGAAGGTTGCCTCTGGGGGCTCGGCCGCTTGAACAGGAATCCTGCGTTCGCCATGCGCCCTCAATTGAAATCGCTTCGATTCCCTGTTGGGCAATGGAGGAACCTGCTCGCAGGCGATTCCTCATCTGTTATCCTCCTTCGCCAGGCCGGCAGAGGGCAGGTCGCGAGCGAGCGAGCTCCTACAACTCGGCCGATATGCAATCCATCCTGACGATCAACGGCGGTTCATCGAGCATCAAGTTCGCGCTTTACCAAGCTGGCGAGCCGCTGCAGCGGGGACTTTTTGGAAAGGTCGATCGCATCGGCCTGAGCGGGACCAATCTGACGTTCACCGCCCCGTCCGGAAATGGGCAGGGTAGTCAGAGGATCACTGCCTCCGATCACCGGTCGGGCGCGAATGTCTTGATTGACTGGCTCGAGAAGCAGGATGGATTTGCTTCGGTCGCGGCGCTGGGACACCGGGTTGTCCATGGGATGAAACACACCCAGCCCGAGATCATCACCCAGGATTTGCTGGATGAGCTGCATCGCATCCGGCCGTACGACCCGGATCATCTGCCCCGCGAGATCGAACTGATTGAGGCGTTCCGCCAGCGGCATCCCAAACTGCCCCAGCTGGCCTGTTTCGACACGGCATTTCATCAATCCATGCCGCGAGTCGCCAAGCTGCTTCCGATTCCCCGGCGCTTCGACGCCAAAGGAGTGCAACGCTATGGTTTCCACGGCCTGTCTTATGCTTATCTGATGGAAGAACTCGCGCGGGTGGCCGGAGCGAAAGTGGCCCAAGGACGCGTGATCCTGGCGCACTTGGGGAATGGGGCCAGTCTGGCGGCCGTGCATGAGGGGAAGAGCATCGACACGAGCATGGGGTTTACTCCGACGGCAGGACTGGTGATGAGCACCCGTTCGGGCGATCTGGATCCCGGCCTTGCGCCCTATCTCGCGCGAACCGAAAAACTCACCGCGAAACAGTATTACGAAATGGTCAACCACGAGTCGGGTCTGCTCGGCATTTCCGAAACCAGCTCCGACATGCGCGACCTGCTCGCCCGGGAGACCACTGACGTCCGGGCAGCGGAAGCCGTCGCGCTGTTCTGCTACCAGGCAAAGAAATGGATCGGCGCATTCGCCGCTGCCCTCGGCGGACTAGAAACATTGGTCTTCTCCGCCGGCATCGGAGAAAACTGCCCGGCGATCCGCACCCGCATCTGCGAAGGGCTGGGCTTCCTCGGCATCGAACTGAGCGAGCCGCGCAACGGGCAGAATGCAGCATTGATTTCCACCGACGCCAGCCCGGCCGCGGTGCGGGTGATCCGCACCGACGAAGAACTCATGATTGCGCGCTCAGTGGGTCGCATTCTCGCATTCCACGCGGTGAACCAAAAGGATTGAACCATGAACGCCAACGCACTCACCCCGGATCTCTTGCGCAAAATGGACGCCTACTGGCGCGCCGCCAA
>PLOH01000025.1:2703-3294 GCA_003142955.1 Opitutia bacterium | reverse complement strand
TGGTTTTTGGCACAAGCAGCCGGCTATGGCCGTTCTTTCGAAAGAAGAACCGGCCGAGGGGCGTCTGGCCCAGGCAGTTCAAGCGCCACTTTCGGGGGACGGAGGATCTGTTGTTGCAGGACGGCGGCTCCGCATTTTTCAAGATGAAGGCCGAAATCGGGCTTCATCCGTGGATTAGAGCCGCCATCAGGCTGGTTGCGGCGCTGCTCGGACCGTTCGGCTATTCGGCCGGCATGCTTATGCCCGACATGTGTCTTGTCCTCAAGAAACGCCCCCGGTAAGTTGCGGACCCCGGCAGGGTGTGCACGCCGGCTCGTGCCGGGCCGCAATGAGGGATCACTGCGGCTTTCCGCCATTTTCAGGGACGGCCGGTTTCCCGTTCGCCGGACCTGGAAGCCCTCTGGCCCGCGCAAGGTCCTCGTAAGCCTTTATCAGGCTGGCCGACGCCTTGTCCCAGGTGTACCGGGCTTCCACCGATCGCTGGCCCCTCAAGCCAATCTCCGGGACTCCCCGCAAAGCGTAGGCCTCCTCGATCTTGGCCGCGGCGTCGGCCGGGTCCCCGGACGTGAACACGAAACCGCACGAGCACTC
>PLOH01000025.1:0-2661 GCA_003142955.1 Opitutia bacterium | reverse complement strand
CTCCCGGTGCCGGCGAGATAGAGATGGATTGAGGGGATTCGGCCTTGCAGCAAGCCGAGCGCCCGTATGATGTCGTCCAACCCTCGTTCGGTCCCCAAGAGGCCCGCATAGAAAAGCTTGTAAGCGTCCGGTTCCGCGTCGAGCGGCGTATCGAAGCGGACGGGACTGCTCGCGAACAATTCCATATCCACCGCGTTGGTTACCACGGAGACGCATTCGGGCCGCACGCCATCCCCAATCAGCCGCTCCTTCTGCTCTTCGACAACCGTGAAGATGTGGTCCATCCGGGGCGTCACCCACAGTTCCACTGCGCGGGCAGCCGTTGGGTTCTTGAAAACCCGGTTCTTCCAGCCCAGTTGCAGCCACCCTTTCAACGCTTCGGGGTAGTTCTCCCACATGTCCATGAGCACGGGTTTGCGCAGCAGGCGGCCGACCGCTAGTGCGGCGGCGGCAAGAGGTAGATCGATGACTTGAATGGCGTCGATCCGAAACCGGCGCACGACGCGGAAGAGTTGAACCAGCCACAGAGGGTTGAGAAAAACCGGGAACTTCAGAACCTTGTTGAGTTTCTGGTTTGTGAGGGTCGGCTTGATGCGAATCGTATAGATGTCGCCGGTTTGTTCCTCGGACTCCGAAAAAGTTCCATAGTTATTGCACAGCAGGAACACCTCGTGACCCGCACCCTTGAGAGTTCGCGAGACTTTCACGATACGTTCTGCGTGGGCGAACGGGAACTCGCCCTGGTAGACCAGGCAGATTCGCACATCAGGCCCCGAAAGACATAAATGTTATTATAGTCGCAGTTCTGGAAGGGTCCGAACATCTATGAGCGTTGCCGGTGGCGCGTGCCTGCCCCCTCCCGTTCGCAAAATCCGCGTCCTCGCGATGATGGAATCCCAGTGGGTGACGGGGCCGGCGAAGAACCTGATCGCCTTCGGCCGGCACCTGCAAGCCTCTGTCCCTTCGGACCTGCCTGCCGTTGAGCTGTCCGTCATCGCGTTTGATCGGCCGTCCTCACCCGCGAACCGGTTCATCTCCGCCCTGAACGCAGCGGGCATCCGCACGCATGTGATACGTGAGCGGCACCCCGGAGATCCACGGGTCATTCGCCAACTGCTGGCCATTATCCGTTCCGAGAAGCCGGATATCCTGCAGACGCATAATTCCAAGTCCCACTTCCTGGTGCGGCTCACGGGCCTCCAGAGGCGTATTCCATGGATCGCGTTCTTTCATGGTTTCACGTCGAGGGACGCGAGAGACCGGTTCTATAGTCGCATCGGGTGGTGGGCGTTGCGCGGGGCCCCTCATATCGTTACTGTGTGCCGCGCCTTTGCGGCGGATCTGCAACGTTCCGGCGTCTCACCCGAGAGAATCTTCGTCCGCCACAATATCGTGGCGCCATTTGCTCCGCCGTCGTCGAGCGAGATGGCGGCTCTGCGAAACCGCCTGGCAATCCCGGCGGATACTCGCGTCGTGCTGGCTGTCGGGCGGCTTTCCAAAGAGAAGGGCCATGTCGATTTGCTTGACGCCATCGCCCTTCTTCGCGCGGCCCGCGGCTGCGCTGGTGTTCGCTTTGTTCTTGTGGGAGACGGACCCGAACGCGCCGTGTTGCAGCAGCGCTCACATGAGCTTGGACTCGCCGATTGCGTTCTTTTCACCGGTCACCAGGAGGATATTCGGACATACTACGGGCTGGCTGACGCTTTCGTCCTGCCCTCCCACAGCGAAGGATCTCCCAACGTGCTGCTGGAAGCCATGGCCGCGGGTCTGCCGATAGTCTCTACCGACGCGGGTGGCGCGGCCGAGTTGGTGTCGGACGGGAATACGGCCTTGGTTGTGGAGCGTCACGCCCCTCAGGCCCTCAGCCGCGCCATTAGCGCACTGCTCGACGATCGGGACCTGGCCGGACGCTTGGGAGCAGCCGCCAGGTCCGCCGCTCGGGAATATACGCCCGAGGCCTACACCAGATCGGTCGTCGGCATTTACCAGGCTGTCGCCGATGAAGTCTCTAACTTCTGACCGATCGACGGTTGGGCCGCTATCGCGACAGGCGGCCCCAGGCTTGTTCCGCACAGCGCACGGCTGTGTTCCACCACGACCCGCGCAACGGGGACCCGGCCGCATGTCTGCTGAACTGCACCTCTTCCAGGGACTCGCAGCCGATCGTCTCGAAGCGGTCGTTCTCCGCCTTGAGAAACCGGCACAAACTCTCCATGCGGCTCAGTGCCATCGGGTTCAGGTGGCCCAGGCAATCCGCCCGCCGGCTGCGCTTGATCAGCTCGAAGCTGTGGGAGAGGATCACGAAATGGCTCCAACCCAGACGCCAGGCCTGATTCAGAGCGCGGCGCATCTCCGCAAATGAGGACCCACAAAGCTGGGCGTGCCGGATATGGCCGGGGTAATCCTCGAAAACCGAGGTGGGGACCTCGATCACGCCCTCCAAAGGCGCGGGTTGGCACAAACGCGCAGCCAGGGGCAACATGCAGCACCCGGCGGGAAAGGCGGCGTCATAGCTGAAGTCAAACGGGATGCCCACGGCGGCCAGCGCGCGGCAGGTGTCCAGATTGGCGCCGTAGTTACCGGCCCGGAAACCGCGGATCTGGGCGACGCCGGAATCCCAGAGGTTCTTCGAGGCCAGGCCGAGCAACGCAATCTGTTGTT
>PLOH01000051.1:15698-33003 GCA_003142955.1 Opitutia bacterium | reverse complement strand
GACCAGCGGCGGCCCTACATCCGGCTGCATCGTTTCGGCGAAGCCGGCTGGGTCGCGCGGAAGTCCGGTCGAATCCTCGGCGTTTCTTACTGCAAGAAATGCGCAAAGCTTGCCAAGCCGTGCGCTGCCGAAGAGGGCGTTCCCTGCCACACTGGCGCAATGAAGCAAGGGTATCTGGAGGCGCTGGACGGCCACCGTGCCGACATCAGGCGCACGTGGGAGATCCTCTTGCGCGCCGCGCCGGCGACCACGCCGCTCGGCCTGCCGGATACGCTCGTTTATTTGATGGACGAGTCGCTGCAACAGCTGTTTTCGCTCTTCCGCAGCCGCTCCACCCACCAGTGGCTGTCGCGGCACCCGCCAGCGGCCCGCAGTGTCGGAATCAGCTGCCACTGCCGCCTGAATCCACTGATCAACTACTTCATCGCCGGCCACGCCGCGCTGGCCTTTGTCGCCCAGACGGTGCCCCGCAGCCAGCACCACCTCGACGATCTCGAAGCCACCGAGTGCGTGGACGAACTGCTGCTGACCTTCCGTTTCCTCGCCCACCGGGAGATTCACGCCTTCTGCGAGGTCTGCCGGTATTCGCCGATGAACCGGCGCGCCGTGCGCAATGGCGCACGCAGCAAGCCGGTGTGCCCGCTGCCCCGGACCGAATCTAACCCAACGCGGAACTCGCGGTGGAATGCAGTTGGTCGCGAAAATCGCTCGGCGACAGCCCTTCGATCTTCTTGAAGACCCGGTTGAACTGCGACAGTGACTGGAAGCCGGCCTCGAAGGCCGCCTCGCTGATGCGCTTGTGCGGATTAAGCAAAAGGTTCTTCACCTTTTCGACCCGGACCCGCGCCAGGTAATCAGTAAAGGTCAGGCCGGTTGCCTGTTTGAACATCTTGCAGAAATAGAAGGCGCTGGTGTTGACCGCGCGAGCCACCTCCTTAAGCGAGAGTTCCTCATTCTGGTGAGTGGCAATGTAGCTCCGGGCCCGGGCGATCATCGGCACCTCAGCCGTCTCCTCCCGCACCATCAGCTGGTTGCTCAACGCCGCCAGATGCTGGGAGAAAATGACGAGGAGACGGACGATCGAATCATATTGGCGTTTCGAAATGACCCGCGTCTGGAAATAAGCCTCTTCGATCCGCCGGACGTCAATTTCCCGGCCCCACTCGAGCAGCTGGCGCGTCACCCGCTTGAATTCTTTCTGGCTCGGCCGGTGCAGGAACACCTGGCCGGTCTGCAAAAAGGCGATCAGATTCTCGCCCACGCGGATCGGAACGGCGGTATCGCAGAGCCCGGCGAAGCACCGCAGCGTCTGGGCCTCGCCCTTGGCCGCCTCCGCGAGTCCCTGCTGCATCTGCAAACAGGCGGAACAGGACTTGTTGGTCTGGGCGAGCAGCGCGCAGAAAGGGTTCTCGTTCTTGTGCCCGGCCAGCGGAAACTGGAACGTCTCCACCGGCCGCAAACCCAGCGGGAGCCCGGTGGCGTCGGCAAAGGCCTTTTCGTACTCCCGCCAGATGGGAGAGGCCTTAAGGTGTTCGAAAATGCTCTTGCTCCGCGATTGCGGCGATGGAATCTCGTTCAACATGGACTAGGCGCGCGGGCCAACATCCACCCAACGAGTGCCCAGGTGCAAACGAAAACACAAATTCCGCGCACGATTGAGCAATACCTGAACAGTGGGTCCAGCTGACATTGACTAGGCTTAAGTCCTCTACGCACATGCAAATCACGCCCGAGAAAACCTCCCCTACCCTCCACCAGCGTCCGTCTTCGCCCACGCGCCACGCCCGACTGGCCGCATGGGTCGATGAGGTGGCCGCGCTTTGCCAGCCAGCGGCCGTCGAATGGTGCGACGGTTCCCCGGCGGAATTCGACCGGATGGTCGAGCAGATGGTGCAGAGCGGCACCGCCCTGCGCCTCGACCCGGTTAAACGACCCAACTGTGTTTACGTGCGCTCGGATCATTCTGACGTGGCCCGCGTGGAGGACCGCACGTTTATCTGCAGCCAGCGCCAAGAGGACGCCGGCCCCACGAATAACTGGATGCCGCCCCGCGAGATGAAGGCGACGCTGCACGGCCTTTTCCAGGGCTGCATGCGCGGACGCGCGATGTATGTCATCCCGTTCAGCATGGGACCGCTCGGCTCGCCCCTGTCGCATATCGGCGTTGAGATAACCGACTCTCCCTACGTCGTGGCCAACATGCGGATCATGACGCGCATGGGCGCGGCCGTCTGGCCCGTGTTGGGGGATGACGGCGAGTTTGTGCCCTGCCTGCACTCGGTCGGCCGGCCGCTCAACCCCGGGGACAAGGACGTGCCGTGGCCGTGCAACGCCACCAAGTACATCGTTCATTTTCCCGAGGAACGGTCGATCTGGTCGTTCGGCAGCGGCTACGGCGGCAACGCCTTGCTCGGCAAGAAATGCTACGCCCTGCGCATCGCCTCCTGCATGGCCCGCGACGAGGGATGGATGGCCGAGCATATGCTCATCCTCAAGGTCGAGGATCCTCAGGGGAATGCGACCTACGTCACCGCGGCCTTCCCGAGTGCCTGCGGCAAGACCAACTTCGCCATGCTGATCCCGCCGGCCCACTTCAAGGGCTGGAAGGTCACCACCCTCGGCGATGACATTGCCTGGCTCAAGCCCGGCGCTGACGGCCGCCTCCATGCCATCAATCCCGAGGCCGGCTTCTTCGGTGTCGCCCCGGGCACGTCCTACGACTCCAACCCGAATGCCATGGATTCGATCCGGACGAACACGATTTTCACCAACGTCGCCCTGACCGATGACGGCGATGTCTGGTGGGAAGGCATGACCAAGGAAGCTCCGGCTCACCTCACCGACTGGCAGGGCCAGAGCTGGATTCCAGGATGCGGCCGGCCCTCGGCTCATCCGAATGCCCGCTTCACCGCGCCGGCAGCCCAGTGCCCGTGTCTCGACCCCGACTGGGAGAAGCCGGAAGGCGTCCCGATCAGCGCCATCGTCTTTGGCGGGCGTCGCGCCACGACGATGCCACTGGTCTTCCAGACCTTCAACTGGGTCCATGGCGTTTTTGTCGGCGCCACCGTGGGCTCAGAAACCACCGCCGCCGCCGCGGGCGCCGTGGGCAAGGTCCGCCGCGACCCCATGGCGATGCTGCCGTTTGCCGGCTACAACATGGGCGACTACTTCGAGCACTGGCTCCGGATGCGAAAGCTCATCAAGCGCCCGCCGAAGATTTTTCACGTCAATTGGTTTCGCAAGGACGCGAACGGCAAGTTCCTGTGGCCCGGCTTCGGCGAGAACATGCGCGTGCTCAAATGGATCGTTGACCGCTGCCAGGGTCGGGTCGCCGCCGAAGAGACCCCGCTCGGCTGGATGCCCTGGATCGAGCAGTTCGACATCGAGGGGCTGCCCGGCTACGATCGCGACAAACTCCAGCAGGTGCTGGCGATCGATGTGGAGGATTGGAAGCGCGAAGTTCTCATGCAGGACGAGCTTTTCCTGAAGCTCTACAGCGATCTACCGAAGGAACTCCTCTTCCAAAAGGAGCTGCTGATCGCACGCCTCTGACCCGGAGTTTTGCAATTGCTGGCAATTCTCCTCGTGCACTCGCGAACCGATTGGTGTGCGGGTGTAGGAAGCCCGCTTGCGGGCGATCATCGGTCGCCAGCGACCTTCCTACTGCATGATCCCGTATCGGCGCGGAACCCACGTCGCGTTTTCGAAGGCCTCCGAAAATGCCGCCGCCCGCGTCGCAGCTGATGCGATCCGCGGGCGGCGTTGCTGTTGGGTCAGGTTGGAAAACAAGCGCCGGGAGGCCGGCCAGTCGTTTGGCGGTGCAAGCTCCCCGCGGTTGTCCGCGGGGAGCTGCGCACTTAGTCCTCAATCACGTGAATCACGCAGGTCTTTCCTAATCGTGTTCACCAGCCGCCCGTGGATTAATTCGGGCGGAATCTTCACAAACCGGCGCCCCTGTCAGAAGCGATTCCAGAGCCGTTGACCGGGGCGCCCTCTCCGAGGAACACCCGGATCTGGGGTAACCAAAGAACCACGATGCTTGTGTACTCTAATCCCCCTTACTTTGCTTCGCACCGCTTGCCAATTGATGAGCGTATCTTGCTCTGCCAAATCGCGGCGACTGCGCACCGGGAAACCGCACGATCTTTCGCAAGATCTGCGGAGCATGCCCGCCTCTCCGCTGTTATAACAAGCCGATGAGCACCATCCTCGTTCCCATCGATTTCTCCGAGGAAACCCCCGAAGTCATTGAATGCGCCGCGATGCTGGCGCGGCGGAACCGGAGTGCACTCGTCCTGATGCATGTCTCGCCCGGCGATGGCGCGTTGGCCCCTGGCGTCGCCAGCGGGGAAGACGTCGGCGAATCAGCCGCCGAACTCGAGCGGCTGGAACGGTATCTGCGAGCAGAGGGTTTCCAGGTATCTACGACGGTTCGCGCCGGCGAACCCGCCCGGGAGATCGTCAAGTTTGGCGGCAGCATCAATGCCGATTGCATCATCATGGGCCGGCACGACCATGGCGCGGTCGCCAGCGCGGCCAAAAGCCCGGTCACGAGTTACGTGGAAACCACCGCGCGCTGCACGGTCGTTTCCGTGCCCTGAGGATTCAAGTACTTGTAGGAGCCTGCTTGCAGGCGATTCCAAAGGGAAGATCGCCTGCAAACAGGCTCCTGGATCGTTAACCCAATGGTTTGTCGGCCTAACTTCCGCCCAACGCCAGCAACTCCTGCACGGCCGCGGTCACGGGGATCTGCCCGTCGAGGATGGCCTTTTCCCAGGCCGGGCGTCGCGCCGCCACTTTGGGCTGCCGGAAGAAATGACTGCGCAACGTCTCCTCGATCATGGATTGCGCCCACGCGAGGTTCTGCCGCCGGCGGCGTTCCCCCAGCGCCCCATTTCCACGCGTGAGATGAAGGAATTCCTCGATCATCGACCACAAGTCGGGCACGCCCTCGCCGCTGCGCGCCGAGCACATCAGCGCGCGCGCCGGCCATCCTGGGGTCGGCGGCGCGAGGTAATGGAGTGAATCCTGGAGCATTCGCCGCGTGACCTGCGCCCGGGTGACATTGTCCCCGTCAGCCTTGGCGACGACCACGGCGTCCGCCAGCTCCATCGAGCCGCGCTTCATGCCCTGCAAGTCGTCGCCACCTCCGGTGATCGTCAGCAGGAGCAGAAAATCCACCATCGAACGGACGGCGATCTCGCTCTGCCCCACGCCAACGGTCTCAACCAGGATGACGTCGTACCCCGCCGCTTCGCACACCAGGATCGTCTCGCGCGTCTTGCGGGCCACGCCGCCCAGCGCGCCACCGGAAGGAGAGGGCCGGATGAACGCATTTGGTTCCCGCGCCAGCTGCTCCATGCGCGTTTTGTCGCCCAGGATGCTCCCATGGCTGACGCTGCTGCTCGGATCGACCGCCAGCACTGCGACCTTCTTGCCCTGCCGGCACAGCCAGGTGCCAAAGGCCTCGATGAGCGAGCTCTTGCCTGCCCCCGGCACACCAGTGATGCCGACGCGGATCGACCGACCGGTCCGCGGCAACAGGAGGGCGAGGATGTTCTGCGCCTCAGCAATGCGCGCCGCGGCATCGCTTTCGACCACGGTGATGGTCTGTGCGAGCAGCGTCCGATCAGCCCGCAGCACGCCCTGGGCGTATTCTTCGGGCGAAAACTGGCGCCGGCGCGACGGACGCGACGCCCGGCTCACGGTTGCCGGCGCGGCCCGGGCCGGAACGATGCGGACGGCAAACTCCGGCCCGGCGTCCTCAGGCCGCCAGTCCGGATGTTCAGGAGGATGTTTCATCAGCAATAGCGATCGAGAACGATGGAGCCGGTCCCGCTGATGGCAATCTGTCATTCCAGCCCCGATTTGTGAACCGCCGGACCAATTGGTTCTCGGTTGGAATGTCAGATTTCCTCCCTTGGGGGCGCAGGCTTGCTGCGCCCATTGCGGAGGGCGCGACAAGATCGCGCCCCTACGGCGGAGGAACACGCGGCGACCCAGTCGAAAATGCCACCAACTCGCGGGCGCCGGATGCCGTCTCAGTCGGCGAGCAGGCGCATGACCTCGCGCCCGGCGAACGGCAGCTTGGTTCCGGGACCAAAAATGGCTGCGGCACCGGCCGCGCGAAGAGCATCGTAGTCCTGTTGCGGCACCACGCCGCCACAAACCACCAGAATGTCCGGACGGCCCAGTTTCTTCAGCTCCTCGACCAACTGGGGCAGCAACGTCTTGTGGCCGGCGGCGAGCGAACTCATGCCCACGACATGCACGTCGTTCTCGACCGCGTGACGGGCCGCTTCGTCCGGCGTCTGAAACAGTGGCCCAATGTCGACGTCGAATCCAAAATCCGCATACGCGGTGGCGACGACCTTCGCGCCGCGGTCGTGACCGTCCTGGCCGAGTTTGGCGATGTAGATCCGGGGCCGCCGGCCTTCGCGGGCGGCGAATGCGTCGGTCATGGCGCGGACTTCGTCGATCTCGGGGCTGGCGCCAAACTCGGACCGATAGACGCCGGCGATGGTGCGAATGACCGCCTGATGGCGTCCATACACCGCCTCCATGGCGTCGGAGATCTCGCCCAGAGTCGCGCGCGCCTGCGCCGCGATGACGGCCAGCTCCAGCAGATTGCCCGATCCGTCGCGGGCCGCGCCGGTGATCGCCTCGAGCGCCCGCTTGACCGCAGCGGAATCCCGCGATGCCTTGAGCTCGTTCAGGCGCTGGACCTGGGCCAGGCGCACCGCGGTATTGTCCACTTCCAGGATGTCCATCGGCGCCTCGTGCTCGAGCACGGACTTGTTGACGCCAATGATGGTTTCCTTGCCGGAGTCGATCGCGGCCTGACGCCGGGCGGCGGCCTCCTCGATGCGCATCTTGGGCAGACCGGTCTCGATGGCTTTGGCCATGCCGCCGAGGGCCTCGACCTCGGCCAGATGCTGGCGCGCCTTCTTGAGGAGGGCGTCCGTGAGGAACTCGACGTAATAGGAACCGGCCCAAGGATCCACGGTGCGGCAGATTCCGGTCTCCTGCTGGAGATAAAGTTGGGTGTTCCGGGCGATGCGGGCCGAGAAATCGGTGGGCAGCGCCATCGCCTCGTCGAGCGAGTTCGTGTGCAGCGACTGCGTCTGCCCGCCAACCGCGGCCAGCGCTTCGAGACAGGTGCGGGCAACATTATTGAACGGGTCCTGGGCGGTCAGACTCCAGCCGGAAGTCTGCGAGTGCGTGCGCAGCGCCAGCGACTTTGGATTCTTGGGGCTGAACTGCGCCACCATTTCCGACCAGAGCACACGCGCCGCGCGCATCTTGGCGATCTCCATGAAGAAGTTCTTGCCGACGGCCCAGAAGAAGCTCAGGCGCGGGGCAAACGCATCGATGTCAATGCCGGCCTTGACGCCGGTCCGCAGGTATTCGAGCCCGTCCGCCAGGGTGTACGCCAGCTCAAGGTCGGCGGTGGCTCCGGCTTCCTGCATGTGGTAGCCCGAGATCGAGATGCAGTTGAACTTGGGCATGTTCCGCGCGCAGTACGCAAAAATGTCCGCAATGATGCGCATCGAGGGCAACGGCGGGTAGATGTAGGTGTTGCGCACCATGAATTCCTTGAGGATGTCATTCTGGATCGTGCCCGCCAGCTCCGGGAGCTTCGCCCCTTGCTCCAGTGCCGCCGCGATGTAGAACGCCATGATCGGGAGCACCGCCCCGTTCATCGTCATCGAAA
This sequence comes from Opitutia bacterium, assembly GCA_003142955.1. Taxonomy (GTDB): domain Bacteria; phylum Verrucomicrobiota; class Verrucomicrobiia; order Opitutales; family Opitutaceae; genus Fen-1467. The sequence continues at coordinate 25,289 of PLOH01000051.1, read as the reverse complement.
CCGACACTTCGCGCAGCGGGATGCTGTCAAACAGCTGCTTCATATCGAGGATCGAGTCGATGGCCACGCCGGCCTTGCCGACATCGCCCACCACCCGCGGATGGTCGGAGTCGTAGCCCCGATGCGTGGCGAGATCGAACGCCACCGACAAACCCATCTGGCCCGCCGCAAGATTGCGCCGGTAGAAGGCATTGCTCTCGGAGGCCGTCGAGAATCCGGCATACTGGCGCACCGTCCACGGACGCGCGACATACATCGTCGGATAGGGTCCACGGAGGAAGGGCGGGAACCCCGGCATTGAATCGAGCGGCTGCGCGACCGCGCCGATATCCGACGCGGTGCAGATCGGCGGCACAGCGATTTGCTCGCTGGTCATCCATGACGCCGCGACCGGGGCGCCGGGGACTGGCGCCGGAAGCGTCGTCGGTTCATCGAAGGAGATCTGGGGAAAATCCGGAAAGGCTTTCATGAAAGGACACCGGCAAGGCGTTGCAGCTGGGAAAGGGTGGTGCGGAGGTTGGTACGGATATGGATGAAATCGTCGAAACCCGCGGCGCGGAATTCGGCTTCGCGTTCTCCAGGTTGTCCGGCCAGGACGACGGCCAGACCCGGCTTGGCGGTCTTGATCCGACGGGCAAAGACTGGCGCGAGTTCCGGATAAGTCTCGTCGGTGGAGCAAAGCACGGCGACCGCCGCACCCGACGCGAGGGCGGCCTCGGCGGCCTCTTCCGCCGTCGTGAAGCTCTTTTTTCCATCAATCTCAAAGCCTCCAACCGCAAAAAAACCGCTGGCGAAATCGGCGCGGGCTTTGTGCTGCTTCGCCGGACCAATCTTGGCGAGGAAAACTTTGGCGCGCTTGCCCGTGCGCGTACGGAAATCGTCGCCGGCGCGGCGCACCGCTTCAAATCCCTCTGCTCCGCGAGACGGCTTAAGCGCGGCCACGGTCGGGCCGGAGTCGCGTTTCTGCGTCCACGCGATGCGCAGGGTCGGCAGCGTGGTCCGCTTGACCGCGGCGGCGACCAACGCGGAGAAACTCTTGATCGGCTTGGGCACCGACTTGCGTTTGGATCCGGCGGCCAGGTCGCTCTTTGGCTCCGGCTGCGACTCCTCCCGCAGGTTGGGCTGGACCGTAGTGCCAAGGATCGGACGCCGGCGGGTGTCGACGAGCGCTTGTTTCTCCGCCGCCGCCTTGGCCACAAGTTGCTGGGGATAGCCCGCCAGCACCGCCTTGGCCATACCGCCCTGCTTCTCGATTTCCTGGAAGAGCCCCCAAGCGCGGCGCGCCAGTTGGTCGGTTAGCACTTCAACATACCAGGAGCCGCCAGCCGGATCGATTTGATGCTCGAAACAGAATTCTTCGGCCAGGATGTCGTGAAGATTGCGCGACATGCGCTCTCCCAATTCCGTCGGTCCGCCCGCCAGCTCGTCGAACGGTTGGAGGGTGATCGCGTCGGCCCCGCCCAGCACCGCGGACAGCGCCTGCGTGGTAATCCGGAGCAGATTCACATGGGGATCGTACACCGTCTTGTCCCAGGTGGCGCTGCGGGCGGCAACGAACACCTTCTGGGCTTCGGCGTCAGCACCGAAAGCGTGCGCCAGTTTGCTCCAGAGCACGCGGGCCGCCCGCAATTTCGCGGCCTCCATGAACAAATCGACGCCGACCGCGAACTCGATCTGCGTGCGAGCGGCGACCTGAGCCGGCGAGATGCCGCGGTCGAGCAGCTGTCGCCAATATTCAGCGCCCGTCGCCATGGCGAAGGCCAGCTCCTGAACGCTATTCGCCCCGGACTCGTGCCAGATCTGCGCGCCAATCCCCACCGTGCGGGCAGGCAAGCCGGCCGTGTCGGCCTCCCGGATGCCTTCCGCCAGATCATCGAAGCAGGCCGGCAGTGACAGCGGGAGCGAACCATGACTGAGCAGCCAGCCCAGCGGGTCGGCCGGGATCACCGCGGTCGCGTCGTGCTTCGCGGCAGCGATGGCCATCGCCAGCGACGGTAAAGGAGAAAACTCGTAAATCGTCGCTTCCGTCCGGGCCTCCCAACGCACCTTTGGCTCACCGGGCAGTCGCGTACCGCGCACAAAAGGCGGTTGACCAGGCGCATTGGCCGCGCAGGTCGCCGGCGCGTCCTCCCGGCGATAAAGTGGCAGCACATCAATCCCTTCCGGGGTCCGGGTAACGAGCTTCTTCTCGATCGGAACTCCCTTGAGCTCGAGTTCAACGGCAGATCTCCAATCTGCATAAGTCGCTGATTTATAAGATGGAATTGACTCTTCTGGTTGAGCCGAAGTTGTCATGAGTAGAATGGATCACAAATGGCGGTTGCCCACCATGAGGGCTCTGCATCAGACTCTGAAATCGACTTGGCAACGCTGAACCGACGAAAGACCAAGCGATGAGAGTAGTTTGCCAAAATATGCGCAGAGCTAATCCAGAGCCTTCGGCATACTGGGTCGCTGTAGAGCTATACCTATAAGAAATGATTAACCACATCGATCACCTTGGCATCGCGGTTCGCTCGCTCGACGAGACCGTGCCGGTTTACGAAAAAGCGCTCGGGTTGCGCTGTGAACACCGCGAGGAGGTTGCCTCCCAAAAGGTACGGACGGCATTCTTTGATGTCGGAGGCGTTCATCTGGAACTGCTCGAGCCGACGTCGCCGGAAAGCCCGATTGCCAAATTCCTGGCCGACCGCGGCGAGGGGATCCATCACATCGCCTTTCGCACTGATGACATCACCGCCCAACTTGCCCAGGCTGCCGGCGCCGGCGTGCGCCTGATCCATGAAAAACCCTTCGACGGAGCGGCGGGGAAGCTCGTTGCCTTCCTGCACCCAAAATCGACCCACGGCGTGCTGACCGAGTTGTGCGCCAACAAGCCAGCCTGAACCTGCCGACGTCATCAAGGCGCGGCCTCAACGCCGGCGTCCTGCCTTCCGGAGAATCTTATCATGCCCATATCCAAAGCATTGCTCACCATTCTCGAGCAGAAACGCCGTGCCGCCTATGCAGCGGGCGGCGAGGAAAAACTTGCCGAACGCCGCAAGAAAGGCCTCCTCACGGCGCGCGACCGGCTCGCCGCGCTTTTCGAAGAGAATACGTTCATGGAGTCGGGCCTGCACGCCCAGCATGACTGCCATAACTTCGGCATGGAAGGAAAGTCCATGCCCGGCGACGGCGTGATCACCGGCGTTGGCTACGTCGACGGCCGGCCGGTCGCAGCCTTCAGCCAGGACTTCACCGTCGGCGGCGGCGCCTTGGGGCGCATTCATGCCAAGAAGATGTGTGACATTATGGATTACGCGCAAAAGGCCGGCATTCCGTTGATCGGCATCAACGATTCGGGCGGCGCCCGGATCCAAGAAGGCGACGATTCGCTTTCCGGCTACGGCCAGGTGTTCTTCCGCAACGTGGAGCTCTCCGGTCTGGTACCGCAAATCTCCATTATTGCCGGCCCATGCGCCGGCGGAGCGGCGTACTCCCCGGCCTTGACCGACTTTCTCATCATGACCCGGAAGAACGCCAACATGTTTATCTGTGGGCCGGAGGTCATCAAGGCGGCCACCGGGCAGACCGCCACGATGGAGGAGATTGGCAGCGCCAGCGCCAACGCTTCCGTGAGCGGCAATGTGCATTTCATCGCCGAGGACGACACCCAGGCGCTGCAAATCGCCCGCAAACTCCTCTCCTTTCTGCCGCCCAACAACGTGGTTGATCCGCCGCATCGCCCCACCCCGGCCGTGGACATGTCACCCGATCCGGCGATCAACGAGCTGATTCCCAGCGATCCCAAGGCGCCGTTCGACGTCCACGACGTCATCGCGCGACTCGTCGATGGCAGTGATTTTCTCGAAGTGCACCGCGACTTTGCGCGGAACATCGTGGTCGGCTTCGGCCGGGTGCAGGGAATCGTGGCTGGATTTGTCGCCAACAATCCCGCGCAAAAGGCCGGCACGCTCGACATCGACTCATCCGACAAGGCCGCCCGGTTTATTCGTTTCTGCAATGTGTTCAACATCCCGATTGTCACCCTCGTGGACGTTCCGGGATTTCTGCCGGGCGTCGCCCAGGAGCGGGGTGGCATCATCCGCCATGGCGCGAAGATGCTGTTTGCGTATGCCGCGTCCACCGTGCCGAAGCTGACGTTCATCCTCCGCAAAGCATACGGCGGAGCCTATCTCGCCATGTGCAGCCGCGACATGGGCGCGGACGCCGTGTATGCCTGGCCGACCGCTGAGATTGCGGTCATGGGTGCCGAGGGCGCCGTGAAGATTCTTTTCAAACGCGAGATCAGTTCGGCCAGCGACCCCAAGGCCAAGGAAAAGGAGCTGGCTGCCGAATACCGCGAGAAGTTTGCCTCGCCTTACGAGGCCGCGAGCAAGGGGATGATCACCGACGTCATCGAACCGGCGCAGACGCGCGCGATCCTGTCCATGGTATTGCGCAATACGCTGTCCAAGCGCGAAACCCGGCCGCCAAAGAAGCACGGCAACATCCCGCTGTGATCCACTGCGCGGTTGCCCAGACCGGCGAGAAATCCTCCTCCCCTACCCGAATTACCAACGCGGGAACTGTCTCCGCGTGCCTCCAATTATCATGAAAAGACTGAAAGTCACGGTTGATGGCAAAGCATACGACGTGAGCGTCGAAGTGATCGATGAGATCTCCGGCGCCGCGCTTTCCGCGCCGCCAGCCTCGCTTCCCTTAACGTCCGTTCCGGCGGTTGCCCCAGCTCCGATCGTGGCCTCGATCGCCGCCATTGCTCCCAAGCCCCAAGCTTCCGGCTCTGGGGACGTGATCAGCCCGCTGGCCGGCAAACTCGTCTCAGTCGAGGTCAAGGTGGGCCAGGAGGTTCAGGAAGGCGCCCAGGTTGCCACCGTCGAGGCGATGAAAATGAACACCTACATCTATGCGCCGAAAGCCGGCAAGATTGCGTCGGTGCAGGTCAACCCCGGTGACGCCGTGGACGAGGGCTCAGTGATCCTGCGCATCGCGTAAGTCTTTCATCATGGCGACGTCACTCGATCTGCTCAACCGTCTCCATCGCTCGTGAGAACCGTCTTCACCCATTCTGCAGTTCTGGGCGGCATTGCCATCCTCTCGATGTTCGTTGCCACCCTGCCTGCGGCGTCCTACAAGACTGCCAAACATTTTCCGGGCAAATAGCCGCCCGGCGCGCCCACCTTCTCATGCTTCAATCCACTTTTTTCGATCTGCTTCAGAGCATCACGACGCTCGTCCTGGTCGGTCTGCTGGTCTATCTCTGGCTGGCGGTGCAGCGGCTGCATCGGACGGTGCAACGCCTCGAAGAACACCTCGGTTCGACGCCACCCCCGCCCGCTGCTCCGGCGCCGGCGCCGGTCAGCCGCAAACCTGCCGAAGCTGAAGGGATGGATGTAGGAGTTCTCGCTGCCATCGCTGCCGCTGTTGCCGTGGTCGTCCGGCAGCCGCACCGGATCATCGCCATCCAGCCCGATAACAGTGCCCAGCGCGCCTGGTCGGCCGAAGGTCGTCGGGAGCTTTATCACTCTCACAGGATCCGCTAGCCGGATTGTTCCATGCCGCCCGAATCCGTCATCACCCAAGAACCCGATCTTCGTGCCGTTGACGGCTGGATGCTCCATGAATTCGCGGAGGTGACTTCAACCAATTCACTCGCCGCGCATCTGCCGCCGTGGACGGCGGTGCGGGCGGGTGTGCAGACGGCGGGCCGCGGGCGCACGAACCGGCAGTGGATCTCCGATGAGGAGGGATTGTGGCTTTCCGCGGTTGTGCCCACGCCCGGCGACATCGCCGCGTGGTCGCTTCTTCCCCTGGCTGCCGGTTGGGCGGTGCTGAGTGTCGTGCGCGGCCTCGGTCTCCCGGACGCGCGGTTGCGGTGGCCCAACGACATTCTCGTGGGGCGACGGAAGCTGGCGGGAATCCTCGTCGACCGGTTTTCGCCGGAGGTCGCGGTGGTCGGCATCGGCCTGAACGTCGCCAATCACCCGGAAGAGACCGACCCAGAGCTGACGGGCGAGGTCACGTGCCTCGCCGATCTGCTGCCGCACCCTCCGCTGTTCCACGCATTGATCGTGCAGTTGCTGGCCGCACTGACGGGCGAACACCACCGGCTGGAGTCTGGCAACGCCGGCGGATTATGCCGCGATCTCAATGGCGCATGGTGTCACCGCCAGGTGCAGGTCACCCTGGCTGGTGGACGCGGCGCCATCAACGGGCACTTGGACGGAATCGACCCGTCCGGAGCGCTGCTCGTGCGTGACGCCGCCGGCGAGATGCGCGTGTTGCCGGCGCACCGCGTCGAACGGCTGCGCGAAGTCTTTCCCATCTGAGTCATCCCATGACAACCCCAACCGACCCATCATTTCCCCGCACCAGCTTCCCGGTGCTGACCCCTGACGAAGCCGCGGCGCTCATCACCCACGGCCAGACGATCGGATTCAGCGGCTTCACTGCCGCCGGTGCCGCCAAGGTCACGCCCAAGGCGCTGGCGGCCCGCGCGCGCGCGGAACACGCGGCCGGCCGGCCCTTCAAGGTCGCGGTCGTCACGGGAGCTTCCACTGGCGATTCCCTCGACGGCGAACTGGCCCGGGCTGACGCCATTTCCTGGCGCACACCATACCAGAGCAACAAGTCGCTGCGGGAGAGCATCAATGCCGGCAAGACCCGCTTTTTCGACATGCACCTTTCCCACTTGGCCCAGCAGGTGCGCTGCGGATTCCTCGGTCAGTTCGACTGGGCGGTGGTCGAGGCCTGCGGTGTCACGCCCGACGGGCAGATCGCGCTCACGACCTCGGTCGGAGCTTCGCCCACGTTCCTTCGCTGCGCCAAGAAAGTCATCATCGAGCTGAACCACTTCCATTCGCCGCGTCTGCTCGGGTTTCATGACATCTACGAGCCGTTGGATCCGCCACGGCGCCAGCCGATTCCGATCTTGCGCCCGTCCGACCGCATCGGCCAGCCCGTGGTCAAGATCGATCCCGCGAAGATCGCCGGGGTGGTCGAGAGCAACCTGCCCGACGAAGTGAGCGGTTTCGATCCGGCCGACGCGGTCACCAACCGCATCGGCCAGAATGTGGCCGAGTTCCTCGCCAATGAGATTACCTCCGGCCGCGTGCCGCGCGAATTCCTGCCGCTCCAGTCCGGCGTGGGCAACATCGCCAACGCCGTCCTCGGCGCGCTTGGTGCCAACCCGGACATTCCGACCTTCGAAATGTATTCCGAGGTCATTCAGGACTCGGTGATCGACCTGATCAGCGCCGGGAAGATCCGCTTCGCCACCGGCACGTCGTTGACCGTCGGCAAGGAGAAGCTCACGGCCTTTTACGACAACCTCGAGTTCTTCCGTCCCCGCATTCTGCTCCGCCCGCAGGAGATCACCAACAATCCCGAGGTAATCCGCCGCCTCGGGATCATCACCGTCAACACCGCCATCGAAGTCGACCTGTTCGGCAATGTGAACTCGACCCATGTCATGGGCTGCAGCCTCATGAATGGCATCGGCGGCTCCGGCGATTTCACCCGCAACGCCTACATCTCGATCTTCACCTGCCCGTCCTCCGCCAAGGGCGGCAAGATCAGCACGATTGTGCCATTGGTCAGCCATGCGGATCACAGCGAACATTCCGTCCAGATTGTCGTGACCGAACAAGGCGTGGCCGACCTGCGCGGCAAGGATCCTAACGAGCGGGCGAAGTTGATCATCGACCACTGCGCCCATCCCGACTACCGCGACAGCCTCCACCACTATTTCGAAATGGCCAAGGGCGGCCACACCCCGCAAACCTTGTCCACCGTCTTCCGGATGCATGAACGGTACATGCAAAAGGGCGACATGCGCGGCATCGACTGGTCCACCTAATTCGGCTTTCCTTCTCCGTTTTCCACCAACTCCCACCATCATGAAAATCCATCTGTATCTTTCGCTCAATCCCGAGGCCCTCATCGCTTCTCACCTCCCTCCGGAAGAATTCGGCGCGTACCTGGCGGTCGGCACCCAGAAGTTTTCGCGCGGGCAGGCCATGTTCTTCGACGTCGATCCAGCGATCCAGAGCGATTATCCGCCCTTCCAGGAGATTGCGGCCCGCTGTTTGCCTCATCTTGACGGATCGCCGCGCCGCTCGACCTATCTGGCGATCTATCGGGTGCTGGAGCATGTGCCCGTCGCCGCCTTGGGTCGGCTTTATCTCGCCACCCATGACGGTCGGGTGCTCGGGCTGACCGCGGCGCCGCGCGTGCCCACGGTGGACCGCTGCTTCCACCTCTACCAGGAATTCTGTCCGGTGACGCCGCGCGTCGTCAGCACGCTTGACCCCGCCGAATTCTGCTCCCGGCTGACCGACAACAGCCAGCCGGTCAGCGTTCCGCGGATCGTCTTTGCCGAGCTCACCCTCGGCAAACTGGCGACGGAGCTCGAATCGTCGGATGTCGGCAATCTGCCATATCCCGGCCTGCAGCATCTGCGCGAATGCCTGCGCGAGCTCAACCGCAAGCCCGGAAAGCCGACCAAGGTCACGGTCCGCAATGTCCGGGACGATGTGCTCTACCGCACGATTCAGGGCGGCTTCTACGCCGGCCAGGCACGTGAAATGAAGTTCTACCCGATGCCCGCCCCGGCCGAACTGGATTCGGCACATCACGAATGGTGGCACTCCGCCCAGGCCTCCTACGGAAGCTGAACCGGGCCCTGACATCCTTTTTCTCCAACCGTTACGACATATCACCCATGCTCACGACCCTCACCCACTGGCTGCGGCACCGCCGCACCAATACAATTTATCTGGCCGCGATGGCGGTCCTGTTCGGGGGCGCGTTTTTTGCGCGACCCCTCTTCGGGCAGACCCCGGGACCGGAGGAGCCCGCCACTGCGTCAGGCGGCGAGCACGCCTTCAGGTTCTTCGCCCTGTTCACCGATCCGAAGTACACCCAGCTCGAACTCGTCGCGCTATTCGTGGTGCTCGGCATCGCCATCGCCGGTCTGGTCTATGCACTGATGCTCGCCAGGCAGGTTAAGGCGGCGGATCAGGGCACGAAGCGCATGCAGGACATCGCGGCCGCCGTCCGTGAAGGCGCCGACGCCTACCTGGCAGCGCAATTCCGCAAGATCGGACCGCTCATCCTCATCATCACCGTCGTCCTCTACTTCACGACGCAGAGCGATCTGGGGGCCTTTAAATTCGGCCGGGCCGGCGCGTTCGCCGTCGGCGCCGTGTTCAGCTGGCTGGTCGGTTTTGTCGGGATGCGGCTGGCCACTACCGGCAACCTCCGCGTGGCTGCAGCCGCCCGCCACTCCTATGGCGAGGCCATGCAGCTCGGCTACCGCACTGGCACCGTCACCGGCATGCTCACCGACGGCCTCGGCCTGCTCGGCGGCACGTTGATCTTCATTGCCTACGGCGAGCAAGCCTACGAGGCCCTGCTGGGCTTCGGCTTCGGCGGCACCCTCCTCGCCCTCTTCATGCGCGTGGGCGGCGGCATCTACACCAAGGCCGCCGACGTCGGCGCCGACTTGGTTGGCAAGATCGAGAAGAACATTCCTGAAGATGATCCGCGCAACGCCGCGACCATCGCGGACAACGTGGGCGACAACGTCGG
>PLOH01000051.1:15335-15655 GCA_003142955.1 Opitutia bacterium | reverse complement strand
GGCCCGAACGACACCTCCGACACCGCGTTGAAGAGCGTGCACAATGGCTTTTGGATCGGCTCGATCATCTCCGTCGTCGGCTTCTTCGTCCTCGGGTTCTCCTATCTGCGCTTCGCTCCCGCCACGAACCTCCTCAGCATGGCCGGCCTGAGCCCGGATCAACAGGCCAAGCTGGCGGTCGACTTTCCCAACACCATTCCCGCCAATCTGCCGGTTTGGGCCAACTTTGGCATCGCGGGCCTGGACATGCGCCCGGCCCTGGCCTGCCTGATCGGCGTCATTCTCGCCATTGCACTGAACAAGGTGACCAGCTACTACAC
>PLOH01000051.1:11926-15270 GCA_003142955.1 Opitutia bacterium | reverse complement strand
ACCAAGGCCGAGACCAAGGGCATCGCGATCGGCTCCGCCGTCATCGCCGCCGTCTCGCTCTTCGCCTCGTTCATCGCGGTTATCGCCGTGGGTAGCGAGGACAAGATCAGCACGATGAAGACCAGCGAATATCTCGAGCAGGCCGGCAAGCTCACGGTCGCCCACCCGATGGTGTTCATCGGCTTCCTGATCGGTGGCGCCGTGCCGTTCCTCTTCAGCTCGATGTTGATCCGCGCGGTTGGCCGCGCCGCCTTCCTGATCGTTAAGGAGTGCCGCGATCAGTTCCGCGACGCCGAAATCTGGAGCGGCAAGAAAAAGCCCAATTACGGCCGCGTTGTCGACATTTGCACGTCCACCGCCCAGAAGGAGCTCATCGGGCCCGGATTCCTCGCGATCCTCACACCTCTCGCGGTCGGCTTCCTGCTCGGCACGCAAGCCCTCGGAGGCTTCCTCGCCGGCATGATCCTCACCGGCCAGCTCCTCGCCGTGTTCATGGCGAACGCCGGCGGCGCGTGGGACAACGCCAAGAAGCTCATCGAGGACGGCAACTACGGCGGCAAGGGCTCCGAAGCCCACAAGGCGGCGGTCACCGGCGACACCGTGGGCGATCCGCTCAAGGACACCGCCGGCCCGGCCATCAACCCGCTCATCAAGGTGATGAACATGGTCAGCCTCCTCGCGCTCGGCCTGGTCATCAAATACAACGTCATCAACGGCACGGCCAGCCGCGTCGTCGGCGTGCTGGTCGCGCTCCTCTGCGCCGTGGCCATCGGTTGGTCGATCTGGCAGAGCAAGCGTGAGTCCAAGGAACTGCAGGAGATGGAGAAGCAGTTCGAACAATAATCCTGACGTCAGTCTTCCCTCGTTCTCATCCGAAGGCGCCCCATCGCGGGGCGCCTTCTTTTTTTCGAAGACAATCGGTCGGAGTCTGAGCCAAGAGCAGTAGGAAGGTCGATTGCGACTGATGATCGCCCGCAAGCGGGCTTCCTACACCCGCAAACCAATCGGTTCGCGAGCGCACGAGGAGAATTGCCGGCAATTGCATGATCCCGAGTCCTCCGGGCGGCCAACCCGCGCGTGGAAGCGAGGCAAGGTGGGCCGCCGCCTGTCCCAAGCGGTGTTGGCGCGTTGGGGACAACGCGCGCCACCCTCTCGGGGTCAACTTGAAGGCAGACCGGTCCCACCCGGCGGATTCTTCCCTCCCTGCTGGTAGGCGCGTTGGAGATGGGTGGGGCCGGCCATCGGGGCGGCCGGCGGAGGCCGCGGTGACAGGCTATGCCGGAGGAGCAACTGCTCATTCTCGCGATCGAGATGGAGGAATTGCAGAATGCGCGCCTTGGCCTGTTCGCCGGCCGCTTGATCGTCGGCTGGAATCGGCTGGTCGCGCGGCACGGCGCGCAAAGCGACCAGCGATTCATCCAGTCGCGCCAGAAGTTGCTGCTTGCGTTCGATCAACTCGGCTGAGGGCAGCCGCCCTTGCTCCTTGAGAAACCGATTCTCCTCCAGCGCGAGTTGATACAATTCATCGCACAACTTGCGATGGTTTTGCAGGGGATTCTGATGGGTCATGGGCGGTGGAGGGAACGGCGTGGAAAAGGAGGGCGGTCTGAAGGTCGAGTTTCTCCATCCAGGAGAGTTGTTGCAGACGCCATGAAGCCATGCGGGCGACATCGTCCAATTGATCCTTGGCGGGCAGCGCCGCACGGGTGTCGGCCACCTTCTGGTAGTCCTCCCGCGCCCGGTCGTATTGCCGGAGGCGTTCATAGCAGAGTCCGGACTGGTACAGGGCGGGAAGCTGCCACGACGGCTCCTTCCCGGAGAGCGCGGCGAGCGCTTCATAGATGACCAACGCGCTCCAATAATTACCCTGGTTGTAGAACCCGTTGGCGATCTGGCTGCCGGTGCGTCGCTGCCAGTAAGCCCACCGCCGCGGGTCGACCGACTGGTGGGCTTTCTCGGCTTTCAGCAAGGCAAGGACGGTGTCAAACGCCTCCTGGTCGTGGCCCAACCGCTGCAACGACACGGAGAGCAGGTAGCGGGCTTCGGGTCCATTCTCATCGTCAGGATTCTGATCGATAAACATCCGCAAGGCTTCCACCGCCTTTGCGTCGTCTTTGGCCAGGACCAGCGCATAGGCGGATTTGAACTGCGTCCGGTCTCGGTCCGCCGGGGCCAGATCCAGCAACTGGAGCCGCGAGAAATACTTGCTGGCTTCCGCGAAATCACCTTCCTGAAAATACGTCTCGGCGATCTCCAACTGGGCCGTTTTCGCGAGGGTCCGGTATTCTTCAAAACCCTCGGCCGGCAGCTTCATGGTGGAGTTGATGACGCTGTAAAAACTGGAAAGGGCGAGACGAAAAGTGCCCAGAGACCGCAGCGCCCGGCCAAGATCGAGATAGACCATCGGCACCGCCGCGTCGTCCGGAAAGGACTGCACGTACTTCTCGTAACACGCCACCGCACGGGTTGTCGCCCCCTCTAGTCGATACACCTTGGCAAGTGCCAGCAACGCGGTCTGCTGATCCTTCTCCCGCGCCTGAGCATGTCGTAGAATCTGCTGATAAACCACTTCGGCCGCCGGGTACTCCTTGCGATCAACGTAGGTGGCACCCAGATTAAATAAACTCTGGATCTCGTGCGGCGTCTCGGACACCGGCGCTGGGACAGCAGCAGACGCAGGCTGTGCCCCAACAGCGGCCGGCGGGATGACCGCGGAAGCGGCGGCGACCGGACTTCCCGGTTCGCCACGCAAGGCCGTTCCCCATCCGGCCAGCACCAGGCCCGCGGCAGGCAGCATTCTGATCCAAGGCAAAAAACGAAACGGCATCGTCATAAGATTCATCGCTCGCGATAGACGGCGGAACTCACCGGCAATCGGGTAGACTCAGGCGAAGTCGGGCCTGGTGCCACGATGATCGTGGTGCCGCCAGAATTCGGAAACTGGAAGAACGGAAGAATCTCCTCCGGCCGAACTTCGTGTTGAGTGTCATCAGGCAAAAGAGCCGGCGTTTCCTTTTTCCCTGGGGCCTTCACCGGCGCCGTCGGGTTGGCCTCGGCCGGCGTGGTTTGACGTTGATCCGCCCCGGTACCGTCGGAACCACGAGACGGCGCCACATACCTCGCGGAAGCAGCGTTGGATGCGGCAATATCTTCCATCACCGCTGGCAGGGGTGGTGCTGTCGGCGCAGGGCGCGTCGACAAATCCGGCGGCGGGTTCTGCGCGAACCGCAACGGTGGCGGTGCGATCACCCGCAGGTAAGGCGAAGATCCATCGTTCTCCGGGCGAGGGCGGGTCGACTGCGGCAGCAGCGGGCCTGCCCGCAGCAGCGGCGGACCTGCCCGTG
>PLOH01000051.1:0-11835 GCA_003142955.1 Opitutia bacterium | reverse complement strand
AGCTCGTCGAATGGGCAAGCCTGCGCCCCTACGGTCCTTTCCAGGCTTCCCGAACAGCCCCTAGGAGTCATGGTGTCGTAGGCACAAGGACCCGGCGGATGCGCTGCCCGATGTCCTCAAGCCGGAATGGTTTGTCGAGGAATTCCGTCTGCCCGAGTTTGGTGAATTCCGCCTTGGCTTCGACGCTCAGATTCCCACTGATGACAATCACCTTGGCAGTCGGACGGGTCTTGAGCACCGTTTTATACACCTCGATGCCATCGATCCCAGGCATGTTAAAGTCGAGGAGGATCACATCGATCGGCGTAGGGCTTGATACCAGCAATTCCGCCGCGGCCAAACCGTCGGCAACCGCCTGCACTTGGTAGCCTTTTTGCTTGAGGATCAGGGAAAGCAGTCCGCGCAGACTTTGCTCATCCTCGACCACCAGGACGGACTCAGTTCCGGCGGGAAATTCGCCAAACGTCGTGGTCACCGCCGGCATGCCCGCCTTGGCTGAAGTCAGCGGGAGATACACGCTGAATGTGCTGCCGTGCCCGGGCTTGCTCTTCACTTCGATGAATCCGAAGTGGTTCAAAATAATGCCATAAACCACCGCCAGGCCCAGGCCCGTGCCGCCGGCATTCTGTTTGGTGGTAAAGAACGGTTCGAAAATGCGCGCCTGAACCTCCGGAGACATCCCGATGCCGGTGTCGCTCACCTCGAGACAGGCGTAGAACAACGTGGGGTCGCCGTTGAACCGCTGTAAAGTTTCTCCCGCCACGCGGCGGAGGGCGATGGACAACGCCCCGCCCGAAGGCATCGCATCGCGCGCGTTGACGCAGAGGTTCATGATCACCTGCTGCAGCTGGTTCTGATCGCCGCGCAAATCGGGCAGCGTGTCATCCAGGTCAAGATCCAGGGCGATCGTGCGCGGAAAGGTTTCTCCCAACAGCGCGGTGAGTTCGCGGACCAGCTGCGGCAGGCCGACCAGCGTGAAATGCACCTCCGTTTTGCGGCTGAAGATGAGGATCTGGCGGACCAAACCACAGGCGCGCTGGGCGGCACTGTGAACCTCACGCAGATACTTGCGCATTTTCTCATCCTGATCGCCGACCCGGCTGAGACCCAGCTCCGCGTAGCCGTGAATGATCGCAAGCATGTTGTTGAAATCGTGGGCGATGCCGCCGGCCAGGGTCCCGAGGCTCTCCATCTTCTGAGACTGCCGGAGCTGCTCTTCGAGTTTCTTGCGCTCGGTGATATCTTCACGCAAACACAGCAGATTGGTGATCTCGCCCGCCCCGTTGCGAATGGAGGACACCCGCACTGATTCCCAGACGGACTTGCCCTGGCGCAGCGGCAGACATAGTTCGCCGCTCCACTCACCATTGTCGCGCAACGTTTGCCAGAAACGCTGATAGGCGTCGTCGTCCGCGTGGCCGGTGCGCAAAGGATCCAGATTGCGGTCCAGGATATCCTCCATCGAATGGCCGTTGGATTCGGTAAATTTGCGGTTCACATACTGGACCCGACCCTGCGGATCGGCAATGAGAATCGTCACGGGCGACTGCTCGACGGCGCAGGACAGCCGGAGGAACTGCTCCTCGGCCAGGCGCCGTTTTGTCACGTCGCTTCCCGTCGCCTTCAGCGCGCCCACCTCCCCGTCAGCGCCGTGCTGAGCGCTCAGATCCCAGGCGATCCAGCGCCACCCTTGGGGCGTGCGCCAGCGGTGTTCAAGCGTTCGTCGATGCGGCGGGTGGTGGAGCGATTCGAGCGCGGCGGCCCATGCCTCGGCATCGTCCGGATGCAGGAGCGAGGCACTCGTCTCGCCCCTCCACACCGGCGCTAACCGGCCGAACTTTCGGGCGAATGAGTGACTGACGGCCAGAAATCTTCCGGAACCATCGGCGTGAAAAGCGAGTTCATAACTGTCGAGCCAGTTGGATCCGCTCAATTCGGTGCCGTCTCCGGATGGCCCTTCTGTCCGGCCAGCCGGCCGCAGTTCCAGGAGGCACCAAGATTCGCCACCATCATCGAGCTGTTGGACCCGGGCCAGCAGCGGCGTCTCGTTGCTTGATCCAACCACTTCGATTGAGGTGTCCGGTGGAAGCGTCGCCCACCATTGGGCCGAGGACGGCGTCGGCTGGTCAGCCAGGCGCAGAACTTCATCCAGCAGCAAGCCCGTCAATTCCGCGGCCGGTCGACCCGTAAACCGCTCCGCACCTGCGTTCAGACGGCGGAGACATCCAGCCTCATCCACCAGGATCAGAGCGCGATCGAGCTCAGTCGGCGGAGAGTCCGGAGCAACGGGCAAAGGAGACAGGTCACTCATCATGGGATGAATCGGCGGCCGCAGTGCGGCCAGCCGGCTCAACTTCGACACAAAGGGGCGGAAACTAAAGGATCGCGTGTCGCGATCCTCTTACACCAATCCTCTGAGCAATTCAGGAAGGCGGGACAGGCTGCTGGAGACAGCGGCACGTGCGATCTGCGTCTCCCGTTCCCCGGTTCCGAACAGAATCGTCCAGCCCGGGAGTCGCATCCAATCGTCCTCGGAGATCGGATCGACCACTTCAAAACCTCCGGGAATCCCGGCCTGCCTCACCAGATGGTCGGCCACCTGCACGGCCGCGGCAAAAAACGCGTGCTGCTGTGCCTTTTCGGGATCGTTGTGAAAATAGACCGCGTGGGTGATCTCTGGCGCCAGTTTGTGGCGTTCGAGGTAGTAGCCGCCGATGCGCGCATGATCCCAGCCGATCAGTTCGCGCTCCATCTGGCAGATCGAAGCCGTATCGGGAAGCGGAGTGGCGACAACGCGGTTGAATTCCTCGGGAAATGCCTGTGCCATCACCACCTTGCCGATGTTATGCAGCAGACCGATGATGTAGTCGGTGTCATCGTCGACGTACACATTGGTGTTGGACAACAGCTCGCGCGTCATGATGGCGGTGCCAATGCTGTGCTTCCACAAATCCTTCCACGGCAGCTTGGTCGAATTCCCTTTGATTTTCTCCAGTTCCTCGATGACAGGCGTGGCCATCGAGAGTTCGCGAATCTGGCGCAGTTCGAGATAAAAGACCGCCTCCTCAATGCTGTTCACCTTGGTGCTCAGGCCGTAGTACACGGAGTTGACCATCCGCAACAGCCGCGCAGTCAGCGACGGATCGTGGCGAATGATTTCAGCGATCTGGGAACTGTAACTCTGTTCCGAACGAATCAGTTCAGCCAGCGCGCGGTTGATGCTTCGAAGCGACGCCAGCTTCGGGCACACGTCAATCCGCCGACAGATCTCCATTTCGGTGTAAGGGCTGGCAATCGTGGTACTCGGAGAAGAAAT
This sequence comes from Opitutia bacterium, assembly GCA_003142955.1. Lineage (GTDB taxonomy): Bacteria > Verrucomicrobiota > Verrucomicrobiia > Opitutales > Opitutaceae > Fen-1467. The sequence continues at coordinate 8,519 of PLOH01000051.1, read as the reverse complement.
GGACATACGGAGCGACTCCGGTCGTGTCAGTACGAGAACGCCCATTGGGATCACCCGTGGCACAACCTAGTCTCGCCGTTTATCGTCACATCTCACCCCAGATTGAGCAGTTTCTGTCCCGTTGCATGGCTCAGTTGACCAGACTGACTTTCTCGATCCACCAGCAACATAGAGACGCGAGCTTGGCCCGGAATTAGAACCTGATAGATTGAAGTTGCGCCCGATGCGACCGATGAACAGGAGAAGCCGATCAGGCCATCCGACCGTATTGCTGTGCATTGCCCTTCACAGTCCATCAGTTCCGCCCCTCTGGGTTCGACTCCGTCGCCAACCCGACGCCGGGTTCGGGTTTTCTGCTATTGCCCATGGGCCGACCGTCTGATGTCGGCGGATGATTTCCTTCGGGATTCGCCGGTCCGCGACATTTCGGCGCGAGTTTCGGACCCAACCAATCCCGAACTTATGCAGATGGCGCATCTTGATCGCGACTGGCATGCCGAGACCGTGCGGGCGTGCACCAGGTTAGCTCACTCAGGGATGGAGTTCCTTCCCGCCCAAGCCTTGGGTGCAGCGGGCTTACAGGATCTCATTTCTCTGCCCGCTAGTATCGACGAAGACCGCTGGTTAATCCTGACCGCTCAACACCCGAAAGAGTTTGCCGGCGTCGCCGGCCGGGTTCTTGGCCTGCTGGCTCGCCAGCGAATGCACGTCTTCTACTATGCTTTCGACGAGGCGAGCCGAAATTTGGGCGGTTTCAATGAAATCGCCCCGTTCTTGGACGTGCTGATCCACGACGAGTCTCCCCTGGCGGCGGCCGGACAGGCTGGCTTGCCGGCACGCTGTTTGGCGATCCGCCGCAGTTGGGTGGCAAATCTTTTGCCGTGGTCTGTTCCCTTTAACGACATCCCTGAAGAAAAGATTCTCTTTCTTGGATCGCGCCTCGGCTATACGGCCCATCGCCGGCGCCAGATCGAGTTTCTTCAAGCGAGATACAAAGACCGCATGGTCGCGATCCATGACCATTCGGTTGCCGTTTCGGCCCACCATCAACTGGCCAAGTTCAAGGTGAGTGTCTGCCCCGAGGGCCGGATGTTCGCCACTCCCGGCATGCGCTTTTCCCACACCGACCGGCCATTCTGGTCTGGCTGCTTCGGCATGGTCCCGGTCTGCGAGGATTCGAAACCGGGAGGTCGACTGGAGGAGCTGCACCGCCTGCGGCTGATTTTGCGTTATGCCCATAGCGACTTGCGGGATCTGGCCCGGGCTTGCGAGGAAGCACTTGCGCTATCGACGGCTACCCGTCGAAGGATCTATGATCATTTCAATCACTGCGAAACCGTCGGAGCCGTCATGGCAACAGCTATTGGCGACTGGTACGGCCTGACTAAACCTGCCACCAAAAATGACCCGCGCGTCCCTGCCGGCCAACTCGCTGGAGAAACTTCAAGAGTTGCTTAATCGGGCGGTCGAGCACCATCGCGCAGGTCGATTGGCAGAAGCAGAGGCGCTTTGTCGACAGGTCCTGACGACAGCGCCCAAGAATCTCGCCGCGATCCGCCTTTCTGGGGACGTGGCCTACAAGCTGGGCCGGACACTTGAGGCGATCGATCTGCTCAACCGCGCGCTCGAAATCGATCCCCAATCAGCGGCTGCCAGAATGGGCCTGGGATTGGCATTAATCGCCGCCGGACGACGGGCGGAGGCCGAGGTGCAACTGCGTGAGGCTGTCTTGAGGAAACCTGATTTCGTCGAGGCTTGGGACAATCTAGCGATTAGCCTCAGGGTCCAGGACCGTATGGCCGCCGCTCGCAAAAGCGCGGCCTGGAAGGTGGCAGTGGCGACGCATTTGAAATCCACCACCGACGTCAGCAACGGGTGGCTCGCCACCCAGCTAGACATGGGAACAGCAGCCTATGTCAGCAAACACGTCGGATTGCTACAGCGCGGCGGCGGTCCGGGAAAGAAAGGGCTGGAGCAACTCCAAGAGGTAAATGATGAGACATGACCCCGTCGGATCGCCGCCGGCGCAGAATTGGCGGTTTTCACCCGCCGCCGCAATCTTGCCGGAGCCCGGATGAGACGCGTTTCGCCGCCCGGCCGCCGGTCCACAATTTCTCAGCAGCGCCCCGACCATTTGATTGCACCACGCCGCAACGTCCCCAAGGCTACCCCTGTGCAAACCGATTTTCCATCGACGCCATCCTCTTCCGGCGGCCGCCGGCCGCCGCCATGGCCAGCCCTGACCCTCGCGCTGCTCGCGGCCACCGTGGCCGGCGCCAGCCTCACCGGCTGCATGGGCACGCCTTCGCGGAACAAGGACGTGCTCAGACGGACCCAGCCGCCGCAGCCCATTCTCACGGAAACCGCGGTTTATGGCGGAGGCGCGCTGACGGTGGAATGTTGGCTTGGCCCCACCGTGCGTCTGAAGAAAACCGACGACAAAGCGGAACCGGGACACCAGGCGGATCACGGCGGGCGCCCGCTGGCGGAGTCCGATGCCACCGCCAGCAGTCGCGGGGAGCGTTTCGGCGGCCCGTTTGAACGGGGGGCCAGCAACTATTCATCTCAGGAGATCGACGAAATGTACGGCCGCATCAATTATGAACGCGTTCTGCCACCTCGTCTGGCCCTGGCCTTGAGGTTCATCAACCCCGGCGCCCGGCCGGTCACGTTTACGATTGCCGACGTGAACTCGACGCTCGGCGATTTTGCGCCCCGTCCCGAAACCCTCACGGTGGCGCCGGGTCAGCTCGGCTCGGTTGATCCCATGCTATCGAACAGCGATGACGATTTTGAGGAGTTGGACGTCACCGTGGCCATCAAGATCGGCGGAAAGACGGAAACCCAAATCCTGCATTTGCACCCGTCCCAGGAGCCGTTGCGCCGGGATTGAAGCACGCCCGCAGTTTTTTGCTGTCCTTTCCTTCCGCGGCCACCACAATCGCCGCCACTTATGAGAACTGCCGTTGCCCTCATTCTTCTGGCCACGGGCTATCGCATCGTCGCGGCCTGGAATCCGGAGCTCGTGAATTTTTCGCCGCTGATGGCTCTCGCCTTTTGCGGCGCCGTGTACTTCCGCAATCGCTGGATGTGGCTGGTGCCGTTCGTCGCACTCAGCGCCTCTGACCTCTATCTCGACCACTACCACGCCACGCAGTTTGGCTACACGTGGGACCTGGGCGGCGTGCTCGTGCGGACGATTTGTTTCGCCGCGGCATTGCTGCTCGGCTGGACGGTGGCCCAGCGCAAAAACTGGCTGCGCCTCCTCACCGGCTGTCTCGGTGGCTCGCTGCTGTTCTTTCTGGCGACCAACACCGCGTCGTTCCTGGGCGATGCCTTTTATGCCAAGACCCTGGCCGATTGGTGGCAGGCCATGACCGTGGGACACCCCGAATTTCCGCCCACCCTTTTCTTTTTCCGCAACACGCTGGTGAGCGATTTGCTTTTCACCGGTGTTTTTGTGCTGGCGATGGAATGGGCCGCGCTCCGCGCCGGCGAGCCCAGCCTGCTCAAACGCCACGCCCAGCGGACGGCTTGATGCCAGGCCGCCGACGGTTTTCAAGCCGGGCTTTTCGCCCGGCTTGATTGTTTCAAGACCGTTCCTCAGTCCGGCCCGCCTCTTTCCACCCGCTCCATTTTCTCCCAAACCTGGCGCTCCCGCCTTCCCCTCTCAGCTAGCTTTTTCGCCTTCTCGATTTTCCGATTTCCGCTCTTCCTTCCTTCCCGCTTTCCCGCTTTTCCCCCTTTCCCCATGTCCACCTACGGCTACTTCGACGACCAGAACCGTGAATACGTCATCACCCGCCCGGACACTCCGTTGCCCTGGCTGAACATGCTCGGCCAGGACGAGTTCTTCGGTCTCTGCACGCAGACGGCCGGCGGCTACTCCTTCTGGAAAGATGCCCGCCTGCGCCGCCTGACGCGCTACCGTTATAACAACAACCCAATGGATAACGACGGCCGCTTCCTCTACGTGAAGCAGGGCAAAACCGTCTGGAATCCCGGGTGGAAGCCGACGCGGACACCGCTCGATGCCTTCGAATGCCGCCACGGCCTGGGCTACACCCGGATTACCGGCCGCAAGGGCGGCGTGGAAGTGGAACAGCTGATGTTTGTGCCGCCGCAGGAAAACCTCGAAGTGTGGCGGGTGTCGGTCCGCAACCGGACGAAGAAGGTCCAGAAGCTGACGCTCTTCTCCTTTGTCGAGTTCTGTTTCTACGAGGCGCTGAACGACATGACAAATTACCAGCGCACCTATTCAATCGGCGAGGTGGAGGTCGAGGGTTCGGCGATCTATCACAAGACTGAGTATCGGGAGCGCCGGAATCACTACACCCTCTTCGGCTGTACGCGTCAGACGGACGGCTACGATACGTCCCGCGACGCGTTTGTCGGAGTGCACCACGGGCTGCACGATCCCCAGGCGGTGCTGGCGGGGAAATGCACCAACAGCCACGCTTACGGCTGGAACCCGGTCGGCGCCCATCAGATCGATCTCACGCTCAAGCCGGGCCAGGAGGAAACCTTTGCGTTCGTGCTGGCGTATGTCGAGCAGGGTGACCTGCCGAAATTCGACGCGCCCTTCGTCCTGAACAAGACCAAGGGGCGTGAAATTCTCGCCCGGTACTCCGACCTCGGGGCCATCGACCGCGCTTTCGCCGCGGTCAAGACGCGCTGGGAGGAACTCCTTGCCATCTACCAGGCGCCAAAAGTCCCGGATGCCAACCTCCGCCGCATGGTCAACACCTGGAACCAGGTGCAGTGCATGGCGACGTTCAATCTTTCGCGCTCCACCTCCGGCTACGAAACCGGCATCGGCCGCGGCATGGGCTACCGCGACTCCAACCAGGACATCCTCGGTTTCGTCCACCTGCTGCCCGAGCGCGCGCGCCAGCGCATCCTCGACATCGCCTCGACCCAGCTTTCCGACGGCACCTGTTTCCACCAGTACCAGCCGCTCACGAAGAAGGGCAACGCCGACGTCGGCGGCGGCTTCAATGACGATCCGCTCTGGCTCATCCTCTCGACCTGCGCCTACATCCGCGAAACCGGCGACCTCACCATTCTCGACGCTCCCTGCGGCTACGCGGACAAACCCGGCTCGAAGGACACGCTCCTGCACCACATCGAGACGTCAATCTCCTACACCCTGAACAACCGCGGGCCGCACGGCCTGCCGCTGATCGGCCACGCCGATTGGAACGACTGCCTCAACCTGAACTGTTTCTCCAAGGAACCGAACGAGTCCTTCCAATGCACCGGCGACATCGGCGGCTCGAAAGCCGAGTCGGTCATGATCGCCGGCCTCTTCCTCTACGCCGCGCGCGACCTCGCCGCGCTTTATCGGTTCATGGGCAAGTCCGCGGAAGCCGACCGCATCGACGGGTGCTACGCCGACATGCTCAAGACCGTGGAGGAACAGGCCTGGGACGGCGCCTGGTACACCCGCGCGTTTGACGCCGAAAGCCGGCCGGTCGGATCGAAGACCTGCGAAGAGGGCAAGATCTACATCGAGAGCCAAGCGTGGTGCGTCCTCGGTGGAGCCGGCGTGAACAACGGCCGCGCCAGGAAGGCGCTACAGGCGGTCGACAAATACCTCTACGACCGCGACTATGGTTGCGCGCTGCAGTATCCGCCCTACTCGACCTATCACCTCGAGCTCGGTGAAGTCTCGAGCTACCCGCCGGGTTACAAGGAAAACGCCGGGGTCTTCTCCCACAACAACACCTGGATCCACATCGGGTGGACGCTGTTTGGCGAGGGCGAAAAAGCGCTCGAATACTATCTCAGCATTTGTCCGTCAGCAAAGAAGGACCACGACATCTATCGTTCGGAACCCTATGTCTACGCGCAGATGACCGCCTCGCAGTTCTCGCCCACGCCGGGCGAAGGCAAGAACTCCTGGCTCACCGGGACCGGAGCGTGGTCGTTCGTCGCCGCCAGTCAGCACATCCTCGGCGTGCGGCCCGACTTCAACGGCCTGATCATCGATCCGTGCATCCCGAAGAAGTGGAAGGGCTTCACGGTGCAGCGCAAATTCCGCGGCGTCACCTACACCATCGAGGTAAAGAACCCCAAGGCGAAGTCAAAGGGCGTCAAGTCGCTCCTCGTCGACGGAAAGAAGATTGTTGGTAACCTCATTCCGCTACCAGCGCCGGGCACCACCGCCGTCAAGATCGAGGTCACTCTCGGCGCCTGATCCGCGGGAGACTGGTCGCCGGGATCGGCGACTTGGGTGGCCGCGCCTTGGAAATTGGATTCTAATCTAGCCCGATCTACCGATTCTTGTTGCCTAACTGCTTCGCCGCCACCGACTGCTGCTTCTTTTTGACGGCATCGGAGGCCTTGGACTGCTTCTGTGTCGCCTGTTTGTGAACGGACTTCGGTGATCTGTCGCCCATGTTGGATTTCCTTTTTTGACTGGGGATTGCTCACCTGCGGCAGATGATTCTCCGGAGGCAGAGCTACCCTATCCGTTCACGGCAGGCATTGCAAACATCTGTTGCGGACTCCCTGCCGTCGACTGGTTCTTCCGGAGGAATCGAGGAAGACGGAGTTTGAGTATGTGGTTCCATGACACTACGGTGCCCGGGAAATCATGCCGACCGATGATAAAGCACTTGGGCCGGAGGAACGAAGCACCCCTCTCCCGCCATCAAAGGATCCCCTGCACGGCATCACGCTGGCAATGATGCTTGACGAATTGGTGGCCGTTTACGGTTGGGAGGAAATGGGAAGGACCATCCGCATCCGGTGCTTCACCCACAAACCCAGCATCAGCTCCAGTCTCGAGTTTCTCCGAAAGACTTCGTGGGCCCGGAAAAAAGTGGAAGATTGGTATCGGGTGACCAAAGCCCGGTCCACGACATCGTAGCCCTTGGGCAGCCGTATCCATGCCGAATGTAGGAAGCGAGCTTGCTCGCGATTCCAAGGCGAGAATCGCCTGCAAGCAGGCTTCCTACACCGATCACCCAAGGCCACCATTATCCAGATGTAAGGGCAGAATTCATTGCATTGAGATGGCCAAGAAGTAGCGGCGAGCGCCCCCGAGCCGACGAGCGATTTTGGGACCACTCGCGGGCGCTCGCGGCCACAAATCAAATTGCCAGACTAGAAAGTCTCGTCGAATCTTCCGGGTAACGGAATCGACGACGACCCGACGCACCTACCCCGACATCGGACCCGCAGTACTGATGACGCTCGCCCTGCTGGGAATTCAGCTAGCCGGAGGAATGGCGATCGGCATTGTCGCATTTATTGTCGGCGGTCGGGGTGCACCGAATGCGGCGAGCCACCATCCGGCGACAATCATCGGAATCAACCTCATCGCATTTTCGGTCCTGCCCATGCCGGAATGGTCTGCGGCATTCTTTCGGGACGTCATGGCGAACGAACGCCATCCCGGAATGTCACTCTTCCTCACCTTCGTGGTGGCCGCGATAACAGAAGAGGCTGTCTTTCGCGGCGTCATCCTGAGGGGATTGTTGGGACACACGCGGCCGGCGGTCGCGATCGGGATTAGTGCCCTGCTGTTCGCCTTCATCCACGTGAACCCGTGGCAGTTCTTCGGCTCGCTGGCACTGGGTGTCCTCTTCCGCTGGTGGTACGTGCGAACCGGTTCACTGGTGCCCGGCTTGATCGGACACGCGCTTTTCAACGGGCTGGCGGCCTTCTCACCGCATACTCCCTTCGACATTCCCGGCTTCACTGCTCCCCATGATTCACTCTCGTCGCCGGTGCACCAGCCGCTCTGGTTCACTCTGGCCGGAGCGGGGCTCCTGTCACTCGGCCTGTTTTGGTTCCATCGCGCGACACCCTCCCCGCCGGTCCCGCCGCTCATCCTGCCGGCAGCAGGCCCGACGACGGTCGGCTGAAGGGGAGCCCCAGCGGACACGGCGGTCCGCCCTCCAGGCCAGCGTGTTTCTTTAGGTGGAGGGCGGTGCGCCGTCACCGCCGATCTCGCATCTACTGAGAGTTACCTAAAGAAGTCACGGGCTTCCCCGTAGCGCGGCGCTTCAGCCTGCGCCCTCTTCGCTCGGGCGGGCGGGCTAAATCACTGCACTACGCCACGCCAAGAACTGTCCCTTCATTCGGTGACCTTCAGTAGGTCGAACCGGCCCTGGCGCTCAGCCAAGCACAGCGAGGATCTTTGATCCCTCGGCCAGCTTTGCCAGCGGGACGAGATTCCCGGGAAGGGCGATCCCGTCGACCATGAGACTACGCACGCCTCGCGAAACCCCACTCGGATTCCGCACCTCGATCTCCACGCTCCGGCCGCGGAATCTCCGATGCACCGTGAATCCCGGCCAACTCTTCGGAATGCAGGGATCGATGCGCAATCCGTCGATCTCCGGCCGCACCCCGAGGATGTGCTGGGCCGCGGTGTAATGCGCCCAGGACGCCGTACCGGACAGCCACGGCACCCGCGACCGGCCGTATTTTTTCGAGGCCGGCGCATGCGTGCTCTGGCAATGGACGTACGGTTCGATCTCCCGAATCTCCGCGCGGTCATTCTGCGC
>PLOH01000015.1 GCA_003142955.1 Opitutia bacterium | reverse complement strand
TCCAGAAAAGCGGCCACGCGGATTTCGCGATGGAGGTCGCTTTCGGCGATCACTCGATTGCCCACCGAGACGGCGATGCGATCGATGATCTCGGCGGGGGCGGGGGCGGTGAGGGAGAGCAGGGCGAAAGCCAGCGCGGCAGTAGCAGCACCCCACCGCTCTCTGACGTTCGCGGCTCGGAATGCAGCCTCGTACCGAGCCGGGCCCAGAGGNNGCACCCCGTTAGGGAGCGGTGGCCGGCCCCCGGACGCGAAATCTGTTGGTCAGCCTCACGGGTGGTCATGGCGCCACGGCCACCTGTAGAAACCTGGGACCGGCTTCCCCAGACCGGCGAAACACGCCACGCGGGTGACGCATCTTGTCGGGGTGTGTGGAGTTGTCATTCACGAGCTTGTAAGCCACTCTTTTTCTGTTGGTTGTGGTGTTGGCTCGACATTGGGAGACGCATCTTTGGGGTCTTTTTGGCAAGATGCGTCTCCCAGACGGTAGGGAGGTCCGGTGATTCGGGTGCCTTTGTGTAAGTTTCCTAATTTCAATTGGATACCGCTGACCTGGCAGCAATCGCGGCCCGACACTGACCGCTTTGCAAGGAGGACGGAACGAAGCCAAAATACGCCGATTGACGGCTGGGGACGCCGGGATCCCGGAATCGGGCCGATTCGGCTGCCGCACGCGAAATGCGGAACAAAGCCAAATTCGGATCAGGACCACGGCGGATTCCCTCCTGTCCACAGTGTACAACGGATGGGGTAGGGTAAGAAGCGTAAGTGGTTGATTTCGCAGACACAATACGTTGTGACGCAAAAAGGTTTACTCCGCAAGGTTTACTCCGCTCCGAGCTTTTGGGCGAAGTGGCGTCGGCGGCAGAGACCGATGTGGCTCAGAGCCACTCCTGGAATGCAGCACGGATCAGGGATTCACTCAAATAAAAGCCGCACTGGCGGAGCTGTTCGACCGTGTCGGGCACATTGATTATTCCTCGTTCGGCCGCGAGTCGTAAAAGGCCAACTGTGCCGGTTATGCGAAATCCGAGCGACCTCGCCTGTGCGCGGGCGGCCGCGTCGTCCAGAAGCACCAGGTCCGCGCCAAGTTCCCGCGCCAACGCAAGCGCGGCTCGCTCACCGCGATCAAGCTGGATGGGGATTCCTTCCAGGGTCTCTTTCTCGGGATCGCGTAGTTTGAGCCAACCCGGGGGTGAATGCAGGAATGCGCGGACGCCGGCTGGCGCCGCCGAGGCCGATAACTCCTCGAGAACGGCGGATGGAATCCATATCTCGCCCAGTAGTTCCGGCAAGAGATCTTGCTTACCCAGAACAATCAGATAGCGCAAAGGGCTGCTGTCAGCGACGACGACCATGAAGTTCAGCGCAAGCCGAGTTCGGTAAGATCAGCCAGGTCATTGGACAAGTCAGCTTCCGTATAGCGGTATGGGATCTGCCGTGCCCGCAACCAGTCGTGAACCGCAAATCGGGAAGGAAGTTGCAGCAGCCGCATCACTTGCGATTCGGACAGTAATCCGTTTCGATACCCTTCTACGGCCAAGCTCTCCAGAGCTGTCCGATCCAGAGACGATTGACCGAACGCGAGAGCGCGTGCAATATCCTCCGGCACCTCAAAGCTGACCTGCATCTCAGGGTCTCCTGCTTACATTATCGCCGATAGACCGGCGCGCGGGGCAATTCGAAACTCGCTCTCATCCATCTGCCCAAACCCACGGGAGATGACGCTAACGCCGAAGACGCGGTCAGCGCCAAGTTCAAGAAGTTCGCGGTACCGCGGTTGCAGCCGATCCGGTCGAGAAACCCACTAAACCCAAATGTGGGTGTCCAGCGGAATCACAGTTGGGCGTCCCAGTCCCCGCTGGCAACCGGCCAGCGGCTGTAAGCGGACTTCAGAGCAATCCGTCCGTGGTTCGGCCGTTCGATATCAGATCGAGCGGCAAGCGCAGGAGTTCCTCCTCGGCCACGCTCCGAAAAGCCGCCGGATCGTGTTGGATCGTGTGCCAGATCAGAGCTTCATCTACTGCTTCATACTCATGCCGATAGACATTCCCCGCGGCGGCGATAGCCACCCAATCGATCTCTGGATGGCGGTGAAGCAGTTTATCAGGGAGGCGTCGCGACGCTTCAGAGACGATCTCCAGTGCCCGAACTACAGCGTAGACCGTCTATCGTTCCACGCGAAAAACCTGGAAGTCGAGGCCGGCGGTAAAAGCAGCGATCGCATCGACGTTGTCGATGATGTCGGACAGCCGCTGAGCCGGATTCTTAGAAGGTCGTCCCCGCACAGCACACAGTGCCTCCGGAGCGCGAGGAGCACTCCGGCTGTATGCGCAGATCTTCAACGACTTGCGAACGATGGATCGGTTCGTTTGCGGAACCTGGAGCATGCTTTCAGCTCCCAAACGCCATTCAAATTTCGCAGTCCATAGAAGACAGCCCGCTCGCGCTTGGCATCCAAAGTCCTGGGTGGCCAGAGAGTGTGCACCGCCGCTTGGCGGTGTCGGGTCGTCCGTGAAGGAACAGCGACACGGACGGAAATAGAGCGTTTTGTCGGCACTTTTTCCGGAATGACCCAGCCTATTGGAGCAGGATTGAACTGCAGTGTGACGCTCCAATCAAAAAGTGGAAGGCCGGTTCTGCTAAAGCCGGCGCCGCCATACCCTACCGGCCACGCGAAACCACCGGCCGCAGTCCACCGGGTCTGATGAGGACGCAGCCAATGAGAACAGACCCCTACTTCAGCATATAGCTGCAAACTGTCGCTAACGCCTTCGAGTATTGATGCGTCCTCGGCTAACACCTTCAGCACTTGTTCCCAGAGCGCCGGGTCGTCTTCCGCAGACAGCCGCTCCCTGAGGGCGATGGGCAAGACCACAAAAGCCTGAAGTCGACCAGTCATTCCAAATCCATCGTACGTCAGAGGACGTCCGACCCTTTGTGGTCGGGCCTTTTCATTTTATCGCGAGGCCGCTGGGTCGATTTTGGAAAGCAGAGACGGGTCACTCTTGCCAAGCGTCAAAGGGGTTCCCGCGCCTAGCGACGCGAGCCGGGCGAAACCAGCCACAATAAATGCGTCTGACCCCTTTTTGCTCAAAACGTCTGTCCGATCGAGAAGAAGTATTGAAAATGGCTCACGCTCTGCGCCACGCACTTGCTGGCGACGCCGGGCGCGGGGGCGCAGGGGTTCACGCCCGCGT
>PLOH01000152.1 GCA_003142955.1 Opitutia bacterium | reverse complement strand
AACCTTACGTGCTGTTTCGAGAGGGCACGATGAAGGACAAGGACAAGCGGTCGGTGGCGCTCCGGCAGGAGATTGCCGAACAACTGCGGGCCATCCGGCCGCCAAACGTCGATTCCACAAAGCGGGTGTTCTGGTTCTGCTGGCCGACGTACGACATTTTGCGCAGTGACCTAAAGCGGGCCGGGATCGAACGGAAAGACGGCCTGGGCCGCGTTCTTCATTTCCATTCGTTCAGGAAGACGATGCAAAGCCTCGGCGTCCGCTACGGCATCAATCAGCGCGCAGCGCAAGAGATCCTTGGGCACTCAGACGCCAACCTCACCGCAAAGGCCTACACGGACGTTGCGTCGCTACAGTTACACCGTGAGATAGCGAAACTTCCGTGGATTTCGCCGGCCGGAATCGGGGCACAGTACGGGGCACAAAAATGCGGCGTTTCGGGTCCGGTGGTGTCACTCACTGACATTCTGCGGCAATTGCAGCAACTCGCGCAAGCCACTGGAACGGATGGAGTAAGTCACGCTTTGGCCGCTCCTGGCACTTCGTGCCAAACTTTCGAAATGGCTGCCCAGGCTGGGATCGAACCAGCGACCAAGTGATTAACAGTCTTTAGCTTGACCTTTCGCTTAGTTTCGCATCTATTCTGTAAGTTACTCTTCAATGCATCATAAAGCAGTCACTTACATCCAATGAGCGCGAACACTTACGAAGCCGCAAAAACTGTTGAGAATCAAAAAAAGGGGACACTGAGGGGACACCTAGCGCAGCTATCCCCCTTCCCGGTGATTGCCGAAAAGCGCGAGAAAACTACCCGCGCAGCCAAGTCATCGGTGGATTACTGGAAACCCCGTGTCCGCCCCCGGACATTGAAAGACGGCGCTCAGACGCCAGAGCTTTACCTTCGCTTGAAACAGGCGGGGCGGGATGCCTGGATATGCCTCGACACTGCCAACCGCGCCAGTGCCGCCGCCAAGGCCCGCGATTACTGGCAAAGCGTGCAGGTGAAGGGACTCGACGCCGTGCTTGCGGAGCGCCGCCCCGCTGCACGTCCGGCGCGGGTTTGCACTGTCGGGGAATACATCGCAGCCGCTCGCACTGTTTCGACCACGCGGCCGCGCACGTTTGGGCAATACGAGGCTGCCTTGCGCCGCGTCGCTGCAGGCATCGCCAAGATTGAAGGCAACGTTGGCCGCTTCGCCGCCGGTTCACAGGCGAACACGGCATGGCGTGCCGAGATCGATGCCATCCGCCTCGACAAGCTCACCCCCTCTGCCGTCAAGGCGTGGCAAAAAACGCAAATCGATACCGCCTCGGACGACGTCGCCAAGGCTGCTCGTGCACACAGCGTGGCGAGTCACGTCCGCAACGCCCGCGCCCTGTTCAGCGAGGATTTGCTGGCAGAGCTTCGCAAAAGCCTGACGCTGCCGGCCGAGTTGCCATTTGAGGGTGTTTCGGTCGCCTCAACCACTCGACGTTTCGAGAGCACGCTCGATCCGCGCACCCTCTACGCCGCGGCGCAGGAATCACTCGACGCCGATACCCGCGCCGCATTCCTGTTGCTGCTTGTCGGCGGATTGCGCCGGGGCGAAGCCGACTTGCTGCCATGGGCGAACGTGGATTTGACCGCCGGCACTGTTTGCATCGAAACAACGAAATGGTTCACCCCGAAAAGCCGCGAATCAACAAGGACCGTCCCGCTGCCGGCCGACGTGGTGCAATTCCTCGCCAAGTGCCGCGCCGCCGCCCCTGATGCTGAATTCGTGCTGAAAGGCACACCGCCCCGCCCTGCCGGGCGAAGTTACCAATATCGAGCGAAGGCATGGGAACCCCTCACAGCCTGGCTGCGCGCCCAGGGCGTGAAGACCCTCACCCCGTTGCATTCGTTGCGGAAAATGAGCGGGAGCCTGATTTACGCCACCGCCGGGATCGAGGCTGCCCGCCGGCACCTTGGCCACCGGGACATTTCCACCACTGCCGCGAGCTACCTGCAAAGCAGGGCAGCCACCGTTGACCTTACCGCGAAATGAGCGCCAAGGATAAAGGACTCAAGCCGGGAGCCAATGCGTCAGGCTCCCCGGCGAAGAGCAAAATGCAGGTACAGCTCTCACCGAAGCAAGCGTGTTCCTTGGCCTTGTTCGCTATCGAAGTGATTCAATCTCGCGCGGCCGCTGATCCATCGCTTTGGGACAAGTTGCACACGGACTTAGAGAAATATAAGAAAAAACACGCGAAAGAAATCGATGCACGTTATGCCGAGAGCCACGCAGCAGAAATGAAGGCGACGTTTGAGCGCAAGGCAGAGTATGGGACGCGATTTGACGAAGCCGTGGTGCACTATCTCAAGGCCTGCGCAGCGGAACGGATCCGCATGCCTGACATAGACGCCGCCCCAGAAAACTGGCTTATCTGGGCATTCCATTGGAGCGTCGTGAATAACTTCCCGAATGATCTCCGCAAAATTGCTGACGCAGTCGGCCGGGTGCATAAACGCGTCGAGGGCGAAGGGGCGAACTTTAAGGTGAAGCCGGCCAAACCCATACTGGCCTCCGTTGCCGCCATCCCTGCCGGCGGCACCCTCCCCACCAAGATACGCGAGCTTATCGCGGTTGCCAAGGATTCCGGTGCAAAGGAAAACGTAGACGGAAACGTGCCCGGCTTTTCAGAGCGCAACACTCGCCGCATCCGAGACAAACTCAGATTGGAGCCCGCCCCGCGTGGGCGACCGCGAAAGAAGAGGAAATAAATCGGCCAAACGGCCGCGACGGCGTGCCGATTATTTTTGGGGAGTTTTCTGCGCTAGATGGAAGCGCAATGAAAACTTCACCAGTCCAAACACCGCCAGCCGATCGGTTAATCGGATTCCGCGATGTCAACGCCCTCGTTGGCTCCGCTTGCAAAACCAGTCACACCGCACGCAATCTTGCCCGCCGGGGTCTGATCCGTGCCGTCCGCGTCAACGAACGCGTCGTGCGCTTCAGCGAAGCAAGCGTCCGCGCGTTCATCAACGGACCGGCAAAATGAGCGCCGCATCAAGCGGTGAAAACGGCCCTTTCGATTTCACCATCAGCACGGTCAGGAACGCCGAGGGAAAGAAGACGACAGATTCAACCGCGGTTTCCGTACTGGACGCGATCAACGACGGCATCTGGAGAGAACCAATCGAAGAACTAAGGCGGATGTGGAGCGAGACGGCTGGAGACCTGAAAGCGAAGAAAGAAGCGGTCAAACTTTTGAAGGAAGCCCTGCGCGGAATTCTGTGGCACGGCAAGTTCAGCGTCCGCAACGCCGACGGACTGCAAGCGCGGTCAGGTCTCCTTTGCTTGGACTTCGACAAGCTGAAGGATCTGACCGCCGCGCGAATCGCACTTGAAAATGACCCCTACGTTGTCGCCCTCTTCCTTTCACCAACCGGCACCGGCCTGAAGGTTCTGGTGCGGATCGATCCATGCCGGCCGCATCTTGACGGCTACAAAGCCGCGGAGATCTACTTTAAGCAGCAGTATGGATTGGACGTTGATCCCGCATGCAAAGACGTCTGCCGACTCTGTTTTGTCAGCTGGGACCCCGACCTCTACCGAAACCCAAACGCGCTTCCGCTTCCATATCCGGAGCAGGCGACAATATCGGCAACAGGCGAGCGGCCGGAATCAGGGAGTGAACATTCTGACGACGGCGTCACACCTCTCCCTCTTAGCGACGTCACCCCCGAGCGGGTCAAAGAGCTGCTTGGCTTCATTCCGCCCCGTCCCGACTATCACGATTGGCTGAGGATCAGTTCAGCCGTTTGGTCGGTGATGTCGAAAGAACAGGGTTACGCGTTGCTTTCGAAATGGTCACCCGAAGAAAAGCCGGGTGAATACGATGAGAAATGGAAGAACCGGCTGACCGAAATTAGAATCGGCACCCTGTACCACTACGCGAAGCTGAATGGCTGGCGCTCGCGGACAAGGGGTTCGTCCGAATCAGCGAAGCCCTTTAGCATTTGGTCGCCCGCGCAGTTTCTCGAATGGCAACCGCCGGCAGACGCCTGCTTGCTTGGCGAGGGACTCGTTGAGCGGAGCGGATTCACTTCGCTTGTCGGAATTGGAGGGCTTGGGAAAAGCAGGATTTCCCTTCAACTGGCCATCGCGCAAATTCTTGGCCGTGAGTGGTGCGGCCTTCCGACGCATGGCGCGCCTGCCACCTGGCTATTCATTTCACCGGAGAACGGGATTTCCAGATGGAAAACCGATCTGACCGGAATGCTTCGCGATCTTTCCGAGTCCGAACGGGCAACGGTTGAAAAACATCTGAGGCTGTGGGCCATGATTCCAGAAGAAGACGACGACGTTTGCCTGGCTGATCCGCTCGTATGCGGACGCCTCGCCGCGACACTTGCCGCAAAAAAGCCGGACGTTGTGGTTTTCGATCCGTTGGCGGACATGATCGATGGAGACGAATCAAAGACCGTGGACATGGTCGCCACACTTCGCCGCCTTCGGTCCATCGTCCGTGCGAACGCCCCGACCGCGGCCGTTCTGGTGATTCACCATTCCCGCACCGGAGCCGCCAACGTGGCGCAAGCCGGGAGCAACTTCGACGCCGGCAACTTCGCCCGCGGCGCGAAAGCCCTTTACTCCCGCGTCCGTTGCGAGCTTCAACTTGCACCGGCAGACAAGGACGATTCCAACCGGCTTGTCCTTGCTTGCGGCAAGGCTAGCAACGGGCCGCGGTTTAAAACCCGGGGCGTCGTCTTTGACCCAGAGACGTTCACATATGCGGTCGATCCTGATTTCAACGTCGACGCGTGGCGCGATGATGTTGCCGGCAAGCGCAGGGGATCGGCTGTCACTATCGCCGACACCGTAACGACCGTTCGGGAACTGTATCAGGTGGACGAGGACGTTTCGACTGGCGCAATCGTCGGTCTGTTGCACAGCCAGACGGGCGCGTGTGCGAAGTCGATTCAACGCCGACTGAAGGACGCCGCATCCGCCGGATACGTCATTGCAGGGAGCAAGCGGGGGACGTGGCGATTGGGCTCGAAACCCCTCAAACCGTGAAACTCAGGACACATTCAGGACATGTCCTGGGACAGTCTCAAAGTTGTCCCGAAGCCGAAGTTGAGGACACGGGACAAACACCCCGTAGGGGTTTGTCCTGTCCTGAACTTCCGGGGCAACGGGTCCGGTCACTCACGCTTTATTCTGAATCTGCAACCCTTCAGC
This sequence comes from Opitutia bacterium, assembly GCA_003142955.1. Taxonomy (GTDB): domain Bacteria; phylum Verrucomicrobiota; class Verrucomicrobiia; order Opitutales; family Opitutaceae; genus Fen-1467. The sequence continues at coordinate 25,359 of PLOH01000152.1, read as the reverse complement.
AAAAGAAAGGAAACAACCATGCCAGTCACCAACATCAGAGCCATCTACTTCCCCTACTGCCTTCACCAACTCGATGACAAGAGCTGCATTGTCCTGAACCGAAATTACAAACCAATCGGTTCCGCGACAGAAGACTATGTGCCCTTCGGGGATGTTGATCCGAAGACGCGGATCACCAGAATCACGCCAGCTCAAGCCCGTTTGCTGGCCTATTCGGGAGAAGCCAAGGCGGAATGGAGAATCTACCTTTACGACGGCGACGGCATCCCCAACGCAAGGGAGATGTCCGGATATTTGAAGCGGCTTGCGGTCTTAATGAAGATCAAGCTAGTCGATGCATTGAGATAGTGTCCAATGCGACGGCGCGGCACTTGCGCCTCGAATGTCTTGTTCAGCAGCCTACCGCTTGATGCTGTGGCCAGACTTGCCCCGCTGGATCTTGGGTTCAGGGAACCGGTCGGGCTGCAATAGCTGCCACACCTCGACGCGAAGCGCCTTGGCGATCCTCTCAATTGTTTCCAGCCGGACGCCGTTTCGCCGGCCGGATTCGATGTCTTGAAAGTGTCGCGCTCCCAAGCCGGCCTTTTCGGCGGTTACCTCTTGGCTCCAGCCGCGCGCAAGGCGGACTCGGCGGATATTGGCACATAGGGTGGCGACGGCCTGCACCCCCACATATTAGGGTTTTATTCTGACAGCAAACACGCTATGAGGTTGGTGTGTTGCTGGCCCCATGAAAACTGATGCGCAAAAGCTGGCCTCGTTGTTCGTAGGCGTGTTTGTAGTGGTGATGGGTGGGTGTGCGCTCTTCATGCTTTGGACACCGGACAAAGAGACGGAACCAACAAGGACGGCAAGGACTGCCGTGGAGCAACCCGCCGCGCCGGTGGAACCGCCTGCCGCGCCAGCGCTTTCTGCCCAAGAAATCAAGGCCCAGGTCCGAGTGATGGTGGATGCGTTGCCGATCGGCAAGAGTACCCGAGAGTATTATGCTCGGTGGTCAGCCGACGGTAGCTGTTCAGGATGGAACGCCGATTTGCTGAAGGTGGTCGCGCGCGGACTGTTTTTAGAAGATCTGGAGCGACGGCCAGCAGTGGGTACTATCTTCCCTCTGGCCGGCCTGCGCGTTGTGCAAAAGGTGGAAGGCGGCTACTTGATGTTCACGGGGCGAGCTTGGGGAGAATCGGAAGCCCCCGAGTTTGTGCTCCTGAACTCGACGATGGATCTGCCTGAAAACTTCCAGTTTACAGACATAGGGCACTTTGCGAGGTACGCGGGCACTTACCAGTACCAAGCTGTGAACGGTTTCACCCGGTCCACTTGCCAATTCGACATGTTCTCGGATGAGGTGAACGGATGGGTGCTTGAACGGCTTCTTCAGAAACCAAGCACGAAACCATCGGCCGGGGCTTCGCCGATTGCGCCGGTGTTTATTGCTAATCCCTACTGGATTGAACAAGCGGAAGCTGCTGCAGTCGCTTGGTTGCGGAAAAACCCGCGCGGTGCGGATTCAATCAAGATTACCGGGAAGCGGGTGGCTGAAGGTGATGAAGCAGATTGCGTCGTAGAGATTCAATACCTGGTCGAGAACACCTCGGGGTACCCTGCGAGAGCGCAGTGCTTTATCGTGAAGTACGGGAAAGTGACGGATGTCGCACCCGGCAATGGAGGACCCTGAGTTTTCGCGGACCGCAAGGGTACTCGGAGGCAAGGCATTTCTCGTAGAAGTGGAGCCGCGATGGTACCAAAATCCTTATATCCCATACGGAAGTTTTGGACCCCCCTTTTCCTGCAACCATAGTTATGCGAGACGGGCAGGGAGGCTCAGGAAAAAATAAGCATTCCTTTTTTTGTTTTTCTATCAACGACTTGCGCAACTGCACCACGGCGAGAGCGAGCACTAATCTGGCACCAGTCAGGCCGAAATCACGTTCCCCATAGGCAAGCGCAACGGTTTAACAATCCGTTGAACTGGCCTCGCTGCCTAATCAATCCAGCAAGTTCGGGCTGGGTGCTAGGTCCTGTTTCTCGTCTGCCTCATGAGAGGCCAGAATCAGTTTGATCCGCTCTTCAATTGGCCGGTCACGGATTCCCGGTGGCCGGGACTCTAAATTGACGGCCAGGGATTGCGCCGGTCGCCCCCAGCCCCGGTCAAGGATTGCCGAGGCGGCAGCCACTCTTGCCGCCGGCGGGGCGTCCGCGTTGCCCATGATCCCGACAAGGGCATCAATGGCTTCCTTCGTGTGTTCGCGGCAAAGTTCCGCGATGGCGAAATCGGATTTCGGTCGGCCGCGTGGGTTGCCTGAAACTCCCGGTTGAAAGCGCATTTGTGTCTTACCTGTTATCTATCTGTTAGCAGGAACTCACAGCGACTCAAGTTCGGAGTCGCCGCCATGCAAGGGCACCGCCTACCCTCTCGCTCACACGTCTCAAGCATGAGGCACCAGCACGCCGCAAGCATTCTTGCCGCACGCTTCTGCTGGCGTTCTTCTCCCGTTCTTCGAGGGCAAATAAAGCAAAGAGGACGAAAAAAAGGGGACACTAAGGGGACACCACGCAATCTCACAAAAAAGCCAACGAGTGTAAGTCGTTGGCTATAAATGGCTGCCCAGGCTGGGATCGAACCAGCGACCAAGTGATTAACAGTCACCTGCTCTACCGCTGAGCTACTGGGCAGTGCGGCGAAAAAGAGGGTCTAGGAGAATTTCCCCCGGCACAATGTCAATCATGTACTGGCAACTCGTCGGACTTTGGACCTTTGCTCTCGCGGGCTTGTCTTTCTGCGCCGTCTGGGAAAGGTATTCAACTCCCCTCTCCCGCCATGCTCAAAACCGGCATCCTCAACCCCGCCGTGCTCAGCCTGTTGGCGCGTGTGCGACACACCAACACGTTGGTCATCGCCGATCGCGGCTTCCCCTTCTGGCCGCAAATCGAGACGGTCGATCTCTCGCTCGTCGACGACATCCCCACCGTGCTCCAGGTCCTGGACGCACTTCGGCCAGAATTCAATATTGGCCGGGTGTATGCCGCCGAGGAATTCCGTCAGCACAACGACAAGTCCCGGCAACGGACGCTGGCCGCCCATCTGGCCGGCCTTCCGCTCACCTTTGAACCGCACAGTGATTTCAAGAAACGCGTGCCGAACGCCATCGGTCTCATCCGGACCGGCGACACCGTGCCCTACGCCAATCTGATTGTCGAATCCGCATAGCGGCTTGGCGGTCTGCGTCCACCCGTTTCTGCACCGCCATGACCTCGTTCCACGAGTCCGCCTCCGACCCGAGTTCCTGCGTTCGCAGTTGCCATGCCCCGGACAGCACGTACCTTTGCATCGACAACCCCGCTGTCCACCCATGTGCCTCGCCGTCCCCGGAAAAATCGTCGATATCGCTGGCGATGACCCTTACCTGCGCACCGGCCGGGTCAGCTTTGGCGGCATCGTCAAACAAGTCAGCCTGGCTTGCGTGCCGGAGGCGCGGGTGAACGACTACGTGCTGGTCCATGTCGGGATGGCACTCAGCGTCGTTGATGAGCAGGAGGCGGCGGAAACGTTCACCTATCTGGAACAAATGGGCGAGATCGGGGAGTTGACGCCGTTGTCTCCGGCATCGCCCTCGCCGCAGCCGGCTCCCTTGTCCGGTCCAGCCTGAATCAAGAGTTCCTTCGTGTCGCCAGCGTAAAAACCTTGGCTTAAGCCGAAAAATCTGGCGGGCCGGCGTTCGCCGCCGGGCCACCATTCGATTGGGAATCGTCCGCCGGCAAGCGGCGACCCCACATTCAACTGCCCATGAAGTTCGTGGATGAATATCGCGACGCAGCTCCGACGCGGAAGCTCGCCGCGGCGATTGCGCGCCGCACCGCGCACCCGTGGACGATCATGGAGATTTGTGGCGGTCAGACGCACAGCATCGTCAAGTTCGGCCTCGACGAGTTGCTGCCGCCCACGATCACGCTGGTGCATGGCCCCGGCTGCCCGGTCTGCGTCACGCCCGTCGAACTCATCGATGCCGCGGTGGCGCTGGCCGCGCGGCCCGGCACCACCGTCTGTTCGTTTGGCGACATGCTGCGCGTGCCGGGCACCGGCCCAGACCTGCTGACCGCCCGGGCGCGGGGCGGCGACGTCCGGATGGTTTACTCGCCGCTCGACGCCGTAAACCTCGCCGCGCAGCAGCGCGACCGCGAAGTGGTGTTCTTTGCCGTCGGTTTCGAAACGACGGCTCCCGCCAACGCCATGGCCGTCGTGCAGGCGCGACGGCTGGGTCTGCGCAATTTCTCGCTCCTGGTCTCCCATGTCCTGGTGCCGCCAGCCATCGAGGCGATCCTCTCCGCCCCGGACAACCGCGTGCAGGGTTTTCTTGCCGCCGGCCACGTCTGCACGGTCATGGGAACAGCGGAATACAGCCCGCTCGCCGCGCGTTTTGGGGTGCCGATCGTCGTTACCGGTTTCGAGCCGGTGGACATTCTGCGGGGCGTGCTGGCCTGCGTGGAGCAACTCGAGTCTGGCCGGGCAGAGGTGGCGAACGCCTATGCGCGCGCGGTGCGTCCCGAGGGAAACGTACACGCGCAGCGCCTGATGCAGGAGGTTTTTACCGTGGTCGACCGCAACTGGCGCGGCATCGGGCGCATCCCGTCCAGCGGCTTTGCGCTCAAGCCCGAGTTCGCGGATTTCGACGCCGCCCGGCGTTTTGGCGTCTCCGGCGACGCGCCACCGGAAGCCACCGAGTGCATCAGTGGTTTGATCATGCGCGGGGTAAAGAAACCCCAGGAATGCCCGGCCTTCGGTACCCGGTGCACACCGGAGCATCCGGTCGGCGCGCCCATGGTTTCCAGCGAAGGCGCCTGCGCCGCCTATTACCGCTACCGGCTGCGAAAGACGAATCCTGCCGCTACAAACAATGGTAGCGCCGGTCTCTGACCGGTAGCCTCGCCAATCCGCCAGTCGCAGACTGGCGCTACGTAATTTACCCGCTGACCTCCGACGCAGCTCCACTCGCGGGCGCTCGCGGCCACAAGACTACCCCGGATTCCTCGTGGAAACGTCGTGTCCGCATCGCCTGCCTCCCTTGAAACGCGACGAGAGCTTCGCGTCTCCGTGACTTTCGCACCGCCCGCGCAACAGGGTCCCTTTCCGCATGCCGTTTCCAGGCTGGCGGGCGCCCCGGTCTGCGCGGGTCAACAGATGCGCGGCAACTGTTCGCCGCTGAGACGATCGAGGATGCGCTCCACCCCCACCGTGCTGCGCAACGTGACCTCGCCGCGAGGCGACTCCTGCACTTTCCCGATCCGGCCCGCTCCGCCCTCCGGGGCAAAACGCTGCAATATCGCCACGGCGCGGTCCGCCTGCGCGTCCGGCACGAAGGCAACGAACCGCCCCTCGTTGGCCACATAAAACGGGTCGAGCCCGAGCAGCTCGCAGGCGCCGCGCACCGACTCGCTGACGGCCACGGCATTTTCGTCCAGGGTCGCCGCCAGCCCCGCCGTCTCGGCGATTTCGATCACCGCCGTGGCCAGCCCGCCGCGCGTGAGATCGCGCAAGCAATGCACGTCGATGCCGGCCGTGAGCAAGGCTTCGACGGCCGGCCAGAGCGCCGCACAATCGCTCTCGATCGACGACTCGAACGCGAGCCCTTCACGCTGGGCGAGAATCGCCATGCCGTGCCGGCCGATGTCGCCGCTCAGCAGGATGGCATCCCCTTCCCGCACGGAAGCCGGAGCGATGATCAGCGCATGTTCAATCACGCCGATGCCCGACGTATTGACATAGAGGCCATCGCCTTTCCCACGCTCCACCACCTTCGTATCGCCCGTGACGATCGACACTCCGGCGGCGCGGGCCGCTTCGCCCATCGACCGGACAACGCGCTCAAGCACTTCAAGGGGGAGACCTTCCTCGAGAATGAAGCCGGCGCTGAGCCAGCGCGGCCGCGCTCCGCACATCGCAAGATCGTTGACCGTGCCGTGGACGGCGAGCCGCCCGATGTCGCCACCCGGAAAAAACAGCGGACTGACCACGTGCGAATCCGTGGTGAACGCGAGTCGCGCGCCCGGCGGGACGTCGAGAACGGCGCCGTCGTGCCGCGCATCGAGGGACGGGTTGGCAAAGGCCGGCCCGAAGACCCGTTCGATCAACTCCTGGGTGAGTCGCCCGCCGCCGCCGTGGGCAATCTGGATCTCAGTGTGGCCTGTCAGCGGCACGGGGCATTGAAAGTTCGCAGGGTTGGGGATGGGGCCGGCCACGCGCAGAACCTAGAACTTCTCTTCCAACAGGCAAGCCACCAACCAGGAAGAAACCTAGAGCGATTCAAATCGAACTGTGGCCGAGAACACAAACGTACAGTTCGGAATTTACCTGCTTAGAGAACGCGTCCGGCAAGCCGCCAGTCGAATCCGCTCAGCCGCGAGCGGCCGGCCGAGGAGCTTCTCGCCGCGGGCGGAAAACCATGCGGCATCATCCGTCGTTACAAACCGCCGGAGTGCGCTCCGGCCGAGCCGCGCTTCCTGGTCGGGATGGCGTTCCAGCCAATTTTTGAGACGCGAGGCCACGACCTCTCCTTGCGCAAGGATCTCCACCCCGGCCGGGACCAATGACCGGATCGCTGGCAACAGCAACGGATAGTGGGTGCAGCCAAGGAGAATCCGTTGCGGCCGTCGGCCGGAGTTCAACACTGGATCCAGCGCCCGGCGGAGAAACCACTCGGTGCCGGGTCCGTCGAGCTCCCCGGCCTCAACCAACGCCGCCCAGAGAGGGCAGGCCTGCTGGATGAGTTCGAGATGGGGCGCGAGTTTGCGCAGCTCCATCCCGTAAGAATCGGAGGCGATCGTGCTCTCGGTCCCGAGCACCGCGACCACGCCCGTCGCCGACGAAGGGGGCGTCCGGCCGGGCACGGCGCCGGGCGGCAACCCGGCCAGCGCCTCGACGGACGGGCGCACCACGCCCAGCACGCGCCGGTCCGGCCGGTGTTTGGGCAGGTGCAGTTGCTGGAGATTGCGCAGGGCGCGCGTCGACGCGGTGTTGCAGGCGAGGATCACCAGCGTGCAGCCCTCGTCGAACAACCACTCGACCGATTCCAGCGTGAATTCGTAAATCACGTCGAGACTGCGCGCGCCGTAGGGCGCCCGCGCACTGTCCGCGAGAAACAAATAATCGTACTGCGGCAGCGCCTTCACCAGCGAATCCAGCACCGTGAGGCCGCCAAATCCCGAATCGAAAACCCCGATCATGGCACGCTGAGCGACTGGCCGTTGTCCTTCGCGCCGAGGCTGAGAATAAACGGCGCCGCTTTTTGGGCCCATTCCTGCGCCATGGGATAACTGCCGGCATCGGCGCCGAAACATTTCTGCAGCATGGCGGTGTTGATCACACCGGGATTGAGCGGGACCGCGGCGAGGCCCTCCGGCAACTCCTGCGCCAGCGATTTGGTCAGGCCCTCGATCGCCCATTTCGAGGCGCAATAAGGCGCCACGTCGGGCGCAGTCGACCGGCCCCACCCGGAACTGAAATTCACAATCACCCCATGTCCGGCCTCGACCATCGCCGGAACAAAGGCGCGGATCACATTGACGACGCCTTTGATGTTCACGTCGACCAGCTTCGAGAACTCCGCGGCCGGCACCTGCCACAGCGGCGCCGGCTGGTTCATCAGGGCGGCATTGTTGATCAGAAAATCCGGGGTCCCGGTTCCCATGATGCGCTCGGACCACATTCCGACCTTGACCACCTCAGTGACGTCGACGACATCGAAGTTGTGAGGCTCGGGATAAACGGAACGCAGTTCAAAGATTTCCATCCCACTCCGCCCGCAGCCGCTGACCGTATGCCCCTGCGCGATATACCACTCCGCCAGCGCACGCCCCAATCCGCGGGTGACTCCGGTGATGACGATGTGCATGACCGGTTGTAGCAAATTCGCGTTGGTTGGGAAGCGCCTTCCGTTCCGGCAGTCCTGGAGGGTGTCGCCTCCAACGATCTGAGATCGCGCCGTCGCCCGTCAGCCCGGCGACGACCCCGCGCAGAATTCACGGCTCTGACTCGCGGCGGGTTCAACAATAATCGTACCAATCGCTTGGCCCGCGAGCGCATTGTCCGATTTGGTCACCGCTGGGCGCGATAGTCATCGCGTTCGGGAGGACGTCTTTCTAGAATTCCTGCCTCCGAGAAGCATAGGAATTAAAAGTTATAGTATCCAAAACCACGCCAGCCTCGCCCTTTCCGGCGCGGTTCCTCCCATGAGAGACGATTACCTAAAGAACGCGCTCAAGATCATCGACGATCCCAACATTCTGATCAATGTCATCTCGCGCCGGGTCAAGCAGCTCAGGCACGGCAGTCGACCACTCGTTGAATCGCTGGAGAAGCACACCGCCGAGGATACGGCGCTGCGCGAGGTCGCTGAAGGCAAGATCAGTTATGAACTGGCGACGCCGGAAGAGCTGGCCCGCCTGTAATCCGGCACGCTCGCAGCCGATCCAGCGGCCTCGTTGAAGAACCACCGGCGAACGGCTGGCCGCGGAGTTGAGCCGCTCGGCGCATTGGCGCCAGATTCTGAACTGCCCCGCGTCGGAGCCAGGCCTTGCCGGGCGCGTTAACTGAGAGCGATGTTGATCGGTTGCTCCAAGTTTTCGAGATAACCCGGCGATCCAGACTTGAGCGGGAAAACCGCCCTCCTCGCCAGTGACAGTGGCGCATCATGCGTTCAGCACGAACGGCGACCCGGATGTACGGCGTCAGCGTCGTCGTCGATCAGGAGAACGCGCTGTGTGACTGCTCCGGTTTTCTCGGTTCGATGCTCCTTGATTGGCTTGGACGCGAGCGCTCGCTAGAAATGCGCTCAACGCTCTGACAGATAGATCTGCTTGATTCCCTCGTCATCGGCGATGAACGCGGCCCCCGGATGAAAAACGCTTGTCCCGAGCCGGAAACCGATCGGGTGCTTCAGGCCGCAGTGCTCCGTCAAATATGCCACCATGCCATTTTGGTCGATCTTCACAACCTCCCCTTTGTCGAAATCGGCGCCCAATACATTGCCGTCGTTGTCGACCGCGAATGAGAAGAGGGACGGCGCATTCGCTGCCACAACTTCTGGCACTCCGGCGGTTCCATCGGCATGGATCGGATATCGCCACAGCGTTTTTTTCGCCGCTTCGTAGGAGTAGAGATGAGAACCTCCCTTGTCGAAGGCGATCCCTCCAATGATGAACTCGCCCGGTTCGAGATGATAATCCACGAGCAGCGTCTTCTCCAGCGAAGGGGTCAGCCGATAGATTCTTCCCTCGCGGTGGTCCGCAACGTATAGGTTCCCTTTTGAGCCGAGCCGGAGATCGAAGGCTCCGCGAAAACCGGACGCGAGAACGTCGACCTTTCCTCCGACACCGACCTTGAGAAGTTTGTCGCCGCCGGCGATGTACAGGTTTCCCTTTTCATCGATGTCGACGCCGGGTCCGACGAAGACACTCTTGAACGCGACGTACCGCTGTTCGTTCCCTGCGGCGGTCACCCTGGAAACATAGCCGTCCGCGCCGACGGCCGCGGCGTCTCCGCCCAAAACATACATCAAGCCGTCTTGACCGATCGCGATGCCGAAGTGTCGCATCGTGGGCCCTCCTGAGTACTTGAGGAAAAGCCTGGCTTCCGGCACGCCATCGGCCGGTGAATTGACCCGGGTGGAAGGTTGCGCCGTCGCAGCGCCGGGCGCCAAAGCCGCCAGAATCGCGACGTCGAGACAGCCGGCGGCAATCGCGTTTCTGAACTGCTGGGATTTGTTTAGGTCGGTCATGATATCATGGGCCGGGGGATGGATATGGAAGCATGAGAAATCGAACAGGTAGCGGGACCGCGGCGCCGGTGGTCAATCCACGACAAAAAGCCTGGCGCCGAGGTCGGTCGAAGAGCGATGCGCCTCAGCTCCGTCGGCCACCTGATAACTCATGCCGGGCTTCAAGACGAAACGCCTGCCATCGCGAAGCTCGGTCAACAATTCGCCATCGATACAAAGCAGGAAGTGGCCTTTGCTGCACCAATGATCCGCCCGATATCCGGGAGAGTATTCAAGCATGCGAACTCGGACGTCGCCGAACTGGAGCGTGCGCCAATCGGCCCAACCACGCTCGCCGGGTTTGCGCTCGGGCGCGATCGTCTGCCAGTCCGTAATTCCGAAAGCGATGTTCTTGATTTCCATAATCAGTTTAGCCGAGTGCCAAGCATTGCCGCCGATGTCAACGCGTGCGACGCGAAAGGAGCCGAGCGCGTGCGAACGATGGGTTTGGGGTTTGCAGCGTAAGCGGGTAATAGCACCCATCCCGCAGGTGCTCGACGCGGTTTCAGGATACCGCAGACTTGGGCGGTTCTTTGAACAGCTCGATGTAATCGTGAGGCAACAGGCCGGCGGACTGGTTGGTGCCGGAGGCCAGTTTTGGCAAGACCCAGGTCAGGTAGGCCTCTGGGTTGAGCTTGAGCAGTTTGCAGGTGCCGAGAATCGAATAGATGGTCGCCGACTTCCAGCCGGCTTCCGGATGGCCGATGAAGAGCCAGTTTCTTTTCCCAAGAGCGCTTGGCCTGATTCCGTTCTCAATGGGATTGTCATCGATCTCCACATGACCGAAGCCCGGTTCAGCGTAGCGGGTAAGTTCGTCCCAGCGCTTCAGCGCATAGGCACAGGCCTCTCCGACTTTGCTAGCCGGCAAGGCGCTGACCTGGGCCTGCAGCATCTTGGATTTGATTTGGGCCAGCAGAATCTGACTGCGGTCACAGCGTAAGGCTTCTCTCTGTGCAAACGGCTTCCCTCTGGCCTCCGCCTCCACCTGGTAAAGCCTGGCGATCAGGGCGAGGACGTGGGCAACGGTTTGCCCACCGTTGTCGACTGCCTCGACCCATTTTCTTCTGGCATGGGCCCAGCAACGCAAGGACGTGATCCCCGGACGTTGCGCCGCCAGATTCTCGTAGACCTGATAACCATCGCTCTGGATCACGCCGCGCCAGTCGGGCGGGAACAATCCCAGTGGCACCTCTTGTTTTCGGGTCGGGTCAAAATCAAACAGGATCGTCTGAGCGGTGGGCGCGTGCCGCACCCACAGCCAGGCATGCCGGGCCGCTCCCGGTCTTTCCGGATCGAGCACTTTGACTGGCGTCTCGTCGCACTGCACGTAGCCGGATTGCAGGAGCCGCTGTTCGAGCTGGTTCTTGACGCCGGTGAGCAGCAGGGCGACCTGCTCGACATACTTGCTCATTTTCGAGCGTTCGAGGGTGACGCCCTGCCGCGCGGCGATCTGCTCGATTCGGTACAGCGGAACGTGGTCGGCGTACTTGCTGATCACGATATGGGCCAAAAGCCCGGTGCCCACGCCCGACTGCGGGATCACGCGCTCGAGCTTCGCTTGCACGGGGGCGCAGGACTTGGTCGGAGAGGCAAAGACCGGCACCACGTGCTGGACGCGCACAAAGCGGCTGGGGCGGTAGTCGATTTCCTCGGTGATCTCTTCCCGGATCTTGACCAGCGGTTCGCCGGTTTGCGGATCGAGCTTCTGTGCTTCTGGCAGATCATGCACGAGACGCTCGACCGGCAGATTGGCCGGTGCCGGGCGGCGGGGACCGCGCTTAACCCGGGCCTTGGGCGCTTCGGGAATCGGGGCGGGCTCTGGCTGGACCACGGCGGCAATCTGCTGGTCCGCCTCGACGCTCTCCAGGGCCAGCAGGTGCTGCTTGAGATCGATCTTTTCGGAACTGGGTCCGTGGATGCGGCGAATCAGATCCTTGAGCTTCGCTTCCGCCTCCTGGAGCTTCAGGGTGAGTTCCCGCTTCGTCGTCTCCAATTCCACGAGCAGCGAGTGCTTCTGCTGCTCCAGCGCCTTCTTCTCCTCCCGCAGCTCCGCCACCTGCGCTTCGAGGCGGCGGTTCTCGGTGCGGAGAATGGCGGGGGTCATAGGGTATCCATAGCTTGGATACTCATTGCGGGATGTCCAGTTTTTTCTGCCGATTTCCATCGTTTTTTACCGGCGGAACCACTTCCGTTCGGCGCGGATATCAAGTCCCTCGACCAAGGCGTGAAACTTGCCCGCGTCGATCTCTTCGCTCGTGCCCGCCGGGGTCCAGGCAAAGGTGCCCTTCTCCAGCCGCTTGGTGCATAACCATAGACCCGAACCGTCCCAACATAGGGCCTTGAGCCTGGTCCGATGCCGGTTGCAGAACAAAAACAGGTGGCCGCTCAACGGGTTTTGCTGCAGCTGGTTCTCGACCAGGCCGTGCAGCGCCTCGAAGCCCAACCGGAGGTCCGTCGGCCCGGGCCGCAGGAAGACCCGCGTGGATCGGCTCAGGCCCCACATCGCAATGCGGCGATCACCTGCGCCAGCCAGTGCGGTTCCGTTCCCGGCGGCACTCGCACCGTCACTCCGCCCAGCAACTCCACCAGCACGTCACTGCACCCAATCGGACCCGGCCGCAATTCTACCAGGCCGGGGCTTCCCGCCGGCGATTGCCCCCGACTGTTGCGCAGCCATACCGCCAGCGTGGGTACCGACACGCCCTGCTCTCGGCAGAACTCCGCCTGGGTTCCCTCGCGCTCGGAATAGATCGCCAGTATCCTCTCTCGGTCAGCGGCGCTCCAGTGGCGCTGCCTCTTGCTCACCATTGTTGTTCGCATCCGCCAACAATATCAGTCCGTCGTGCGCCTGTCGCCCATGGGGCCTATTACTCGCTTACCTCTGACACAAGGCCCACACCAAAGTTCAAAACTTCTCCTCAGAATCGGAAGAAAAGCTACCCCTCCGCACCAAATGGCGTCCGCCATTTGTTGAGGAGCATGGAGGGCGAAGCCCGACAAGCTCCTAGCTGAGCGGCCCATCAGTAACTGGCGACTAAGCTAACATCGCAGCGAGAACCGTCTCGGGAGTCCGAGCCTGCCGCGAGCAAACGTAAACCCCAATCGAGGCGCAGAGTCATGTAAGTGCTCACGCTGGCACGAAGTCCCATTCCGACAGACGAAAGGCGCGTTTCCCGCTGCTCATTGGTCAGCAAGGAATGATTAAAGGCGGTCCCTTGATCCCAGAAGGCCAATAACTGCCATTCGGCCTTGTCCAAGGGTTGGCCGATCCCCAGATCCGGCGTGCGCACCTCGACGGTGGTGATTGTGCCTTCATCGGCGTTGGTCGTCCGCTCCGAGTAGCCGCGAACCGTGTCGTAGCCACCAAAGCCCAATTGCTCGCTCGGCGCGAGGTTGGAGTCAGAAAGTTGCAGCGTGCCGCGCAAAACCACGGACCAGTCGCCAGGCAAGCGATTGAGTCGCTCCAGCATTAGCGTGCCGTAGGTATATTGGGAACCAGCCAGAGTATGGGCGGCGTTGAACGCGGCATCGTTGTTGTTTCCGACCCAGTTGCCAGGGCTAAAATAGCCTTCAAAGTCGAGTGTCGTACGGCCATGGGGGTCGCTCAGCGCACCGTTGTAACTGAGTACAAACTGCGCTACATCGTATAGAGTTCCCCCGGCCGAGAGACCCCCGAACTCAAGCGCGTTGTCGTTGTACTTGTAGTCAAACCCGGCCGCAACATTGTGCTTGTATTTGAGAGGGCCGCTTCCGAACTCTGGCAACGGGACACTGTAGCGCCCGCTGATCTGATAGCTGCGGCCCGATATCCCCAGGTAAGGCGGAATCGCACCATGAGTTTCCGTATAGCTACCAAAAAAAGTGAGCGTGTTTCGCCATGGCAGCGGGATAACGTAGCTCGCTGATTCGGCACGCAAGTCTTCGCCGCTGGTCGTATATTGGAAATTGAACTGCTGGCCCAGAGCAAAGGCATTGCCCCAATTGAAACCCGCCTCTTCACGACTAAGTCCAGTTACCGGGTTGCCGTCATTGTCGTAGCCAGCATAAAGCCGTAAGGGGAAACGCTCCTGGGTCCGAAGTTCAATATCAGTCGCTCCGAGCTGTACTCCGGGGTGGTAGATTGCATCCGTGCTGCGAAAGGGATTGGCATTAAGCCAGTCGAGATCTGCCCGAAGTTCGCTGGATCGAATTGGATCGCCCGGCTGCAATCGGATGTTGCTGCTGATTTCATGATCCGAGAACCAATGGTTGCCCGTTGTCGTGATCTTGCCCACGTAACCTTCGAGGATGACCACCTGAACCGTACCGATTGTGATGTCCTGTTCCGGGACAAATACATCGACGATCGGCCGGTCATGATTCCGGTAATAAATGATGACTCTCGTGATCATCTCATTGAGCTGCCCTCTCGTGAATGGATGGCCGATATACGGCGAAACCAGCCCCTGAAAAACACTCGGGTCGGGCACCGCGACGTCCGTGAACGTAACACCCTCGGTGTTGACACCGTTCTTCACCACTCGCTCGGGCTTGGAAACAAATACCAATCCTTTCAATCCAGGCAGAAGTACTTCGTGGCTGTCTCCGGCTGCTTTCGGCAGCGCTGGCAACGCCGAAGTCGGGGATGCCATTGCGGGCACCTCCTTCGGAGCAACTCGCGAATAGTCCTGAGCCAGGACCGGAATCGCCAACAACACCCAGCCCCCAGACAGCAATAGCGTCAGTTTCATCGAAATTTCCGCGGTTAATAGACCGTGAAGCTCGAGCCGAAGGCGATGCATCCCGGCGGAATGGCCGGGCCTTGGTCGAGGCTCAGATTCTCATTGCGCTCCGAGGCAAAGACCAGATAGCGGCGGTTGGCGAGCGCACGATCAAGGGAGAAATCTTTTCGGGTAACGAGTTCGGGCAAAATGTCGCCGGGAGCAATCTGGGCGCTGAATTGCATGAACGGCGAATACGGTTGGCCGGTTGCAGCGCCCAAGATCGTCAGCGCCGTGGCGTTGCCAGGAGCCTGGGCAAAGAGGTAGTTGGAGGCGCTCAGCCCCGAACCATCGATCGCATAGGTTCCAGGCGGGCTTGTTCCTGTCGCCGGGCTAGAGAACAGCAGCGTCCCCGCAGTCGAATTAGACTCGATATCACGACTGACAAAGCCTGTGACGGTTCCGGTAAACACCGGGAAAGACTGACCCGGTTTGATCGTCTCAGGATTGGCAGTGTAGGTCAGGGTTGCCGGATTCACGGTCAGAGCGCCAGAATCAAAGGTTATTGAGTAGTTCAAGGAGTTTAGGCCGCCTGGTGCGATCGAATAGCTGCCAGCGTTCATGGCTCCCTGGGAGTTTCCCGAGTAGCTTAGTGTTCCCTCCAGTACCGAAGCCGTCTGCCCATCTACGAGACCGGTGTAGCTGACGCCGCTTCCGCCAGAATACGCCAGCCCATCGTAAGTCTTGCTGGCATTGTTCGCGGTGACAGTCAAAAGCGCCGGATTAATCGTGCTCGCGGTATTGCTGACATAGGACACCGTATAGTTGTTGCCAATGTTGCCGTCGCTCACCGTTACATTGGACACCGTGACGGTCTTGTTCGCGCCAGCATTTGGGTCGGCAAACGCGAAACTTCCGCCACTAAGGCTATCAGTACCGTAAAGTTGACCCTCGGTCACAACCGCCGAGCCTGCCGCGCTGTTTGTCCCATCGTATGTTTTCGTCACCGGATTCGTTGAAATCGTCAACGCCGCTGGCGAGATCGTCAAGGTNNGTGCCCGGATCAAAGGTGATCGTGTAGTTCGAGGAGGTCAGTCCGCCCGGAATTATTGTGTAACTGCCGGCATTCACGGCCCCCTGGGAGTTGCCCGAATAGGTCAGTGTCCCGCCAAGCACTGAAGCCGTCTGGCCATCGACAAAACCGCTGTAGCTGACACCGTTGCCTCCATAATACGCCAAACCATCATAGATCTTGTTAGCGTTGTTCGCCGTAACTGACAGCGCCGTGACGTTCAAGATCGCTGGGGTGATCGTCAATGTCCCAGTGACCACTTCCACGGCATCGCCTATTTGAGGCACCGCCGACACGGCAATCGTATCAGTCGTGCCAGCACTAATGTTGGTGCCGCTAACCGAAAGCGTTGGACCGCTGAGAATGAAGGAGGACGGCCCGGAAACAGTATAGGCGCTTGTCGACGGAAGGGTCGGCAACACCCCGGAATAGCTTACGCTTTGATCACCGGCCTTCACTTGAACAGTCGGATACTGCCACTGAAAATAGGGCAGGCCTCCGTTGATCTGGACCGCGTTGCCGTGGCCATCGTTCGCATAGCCATTGATCCCCCACACGCCTGTTCCAACCGTAAAGTCCCAATTCGATGCCCCGGTACCCACTGGAACAAAGGTCAATTGCTGCAGCATTTGAGCGGTGGTTTCCGAGGTGCCACCGGCAGAAGTGCTTTGTCCCGACGTCGTCGTGTCCCAAAAAGAATAGCTTACCGTGCCATTGTTCTCTCCTATCAACCCACCAACAAAGCCGCTGACGCCACTGACCGCTCCAGTACTGTAGCTCGTCTGCACGGTGGCAGGGACATCGTTATATCCTACCAATCCGCCAATCTCGCTGCTGCCGCTTCCACCAGTCACTGATCCCGTGCTGTAGCTCGTTTGCACCGTGCCCTCATTATAACCAACCAACCCGCCAATCTGATTGCTGGCGCCGCTGCCAGTCACTGCACCCGTGCTGTAGGTCAATTGCACTATGCCATAGTTATCTCCCACCAACCCACCAACTGCGCTGCTGCCGGTGCCGGTGGTCACAATGCCCGTACTATAGCTCATTTGCACCGTTGAGCCGTTTACTCCCATCAACCCGCCAACGTCCGTGCTGCCGCTGCCAGCGGTCACAGTGCCCGTGCTATAGCTCGTAGCCACCGACCCATTGCCACCAGAGTCGGCCGGCAACGCCACGCCGCCATAGTTAGCCGGCGACTCCGCTGGCACGTTGCCTGGCAACGGCTCGTTGTCGCTCCGTCCAATCAATCCCCCAATTGAATTGCTGCCGCTCCCAACAAGGACCGCGCCCGTGCTGTAGCACGTTTGCACTGTGCCCGTTTGGTTATATCCCACCAACCCACCGATTTCATAGCTATTGATGCCAGCGGACACCGCACCCGTGCTGTAGCTCGTTTGCACTGTGTTTGTGGCATAACCCACCAACCCGCCGATCTGGTTGCTGTTTGGGCCAGCGGTCACCGCACCCGTGCTATAGCACGAATTCACCGCGCCACCGCTGACTCCGGTCAACCCGCCAATATAGCGGCTGTTGCTGCCGACGGTCACAGCACCCGTGCTATAGCTTGTTCCCACTGGGCCATTGTTCGATCCCACCAACCCGCCAACATCGTTGCTGTAGTCGCCACCAGTAACTGTCCCGGTACTGTAGCTTCCTTCAATACTACTGTTGTTTATTCCCACCAATCCACCAACGCAGAAGCCGCCTGCGCCGTTCACCGCGCACGTGCTGTAGCTCGCCTGCACCATAGCCATGTTATAAGAAACCAACCCGCCAACAACGCCGTTCCCAGTCACCGAGCCCGTGCTGTAGCATGTTTGTACAATGCCATAATTCGCTCCCGCTAGTGCGCCGACGTCCGAGCCGCCACTGACATTCGCCGCCGTCAGCCCAAGATTCTCAATCACCCCACCCGAATCGACTGAGCCAAAAAGACCGACAACATAGCTGGTGCTCGACTGGTTAATCGTCAGGTTGCTAATGACATGACCCTGGCCATTGAAGGTCCCGGCAAATTCCAGATTGCCTCCGGCGATCGGTGTAAACCCGGCGTTTGCGTTCCAATTCACGGTTCCACTCGCGTCGATGTTGTTCGCAAGAACATAGTCGTTACCCAAGGGAAGCGAAGCCACCCCCTGCAGTCCGTACACGTCGGTGATCTGGTAGGGAGTGCCTGAAGTTCCGTCTCCGCCCGTCACGCGCAGGAAGCTGCCCCCTTGGATCTCAAAATCATGGCGAGCCGCAAATGCCGGCAAGGTTGCGCTGTTCTGGGTCCATGCGCCGGTTTGCAGGATGAAGTTCGCCACGTTCACCGTGCCGGAGGGACCCGTAGAGATGATATCGCTAACTCCTGCGGGATTCAAGGTGAGGCCGCCGTTGGCCCCGGAAATCCCTGCGTTGATATTGATGGTGCTGCCCGAGGCGTTGGTGCTCAGGGTCAGGGTGTTGGCACTCGTCCAGGTGATGCCATTGCTGACGGTAATGTTGGTGTTTGCGTTGAGGATGAGATTGGCCGTGCCCAGCGCGGTCGCCACGGTCGATGGATCGATCGTCGAGTTGCTGTCGTTCTCACCGGAAACCACCGCCCCGACGCCCCCGGTTACGACGGTCAAGGTCGACGGATCAAGAAGCAAGTTTCCTGTCGTGCCGCCTGGCGCCGTCAAATCGGCCGTGCCGGTCAGCTGCACGCTCTTCCCCGAAACCTCCGCATTCCCGCCGACGCCGCCAGCCCCGCCGCGAGCGAGGATTTGGCCGGCTTGAACCGCGAGACCGTCTCCCGCTTTCAACGCCACCGTTCCACCCTGGTCTTCGGTCGCCGTGGCTGAAGCGTCTAGAATGCCCGAATTCGCCACTGTACCAGCATCGCTCGTCAGCCAGATATGCCCGCCCTGCCGGGTCACCGTTGTCGCCCGAATCGTTCCTGTGTTCTGGATTGCTAGGGCATAGATGTTTCCGTTCGCCGCCCTGAGTTCCGCCGCCCCGGCCTGGATCACCCCGGAATTATTCACTCCGGTTTGTCCTGATGCGGATGCTGTTGCGGCGCTTGGGCTGACGAAAACATGTTCGGTTCCGGTTTGTGCGATCAGGATGTCATCGGCAGCGGCAAGCCCGACGGTGCCGTTCGGAGCCTTGATCGCGCCCTGGTTGGACACGCTCTTGCCGATCAGAATCACATCGCCGCCTAAGGCGTTAATCACGCCGAGATTCTGCACTCCGGCTTCACTCGAACCAGCAAAGTGAAGATTGCCGGAAAGAAAGTCGCTATCAGTGATATCGCGCGTGCTGGCCAGGAAACTGGCCGTATTGATCACCCCGCCAGAGCCTACCGTGATGCCGTTACCATTGATCAGATAGACCTGGCCGTTGGCCGAGAGGGTTCCGTTCAGAAGCGAGGTCTCGCCGCCGAGGACACGGTTCAAGACCGCACTGGTGGCAGAAGGCTGGACGAATTTGGTCAGCTCACCCGGGTTGATTGAGAAGCTCTGCCAGTTGATGATCGCCGCATTGCTCGTCTGGTTGATCGTCACGGTTCCCGGAGCAGTGCTAATAGCAACTGAGCCCGCTGACACCTGGCCTCTAGATGGATTGGCTCGAAGCGCCGAGGGAAAATGAAGAACCAGACCGAGAATGATCAAGAGGGACTGGCGCAACAGCGAGCGCAATGTCAAGAGCCTCGATTCTACGGGGTCGCCATGATGGGACATGCTTTCCCAATCTTCTATTCATGACTCCTTTGCAAATTCAATTCGAGTCTACGAAGGAAACTGTATCCTAATTAGTTCTACCATTTCGTATGATAGTTTTTCTAATATTGAAGCGGTCGTGAAACCTCGTTCGCTCAAGAGAGGCGCTCGCATCTTGAGGTGCGCGCGCTGAGCATTGCGGAGCGGGCTGCGAAGCGCCAACGACGCCCAGACGCAATAGCGCTCAGAGGCACACCCGCTATCCACGGCAGTAGCGCCCCAGTGTCGCTGGTTGCGGCAGCCTCAGCTGAAGCCGAGAACCGGATGCGGCTCGTAGAGTTCCTCCAGGGTGGAGATGTCATCTGCAGTGAGGCGCACGGAAAGAGCGGCAACGGCATCCACGAGATGTTGCGGCTTGGTGGCCCCGACGATGGGCGCGGTGATGAACGGCTTGCCGAGCATCCAGGCCAGCGCGATCTGCGCGTGGGGCAAGCCACGATGTTCAGCGATCTGGCCCAGCCGGTCGACGACCTNNACCCCGATGCCCTCGGATCGGCAGAGGGCCATCATCTCGCGTTCCTCTTCGCGATAGAGCAGATTGTAGTGGTTCTGCATCGAGACGAACCGCGTCCAATGGTGGAGATCGGCGAGGTAGAGCGCCTTGGCAAACTGCCACGCATACATGGAAGAGGCCCCGATGTAGCGCACCCTGCCCGATTTTACCACCTCGTGCAACGCCTCCAGGGTCTCCTCGATGGGCGTATCGTAGTCCCAGCGGTGGATCTGGTAAAGATCCACGTAGTCCATGCCCAGCCGGCGAAGGCTCTCGTCGAGCTCGTGAAAGATGGCCTTGCGGGAAAGTCCCCGCCCGTTGGGCTCGTCGCGCATTACGCCATGAACCTTGGTGGCGACGACTACCGCCTTGCGGCGGGCGTTGCGCTTGAGGAAGCGGCCCAGCACCTCCTCGCTGGCCCCGCTGGAGTAGACGTTGGCTGTGTCGAAGAAATTGATCCCCAATTCAAGCGCCTGGCGCAGGAAAGGCTGGCTGTCTGCCTCGTTGAGGCTCCACGCATGCCTTCCTCCCTTTAGTTCGCCGATGGCGGGCGCGCCATAGGTCATGCAGCCAAGGCCGATGCGCGAGACCTTGAGACCAGTTTTGCCGAGATTTATATAGTCCATTTTTCCTTTGGGTGATTCCGGACCGAATGCAAAAACCCGATCCCTGAAACCTGGTCAGAATGCGACCGAGCACAAGACCCGTTCGCAAGACTGATCGCCCCGGTGGACCATTCGCTGCGGGCGCCCGAGGCCCAAGGAATCCGCGAACACTTCCAACCGACACTTATGGATAAGCGTTCTGGAACTATGGGGTCTTGCCCCACGATACCAAGTTCAGGTGAGAATGGTTCGGCGGCATCCAGCTCAGGGTAACACCCCATTTTCGGAGTGGGGAACAACTGACATGGTCTTGCCAGACGCCGCTCCATCAATCCATCGCCCATGAAATCAATTTCACGACTTGCGCCGATTCTCGCTTCCGTCGCACTGCTGGCCCTCGGCTTCCCATCTCTCGCACACGCGGCCAAGTTTCCGCCTCTAAATACGCCTGCGGCTACCGAGCACCGCCCAGGCCAACTCGTCTGGGCCGACTTGTTCACTGCTGATCCCGACAGCGCCACCAAATTCTACTGCAACCTTCTCGGCTGGACGGCAACTACACTCGATCAAAAGGACAAGAGCTACACCGTGTTCAGCAACGGGGGCAAGCCGGTTGCCGGCCTCGCGCCCCGTTCTGTCAAAGGCGCCAGTCATCCCTCTCGCTGGATCGGCTATTTTGCTGTGACCGACATTGCCGCAGCCCTGGAGGCCGTGAACAAGGCCGGAGGAACGGTTCATGCCCCGGCTCACAATTTCCCCGACCGCGGCTACCAGGCTATCGTCGCGGACAAGGACGCCGTTCCCATTGGCCTTCTCCAATCGAGTTCGGGGGATTCCCCGGATGACAGGCGGCAACTCGGAGATTGGAACTGGTTCGAGCTTTATGTAAGAAGTCCAGCGGAGTCGTCGTCCTTCTATCATGAGGCTATCGGCTTCGATGTGGCGTCAGAGACAAAGTCCAATCGGAAAAGTGAGTTTGTACTCTCTGCGGGCGGACAGGCAATGGGCGGCATCGCCCCTCTGCCGGATGGCAACGACGTCAAACCCAGCTGGCTTGGCGTCATCCGCGTAGCCGATCTCGACCAGACGCTCGCCAGGGTCCCAGGGCTCGGCGGCGAGGTTCTGGTCCCCCCGCACCCCGTGGAGTTTGGAAGCCGCTTTGCTATCATCCTAGATTCCACCGGCGGCACCATCGGCCTCGTGCAATATCTGGACAATGCGAATCCCGCCAACAGCCAATGAAAACCCTACGTAAAATTCTCCTTGGCTCTCTTCTGCTGATCGGCCTACAGCTCGCCTGGACGGGCTGTATCGTCCCCGGAGGTGGAACGGGCGGGGTCATCTACGGTGGCAATCCATGGTTCATGGACGACGTGTGGCTCGATGGCGGCGGCCGTGGTTGGTATGGCGGAAATGGTGGCGGCGGCGCTTACGTGCATCCGAGTGGTGGCAATCGTGGTGGCGGCGGAGCTCATCCTGCCAGCAGTGGCGGCGGCGGTCGTGGTGGCAATCGTCGATAATCGCCGAACATTTGGGCCTGCCAATCCACCTTCGACCGCGCCGGGCGGGCGCGTTGAGAAAGGAACGTCCACCGGCATCGAGCAATCGGGATGAGCAATCCTTGACGTCTGCTTCTTCTGTCTATGTCCGATTCACTTATCGCACAGGTCACCAGCCCTATGAATGACGCCCAGTTTCAACAACACGGCGGACCACACCTCGTGCATCGCCTCCATTGGAAGCGAATGCACCACAGCCCGTTTTTTTGGATCGCCGCTTGCTTCATCCTGCTCGCGATGGCTGTCTATGTGGTGACGAACAATCTTGCATTTCGGCCGGGTCGGGCGCCACAAAAACCGGCGCCTGCTCTCGCCCCCTGACACCGCGATCGCAAAACTGGCAAGGCTGACATCTCAAACCGGGATTCGAATCGTGTATGGTGTTTCTGGACCTCTGCTCGCAACACGCCGGTAGTTACTTGCCGCCCATAACTTACGAGATTTCTGATAAAAAATACCGGACCCGAACGAAACCAGCGAAATGGACCCGCTTGGACAATACTCGGGCAATATTCCCTCCTCGGTAAAATGACTGCGTCCCCATCACAACTTTGGGCGCCAGCTCCAGTGCCGGAACGGCGATCACGCATTCTTTTGTCGCCCGCAACGCGGCAAAGCTGTAATTGGCGTCACTGACGACACAGGCAACCAGCGGCGGCTCAAACTCGACCATCATGTGCCAGGACAGTGCCATGACGTTGGCGCGGCCCTTGTGGGCGGTCGTCAGCAGGACCACCGGGCCCGGTTCGAGCAGCTGATAGACTTTCGAGAGAGGCAGATCTTTCATCCGGGTGCCCATTGTCAGAGGCAGAACCAGCAGGACGGGTGGATGGCAGTAGAGGCCATTCCCGTCAAAGCGTCTTACCCACTGAGAAAGCCTTCCCCACAAATTCACCGATGCCGTAGTAGGACTGCGTGTCTGGCGTAAACACCAGCGGGTTCATTTTCTTGATGGCTACCAGTCCGCCCACCAGCACAGCATCCTCTGCTTTCACGTCCAAGACCTCCCCGACAAACTGCGTGTGCAATCCCAGCTCAATCGTCTGCACGAGCCTGCACTCCAGCACGAGGGGGAACTCTTGCACGTACGGCGCATCAACGAGGTCGCTTTTCACCGGCGTAAGCTTGGCAACAGCGAATTTGTCCACGCTTCGGCCTGACACCATCCCCAGATAATCCACCTGGTGGACGTGCTTTTCTGACGGGATGCTTATTGTGAATGCCCGGCGCGCCATGATGTTTCCGTGCGTCGCGGTAGCCTTGCGGAGAGAAACGGCAACGCAGGGCGGCTTGGAACAGCAGATCCCGCCCCAAGCAGCAGTCATCGCGTTTGGTTTGCCAGCCTTGTCGTAGGTCCCAACGACAAGCACTGGAGTCGGGTAGACGAGAGTTTTGGCCCCAAGAGACTTTTTCATGATGGCGTCAGTCTTATACTGGATTTAAATGTCAGCCAAGCTTCTGGCGGGAAGGACACCAGCGTGATGCCTGCTTGATACGGGCACAAATAGTTAGTTGAACGTCCATGGCTCCTGCACCTCGGTCCGTTCGGCCTTCACAACGAATGGAGCGGGACAAACCAAACGGGAGATACCACTTCTTGACTCGCGATAACGGAAAAGGAGTGCGTGTTTAATGGGTGGGCTTCGATCAATTGCGAGAGCGCCTGGAACGTGTGAACCGATGAATCGCCAGCCAAGATTCACAGGCCTCCGTGGAACCGGCCGAATGCATGAGCGAGCATGAGCGAAAAAAACAGGAGGCCCGCCCCGAGGACGAGGACGTGCCGGGTCTTGCGCAGTTCGAAATTCCCGACCCGGCACACCAGCAGATAGCCGGCGGCAAGGTTGAAAAGGCCCCACAACACGTTGACCGTCGAGGAGGACAACCCCACCCCGGGCGGAGTCGCGAAGGGACTCTGGAAAGCATGGCCCGAGATCCCATTGCCGAGATGGGGCAACGCATTCGCAAGAAACGCACCCCCGAAAAAGTAGGACACATAGTGATACCAGCGCATGATGCTCAGATCGTGGAATCCAGTCTGAGGCGATTTACGCGCAAATGTCCATCCGACTCGGCTTCGATTGCAAAGCCCTAGGTCTCCGAGAGCAGATGGTTGCGCTATCTGACCCCCAATGTCCGGCAGCAGTTGGCGGGCTGCAAGTTCTTCGTCCTGGTGGCCGGCGGCGATGTTCTGGCGATCGAGGACATCAAGATCCAAACCGCGAAACCCGCCGAGCGGCTCGAAATCGTCCGCCGCCTATCCGACCAGGTGCTCCAACTTGCTCAAACGCTTGTGCCGGCAAAGTAGCTTCTCGGAGGCGCTGGCCCTCCCAACGGGGATTCGAACCTCTCAGGCCCAACAACCTAAAAGCTTCATTGAGCGTGCTTTGAGTTGTTACGAACGATTTAGAATAGAAACAAAATAGAACGAGTGCTAACGAGATCAATCTAAAAACACGCCGCTGGCAAATCCGTGGCAAATATTTTGACAGCAATCCGTCCATTGTTCTCCGCTCCGTTTTTCAGTCAATGACCTCAACGTCCGGTTGATTACGCTCCAAGAGAGGTGGCGGTTGGGTTGTGGTTTAGAGTTTTCTGACGAGAGGATTGCTGCTGATTGGCGAGACAGCGCCGGAGGCGCTGAGCTCGCGCCTGACTGGCGCGGCGGGCGACGATTTCCGGGCGGAGCCCGCAGTGGGCCTGGTGCGGGGTGACGAAGTCGATTCCGGAGTGGTAGTGCTCGTGGTTATACCAGTCAAAGTATCTTTCGAAGTAGGCGCCGGCGACGCGATCGTCTAAGAACTGGCCCGGGTATTCCGGGGCGCGTTTCGCGGTGGAGAAGGCGGACTCGATGAACGGATTGTCATTGGGGGTTCGCGGGCGGGCGAAGAGTTGAGGTATGTGGTGATCCTGGCAGAGCAGGCGGGCATCATAACTTCAATTCGACATTTGTTGCGGGGCACTCCAGATGCAAATGCCCAGCTGCCGAAACCGGGTGCTCATTTCAGATTGGGTGAACTGCTAAGGAGAGCGTGGGACGAGAAGACGGGCGAAAGTCAGGATCTCGCTCGAGCCGGGACGTCGATCGAAGCGACGCGCCCGAGCTTTTTGTTCGCGAACTCCTGGATCGCCCTGCTGGAGAGCTCCGTCCGTAGCCGGAGTCCTTGAGGCCGCCGAACGTCAGCGCCGCCGGCGCGAACCGATCCAGTTGCGAGCGCAGGCCCGCCAGACCGCACCCCGCCTTTTTCAGGGACCGGTTGAATGGCGACCTGAAGAGTTTCTGCGCTCGACTTCTGCAATGACCTGGGCCCCCAGCAAAACGATCACGGCGATCGCCTCTATACTGATTAGCGCCACCACGGACGTGGCAAAAGA
>PLOH01000012.1:2386-2522 GCA_003142955.1 Opitutia bacterium | reverse complement strand
CGGTTTGCCGCCGCCTACGGCGACCAGATGATCGGCAACATGATGACCGAAGGCATCGTGCCCTCGCTGCTGCATGAGGACCCGCGCTACTTTCGGCTGGGCGAGGGTTCGGATTGGTCGCGCGCCCGCTACGCCC
>PLOH01000012.1:0-2375 GCA_003142955.1 Opitutia bacterium | reverse complement strand
AAGCGGCATTTCAAGAAGAAGCACGAAGACGCGGAGACGGCTTCAGTCCGCTAGGCTTTCAGCGCCCCGCATGCTGGATCGTTATGAGACCAAGATCGACGGCGGAAGACTGCTGCCGGGCGATGTGCGCGAGTCGGAGGGGAACTTGGTCCGGGCGAGTGGATTCGAATCACCGATCCCCTGCTCCCGATCCGTGAACCCACGCATAATCAATAAGTTAGCCATGGGCACAAGGGATGCTCGCGGTTCCCCAATAGCGCTAGCTTCCAATGACTTACGCCACCCTGGAACGACGGCACTCGCAAGGGTGAGCAACGCCTCTATGCAGGGAGTGGGCACAGAATTGGGCACAGTCCCTTGCGGCATTTTTCGCGGTCCTGGCGAATCGCATTCGGGCAGACCGCGCTTACAACGGCTCAGCCGCCCTTCTTCACGCTCGGATTCTCGGACCCACCAGATTTGAGGCCCGCTGAGTCGAGCGCTTCTTGCAGCCCTCGTATACCAAGGGTTATTACGTCACCGGGATCAGAACGGTCGCAGCCAAACTCTACCATCAGAGTCCTGTGCTTTTTCAGTTCTGCGATGAAGGCTTGTGGGCGAGGAGGAATCAACCCTTTGTGATCATCGGTGATGCTCCAAATTTCCGAGCGCGGTTTACCATCATCGAACTTTATTCGTATTCTGCGGTGATAGCTGGCCACTTCGTCCCCCTCTATCCAACAATGCACGCTATCCGCCACGCCAACATAAACGGGAACATGGCATGGTATCCCGTTCTCAAAGCAGAGAACCAAGCCAACGAGATGCCCAGTGGATACGAACTGCTGTTTTACACCATCCATCGGATTGACCTTAGGGGCTGATACAGTCCAATCATTCTCTGACTGTGCCGCGGGCGTTGGGGTTGCCTGTTCCGTTGCCTGGCTTGGCGTGGAGTCAGTCGTTGCTGGGGCGCAACCAGACATGGTTAGGAGTGGCCATAAGACCATAGCTGTAACCAGTACGAAGAGGAGAGCCGGGAATAATTTCCTGCTCACACGCAGAACAGCAGTTGTTAAGCCCGTGAGCATGAGCGAAACTGCTGGGCCTTGGGCTGTCAGAGGCTCGGTCCTCCTGGGCGTAGTATAGCTCAAGAGGAGACCCTGAGGTCTGATAAACTGTGATTGGCCGCCCAGTTCCGACGTCATGAGCCGGGGCGAAGGCTGGGCGGCCTACCCAGGGGCGGCTACTTCATTCAGGGAACCGCGGAGGGAGCTATGGCCGAACCTCAAACGCCGTACGAGCACACTCCAGCATTTAGCGCGGTTGAGCGCAAACTGAGAGAGGAACTCAAGGAGTGGCTTCGGGAACGATTGGTGGATCTTGAGCAGATTCCCAAAGATAGCTACCTGTGGAAGACCGAAGTCGAAAGTGCTGGTTGCGGGTACCTCTACCACACAATGAGACGGTTCTGGACAGAACTACTGGAGCCAGCACCACTGTCCGACCCAGGTCGATTGAAATATCTCCGGCGCGCGATTGACTACGCCTATAGGGAAGTAGTGGACCGGGGGCATGCTGGGTGTGAAGGCATTAAGGAATATGGAGAGTTCCTCATGCAGCAAGAAGACCCGGAGCGATTCCTTTCCACGCTCAACGCGCAGCCGGCGTGCGCGGCGGAAGGCGGCCTCCCGAATGCGGACAANNTTCCAGAATGCGGACAAAAGCGGAGAGAGCGAACCGACACGCACGGAATCGGGGCCGGCGGTGAATGGGACGAAAGGCAACGGGACAGACCAGCGAGC
This sequence comes from Opitutia bacterium, assembly GCA_003142955.1. Classification (GTDB taxonomy): domain Bacteria; phylum Verrucomicrobiota; class Verrucomicrobiia; order Opitutales; family Opitutaceae; genus Fen-1467. Next base: position 591 of record PLOH01000012.1, on the reverse strand, counting down.
GGCAATAGATTCCTTCATCTTTAAGCTGGCAGAGGCCGGACGGAAGATCACGCGAAAGAATATATGGAAGGTGGCCGGCTACACGAACGCGACAGAGTTTGAGCGGTTCCAACGTGGCGACACCCGCACCACCCAAAGCGCGGCTGCGGCATTCAAGCGGGTTCTCGGTATGACGCCCGAAGCCTTCGTCGGGTTGCTGGACAAGAAACCGGCAACGAAGTAATTTTCCCCGCGTTTTCCCGCACTTCCCCGCGCTTTCCCGCATCTCTCCCATCTTGCTCCCCGCTGTGCGGGGTGCTCAATCCTTAAATCGTGGTGGCAAGAAACGCACCGCAGAGAGGATTGGATGACGACAGCAAATAGCACCCTTGAAACACTTCTGAATGAGCATGACGTGGCGCGCATCACCGGCCTGTCCGTCGCCTCCGTCCGGCGATGGCGGCTCCTTCGTCAGGGACCGAAGTACCTGAAGATCGGCGCGGCGGTCCGCTACAAGCCCAAGGATGTCCTGGCATGGCTGAGTTCGCACGGCTTTAGACGCCGGACCCCGTTTCGGGAGCGGTTGTACGCCTGCTTGGGGCGCCTCGCGGT
>PLOH01000128.1 GCA_003142955.1 Opitutia bacterium | reverse complement strand
ATCCCTTGGCGGGGGCAGTCCCGTGGTTGAAAAAACGCCGCCCAATCAAAAACCGGAACCATTTGAGCAGCGCCGGGCGGAAAACCCAGAATATCTTGATCCCTGCCAGTCCTCCCCAAAATGGCGCAGCCATTTTATTCTAGCAGCGCAGAGGACGAAGTCCGACGCGCTGCTAGACCCGGATATTTCCTCTTGCCGCGCTAACACCAAAACCAGCGGCAATTCAGACCGAGAATGGCCACGCGATAACCCCTCGCGCGAAAAGACCTCCGAAAGCTCACCGCCGCGATATGATGTCTTGACCCGCTTCGGGGCCAACCTTTACTCAGGCCTCTTTATTCGATCGACACCTGCCGGCCGGCCAATGGGACGGCAGACCAAACGCTTTTCATCATGGCTAACCCGAAACGCAAACAATCCAAACGTCGCAGCGCTAACCGCCGGGCCGCCAACGCCTTCAAGGCGCCTCAGCTAGCCGTGGACCCGGCTGATGGTGGTGCGGTCCGCCCTCATCGCGTCAACCCAAAGAGCGGCATGTATCGCGGCCGCCAGGTTCTCACTGTCGAAGTCTGAACTTCGGGCGGGGCTCAAGCCGGGTTTTCCCGTTCTCCCCTGCTTCCTAAACGATGGCAGACACGCCCACCACCGGCCGGATTGCCGTGGACGCCATGGGCGGCGATCTCGGACCGGCCGAAGTCGTCGAGGCCGCCCGGCTCGCGCTGGCGGAATATCCCGGCCTGAGCCCGCTCATCCTGGTAGGAGACACGGCGGTGCTGAAACCCCTTTTGGCCAAGGCCGGGCTCACCGGTCATCCGTCGGTGACGCTGAGTCACGCTTCGGAAGTGATCACCATGGACGACAAGCCTCTGCTTGCCATCCGGCGCAAGAAGGATTCCTCGATGATGCGCGCCATCGAGCTGGTAAAGAACGGCGAAGCGGTCGCCGCGGTCAGTTGTGGCAATACCGGCAGCCTGGTGGCAGCGGCCATTCTCAAGCTCCGCACCCTTGAAGGGCTTGATCGCGCCGCCTTGGCCCCGGTTGTGCCTCGCGCCGACGGGTATTTTATTCTTCTCGACGCCGGCGCCAACCCGGACGCCCGCTCTGAACACCTGGTGCACAACGCCATCGTCGGCTCGCACTATGCGCGCATTGAATTCGGCTGCGCCGTGCCACGCGTCGGGCTGCTGACGATCGGCACTGAGGAAGGCAAGGGCAATGCCCTGATCGCCGAAACGCACGATGCCCTCAAGCGGATTGGTTCGCTGGTGAACTACGTCGGCCCGGTCGAAGGATTTCAGCTCTTCTCAAACAACGTCGACGTTGTCGTGTGCGACGGTTTTGTCGGCAACATCTGCATCAAGAGCTGGGAATCGCTGGTGAAGTTTTTCGGCAATGAGCTGCGCGATCAGCTGCAGGCCAATCTCTGCCGCACCGCCGGGGCATTCCTGGCCCGAGGCGCTTTCGCCGCCTTGCGCCAGCGGATAAACCCCGAGCGCTACGGGGGAGCTCCCCTTCTCGGGGTAAAGGGGAATATCGTCAAAGCGCACGGGTCGAGCAACCGGCAGGCATGGAAGAACGCCATCCGGATCGCGCAGGATGCCATTCAATATGACTTGAACCACCGCATCGAGGTGGATGTCGCACTCGCGAACGAACTGCTGCATCAGCAGGTTGCGTGAGGGTTGCGCCCGGCAGCAGCTTTTGCGATGAAAGGCCGGTGGATATGCCCGCGCTGCGGCCGGATCCCACCGGAAAGGCGCGGCGGAATGTTCTGGAACAACATCGCCTGACGGCTGACAGAAACACTTCTGGGCAAGCTTGACCTACGGTTCCGCCCTGATTCGCTGATGACCTCTTTGACCATGCCACCCGCCCTCCCGCTCCATCGCTACGCCCTCTTGCTTGCCGTTGCCCTGTTGCTATCGCTTCCGGCGCGGATGGCAGCCGACTTGGTCTGGACGCCCAGCAGCGGCTGGAAGATCGAGGGCGGCTTGACTTCAGGGCTGGCGGGTAACGACGCCCACCGCGCTCTGAATCTGATGAACAAGGCGCGTGCCGCAGAGGAGAAAAAACACTACTTCTTTGCGCTGCGTGACTACAAAAAAGTCATCAAAGCATACGGGAATTCGATCTATGCGCAGGATGCCTTATACCACTCGGCCCTCATTCGGCTGGCGCGACATCAGTATGTTAAATCGTTCGCGGCATTCCAGGAGATCGTCACCCGCTTTCCGAGCTCGCCCAGGTTCAACGAAGTGATTGGCCAGCAATATCGCATCGCCTGCGAACTCCTCGACGGCGCCCGCAGCCGGACTTGGCTGGCCATACCTGGTTTCCGCAATCGCGAGGGGTCGGTCAAGATGTTTGAAACCGTCCTGGCCAATGCACCCTATAGCGAGTATGCGCCGCTCGCGTTGATGAGCATTGCCAAGGCTCACCAGTTCCTCGGCAATCCGGAGGAAAGCATCGATGCCCTGGACCGCATGATCAATACCTACCCCAAGAGCATGCTGACACCGGACGCCTATTTGAACTCCGCCCAAGCCTACGCCTCCTTGGTTGGAGGTCCCAATTACGACCAGACGTCCACCAAACAGGCGATCACCTATTTTGAGGATTTCGTGATATTGTACCCCGGCGATCCCAATATTGTGGCCGCGGAAAAGGGTCTCGCGAACATGAAGCAGGTGCTCGCGCAGAGCAAAATCAACATTGCCGACTATTATTTGAAGTACCGCAGGAACTACAAGGCCGCCAGAGTTTTCTACAACGAAGCCATCACCGATTATCCCGACTCCCCGACCGCCGCCCAAGCGCGTGCCAGGCTGACCAAGGTTGACGCGCTGCTGGCTGAACAGGAAAAAGCCCGCACTGCCCCAGGCGGCCAATCCAAGCCAGCCCCGCCGCCGAAGAAGAAGAGGTTCCTGTTCTTCTAGGTCGTTCGTTCACCCCGCCCGGTCTTTTGGGCACAAAAAGTTACGCCACCGCCTTCATCCCGTTGCGCGTTCAACTCGAAACCCGTCGGGCAAGCCGACCCGCCCGGTGCACTCTTCTGCTAACACTTTTGGGCATGGGAATCGAAAACGGGCCGGATAATCCGTCTTAACTTGAGCACAACCTGGTATCGTTCCGCCAAGTTCCTTGGAGTCCTCCTCCTTGGCGCCGGCCTGTCCGGCCCGGCCTGTTCACACTATCAACTCGGCACGCAAACGAAGCTGGCTTTTGCCACGCTGTATGTGGCGCCGGTCGAGAACCGCGCGATGCTGCCACAGGCGCAAACCCTGGTTGCCACGGAGATTCGCGACGCGTTGCGCAAAGACGGCCGGGTGACCGTGGTCGACTCGCCGGAGGTGGCCGACGCGGTCCTCCGCGTCTCACTGGTTGGGTATGATCGCGAAGTCACCGCCGCCAATCCGGCCGACACCGGCTTGGCCCGCAAATTCGCGCTCAACCTGCATGCCTCCTGTACTCTGACCGACCGCCGCACCGGGCATCCCTACTTTGCCAATCGACAGCTGCAGGTGACCAGGGACGCCTTCACGGACAGCGGCCAGTTGCAGTCCGAGTACCAGACCCTCCCGCTGCTCGCGGCCACCCTCGGGGACCGGGTGGCGCATGCGGTCTTCGATGTGTGGTGAGGAATCCGGTCTGGCCGGATTCCTTTTGCCAAAGACTCGACAAACCACCGTTGGTTGGTCGACAGTGCCCATTGGCAATCCGCTGGTTGCCATGCTTCGTTGTTCGTGTTCTCGATGCACCCGCCACTTCTCGTTCCGTCCATTCTTGCCGGAAATCACGCCCGCCTCGCCGATAGTGCGGCGCTCGTCGAGCAGTTGGGCCTGCTGTGGATTCACGTCGACATCATGGATGGGCACTTTGTGCCGAACCTCACCTTCGGTCCGGGCATGGTTGCCGCGCTCCGCCAGACTTCGCGACTTTTTTTCGACGTTCACCTGATGCTCGATGAGCCGCACCGCTATATCGAGGCCTTCGCGAAAGCCGGCGCCAACAACATCAGTGTTCACATTGAACCTGCCTACGACCACGCCGGCACGCTGGCCCGCATCCGCGCACTCGGCTGCCAGAACGGCATTGTGCTCAATCCTGGCACGCCAGCTGAGGCGGTCGAACCGTTGCTGGCAGCGGTGGACCTCGTCCTCGTCATGACGGTCCAGCCTGGTTTCGGCGGCCAGACGTTCCGGCGAGATCTGTTGCCCAAGATCGCCCGCATCGACCGTTGGCGCCGCGAACGCGGGCTGGACTTCCGTCTCGAAGTCGACGGCGGAATCGACCTTGCCACTGCGGCCGAATGCCGGGCTGTTGTCACGGATACCTTCGTCGTTGGTACGTCCTTTTTTGGGGCGGCCGACCCGGGCGAATTTGCCCGCAGTTTCGCGCTGATGAAGTAGGCCGGGCTAAGGATGCATGCAGTTGCCGAAGTGTCGCCGCTCGGCCTGTCCTGCATAGGCTTGGCGACGGAGGATCGGCGGACCGTTCCCCTTGGGCAATTGGCCTGGCGACAAGCGCCGGCCCTACAGATCTTTCGGTGTCGGCCAATGTTATTCGTAGGGCGATGCTCCTCTTTTGGTTAAGTCGCCTCCATGCAGATTGTAGGAAGCGAGCTTGCTCGCGATTCCGAGGTGTAAATCGCCTGCGAGCAGGCTTCCTACAGCGATCACCTGCTTACGTCACGATTTACGGGTGAAGGCAGTGCACATTCCATAAATGGCTAAGCGCGCTTCAGACCGCCGCCGGCAAGTCAGGCTGTGGGCCCGGGGGCAGCTGTTCCAGTGCCCTGGCTTCCAGTACCATCGCGCAGGCGTCTCATGCCCTCAGATCGTTGGTAACCAAACTTCTCGTAGAGCCCATGGGCATCCCGCGTCCCCAGCAGACTGGTTGTGCCTCTCACGTGCGGGTGAGAGACCACGCATGACATGAGCCATTTCCCCAAACCCTGTCCGCGAAAGTGTTCATCGATCACGACGTCGCACACCCAGGAGACCGTCGCCTGATCGGTAACGACCCGGGCGAAACCAACCTGCTCGCTCGTTACTTTTCGGTACAATCCGAAGCACAGCGAATGGCGCAGAGACTCTTCGATTACCGGGCGAGGCCGGTCTTGGGCCCAATAGGTCGTGTTGAGCATCCGGCAGAGGAACGCAAGATCCAGACGCGCGGGGTCGGTACTGATCACATAATCGGCGTTTTCAAAGTCCATGGATGTTGCTCCGGTGTTGTTCTGCGTGGGCCCGGGCGCACGGGTTGCCTGCCGCTGATTCGCTCTTAGCCGGATCCAGACAATAAACTCTGCTCTCACTCGGGAAAAATGATGTCATCAGGGGCTCGCTGTAGGAAGCCTGCTCGCAGGCGATTCTTACGTCGGAATCGCGAGCAAGCTCGCGTTTACCGTTTGATCCGCGCGAGTTCCTCGGCGCGTTGATAGTGGTCCTTGAATTCGCTGGCCAATTTCCGGGCCAGCTCAATTTCATCGATCTTGTTCTTCGATTCGAGCGCGGTCTTAATCTCGCCCGCGGTCTTGTCGTAGTCGACAGCCGACAGGTTTTGGAGTGCCGCCATGGCCTCTGGCGGCCTGCCCGCCGCCGCAATGGCGCGCCAAGCCTTGGCCAGTTGCGGATGGGTATCCTGGCACATGACGCGGATGATGAACGCGAGCTCCCGGAAAAGGCCGTCCGTCCAGGCCGCGTGGTAGATCAGCTGTTTCTTCTCTGAAAACGGATTCACGTCCGGATCGCTGCGCCATGGCTTCCAGTCTTCCCGGGCGTAGAAATCCCGTCGCACCGGCATCCGCCGCAGGCTGTAGCGCTGCGGGCCGCCCGGCGTGCCCGGCTTGAAGCCCCACAGCTTTTGCGCGTCCAGCGATACCACCCAATCGATGAACGCCAGCGCCACTGCGCGGTTTTTTGCTCCGCGCAGGAGGGCGACGGGATCGACCGCGGAGACCGTGCCGCCCTCCGGTGACACGAACCCGAGTCGGTCCGTCCCGCCGCGCCGCCGCTCCGCCTCCGCTTGCTCCCGCCCGTAGAAATCGATGCACATGCCCGCCGCGCAATTGCCCTCATCCACATCGATGGGCACCTTTTGTGCCGAGTCCGTGAAATAGCGGGCATTGGCGCCGATCAGCTGGATCGATTGCAACCCTTCGATCCAGCCTTCGCGGATCGCCTGGGATTCGGCCGCCTTCTCGTCCAGGGAGGATATCCGATCCGCCGCGACCATGAGAGCCAGCCATCGCTCCTGCATATACTGCTGGATGACGTTCTCGAAGGCCTTGGCCATTGAACTGCTCTTGGTGGGATCCGCCAGCGCCACCTCGCCCAGCCAGCGCGGGTCCTGCAGGTCTCCCCACGCGTGCGGTGCGTGTTCGATTCCTAGCCGGGTCAGCGACTCTTTGTTGAAAAGAATGCCGTAATTGCTGAGGACCGTGCCCACCCAGCGACCCTGTCCATCCCAGTACTCCTCGCCGGCAAAAAAACGCGGAATCGCACTATCGCTGAAGCATTCGGGATGACGCTGCAGGACGCCGCTATCGACAATCTGCCCGGCCTGAGCTTGTCGCTCGAAATCGTAGGGTCCGCCGCCGAAGAACAGGTCGAGCCCGCAGTCCACGTTCGAATCCAGGAACGCGCGCCGCGCCGCTTGGGCTGGCGTGTCCTGAGCGGGTGTCGCCGCCGGCGTCACGTGGAAGTCGGAGAACGCAGCCGCCACCGCCTGGCTCCACTCCCGCTTCAAGGTGTGGGTCCAGTAATTCTGAAACGACGCGGCATAGGCGCCGGTGAGGTAACGGGTGATTTCGCCCGTGCCACCGATGACACGCCAGTCGACTGACACCGTCTGGCCGGTCTGCGCTTGGTACCACCGCTGGAAACCGAGCGCGAACTCATGGCGGATGGCTTCGTTGTGCGGCGAGATGATCACCAACGTCGCGCCGGCCCGCGCGAGGGCCGGCCTTTTCGGTCGCAGGACGAAGGGCACCGCAACGGTCACCGCCAGAAGGAGGACGAAGAGGAATCGCTTCATGCCCTCTCCCCTACCCGACCAGAACCACGGCGTCCTCCGGCTCCACGCTGGCCTGCAATCGGCCTTCGGTCGTTGGCCCGACAAAACGCGGATTCAACTCCACAATCTTCAGCGTCACGCCGGCGCAGACAAAATCGTATTGGGCCATTTCCCCGAGATACACGGCATGGCCGATCACTCCCTCGATGCAGTTCTGCGCCTTCTTCTCCCCGCCCAGCACCCAGCATTCCGGGCGGATGGATACGGTGACTTCGTCGCCGGCTTTCGGCGGTAGAGTCGGATCGCCCAACGTGCCATCGATGCGCCCAAGCGCGGTTTCCACGACCGCCCGCCCGGCTCCGCCCGACACCACCTTGCCGGGAATGAAATCAGCCTCACCGACAAAGCCGGCGACTTTCCGGCAACCCGGACGCCGGTACACCTCGCGCGGCGCCCCAATCTGCAGGATCCGCCCTCCATCCATAATTGCCATGCGATCGGCAATCGAAAGCGCCTCCTTCTGGTCGTGGGTCACATAGACCGTGGTCAGCTGAAATTCCTTGCAGACCCGCCGGATCTCCCCGCGCATTTCCAGGCGCAGCCGGGCGTCCAGATTCGAGAGCGGCTCGTCGAGCAGCAGGCACCGCGGCCGGACGACCAGGGCGCGGGCGAGCGCCACCCGTTGTTGCTGGCCGCCGGAAAGCTGGTTGGGCTTGCGTTCGAGGAAACCGCCCATGTGGACCGCCTCGAGCGCCGCGGCGGTGCGCCGCCGGATCTCGTCGCGCGGCAACCGGCGTTCCTCCAGGCCGAAGGACACGTTTTGCGCCACGGTCAGGTGCGGCCAGAGCGCGTAGCTTTGAAACACCATGCCCGCCTTGCGCCGGTGGGCCGCCAGCTGCGTCACCTCTTCCTCGCCGAACCAGATCCTCCCTTCGTCCGGTTTGCAGAAACCAGCCAGACACCGCAAGAGCGTCGTCTTTCCGCACCCGCTGGGCCCAAGGAGAAAAAACAACTCACCTGGATTGATCGTGAGGTCCAGGTTCTGCAGGGCGACAATCGAGCCGAAACGCTTCGTCAGCTTCTTGATCTGGATGGAAATCATCGCTTGTCGCCCGCGGAAGATGAGGCAACCGCCGGGTCGCAATGAAGTCAAAAAGAATACCGCCGGTAAACTGGTTGCCAGCGGGCCGGGTTTTGTTCTTAGCTCTGCCCGCCCGCGGTTCTGCCGGCTGCGGTGCCGGTCTATTTCCCGTCCGCCTTACCGTCATGCGTACCACCAAGAATCTCTTGCCCACCTACCAGGATCTTGAGGAAATCATTGTTTCCGAAAGCATGATCCGACGCCGCGTCCGAACGCTCGGAGCCGAGATTAGCGCGGCCTTCGGCGGAGAGGAGATCACCGCCGTTGCCATCATCAACGGTGCGCTGTTGTTCGCCGCCGATTTGTTGCGGGAAGTCCGGCAGCCCATCCGACTCGACTGCATCCGCGTCTCCAGCTACCGCAACGAGACCCGCTCGCTCGGCAAGCCGGAGATCGTGCACAGCCTGACGATCGACATCGCCAACCGCCACGTGCTCCTGCTCGACGATGTTCTCGATACGGGCAAGACGCTTTCGGCCGTGGTCAATTTGATCAAGAAGCTCAATCCCGCGTCGGTGAAGACCTGTGTGCTGCTGGACAAGAAAGGCCGGCGGGAGGTGGATTTTGAAGCCGATTTCGTCGGTTTTTCGATTCCCGACCAGTTCGTGGTCGGCTACGGCCTGGATTTCGCCGAACGGTACCGCAACCTCCCCTGCATCGGCGTGCTCAAGTCGCACCTGCAGAATCCGCCCGAATGGCATTAGGAGCTTGTCGGGCTTCGCCCTCCATGCTCCTAAACAAACGGCGGACGCCGTTTGGTGCAGAACGGCGATTTTTCTTCCGATTCAGCGGAGAAGTTTTGAACTTTGGCGCAGGGACACGAGCGAAAAGGGTCATGTCTCACCCTTTACCTCGGCCACGTCAGCGCCCCGCCGAAGGACCCCGGAACACCCCCTTGGTTCGATCCGGGACGATAGGTGACACGGTTCGATCCGGGACGATAGGT
>PLOH01000137.1 GCA_003142955.1 Opitutia bacterium | reverse complement strand
GCCCAGGCTGGGATCGAACCAGCATCGGCATTTTTGCAAGCTGCTGTTAACGCGTTGAGTTGCGAAAATGCTCCGACCGCTGGGGCACAACACGGGGCACAGAATTTCCGGGAGCTTGCGGAAGTCGTTCGGTCGTGGCAATCGCTGCTTCCGCAAATTCGGTTTGCGGTCCTGGCGCTCGTGCGGACGGCAGCGGGAGGCAACCCATGACCGCGCCGCGCGTTGTTGATTGGCGGAGCGAGCATGACCGTGCGTCGCGCAGCGACGATGCGCCCCAAAGCGCAAGGTCACGCACAGCGGGAGGGTTCCCTGCCCCCATCGGGGGCGGGGGAAGGGGCGTAGGGGGCTCTGAGTTCCGTGCGGGGCGAGTTCAGACAATCGAGCTGCACCCTTATGCTTCGGAAAGCTGGTTCACTGCCGAGGGTGCGCGAATCAAGGCACGCCGGCTGCAACAGGCGGGCCTGCCCGACTTCACGAACTGGCGATTTGTCACGGTCACGGTGGCGAATCGCAACATCTCGCCAGCGGACGCGTATCAGCTCGGTAATGACCGCATGCGGCGATTCCTTGCGCGGATTCGAAAGGCGCTCGGCCGGCGCTTCCTCTGGTGCTGGAAACTGGAGTTCCATGAAGACGGCTACGCGCATTGGCACCTTCTGATTGAATATCGGGAACGCATCCCGGCGGAGATGCTCGCCGACCTTGAGACTTGGTGGGGCCTCGGCCGGGTGAACGTGCGCAGGGTGAAACGTACTGACATACGTTATGTGTTCAAGTACGTCGCGAAAGGGCCGGAAGACGTGCCCGAATGGGTTGCACGTCACAAAGGCCGCTTCCGCGTGTTCCAGGCCTGTCGTGGCTTCTTCACTACGCGCAAGCCACGGACGGCGAAGCGAGCAGAGCCGTTGTCGTGCGTCGTGCGCGTCGACCTGGTCACGCGTCTCGGCTGGGACAGGCGGAAGGCGTTGCTCGTGATGACCGATGACCAAGGCAATCGGCGAACGCGGGCGGTGAAGCTACGAATGACTTTCAACGCGCTTCTTGTGATGCGCGCCTACGAATCGATTCAGCGGCGGGTACAGCTGGCACCGCCGGAGGTCGTCAACATCAGCCAGCAACAGGCAGAGGAACTACAATATGAGCACAGACAATTCGCCGGCCTCGCCGGCATCCCAGAAAACGCAGCCTACGCAGCTTAGCGGCGGGCTTCATCTCACGGGCACCGTGATCGCGGTGCGGACAGAAGAAAAAGAGTGGGAGAAAGAGAAGTACACCCAAACGACCGTCAGTATCAGCGATGGTGAACAGGTCTACCTTCTGCGGCACCGGCATGATTCGAAGACGTGGATCATCCCGACCGTTTTTCAAGCGATCAAAGTGCGCGTCACGCGCGCTACGACAGAGAAAGGTCAAATCACGGTGGGAGGAACGTTGATCTGAAGGGAAACGTTGATGAGGAGCCACGGTCACGGCACGCGCATCAACGGCTCACCGGTTCCACCAAACAGAGCCCGCCACGCTGAAGGAAAAAGGGCCGCCATCGAGGACCGTTTGTCCCATCGATTAGTTTGCGCTACCCACAACACGGGTTGGTTTGACGCCTACCAAAAAAGGGACTGGGCTTGCCGAAAGCCCAGTCTCCGATCAAAAGCTCGTTGTATCGGCTGCTCCGCTCAGGCGCTCTTCAGGAGGCGTTTTCGGAGGACCGCCAGCAATGGCAGGACGACGCTGAGAAAGATGAGCGTGCTACCCGAATCGGGAACCGCCGCCCCTTCGCCTGTGAGTTGGAAAGCCTGGTCGCCAACCCCGGCCATCTGGGTGAAGTCGGACCCGGCGAATTGGGCCATTGCAACATCGCCTCCTGCGACGTTGACCAGGGAGATTTGTGCGGCGTCGAAACCATTGCCCGAGACGCCGATCCAATAAGTCGTGTCGGCAGAGAAAAGCTGAGGAGCGAAATCGAAATGGTAGCCATTATCACCACCTTCGACCCACGAACTGGTGAAACCAAGGTCGGCGGAGTAGAGGAGCGCACCGGGGAGCCCCTTAGAGTCCGAATACAGTTTGAGGTAAAAAGCGGAATTTCCGTTATCGGCGCTCAAGTTATAGTTGGTGAAATAATTGTAGCCGGTGACCCAAGTGTTGGCTTGGAAACTCACCTTATCGGCGAAGTTTTGTTCGGCGGTTACGTTTTCCCATGAGCCACCATAGGTCCCAGTGAGGGGGCCTTGGTTGAACACAATCGGGCCGGCCTTGGCGAGCGGGGAGATGCCGGAGAGAAGAACGGCGACAATCGCCGCTTGCGTGAATAAGGATTTCATAGGCGTGATGTACTTGATGGATACGAAAAATGCGGAGGGTATTGGGGTTCCGCTCAGTGGCATTGTAAGCAACGTTTATGCCATGCGTCGCGATGTATTAGTAATAAAAGTAACTAATGATTTTATAGCTCTGTTCTGCAACAAGCTACGGAATCGCATCCGGCGCCGAAAATCCAAATCGGGTGAGGCACATGTAAACGCAATGTGTAAACAATTCGGACAGCCGGTCCCCATTCAAATCTTAACCCGTTATCCCTTCAAGCATTGGCGAGATTCTTTACATTGTCGGAGTTCCTTACACGCTACACGCTGAATCAACGAATTATTCAATTATGGAGGCCAGAGGAACGAATTCTCTCCGCCGTTCCTGGTCAACGCGGATCAGGCGCGTGGTGGCGGTGCTTGCCCGTGCCGGATGCGCCCGCTGAGGCGGGCGCTCCGGCACGGCGACAGCGCCCCTTTCCTTGTTAAACCTCGGTGTAATTGACCGACCTAAAAAATGGTGTTGACAACTGTTCGCGAACGTTCCTGATTGGTCCCATGCCAACACGAAAAAGGAAGCCATCCCCTGCTCAACTGCTTGCCGAGGTAAAGGGCAAAGAGCCCGCCAAAACCTACGAGTTCGAGGATTACCTTCAGGTGATTCATGAGCTGGTTGAGAAAGACTACAGCTACGCGAAGATCGCGGCATTCCTCGCCGGTAAGCTCGGAATGGAGATAAGTCGGGGCCAAGTGTACCGCGCCTATCAGATCTGGTCGGATGAGCAGGAACGCAGCGCCGAGGAAGCCCGCCAGGCAGAGGAATACCTGATCCAACAGGCGGAGGACGGTCCAGAGCCGGATGTTGAGGATGGACCAGATGACGCCGACAAGATGAATGCGTTCTGGGATCGGGCGGCTGCCGACATTCGGACATACCTCAAAAAGAAGTACGCCAAGGAATGCAAAGATCTTGGGCTGCCTGAGGAGTTCGTTCTGCGCAGGGCACTTGAACCCTACGAACAGGCGCGCAGGGATGAAGCCGAGGCGGAGGAAGCCGATAGGCAAAAGGAAGCCGCCAAGGGGGAAACCAAGTCGTGAATCCGAGAGTCGAGCCTGAATATCTGCTGACGTTCGCCGAGGCGGCGCGCCGGCTGGCGGTGTCGCTTCGGCAGTTCCGGCGGTTGGTCGACAGCGGAAAGATCCCGGTTGCCAGAGTCAGCGAGCGGGCACCACGCATCCGAGCCTCTGACCTGGGCGCATACGTGAACGGAGTCATGGTGGGGTCCAAGTCATGAACAAGGTCCTACATACCCGCGTTTACAGGCGCACGCGTCGGAGTCACGGCAAGGTTGTGACGACTTATCGAGGTTACTACACCCTTGAGAAGAACGGGCCGCGGGTATGGATGGCGCTTGGCACGCCTGATAAGGGCATTGCCGAGAAACGCATAATGGATGCAGCGCTAGAGGCGCAGCGCGAACAGGAGGGGCGGATTGCGCCTCGGGCCGAAAGAGAGACCGCGGCAAAGGGACTGCTCGGGTTGATCGGTGAGTATCAGAACGACCTGGCCTCGCGGGGCCTGGCTCGGAAGCATGTTCATGACACGATTGAGCGCATTCGGCGCATCGTACGGGAAACGGGCTGGCGTGGCGTGGCGGACGTGCGGCCGGATACGTTCGTGACCTGGCGCGCCTCGTTGACGGCATCGGCGAAAACGAAAAAGGAATACCAGATTTCCCTGAACGCGTTCTTGAACTGGCTTGAACGCCTGGGTCGGATTGCTGGCAATCCGCTCGCAAGAATCGATACCGTTGAAACGAGGGGGAAACAGGTGCGGCAGTACCGGGCCTTCACTGAAGAAGAACTCGCACGGCTGTTCGCCATCGCCGGCAAGCGTCTCCTCGCCTACCAAATGCTCCTTTACACGGGCCAGCGGAAATCGGAGGTGCGCGCCCTGGTCTGGGGTGATCTGAATTTGGATTCCGCCGAAC
>PLOH01000005.1 GCA_003142955.1 Opitutia bacterium | reverse complement strand
ACGCGACCGCCGTGTCACGGGAGCGGTCTCGCCGGCCTGGACTATGGTGGTCATGAGTACCCGAAAAGCGCCGGCGAAGAAACCGCGCACGCTGTATATCAAGAATCCCGCGGCCCATCGCTTAGCTGAGCAAGTCGGCAAACGCATGGGGGTGACTCTCAGCGATGCCGTAATTGCCGCTCTCGAAGACAGCCTCCGGAAAACAAGGCGGCCCCTCAATCGAGCGAAAGTGGACGATCTCTGCGCCAGGATCGGCGCTCTTCCAGTGGTCGACGCCCGCACCCCGGAAGAGATTCTCGGATACGATGCTTTCGGGATTCCGGGTTAATGGTTATCGACACATCCGCGCTGATTGCGATTTCGCTCGGCGAGCCATCCCGGGAACGGCTGCTGGACGCACTGGAAACAGCGGCGGACCGAGTCCTCTCGGCGATGTCGCTCCTGGAGGCCGGCATAGTTCTTCGGGCGCGGCTGGGTGAGAGCGCGGTCGGCTTGTTGTACCAACTGGTGGACCATCTGGTGAGCGAAGTGGCCCCATTCGATGGGATCCAGCCAAGACTGGCCATAGCGGCGTTTGGGCGATTTGGAAAAGGAATGGACCACCGGCCGCGGCTCAACTTCGGGGATTGTGCCGTATACGCGCTGGCGGTATCCCGCGGTGAGCCGGTGCTGGCAACTGGTANNTTTCGCAGCGACGGACCTGCCCTGCTATCGGCTATAGCGGCCCACCTTTCAGCGTGAGCCGTAGCCACCGTGACCGGCGATTCACGGGAGGATTCCGGGATGGGCAACTCAGCCAGACCATCGCCTCTCGCGTCCGGCCAAGCCCCCTGCGACGAGTCCTGCTGACGTGACTGGCGTGTCACCGGAGAAATGTTACCGAAATGAGATTCCGGGCGCTAACGACTTGTAAGGACTAATTCCGAGGCCGCTTCCCCGAACGACGTTAGCGATGCCGGGACGCCTTCGCCCTCGCCGCGGTGCCCGATTCTTTCGCCGGCCAGGACTATCAACATCCTCGACGGCCCTGAGCCAAGTTCCCGAAATGTTCAACAAGATCGAGATTGGAGTTCAGAAGCGCTTCCGGTATGAGGCGGCTTGAAGGAGGACACACCTCGCCCCGTCTCTATAGACCTGAGGGTGCGGTGCCGACGTAAGGGCATAATCCATTAGCCCAAGATGACACGGTCGCCACCACTTCGCCGCCTGGAAACGCTCTTCTTAGCGTTTCGGAAGTTTGTCGAGAAGTTCTTGGAGCTTTGTTTTGAAAGAGCCGATACTGGGCCGGATCGACAGGCCGCGTGAAATTTCGAGACGCGCTCCCATGCAGTCCCCCCTTCGCACTGAGTCCTTCGCCAATTCGAGATACATCTTTTGACGGATCCTTCTGGCTAAATTCCGATCGCCCGCTGTTGCGGCCTTTTGTTCTGCCCTCGCATAGAACAACTTTGCCTGCGCCCGATCTCCCTCCCACAGCCGCAGCAACCCTTGCGTGGCGATCAATTCCGCCTGAGGTTCACTTGATCGTGGCCAAGACGACAGCACAATTCGAGCCGCCTCAACCTGCCCTATCATCAAGTACGTGTAGGCGAGGTTGTTGACTATTTCAGGCGTCTTGGGAAATGTGCCATTCGCGTCGGTTAGAACACGCAACGCCGAGTCGTAGTCTCCCGTCCATTCAAATAAAGTCCCCAGCAGAGAGCATGTCTTAGCCTCAGCGCTTCCTTCCACGTAGACGGTCTGCAGTTCCGCAATTGCCAAATCATATCTGTCTAAATGCGCAAGCACCCCAGCCAAGAACCTCCGCACTGATTGGCTGTCGTGAAAGAGCGCCCTTGCCTGTTCAAGCGTCTCTCTGGCCTTGTTCCACTGTTCACCCCGAGCCTGGAGCCGCGCCAGACCTTCGTACGGAGCCGGCGACCAGTGAGGGGCAAGCTCAATTGCCCGGACAAGGTTAGATTCGGCCGAACTATCCTTGCCTTCGAGCAAAAATGTGGTAGCGATGTTTGTCAGAAACCGCGCCCTCTCTTCAACAGAAATATTATCACCCGCCATGTCCAGTACAGCGAGGAGTTTGGCACGCGCCTGGGCGTACCTGCCCAGCCCAATGTACGCTTGGGCGAGTAGTTCCAGACCATGAGCGTCGGTTGGGCGTAACTCAATATGCGGCCGTAAGATTTCGAGCGCTTCGGAGGGTTGCTTCTCCGTGAGAAGGACATTACACAGAGCGTGAACTGTCACCTCTGCTCCAGGCGCGAGAATCAGCGCCGTCCGTAGGGCGCGCTCGGCACGACCGAAGTCTCCGGTCATGGCGTACGCCACCCCAAGTGCGTGGTGAAATTCACCCTTGTGAACCTCTACTCGCGCTGCTTCCTTCAGCGCAGATATGGCGCCATGCACATTGCCCATCTTGAGCCGGGTGATGCCAAGAAGAAAGTGCGTGAAACCCACAGCCTTTCTGCGATTCAGCGCGCTGTGAAGGTATCCCTCAGCTGTTTTGTAGTCACTATCTCGCAGAGCTAAATACGCCAAGCTAAGGAGGATCGAATCACTCTTGGGATAGGAAGGCAGTAGCGCCTCATACACCTTCTTTGCCTTGTCAAAGTTTCCTTGGTGGACATAAACCCTAGCTAAAGTAACGCCAGCCAGGTAGTCATTTGGCTCAATACTCAGCGCAATCTCAAGCTCCAGTATAGCTTCGTCGAGCCGGTCGGCTTTGGCCAAGGCAGCACCAAAGTTGGCGTGTGCGCGCGCGCTACCCGGAAACCGCAAGGTATCGCGCTTAGCTTGATTGGACAGTCGTTCAAGCATTGACTCGGCACTTGCGTAGGGGGCCGCAGCCGATTCTTGGTCCCAAGAGACTTCAACGGTATCGTTCACCTTGGTCACGATGACCGGCAGACTCGCTACGAGCGGATTACTACTAGGGGCACTGACACCAAAGCGTGGATCAGGTGTCGAGGGTTTGAACTCGCTCTGTTGTCCGGAAGACATTATCATGGTTTACGATCCTAGCTTAGAAGTTGCTTACATTTACCAAGTTCGTGGCTTGCTTCCCGTATTCGGGAGCGGAGCGCGCGATACCGTCGACAGGCATCCTCGTGGCGCAACATCCACAGGCTTGTATCGATGAGCGAAAAAACCTGGGTGAAGTCCGATGGGCGCAAGCGATAGTTAATCGCGGCCATGCTCTGATACAGGTGATTGATCAGAGGAAGTATACAAGACGGCACGACTCCCCCGAAATCCCCCAAGTCCGGAAGCGGTCGCGCATTCGCCATAGCGGTGAGAAACCCATCGTAGGCGCGAACTCGCGAGCTTCGATCGACCGTGTTCATGGTCTTTTGTAGATATGCGAGGGTTGGCACATCAAAGAGATGAAGGACGAGTTGGGTGCGTGCAAAGAGTTCGAAAAGGATCGCGCCGAGCGAGTAGACATCGCCCGCTAAGGCAAAGGACGGATCTACATCGTGCAAGCAGGCGATGATTTCAGGTGCTGCATACCCCCAGTCGCCAGGTGGGGCTTGATATCCCGGCAACACAGCGCCATCGGGATCGCTCAAATCGCGTGCAGTCCCAAAGTCAGAGAGGCGCAGGGTACCGTCCGGCATCACCAAGAAATTGCTGGGTTTTAGATCGCGATGGACGACGTGTCTCGTGTGAATTCTCTGCACGGCCCGGCACATAGCTCGGAAACCCTCGAGCTTCTGAGTCGCTGTCCAAGTGCCTGCCAAAATGATCGAGTTCACATCGCTCGACGCGAGTTCCACTGCATAATACGCGAATGGAATGTCTAGGGTCATCCCCATATAAGCAAAGGGCACGGTGAACTCGTCGCGAGGCGCAAGGCATTGCAGAACGTCGGGTTTCCCTGTAAACAACTGCAGCACAGTCGATTCCCGCTGGAAGCACATCCAGCGATATTGGTCGCGAAGGTGCCGGGGATGAAAAAACTTCAGCGCGACGCGGTCCATCGTTTGGGTATCTCGGGCCGTAAAGACGAGGGAGAATGTACCATCGCCACCTGACGGGCCGAGCCGGCGAACATCTTCGAACCTGCCACCCAGAACGCCACGGCTCTCGACTGTGCAGAGGTATGTCTCGCGTTCTGCGTCGCTAGTCGCCACGTCGCCTCCCGAATCGCTCCCGCAGGAATCCGATTGCTTCGTCGGGGTTCTCCCGCAGGATCGCGAGGATTTCTTCAGGCACCTTACCGGCTGCCAACAGAAGCCGGTCGCAATCGTAGTTGAAGTAGGTGGCTACGCGGGCTACCATATCAGCTGATGGTGAGGTGGCTTCGTTCTCCAACTTGCTCAAATAAGAATAGTTAACACCGAGGGCAGGGGCCAGTTTCTTGATCCCGAGTCGACTCTCCTTCCTGAGCTGTCTGAGAACTTCACCGAACCTCATAGCGGAATAATACCGCAGGGTTGATTATTCTGTCAACCCGTCGTGGATTGGGTGAAAATCTGCCGATTTGGATTTTCCTCACATCCTTCCGCACACGAGGCATGGTGCTCCTCGTGTAGTCCTCCTCCATGGTGAACCGCTCGTACCGGAAGCGCGCGGTTCCGCGCCTCGGTGCCCGCCCAAGATTGCGAGGCGGAGCCCAAACAGGGCGCCATCGTCACGCTCGACCGGCCCGACAAGCCGCGCGCCAGAGTGTTACCACTCCGATACGTCCCCACAAACGCCCTAGGCTCTTGGAAAAAAAGGCCTGTCGGCAGTCGGCGGCAACATCGATCCTGGTATGTCCCCCCCCCGCCTCGGCCCCGCCA
>PLOH01000056.1 GCA_003142955.1 Opitutia bacterium | reverse complement strand
CGATCCTTTATGTGTCTTCTGCGCCTCCTGTGGCAATTTTCTGTTCCGTCGCGGCCGTTGCGCCTTTTGCGTGAGGAAGTTCGCCTCTGCGCACTTTCCCGATTTCCCGCCTTTAACCCCCGATTTCCCACTTTTCCTCATGCGCCTGAAAAAGGTAGTGACCCGACGCCTCACCCATGATTATGATCGTTTCAACCGCACCCCGATCATGAAACTGACAAACCGGACTGACTGCGTTTTTCGCCGCCTCTNNGAGGTTGCGCCGGCTCCGGCGCCGTCAACGCCACCGTCAGCGACGCTGCAGACCCAAGTCGGGGGAACCCGGGTGGTCTCCCCTTTGGAAGCGACTCCAAGCGCCATCTCGCAAAACGCTTCGCTGCAGTGGGGAATGGTCAGTTTCCAGCCCAGCCTCCTCTACCGGTTCCTTTACGGAGACGGGATTCAGTCAAGCCCCGGTCACAACCTGACCACCGCGATCAATGCGATTTCCGCCGGGCTCCTCTTCGGCATCGGCGACCACTGGACCTTCGATTACACGCCGACGCAGACCTTCTATTCGAACCGGGCTTTTCGAAACACCTTCGATAACTCGCTTCAGCTAAATGGCTCAACCACCTTTGAAAACTGGATCTTCGGATTATCCGAAAGTTTTGTCGCTTCCTCCCCGGCTCTCGTCGAGACGGGCGGGCAGACCAAACAGAAGACGTGGTTAACCACCGCCAACCTCGGCTATCACCTGAACAGCCGGATGCTGCTGGACACCTCGGTCAGCCAAAATGTCCAGTCGGCCGACGCATTCAACAGCTCCCGTGAGTGGTCAACTTCGGACTGGCTGCATTATCAGTTTGTGCCGCAATTGGACACGGCCATCGGCTTCGGCGCCGGATACGTGGGCGTCAGCGAGGGATCCGACATGACTTACACCCGTCCCCAGGCACAGATTGGCTGGCGGCCGACCGGCAAGATTTCCTTGAATATTCAAGGCGGCGATGAGGATCGGAAATTCCGCAGCGGTGGCCTCGGCGATCTCAAAAGTCCGACCTATGGAGCGTCAATCCAATATCAACCGGTGGAAACCACCGCACTCACGTTCGGGGCCAATCGCAGTGTCGCTCCCTCCTACTTCACGAGCCAGATCACCCGAGGCGACGGCTGGACGGCCGGTCTCGATCAGCGCCTGCTCCAGGAATTTCATCTGGGCCTGAGCTTCGGGCAGCAGAAGACCAGCTATCTCGCCACGGCCAGCGACGTCTCCGCCGGGCGCGATGACAAGGTCAATAGCCTTGGTGTGAGGCTGAGCACCACCATTCTGCGCAAAGGCTCCATCGCGGTCCTGTATCAGAACAGCCACGATACTTCGAATGTCGGCGGATACGGATTTTCAAGCCAGCAGATCGGCTTTGAACTCAGTTACCGGTTTTGACGCACAAGCGGCCAGAGCCGGACGGCGCGAGCTTGGCCGCCCACGCCCAAATCCGCCTCACGTCAGGAACGGCAACGGCACCGAGAATGCGATGAGATACATTGTCCAACACAGCTTTCCTTGCGCATGCGGGCTAGGAGCGAGGCACTTCCCATGAACCGTCCAAACGACATCGCCCCGCAGGCATCGGCTGCGAAACAAAACGAAAAAGGGAGCCCTGCCATGGGCCGCCGGCTTGGCGGGTTGGTCGCGACCACCGCCGCGCTGGTGCTCTGTTTCAGCCTGCCGCTGTATGGCTTGGTGCGATTTGCTATCCAGAGCACGTTGTATTCCCACATCGTTCTCATCCCCCTGGTCAGTGCCTATCTGGTCTGGGTGAAACGACGGTCCCTGCCGCCTTCCTCCGCGCCCGACCGCCGGCTGGCGGTGCTGCCTTTTGTGGCCGGCGCGTTGGCGCTGGTTATGTATAGGATCTCCGTTCTCGCCGGGGCGACGCTGGCGCGCCAAGACTCCCTGGCGTTGACCACGCTCGCCTTCCTCCTGTTTTTTGGCGGCGCGTGCAGTCTGTTCCTGGATCGGCCGACTCTCCGCGCCCTCGCCTTCCCGCTCGGCTTCCTGGTGTTCATGGTGCCGTTCCCGGTCTTTATTCAGACCTGGATGGAGACCGTCCTGCAGCACGGATCCGCCGCCGCCGCCTACGGTTTCCTCGTCCTGGCCGGCATGCCGACCCTGTATCACGATCTCGTCTTTCAGTTGCCGGGCTTCACCATGGAAGTCGCCCCCGAATGCAGCGGGATCCATTCCAGTCTGGCTTTGTTCATCACCAGCGTGCTGGCCGGCTGGTTCTTTTTGCGCTCGCCCTGGAGACGCGCCACCCTGGCGCTGGCCGTGTTTCCGCTGGCGCTGCTGCGAAACGGTTTTCGCGTCTTCACGATCGGTGAACTCTGTGTCCACATCGGCCCGGACATGATCAACTCCCCCATTCACCGGCGCGGCGGTCCGTTGTTCTTCGTCCTGTCCCTCATCCCGTTCTTTCTCCTNNTGCGCGGTGCGCCCCGGGTGGCTTTCAACCGAAAACATTGATCGCGTTTGGCCGAGAAAAGGCTCAAAAAATGTCCGAAAAGGCTAGATTCCCGCGGCTTTTGCCGCCTCTTTTCCTGCCTGAAAAAACTCTTTATCCCATGCTCAAGCTAATCCGTTCTATCTTCATCTTCGTGGCCGTGGGGTTGCTGGCCATCGCCGGATCAAGTTGCTCGCGCCAAGCCCGGGTCGCCCGCCAACTGGCGAAAGCGGACCGCGATTTCGCTGCCGGACAATATGACCGGGCCGAAATCGAATACCTGAACGTTCTCCAGATCCAGGGTCTGAATCCCCAGGCGATCAGCCACTTGGGGCTAATTTATTTTGACCAGGGTCGAACCTCACGGGCGGGCGTATTCCTGCTCAAAGGGCGCGAGCTCCAGCCCGACAACCTCGGGGTGCGTTTCCGGCTGGGAACGCTCTACCTGGCCGATGGGCGGTTGCCGGAGGCGCGAGATGAGGCCAATTACATTCTCAGCCGCAAACCCCAGGATGAGGGCGCGCCGCAACTGCTCGCGGAAGCCGCGATTCAGCCCAAGGACGTCGCGGACGCCCGGAAGCGGCTGCAAAGCCTGCCGCCGGCGGCGGCCGACAGCGCGCCGGTGCTGGTGGCCTTGGGCACCCTCGATTTCCGCCAGCGCCACGTCAAGGAGGCGGAGGCGGCCTTCAAGCGCGCCGTGGAACTGGATCCCAAGCTGAGCGCGGCCCATTCGGTGCTCGGCGCCGTCTACCAGGCGCAGAATGATCTGCCGAAGGCGGACCAGGAATACAAGAAGGCGGCTGAACTCTCGCCAGCCCGATCCCTCCGCCGGCTGCAGTATGCGCTGTTCAAGATCCAAACCGGGGAGGTGGACGCCGGCAAACGCCTGCTGGAGGAAATGACAAAGAACACGCCCGACTATCTTCCGGCCTGGATACGTCTGGCCGAACTGGCGGCGACGGGAAAAAAGTATGACGAAGCGGAGGCGCTGATTACCAAGGCCCTGGTGCGAGATTCGACCAATCTGGAAATCTTGCTCATCGACGGCCGGCTGAAACTGGCGAAAGGCGAGATGGACAAGGCCGTGGTGGAGTTCGAGCGAGTCCAAGGCCTCTATCCCCGATCCGCGCTGGTTTGTTTTGAATTGGGCCGGGCTTATTTCGCCAAAGGGGACATCACAAAAGCGGCCGACAATCTCAACCAAGCGGTCACCCTGGCCCCCAACTATCCCGACGCCATCCTGCTCCTGGCCAACCTCAATCTCAGGCGGGGCAACTACGGCACGGCCGTCGCCGCGCTGAAGCAGTTGGTGCAACAGCAGCCGCAATTGGTCCAGGCCCAGCTCCTGCTGGCCGAAGCGTACCGCGCCCAAGGCAACCTCGACGACTCGCTCGGAGCATACCGCCGGGTGGAAACACAACTCCCGCGTGACCCGCATTCGCCGTGGGCAACGGGAATGGTCCTCCTCCAACAGAACAAGAAGGACGAGGCGCGGCAGGCCTTTGTCAAAGCGTTGGAACTCGCGCCCGATTACCTGCCGGCCCTCGAACAGTTGGTGAATCTTGACCTGAGCGACAAGCAATACGCCGCGGCCCGCCAGCGCGTGGAGCAGCTGATAACGAAAGATCCGAAGCAGGCGGGGCCGTACCTCCTCCTGGCCAAGGTCTTCACCGCGCAGCAGGATGCGAACCAAGTCGAAACGGCCTTGAAGAAGGCCATCGAGTTGCAGCCCGACTCGCCGGTCCCCTACTTCATGCTGGCCGGACTGTATATTCGCACCAACCAACACGACAAGGCGCTCGCCAACTTCGAGCAGGTTGTCGCGAAGAATCCGAAGAATGTTCCGGCGTTGATGCTCATCGGCGTGATCCAGGAACAGCAGAAGAACTATCCGGCCGCCAGGGACGCCTACGAAAAGCTTCTGACCGTCAATCCGAAATTCGGCCCGGCCTTGAACAACCTCGCCTATCTGTATTCGGAGCACCTGGACCAATTGGATAAAGCCGGCGAGTTGGCGCAGCGCGCCAGGGATGCGCTGCCGAACGATCCCTCGACCGCCGATACGTTGGGGTGGATTCTGTACCACAAGCATCAGTACCCGCGCGCGGCGACCCTGCTCCAGGAAAGCGCGGACAAGCTGCCGACGGTGGCGGACATCCAGTTCCATCTGGGGATGACCCATTACATGCTGGGTCAGGAGGGACCGGCGCGCGCCGCCTTGGAGCGAGC
>PLOH01000142.1 GCA_003142955.1 Opitutia bacterium | reverse complement strand
CGCGCTGTTTTGGACACTAGTGAGATGACATCGGTGATTTGGGGATGACCGCCGACAGATCCACTCGCTGGCGCTCGCGGCCACTTGGCACTCGCTCCCCGGGATCGAATAGCGGGCGACCACCTGCCAGTCCACCGCAGGCCTGGCCAGAGAGGACCGGCCGACCGTTTCCCGATCGGATTTTGGCCCGGCGACGAGCGCCGGCCCTACAAGCCGGACGGCGAATCCTGCCGGGACGGGAAGATCTTATCCTTTCGGCTGAGGCTTCACGCGCAGCAGTAGGACCCCGTGGGCCGGGACAGGCGCGGAATAGGCATCCGCTGCCGGCGCCAGGTCGCAGTGCTGCCAAAGATCGCGCAGCGCCGTTGGCTTGGTCGCCAGGCCGATCTCCTTCCAAGTGAGTTGCACGGCCTTCTCCGTTTCGTTGCGGTTGAACACCCCGATCGCGCGGCTGCCATCGTGCAGCGGCTTGGCCCAGATCTCGATGCCGTCACGGCTCGCGAGACGTTCACCCTGCCGCCCCAGGACGTCCTGGTCGATGGCGATGACTTCGCGGTTGACCAGGATCTCGCGCGTTTCGGCCGTCATCGTGCGCAGATCGTTGCCAGCCATGAGCGGCGCCGCGAGCAGGCACCACAGGCTGAAGTGCGTCCGGTACTCCGTCGCGGACATGCCGCCATTGCCGATTTCGAGCATGTCCGGATCGTTCCAGTGGCCGGGGGCGGCATAGGGCGCGAGGCGGCCCTGGTTGAAGCCGATTTCAGACATCGATTTCCAATTATCCTGAATGTCGCCGGTGGTGCGCCAGAGGTTGGCGCCGACTTGCGGGCCCCATTTCCAGACGTCGCCCATGCCATACTCGCACAGACTGAAGACGATGGGACGGCCGGACCGGGCAAGAGCGCGACCCATCTTCTGGTAGCCCGCTTGGAGGCTCGAATCGGTATAGACGCGGCCAGCGCTGCACCAGTCGTACTTGAGGTAATCGATGCCCCAGGCGACATACGTCTTCGCATCCTGCTCCTCGTGGCCATAGCTGCCCAAATAGCCGCCGCAGGTCCGCGGACCAGGCGAGGAATAAATGCCCAACTTGAGTCCGCGCTGATGGACGTAATCCGCGAGCGCCTTCATGTCGGGGAATTTGGTGTTCGGGACGATATTGCCCTGGGCATCGCGGCTGCCTTCCCAGCAATCGTCGATATTGACAAAGACGTAGCCGGCGGCGGCCATGCCGCTGCTCACCATGGCGTCGGCGGTTTCACGCACAGTTTGGTCGTCCACCTTGTCGCCGAAATGATTCCAGCTGTTCCAGCCCATGGGCGGGGTCCGGGCCAGGCCGTTCGCCGGAACGGGATCGATCGCGGGCAACGGGATGACGGCCGGCGGATGCGCCTCGGCCTCCGGCGCCCGGACGGCCGTGGCCTCCTCCGAGTCATGGCCGCCGTAGGTTAGCGTCACGCGCAGGTGGTCGCCTTCGGGGTGAAGGCGGTAGTCGGTGTTCCAGTCGTTGCTGAAAACGCCGTCGGATCCTTCGACGTGCGCCTTGCGCAGGGGTAAATCGACGCAGTTGTTGATGACGACCTTGCCGTCGAGTCGCGTGCCGTGCTGGCTGAGCACGAAATAGGTTTGCAGGGTGACGCCACCGCGCCGGGCAAGATCCATGCGCCACGTGCCGGTAAGATCGGCAGCGTGGAAAAGGGGGCACAAGAGCGCGAGCAGCAGAACGGCGCCGCAACGTTTTTTCATCGGGGATTTCGCCAAGGTTTGGGAATTGTGGGAAAGCGCGACGGACCACCGGAGCAGAACGCAAGCCCGCCCCTCATGCAACGCGGTTCTGGCCGTTTTTCAGTCGGTTCGGGAAAATGGCGAACGCCATTTTCAAATGGCAGCTTGGAGGACCCACAGTCCGACAAGCCGCCATGCTGCTAAGCCGCCGCGGTCTTGTGAATCCGCTCCCGGTAGGTGGTTGGCGCCTCGCCGGCCACCTTGCGAAAAACACGGTTGAACTGCGAGAGGGACTGGAAGCCCGCCGCAAAGGCCACTTCGCTGATCCGTTTGTGCGGGTCGAGCAACATGTTCTTCACTTTCTCCACCCGGATCCGGGCAAGGTAATCCGTGAACGTCAGTCCGGTCGCCTGCTTGAACATCTTGCAGAAATAGAACGCGCTCATGTTGACCGCCTTCGCCACCTCGTTCAGCGATAGATCATCCTCCTGGTGCTCAGCGATGAAAGCCCGGGCCCGCGCAATCTGCGGTGACTCCGATTTCTCTTCCTGCACGATGAGCTGGTTGCTAAGCGCCGCCAGATGCTGCGCGAAAATACCCAGGAGACGAAGGATGGAATCGTACTGGGCTTTGGTCAGCACGCGGGTCTGGAAATACGCCTCCTCCACCTGCTTCAAATCCGTGTCGACGCCCCATTTGACCAACTGCCGCGCCAGGCGGGAAAACTCCCGCCGCGAGGGCCGATGCAGTAAAATCTGCCCAGTCTGCAGGAAAGCGATCAAGTCTTCACCAACCCGAATCGGCACCGCGGAGTCGCACAGGCCGGCAAAACACTTGAGCGTCTCGGGCTCCAGTCCGGCGGACTCCTCGACCTTCCGCTGCAACTGCAGGCAGGCGGCGCAACTCTGGTTGGTCGTCGCCATCAGCGCGCAAAACGGATTCTCATTTTGCTCCCCCTGATGCGGCAGATCGAATGCCTCCACCGCCCGCAGGCTCAACGGGAGACCCGTGGCATCCCGAAACGCGTGCTCGTAATCGCGGTAAATCTCCGACCTCGCCAATTGACCGACAATCGCGCGGCTGCGTCTGGAGGGACTTTCAGCAGGATCCGACATTGCGTTGGATAGTGAACTCCACCCACCGGCGCCGCGCAACGTCCAATCATGTTTTTAGCTCGAAGATTGCCCGGGCTCCGGCCAGAATCCGCACAGTCTTGCGCAAAGCGTGCGCAGACGATTGCGCTGCAGCGCGTTAACTTGCCTTAGATTTCGTTAAGCGGACGCGGTAAATGGCTAATAAAAATCCGGACCCTGAACCACTGGCCCGGCGCGTGGTCAGAAAACGCCGCCCGCCTCCCCG
This sequence comes from Opitutia bacterium, assembly GCA_003142955.1. Taxonomy (GTDB): domain Bacteria; phylum Verrucomicrobiota; class Verrucomicrobiia; order Opitutales; family Opitutaceae; genus Fen-1467. Next base: position 99,223 of record PLOH01000142.1, on the reverse strand, counting down.
ATCGGCGCGCCGCGCCCGCGTTGCCGCGGCTTCCGCGGCGGCATCCCCGGCCGGTTTCAATCCGCTTACCGCCTTCCCGCCCGCACCGCCACCGCAAGATGACGCACCCTTGCTCGAACCGCGCGCGGTGCAGTTCGGCGGGCATTCTCATGTCATCCGGCTCCTCGGACCGGCCGATGAAGGCCGGCTGATCTCCTTCTTCAATTCCCACACCGGTGAGACCATCCATCAGCGCTATGGCTACCGGATCTCGGAAATGACGCACGAACGGGCGCAACGTCTAGTGGGGGTGGACCAGTCGCGCGATGTGGCGCTCGGGGTGTTTGAGCGGGCGACCGACGGTGAGGAAGTGCTGCACGCGGTCGGCCGTTATCTGCTCGATGCCACCGGTCGGTCGGCCGAGATGGCATTCGTCGTCCGCGAAACCAAGCGTGGGCTGGGCATCTGCACGGCGCTGGTACGCCGGCTTCTGCTCATCGCGCGCGCCCGCGGGATGAGCTATCTTTTCGCGCAGGTCCAAGCCGACAACACCCCCATGCTCGCGGCTTTCCGGCGCCACGGCGGCCGGATGCGGCCGATCCCCGGCGCCGACGCCACGGAGGCCTTCGTGCCAACCAGCATTCCGTCGGGCTCTGGGTCCTCCGGCCTGCCGTAGAAAAACGGCCCCGCCGTTTTTCGGAACCGCGGAAACGATTGGACAACGCGGCCGCCCTGATTCTCTTATCGACAGCATGGACCTGCCCAAAGAAAAGCCCGCTGGACGCGCGCCGCTCGCGCTCGACGCCCTCCTGACTGTGGCGGTGTTCGTGTTTTTCACCTGGATTCTCCGCTCCCACGTGCCTTCGAACGATCCGTTCTTCATCTGGCTCTGGGCCGCCATCACCGCGTCGTGCCTGGCGGCGTTGTTCTGGCTCGCGCTCCAGATGTTCCGGGTGGTGCTGCGGGCCCAACTCGAGGCGAAAGCCAGGGAGCGGGCCGGCCCCCGGTAGCGCCAGTCTTCGACTGGCGAAATCGCCGGTCACAGACCGGCGCCACCTTGGGTTGCAGCGCCGCCGAAGCGCCCGGACCGCCGCGACAGCAGCACCGGCAGAACAACCAGGACGAGCGGCATCTGCAGAATCAGCCCGGAAATGATCGCGATGGCGAGCGGCTGCTGCATCGCCGAGCCCGCGCCGATGCCCAGAGCCAACGGAAGCAAGGCGAGAATGGCGGCAAAAGTGGTCATCGCAATCGGGCGCATGCGGTTGATGCCGGCCTGCACTAGCGCTTCGTGCGGCGCGATCTCGTCGGGCAGGGAAACCAGTTCGGAGACGTAGAAGATCGCCACCTCCGTCGCGATGCCGACGATCATCGTCATGCCCATCATCGACGAGATGTTCAGCTCGGTGTGCGTGAGCCACAGACCGATCGTCACGGCGGAGAGCGCGAGCAGCGTGGTGGCGAGCATGGCCGTCGCCGTCCGGAAACGTTCGTAGAGAAACAGGAGGAGCAGGAAAACGAGCGCCACCGCCGCGGCGAAGACCGCGATCAGGCCCGTAAACGCCTTTTGTTGCTCCGCATAGGTGCCCCCGAGCGTGAAATAGACCCCGCGCGGCACGAGGCCGGGTTGATTCAGCACGGCCTGCACGTCGCGAATCGTGGAGCCGAGATCGCGGCCACTGATGCGGCCGGTCACGGCGAGCATCCGTTTCAAGTCGTCCCGATCGATCTGCGGCTGGCCGGTGACGGTCGCCAGCGTGGCGACGCGTTGCAGCGGAAAGAAGTGTCCGTCGGGCGCGCGCAGCCGCAGCGCCGCGGCGTCCTCCGCGGTGCGCCGTGCGCGTCCGGGAATCCAGGCGCGGATGCCGATCAGTTTCGGCCCGCTTTCGATTTTGGTCGTCGCGGTGGCGCCGCTCAACAACGCATCAACGGCCCCGGTGACGGCGTCGGGGTCCATTCCCTCCAGCGCAGCTTTCGCCCGATCCACCTCGATCATGAGCGCATCCCCGGCGAGAACAATCCCGTCCTTGACATCCACGACGCCCGGAATCCGGCCGATGGCCTTGGCGACCGCCGGCGCGACCGAGGACAACAACGCGCTGTCATCCGAGAAGAGCTTCACTTCGATCGGCTGCGGTACGGCCGTGAGGTCGCCGATCAGGTCCTCCATCAACTGCGCCATCTCGATTTCGAGTCCGGGCACCCGGTTCTCCACCTGGCGGCGCACATCGTCGATGACTTCGTCGATCGGGCGGCGCGGCGGCGCCTTCAACCGGATGAAATAGTCGCCCTCATTCGCCTCGGTCACGGCGCCGCCAAGCTGCAGGCCGGTCCGCCGCGAGTACGTCTCGACCTCGGGCGTCGCCTGCAGGATCGCTTCGACCTGCCGGAGGAGCCGGTCCGTCTCGCTCAGCGAGGTGCCGGACGCAGAGCGATAGTCGAGGATGAATCCGCCTTCATCCATCGAGGGCATGAAACCGGAGCCGACGTTCCGGTAACACAGCCAGGCGACCAGCAGCAGGGGCACCACGCCGAACAGCACCAGCGACGGACGGGCGAGCAGGCGATGCAGCAGACGGGTGTAGCCACCGTGGACGCGTGCGGTGAATCGGCCGCCTTCCTTTTGATTGGCGTCCTGCTCGTCCAGGAAATGATCGGCAAGAATCGGCACCGCGAGCCACGCGATCAGAAACGAAATCACCAGGCCCGCCGCCATCGTGAGCGACAGCGCCTTGAAAAACGCCCCGGTCACGCCGGAAAGAAACGCCAGCGGCGCGAAGACGATGACCGTGGAGAGCGACGACCCGATGAGCGGCCGCGTGAATTCAGCGGCGGCGGCCCAGACGAGTCCGTGAGTTGCGCCCAACCGGCCGCGCAACCGGCGGACCACGTGCTCCACCATGACGATCGCGTCATCGATGATCAGGCCGACCGCGGCCGCCATGCCGCCGAGCGTCATGATGTTGAAACTGCTGTTCAGCAACCGGAGCAGCAGGACCGTCGCCGCAAGCGTGGCCGGCACGCACGCCATCGCGATGAGCGTGATCTTGCCGTTGCGCAGGAACAGGAGCAGCACCGCGCCGGCGAGGATCACGCCGACGAAAACGGCGTCGCGCACACTGCGCGCCGAGGCGAGAATCAGCTCACTCTGGTCATACCAGTTCGCAATCGTCACGCCGCGGGGGAGCTGCGGCGTGTAGGCCTTCAGCTTCGCCTGCACATCGCGGGCGATCTGCACCGTGTTCGCATCGGGCTGCTGGTAAACCTGGAAGATCACCGCGTCCCTCCCGTCGGCGTTGACGCGGATCCATTGGGGCGCGGTGTCGAGCGCCACGGTGGCGATGTCGGAGACGCGCACCAGGCCCGCCGGTCCTTTCTGGAGGATGGTGGCGCCGAGCTGCCCGGCATCCGCCACGCGATTGTCCACGAGCGCAAGGTAGAGTTTGTAGTGATCTTCGAGCCGGCCCACCGCGCTGATGGAATTCGCCGCGGACAGCGCCTTCGATACATCGGCCAGGGTGAGACCGTGAGCTTCGAGCCGCGCCGGATCGATCGTGACGCGGTATTCCGCCTCGGCGCCGCCGAGCACTGCTACCTTGGCGACTCCGGGAACCGTCGAGAGCAGCGGCCGCAGCTGATAGTAAGCAATGTCGCGCAGCTCGACGAGCGACTGCTGGGAGGATGTCAGCGTATAGCCAATCGTGGGAAAGACCGTGGGGTCCATCCGGCGCACGTCAAAGGTGGTGCCGGCCGGCAGCGCGGGCAGCACCTGGTTGATTGCCGACTCGACCTGGAGCATCGCGGAAATCATGTCCTGCCCCCAGTCGAAATTCACCGAGATGTCCGCGGAGCCACGACTCGACGTGGAGCGGATGCTGCGCAACCCCGGCACCGCGCGCACCGCTTCCTCGACCGGCATCGTGACCTCGGTGGTCATGCGCTCCGCCGGCCGGTCGCCGGCATCGACGCTGATCACCACCCGTGGAAAATCGACCTGAGGAAACAATGCCACCGGCAAAGTCCAGGTCGAAACGATCCCGCCCAGCACCAGCAAGGCCAGCAGGAACAGGACCGACCGGCGGTGAGCCTGAACCCAGACCACGGAATTCACGGCTTCCCCTCCCTGGAACCTCGCGGTTCCTTCACGTTCTTCCCCTGCGGTTGGACCGCCATGCCATCGGTCAGTTCGTAGTTGCCGAGCGTCACCACCAGGTCCCCGGCGTGGAGGTCGGCGCCGGTCACTTCCACCCGGTCGCCCGACGCGATCCCGAGTGTCACCTCATGCCGCACGGCTTTGCCATTCTTGACGATGAAGAGCACTTGGATGTCACCGTCGGGCAGCACGGCGCTTCGCGGCGCCACCAGCGCCTTCACCTTTTTCTCCACTTCGACCGACGCCTGCACATGTTCGCCCAGGAGCAACGGAGCCCCCATGGGCACTGGCACGCGCACTTCCGCGGCGCCCGTCATGGGATCAAGGCCTTTGCCGACACTCCGCACCGTCGAAGAGACCGGCGTGGACCCCGACCGGTTGGCCGAGATCAGCACCACCGGCCGTCCCACGTCGACCGAGGACAAATTCGCGGGTTCAATGCCGAGACGCGCCTCCAGCTTCTCGCCGTTGGCGACCGAAACCAACGGTGTTCCAAGCGGGGCGAGCGCACCCGCGGTAAGTTCCAGTTTGCTGATGATGCCTGCCACCGGCGCGGTGATCCGGCCCTCCCCGCCGATTCCGCGCGCTTCGTAGCTCGCGGCCTTCAGGCGCGCGTCCTGCTCCGTCTGCTGCGCCATGAGCAGGTCCTGATTCGTGGCCAGTTTCAAGTCGTAGCGCTGCTGCGTTGCCGCGAGCGTCTTGGTCGCGAGCCCGAGCGCGCCGCGCGCGGAGTCCAGGGCGAGTCTGGCATCGTCGCTCGACGCGATCTCCATCAGCACGTCGCCGGCAGCGACGGGCGTGCCCGTTCCAACGAAAACCTGCCGGATCACGCAATCGTAAGGCGCGGAAATCACGTGTTCGCCGGACGGCGCGGCCGCCACCACGCCAAATGCCTCGATCGTTCGGACGATGTCCTGCTGTTCTAACCGCGCGGTCTCGACCGTGGCGACAGGCGCTGCGCCTTCCTCCGTGTCGGGAGCGCCGCGGTGCTTCAGCAAAAACCACCCGATCGCGACGAGCACAAGAACGGCGATGACGATGACGATTTTCTTCATGACGGGGAACGGAGACTAGTGAATCTTGGGGCGTAGGGCCGGCGCTTGGCCTGCCCGCCGTAGCCTTGGCGAAGGCTGGGTCGCCGGGCCAATCGTCCAGGGGGATCAGGTCCGCCGACGAGCGGCGACCCTACATCAACGGAATCGATGCAGATCAGGGCGCGTTGGGGACAACGCGCGTCACCTTTGTTTGTCACTTCGTTATGCAACGCTCAATGATCTCCGACCGCGGTCGCCAGCAGCGGCCGGCCGGTGGCGATTTCCAGGGCAACACCGAGTTCAAGGATGTCCTCCTGCATTTTCGCCCGTTCGGCCCGGCGCGTGAGCAGCGTGCCGTGGGCGTCGCGCCAGGCCGCCGCGTCGGCGTTGCGCGATTGCATCGCCTGGTCAAGCGCGGCACCGAGCCGATCGAGTTCCGGCAGCCCGGCGTCGATCGTCTGAAGCTGGGTGCGGAGAATCGCGAGGTCGGACAGAATCCTCATCACGTCGGCGCGCGCTTCCGCCACCCGTGCCACGTATTCGTCAAATAGTTGCTGGCGGGTCGCCGAACCAAGGGCGATCTGGCCCTGGTTGCGATCGAAGAACGGCAGGTCGACGGTCAAGCCGAAGCTGCGCATGTGCACATCGGACGTGTCGCGCGCCTTTCCAAAGCTGAGGCCGATCCGCGGAAATTGCGCCTTCACCGCCGCGCGCAGCGATGCTTCCGCACTTTGGTAGCCGATGGCCAGGGCGACGAGATCGAGCCGCCGTTGTTCCAATCCATCGAGGAGACTCGCGGCATTGTCGGAGCCCGGCGGCAACTCGGGGAAGCCCGCCCCGGCTTTGAGCATGACCGGCTGGTCCGCCGGCTGACCGAGCGCGAGATTGAGGGCCAGCCGCTGTGCCGTCAGCTCCTGTTCCAGCGCGAACCGGGCGTCCTGCGTCGTGCTCCACGCTTCGGTCGCCGCCGCGAGATCGGACGTGGTCATGGCACCGAGCGCAAAGGCCTTTTTCGCCAGCGCGAGGACGTCCGCGCGTTCGCGCTCCGTTTCCCGGGCGAACGTCAGGCGCCCTTCGAGCGAAAGAAGGCGAAAGGCGCTAAGCCGTGCCTCCTGAGCCACCTGCCATTCCCGCCATGCGATGCCCAGATCCAGCGCTGCCGCCGTGGATTTCGCACTCGCGACGCGATCGCGGTAGCCGAGGAGCGCGGTGACCTCCCAATCAAGGCCGAGACTGTTGCCGTTCACCAACGTTGGATCATGGTTGCCGTGTTGCTGATCGTAGGTGTAGCCGAGCTGCGGATTGGGCAGCAGGCCAGCCTGCAGGACCTGCGCCTGAGCCACGCCGAGCTGATCCCGCAGTGCGCGCAGGCCCGGGCTGACAATGACCGCCATGACCGCGAGCTCATCGGGCGTGAACCCGTCCCGGCCATCGATGGCCATCGGCTTCAGCAGCGGATGATAGAGTTTCTCCGCCGCAATTCGCACTGCCTCGATTTTCGGCGGCTGAAGCGCGGCATCAACCGCGGCCCGATCAAGCGGTTGCGCATGATACGTCGAACAGCCGGTCAGCAGGCTCCAGCCGGCCGCCAACATCGTCAGGCGCAGAACCGGCCAAAAACATCCATTCTGGGAATCAGGCTTGTTCACCCGACGGGATTGTCTGTTCATTCGGTCGCGGCACGCGACGATTTTCTTGGAGGGCGGTGCGCGATTATTCAGTTGGCGGGCGGTGGGCTGTCACCGCCATGGGGCCGGACGGCCTCTGACGGCGCAGCGCCCTCCACCTTCGGTTGCCCTCCGACTCCGCTCAAGTCCATGAAGCCTGTCGAAACGGCGACGTCAGCAGTTTCAGCCCTCGAATCAATCCATGCCGTAAACGAGGATCTTGAAGCTGCCCGGAATCGCCTTGGGGCGTTGGCGGGGAGCGCCCGCCGTCGGCTCGCGCTGCGCTTCAAACTTCGCCGTGGCCAGGTAGATTTTGTGGGTCTGAGGGTCGAGCGTCATCGTGCGCGCCCGGGGCTCGGTCGCCAGGATCTGCACCACGGTGAGTTTGTCCGGGGATTCTTCCTTGGCAATTGTCACGGTGCCGCTACCGCAGGAAGCGAACGCGAGCTGGGTGCCGGGATCGAAGGCAGTGGCGTCAACTCCCTCGCCGATGGGCAGCGAGGCGACGACCTTGCCATTGCTACTGTCCATCATGACCATCATCTTGTTGCCGCAGCCGAGGAAAAGCCGGTGATGCGCCAAGTCGATGGCCATGCCCGATGCCTCCTCGCCCGGCGCAATTGGCCAGGCGGCCACAACCTCGTGCGTCCCCGTGTCGATTACGGCAACCTCGCTCTTGTCCTCAATGTTGTCGTAGACCCGGCGGGCCAGCGGATCGGAGGCCGGAAATTCCGGCTTCCCAGAGAGCGGAATCGTCGCCACGACCTTGCCGGACACTGCCTCGAATACCGTGGCTGACTTGCCTCGTCCGTTGAACATATAGACCTCCTGCCGGCCCGGTTCATAAAGCATCCCGTCCGGATTCTGGCCGGTGTCCACTTTCGATAGGGTTTTTAGATTCTCGAGGTCGACAATGCTGGCCTTGTTCTCGCGACCATTGCTCGAAAAACCGCGCTTGAGTTCGGAGGCCACCGCGAGCCCATGGACGCCCGGCGTGTCAGCGATCGCGCCGACCACCGCATCCTTGTCGATGTCGATCACAACCACTTCGGTGCCGTGGCTTACGTACAGCCGGCGCCCTGCTGCGTCGACCGATAGATAATCCCACCACTCGTCGCCGCCCACCGGAATCTTTTTCAGAAAGTGGTAAGGACCTGGCGCACCGGCCAATACGCCGGATCCAAAGCCAGACAGCGACAGTGCGAGGCAAACAACAAGCCAGCAGCTTTTAATTCTCATAGGACTTAGGTAGTTCGATACATGACGGGCGATCTATGGGCCGGTTACAGTGTCTTCAGCGGTATCAAATCGACGGATCTGCTTATTCAATCTGGATTTGGAAGATATTTCACCCGACCGGCAAATCCAGCCAAACCGGCGGCTGGTCGTCGGGATGGCCGCCCATTTCAGACTCTTCCCCTCTCCGACGTTGACACACATCCCTCCTCGGTATTCCGATGCGTGCTTCATGCGTGTGAGAACCGTGCTCGTTTGAGGCACACAACTTACTCAATCCAAAATGCCCGCTAAAGCAAAAGCCAAGAAATCCGCACCCGCGGCCAAGAAATCCGCGGTCGGCAAGACCCTAAAATACGTCTACCTCTTCGGCAAGAAGACGGACGGCGATGGCTCAATGAAGCCTCTTCTCGGCGGCAAGGGCGCCAATCTGGCCGAAATGACGCGGATCGGACTGCCCGTGCCTCCGGGATGCACGATCACCACCGAGGTCTGCACCTATTATTACGCCAACAAGCGTACCTACCCGGCGGCGCTCGACGCCCAGGTCAGGGCCGGAGTGGCGTCCATCGAGGCCCAGACCGGCATGAAGTTCGGCGATCTCGTCAACCCGTTGCTCGTCTCCGTGCGTTCCGGCGCGCGCGACTCGATGCCGGGCATGATGGATACGATTCTCAACCTCGGCCTCAATGACGAGACGGTCGAGGCCCTTTCCAAGAAGACCGCCAACTCGCGCTTCGCCTGGGACTGCTACCGCCGCTTTGTCCAGATGTACGGCGACGTCGTGCTCGGCGTGCAGAAACTCCCGGGTGAGGACCATGAGCCGTTCGAGACCGTCATCGGCAACCTCAAGCAGGAGCGCCATGGGAATGCCGAGATCGACGATCCCAAGCTTTCCACTGACGACTTGAAAGAGCTCGTCGTCCGCTTCAAGGCGCTCGTCAAGGAGCGCACCGGCAAGGCGTTTCCGGCCAGCCCGTGGGACCAGCTGCAGGGCGCGATCGGCGCCGTGTTTGGCTCGTGGATGAATGACCGTGCCATCGTCTACCGCCGCAAGTACAACATTCCCACCGAGTGGGGCACCGCCGTCAACGTCCAGGCCATGGTCTATGGCAATACCGGCGAAAAGTCCGGCTCCGGCGTAGCTTTCACCCGCAATCCGGCCAACGGCAACAAGGAGTTCTACGGTGAATTCCTGATCAACGCCCAGGGCGAGGATGTCGTCGCCGGCGTGCGCACGCCCGAGCCGGTGGCCCAGCTCAAGAACCATCTGCCCGCCGCCTTCAAGGAGATCGAGAACATCCGCGCCACCCTGGAGAAGCATTTCAAGGACGTGCAGGACTTCGAGTTCACCATCCAGGACGGGAAGGTCTACATGCTCCAGACGCGCAATGGCAAACGCACCGCCATGGCCGCGCTCAAGTTCTCCATCGACATGGTGAAAGAGGGGCTCATCGACTGGCAGACCGCGATCCTCCGGAATCCCGCGGACCAGCTCGAACAGCTCCTCGCGCCCGTTTTCGAGGCCGCCGATCTGAAGAAGGCCGTGGCCATCGCCTCCGGCCTGCCCGCCGGCCCCGGCGCCGCCAGCGGCAAGGTTTATCTCAACGCCGAGCGCTGCGTCGAAGCCGCCCACCGGGGCGAAAAGGTTTTGCTCGCCCGCATCGAGACCTCGCCCGAGGACCTCCGCGGCATGATCGCGGCCGAGGGCATCCTCACCGCCCGCGGCGGCGTGTCCTCCCACGCCGCCCTCGTCGCCCGCCAGATGGGCAAGGTCTGCGTCTGCGGCGCCGCCGCCCTCGACATCGACTACCAGGCCAAGACCATCAAGGTCGCCGGCCAGGTTATCAATGAGGGCGATTTCCTCTCGATCGACGGCACTGCCGGCAAGGTTTACGCCGGCCAGATCAAGACCGCCCCGTCGGAAATCATCGCCGGCCTGATTCACGGCGACAAGGACGCCCAGCAGACCCCGAAGTTCAGGAGCTACCAGCAGCTCATGAAGTGGTGCAGCCAGGCCACCAAGCTCCAGGTGTGGACCAACGCCGACTCGCCCTCCCAGGCCCAGAACGCGATCGCGTTCGGCGCCTTGGGCATCGGACTCTGCCGCACCGAGCACATGTTCTTCGAGGGCGACCGCATCGACGCCATGCGCGAGATGATCCTCGCCGAAACCGTCGAGGCCCGCAAGGTGGCCCTCGCCAAGATCCTCCCCTACCAGCGCGACGACTTTGCCGGCATCTTCCGCGCGCTCAAGGGCTACCCGGTGACCATCCGCTTCCTCGATCCCCCGCTCCACGAATTCCTGCCGCACGCCAAGGATCAACAGGCCGATCTCGCACAGAAGCTCGGCGTGCCCGTCGAGAAGATCGAGGCGCGCGTGCACCAACTGCACGAGTTCAATCCTATGCTCGGCTTCCGCGGCTGCCGCCTCGGCATCGGCTATCCCGAGATCTCCGAGATGCAGTCGCGCGCCGTCTTCGAGGCCGCCGCCCTCGTCCAGAAGGAGGGCATCAAGGTCAAGCCCGAGGTCATGATCCCGCTCGTCGGCTTCAAGAAGGAGCTCGATCTGCAGGTAGAAATCGTGAACCGCGTGGCCCAGGAGGTCATGGCGGAGAAGAAGGTGAAGATCCACTACCAGGTCGGCACCATGATCGAGATCCCGCGCGGCGCCCTCACGGCCGACGAGATCGCGCAAACCGCGCAGTTCTTCAGCTTCGGCACGAACGACCTCACGCAGACCTGCCTCGGCATGTCCCGCGACGACTCCGGCTCGTTCCTCCCGCACTACGCCGACCTCGAAATCGTGAAGAAGAATCCCTTCGCCACGATCGACCAGTCCGGCGTGGGCCAGCTCATGCAGATCGCCGTGACGAAGGGCCGCCAGACCCGGCCCGACATCCAGCTCGGCATCTGCGGCGAACACGGTGGCGATCCCGAGACGGTGAAGTTCTGCCACAAGCTCGGGCTCACCTACGTCTCCTGTTCGCCGTTCCGGGTGCCGGTGGCCCGTCTCGCCGCCGCCCAGGCCGCGGTGACCGAGGCCAAGGCCGCCAAGAAGTGATCACGCTCTTGTAGGAAGCCTGCTGGCAGGCGACCCATTACAAAGCCCTGCGCCCTCACCGGCGCGGGGCTTTTTTTGTTGGAATCCGTGCGTCGAACGGGTGCCGGACAATGAGGCAATCGGGTGACCGGTGTAGGAGCCTGCTTACAGGCGACTTTTCATTCGGAATCGCGAGCAAGCTCGCTCCTACAATTTGCACAAATGCGGCATCGGCCCGCTTTATCCGGCGTCGCCATTGCTGCCATGGCCGGCTTCGGACATCGTAAAGGTCGAGGCTCTTTTCTCCCCGGCCGGTCCACGGCGTTGCGACGACGCCTGCGCGATCAACGGGGTTCTGGCGGTCTTCCCTCCACGGCCCCCGCTTTGCTCGCCAGCCTCGCCGGAATCACGCCCACCGACCAGTCCGAGCAACTCGCCCACGGCTTCCCGCAACGCGTGAGACTGGGCATTGAGTTCCTCGGCGGCACTGGCGCTTTCCTCCGCGCTCGCGGCATTGGATTGGACAACCTTGTCCATTTGCGTGACCGCTGCCGTGATCTGACGCACGCCTTGGCTTTGCTCGCGGCTGGCCGTGCAGACCTCCGCCACCAATTGATCAACCTGCCGGGCCTTGTCCACAATCTCGCTCAGGCTTTTCGCCACCTTTTCCGTGATCTGCACTCCCTGCCCGGTCTTGGTGATGGCCCCTTCGATTTTGTCGGCGGTTTCGCGCGCGGCCTGGGCGCTGCGCTGGGCGAGGCTGCGCACCTCTTCGGCCACGACCGCGAAGCCCATGGCCGCCTCGCCGGCCCGGGCGGCCTCGACCGCCGCATTGAGGGCCAGAATGTTGGTCTGGAATGCGATCTCGTCGATGGTCTTGATGATCTTGGCAATGTCGTCGCTGGACATCTTGATATCATTCATCGCGGCGCTCATGGCCTGCATGTCGCCGGCGCCGGCATCAGCCGCCTGGCGGGCCTGCCGGGCAAGTTCATTGGCCTTGGTGGCGTTTTCGGCGTTTCGGTTGGTCATGCCGGACATTTCTTCAAGCGAAGCGCTGGTTTCCTCGAGCGAGGCGGCCTGTTCGCTGGCGCCCTGCGCGAGCGACTGGCTGGATGTGGAAACCTGCGAGGCGGCACAGGTCACCTGATCCGCGCCGCTGCCCAGCGCCCGGCCGAGCGAACGCAGTTTCTTGCTCACGCTACGGATGACCACGACGCCAAAAGCGACACCGGCCAGCAACGCCAACACGGCAACGGTCGCAACCGTCCAGATCGTGGCAGCCGTGTTGTTGACGATTTCCTCCGACGACTGTTTGGCCAGGCGCAGGTTGTAATTGACCAGAACGTCCCCGGCCTTGGAATACTCCATCTGGGCCGGGACCAGGACGTCGTGGAGGAGCTTGTTTGCCTCCGCGTCCTTGTCGGCGCGGACGAGGGCGACGAAATCGGCCCGGATCTTGCGGAAAGCTGCGCGCTTCTCGGTCAGGATGCGGAAATTCTCCCGGTCCTCCGAATCGATGATCCGCTTGGCATAGGCATCGAACGCCACGTTGCTGGTTGCCGTCAGGTCATCCAGTTGCTTCAGGAAGGTCTCGCGCTCCTCGTTATTGGGCGCCTCGCCGGCGAGGATGGCGCAGATAACGCCCTCCGCGAGAACGATGTTCATCGTGCTGCTCTCGCTCAGGCCCGGTATGGAGTTCTCCTTGATCGATACGGCCTCCTTGGTGATCTGCCGCAGGCTGACGACCGCGGTGACCGCCACCACGATCAGCAGGACGATAATGCTCGCACCACCAACGATGATCCTTCGGGCGATGGTCCAGTTTTTCATGACAGGAATGGATTGATAAATAGGTCCGGCCCGCCCTGAAACGACACGGAGGAGGGGGCCCGAAGCCCGGGTCTCCAGCCATGCGACTCGAGCGCAGTCTGCATGTTATGTCTTCAATCAATCGGTTGCCGTCGGCATTTCCTAAGGCGAATCCCCTCCCGTAAGGATTCTGGCAGGACGCAGGTCCGCCAGAATCCTTTGCGGTCTTTTTCTTGTCCGCCACCCCGAACGGGCCACGATGGGCGCATGCGTAACATCGTTTCCCTGGCCGGTTTCTTTTTGACCGGCGCTGCTGTCAGTCTGGCGGCCGGTCTGGCCCAGGCCGCCACGCCCGCCCAGGAGCGGGCCGACCGTTTCCTTGCACTCGTCAACGCGGGCTACCAGGCGCTCTACCGCGTTGAGCAAGAAGCACAATGGACCGCCTCCACCGACGTCACGCCGGCCCATGACGCCGCGTCCGAGGTCGCCGGCAAAGCCTACGCCGCGTTCAACGGCAACCCGGCGCTCATCGACGAAGCCCGCGCCCTTCTCGCTTTCCGCTCCGAGCTCGACCCACTCACGGTGCGCGAGTTGGAACGGGCGCTCCGTAATGCGGCCGAGGGGCCGATGACCAACCCCGGCCTCGTCGCCGCGCGCGTCGCCGCCGAGACGCAGCAGGCGTCCGTCCTCAACAGCTTTGAATTCAAACTGCACGGCAAGCCGGTCACCGCGAATCAGATTGACGATCTTCTTGAAACGACCGGCGACCTGGCCGAGCGCCGGGCCGTCTGGGAAGCTTCGAAGGAATCGGGGCCCGCCCTCAAGCCGGGCTTGATCAAGTTGCGCGACCTCCGCAACGGCGTCGCCCATGAGCTGGGCCACGCCGATTATTTCACCTTACAGATGGCCGCCTATGGCATGACGGCGGAGGACATGGTGAAAATGAACGACGACTTCATGCGCGAGCTGCGTCCGCTTTATCTGCAGCTGCACACCTGGACGAAATACGCGCTCGCCAAGAAATACGGACAACCGGTGCCGAAGTTCATTCCGGCGCATTGGATCAACAACCGTTGGGGCCAGGAATGGACGGGGTTGGTCGAAGCGGCCGACCTCAGCCCCTATTTCAAGGGCCGTTCCGCCGAGTGGGTCGTGCAGAGCGCCGAACGCTTTTGGACCAGCATCGGGTTTGCGCCGCTGCCTCCGGGTTTCTGGCAGAACTCCGACCTGTACGCGCTGCCGGTCAACAGCACCCGCAAGAAGAACACCCACGGTTCTTGCTGGCACATCGACCTCAACACCGACATCCGCGCACTGATGAGCGTCGAGCCCAACCAGGAGTGGTTCAGCACCGCGCATCACGAGCTCGGCCACGGCCATTACTTCATGTCCTACACGCGCCCCGGCGTGCCGCCGCTGCTGCGCGACTCGGCCAATCCCGGTTTCCATGAAGGCATGGCCGAGCTCGGCGAGCTGGCCGCCGCCCAGGTGCCCTATCTCCAGCAAGTCGGCGTGCTGCCCGCCGACTTCAAGGCCGACGAAATCGCGTTTTTGCTCAACGACGCGTTGTCCAGCTCGATCCCCTTCATGTACTGGGCTTCGGGCACGATGACCCACTGGGAATCCGATATCTACGCTGGCAATCTGCCCACCGATCAGTGGAACGCCCGCTGGTGGAAATACGTTCGTGACTTCCAGGGCATCGAGCCACCCTCGCCGCGCGGCGAGAAATGGTGTGACGCCGCGACCAAGACGCACATCAACGACACTCCCTGCTACTACCCGAACTATGCCTTTGCCACGGTCGTCCGCTTTCAGCTGCACGATTACATCGCCCGCCGGATCCTGCACCAGCCGCCGCAACGCTGCAATTACACCGGCAATCCGCAGGTCGGGGCATTTCTAAAGAGCATCATGGAAAAGGGCGCCACCCAGGACTGGCGCAAAGTGCTGCGCGATGCCACCGGCGAAGACATTTCCACCCGCGCCATGGTCGAGTACTTCCGGCCGCTGCAGTCCTGGCTCGAAGAGCAGAACAAGGGACGCCCGATCGGCTGGGAATGATCCACGGCCATTGCCCCATCGCCATGGCTCGCTTTGTCACCCCTGCGTCCTGCCTAGAAGCTGTCCGCAAACTCCGTTGCGCTTTCCGGTGGAGGGCGCTGCGCTGTCAGCGCACCTCAGAAAATTGGCGGCGACGGCGCGCCGCCCTCCAAATCCTGGCAGTTTTCGGACAGCCTCTAGGCATTTTCACGTCTAACCGCTTCCTTGCCTGACGCTGCCGCCAACCTGTTGCTTGTGAATTCCCGACTTACCGCCACCGACGCGGCTGTCGCTGACCACCCCGGCGCCCCCAATCCAATCCCCGCCGTCTTCGCCGAAGCCGGTGCGCGCGCGGACGCGGCCCTCGCCCGGGCGGATCTCGCCCCCTATCGCGGTTGGATCAAGTATCTGCGGTTTGAGGCCGAGACGGCGGTGGGGCGCCATGGCGCGGCCAGCACGGAAGCAATGGAGAAGGCCCGCCGGCTGGACGATTGGGTACGGCAGATCACGGCTGATTCCGATCTGCTGGCCAAGCTGCGGGGAGTCCAGGAATGGGCCTACGAATCCCGCGTCGACGATTCCGGCCAGCCGTTCAAGATGGCGATCCCGACGGATTACGACCCGGCCCATCCCGCAGCGCTTTCCGTCTACCTGCACGGCTACTCCGGCAACCATCTCGAACATGCAACCGAGATGGCATCTTACCCGGGATCGTTTGATCTTTCAGTCCTCGGGCGGGGACGTGGCGGCGATTATTGGGCCTTATCCGAGGCAGACGTGATGGACGTCATTGAATATGTGCAGGCGCACTGGGCCATCGACCCCGACCGCGTCCACCTCAACGGAGGCAGCATGGGCGGCGGCGGCACCTATCGGCTGGGCGCGCGCTATCCGCACCGCTTCGCCTCCGGTCGACCGACCTGCGGCTATGCCAGCAACCTGCCGGTGGCCAATCTCATCACCCTCCCGATCTATGCCACCCACAGCGCCGACGACTGGATCGTGTCCGTCCTCCACGATCGGGGGCCGCTCGCCCGCCTGCGCGAACTCGGCGGCCAGGCGATTCTCGACGAGACCAACGGCTATGGTCACGCGGCCTGGGACTACAAAGAAGGCAATGAGCGGGGCGCCGCCTGGGAGTTGCTCCAGGTGCGGCCCGCCTCGCGCACAGTGCGGCGCATCGACTACACGGCCGTCGATGGAGGGGCCGTGCGCGGCTGGTGGGGCGAGATTGTTGAGTGGGGCGCGGCCCCCAAGCCGGCCCGGTTCGTTCTCACCGCCGGCGACCGCAATTCTCTCTTCGCTGAGTTGACGAATGTCACCAGCCTGCGCCTCCGCCTGGTGGAATCGCCCTTCGATCCCGCCCAACCCTTGCACGTGGCCGTGAACGGGTCGGTACCGATCACGCTGCCGGCGCCGCTGCCCGACACCGTGGTTCTGGCCCGCGACGAGAGGGGCTGGGGCTTCGAGCCGAAGACCGAGCCGGCGCCGTTCTGCCTGCATACCCCCGGCAGCGCCCTCCTTCTCTACGAGGGCGAGCCGCTGCTGATCGTTTACGGCACCCAAGGCAGCCCCGCCGAACGCGAAGCGATGCGAGCCGCCGCCGAAGCGGCGAGCAAGAGCGCGAATCCCGCCTGGGCGGATGACAGCGACGACAAGGGCACCGATGGCGTGCCGCACACTCAGAATCTTTACGGCCAGTTGAATACCAGGGCAGACACCGCGGTCACCGAAGCCGACCTCGCGCGCTGTCACCTCGTGCTCATCGGTACGGCCGAGCAGAACACCGTGGTGGCCCGCCTCGCCGGGCGCCTGCCGGTGCGGTTCGCCAACCAGGCCGTCACCTGCAACGATGGCGTGGAGTTTCCGGGAACGCATCTCGCCCTGGGCCTGTTATACTACAATCCGCTCGCTCCGGAGCGCCTGGTATTCTGGGTCGCATCGCACGACCCAGGGACCTACGCCGCCAAGTCCGCGATTCCGACCCTGTTGGGTGGCGGCAACGAAGACATCAACGGCGGCACTTGCGCCGCCGACCTGCTCGTGATGGATGCCACGGGTTCCACCATTGTGGCCGCGCGCAGCTTCGACAGCCGCTGGCGCTGGGCGCCCGATCGCGCCCGATCGCCGCTGCTTCCCTCTTCGATCAAGACGCAGACGGACTTTGCGGTCGCGATGGGCGGCGCGCTCCGCCAGGCCGCCGGCGCGGATCTGGGGACGATCGGAGCTCTTGAACCCCCCGCGGGAGCCTTCGCCCTCTCGGGCCAGACCCGCGTGGCCGACATCACCCTGCTGTATTATTTCAGTCCGATCGGAGTCGCCGATATGTCGGGCGCTGAGTTGGCGGATGCCGCCCGGAGTTTTGCCGTGAGCGGAGGGTCTCCCCTGATGCTCTGCACGACCTCCGAGATCAAGGCCTCAGAGCTCCAGGCGGACTGCATCTATCGCGTGGCCTTCCCCTCCGCTTTGTTGTGGCGCTTCAGCCAGACGGCGAAAATTGCGCCGCGCAATTACCAGTACACCGACCTTAGCGTCGATGAGGCGTTGGAGCGCTTCCTGAGCGGGCCCGGATCCTAGGTCAGGACAAACCCGGGCTCGAAAAATCGAGGAGGAGCCTGCAGGCAGGCGAATTCCCCCAGGAAATCGCGGGTAAACTCGCTCCCACAATTGGATGATCACCGCCCCGGAAAATCCGGTTCGCCAGCCGCGACCCGACCACCATGTTCGCCTGCGGTCATGGCTCGAACCCTTTGCCCTCTTCTCCTCAGTGTCGTGTCGGTTATCGGCGCCCTGCCTTCCAGCTCCAGAGCGATGCCGACGGTAAACCAAGATGCGTGGCCTATCATTGTCCGGCGCGATGGCGCTCTCTATGAAGGCGCCCGCCCGTTCCGGTTCCTGGGTCTGGCCGCGTCCAATCTGCATCAGAACGAAGGCCAACTGATGCCGGACTTCAGCAACCGCTTCCCGGATGACTTCGAGATCCGCGACGTCTTGGGGGCACTGCACCAGATACCCGGAGCGGAACCTCGTTTTCCCGCCTCGCACTTGACCGGAGCTTTTGCCTTTCGCGGGCAAGCGGACATCCTGCCGTCCATGGTTCAGTCCAATTCCCCCGTCATCGATCCCGCGGTCCGCATCGGACATGTCCACCTGAAGGTCGCTGACCTCCAGCGCTCGCTCGACTTCTACTGTGGCGTGCTCGGCTTCGAACTCACGCAGCGCTTCGGTCCGCAGGCCGCGTTTATCTCGGCCGGAGGCTACCATCACCATATCGGCCTGAACACGTGGGAGAGCCTCGGCGGAAAACCTCCAGCGCCCGGCACCACCGGGCTCTACCATGTGGCCATCCTCTATCCGACGCGCGCCACGCTCGCCGATGCCTTGCGCCGCCTGCGGCGGGCCAAGGTCCCGCTGGACGGTGCAGCTGATCACGGCGTAAGCGAGGCGCTCTACCTGCACGACCCGGACGGCAACGGCGTCGAACTCTACCGAGACCGACCCCGCGAGGAATGGCCGCGTGCCGCCGACGGCGGCGTGGCGATGGGTACGCAACCGCTCGATCTCGACGCGCTGCTCGCGGAGACCGAATAACCGGCCCGTTCTAGAGTGGTTTAAATTGAAATGTGGCCGAGAACGCGAAAGTAGCTGCGAGCGCCAGCGAGCGGATGGTTCGTCCACTCGCTGGCGCTCGCAGCTACACTTTTTCTGAAACCGCTCTAGTCAATCCGGCGCACCGGCGCGGATCGCCCCAAGGCGGCAGACTTCCAGGCTCAGGGGACGATAAAGGCAAAGTTGTCGTCCCCTCTGCCCGCTCCCCGCAGATTTCTCAGGGGCTTGAAAACCCGGACCTCAAGGCGCGGTCCCGAGAGTCCGAACGTAGGCGATCAGCGGATCCACTGCGTAAGCGGGCAACGAGTGCCTGACCCCCGTGTTTTCTTGCAGGCGAACCGGATCCATCCGCCCCTTGCCGTGGGAGATGATCTGGCGCAGCTCATCGTCGGACTTTCCTTGGACATAGGTCGAGTTCAGACGTGGCAGTTTATAGTGAAAGAATTCGTCGGCCGTGGGATTGCCCTTTCCGTCGGGACCGTGGCAAACCTGGCAGGTTTGCTGGAAAATCTTTGGACCGGATAACGCCTCCGTCGGTCGCTGCACAATATTCAAAACCATATGGGTATGGGCATCGGGCAGGGAGCCAACCTGAAAGCCGTCCTTTTGGGGCAACCAAACTTCGGAAAGGAGGCGGACCTCGTCCTTCCGGTCGAATACGAGCGTGCCCTCGAAATCCATCGTGGCAGTCGGTCCATGCAATCGTGTCTTTACAGGAAGATTGACCTCCGTTCCACCGCCGCGGACTTGCACGGCATTCTCCAGTTCGTTGTAAGCGAACGAATATTTTCCCGCCGGCAAGTTGCGTTCGCCGATCCGAAAGGAAAAGGGGACATCAGCGTCGACTCCCGTGCCAAGCGCTGACAGGGTCAACGCGCCATAAATTCCGCAAATCAGCGGCCATTTAATCTTCATAATTGAATCGTAGTGGCGAGGTTTAGTTATGGGCGCCTGCGCATCCATTGATGGACACGCAGAACATTCCGATGAACACGGAATGACCATAAGCCGTTCTTTTCTGCGTGCAAGCGGTTCTTATACTTTCGCCCACTCTTTTTGCGAAACAGCTCCAGAAATGAAAACCGTGCACGTTGTCCTCGCCCAGCGAACGCCACCGTCCGGCAGCGGCGAGATTCGTGCTGCCGACGGCGACCGTCTATTCGGAGTCTAGACAGGTGGGGCGAAGGGCGATTCAATCATCCAAGTTTGGCCTGCCATCGGAAACTCCCCAAACCCGCCCTTCACCTCCCATGATCCGCCGCTATCAGGATTCGGACTGGGAAGAGGCTTGTCGAGTCGTTGACCTGTCCAAGCCTTACGAACTGCAGACCGCGGCCGTGGCGGCATCCTTCGTCCCGCTCGCCTCCGACACCGCGAGGATCGAAGGCTTCAAGAAGAGCGCGGTGTACGTTTGGGAAGAAGCCGGCCACCTGAGAGGCCTGGTGGGACATCAGGGCCGTTTCATCGGTTGGCTTTTCGTCGAACCCGCGGCCTTTCGCCGGGGCATTGCCCAGGCCTTGTTGAGTCACGTGCTGGGGCGCATTGCCGGGGACCCGTGGCTCTGGGCGATGAAGGAGAATCACCCGGCGCTGGCGCTGTATCAGAAGAATGGATTCACCATCCTGGAGGAGCGGCTGACCGAGAACGGCGGCCTGCCCTGCACCGCGGTGAGGCTTGGCAAAAAGCAGCCCTGAGGCTCTCAGCTCAAATCGCGAATCGAGCCGAACTCCGGATCGAACAGCCGCCGGTAGGTGCGGACGATCATGCCATCGGTCAGACCGGCCAGCCAGTCGCAGACCCGGCGCGCCTTGCCCGCGAGGGCCCCCTCCGCGGCGATCAGCGCCCCGACATTCGGCGGCAAGATGCGGATCACCCGCGACCCCGGCTCCACGTAGTTGCGCCAGGCCGAATTCCACAGGCTCGACAGCACCAGTCGCGCCTTGTGCTCCACCTGCTGCAACTGCGGACTCTCGAAGATGATGTCATTGGCCAGTCGCTTGAAGAAGCGCGCCTCTTGTTCAGCGTCCGGCGCCACCACCAGTTCAAAGCGATACCGGTTGGTCTTCGCGGCCATGAAATTGTCGCGCTCGTGCAGCCGGCACGCCTGGATGAACCGGCCGATCTTCGTGGAAAAAACGCCCTCGAGCCGGTCGCCGCGGATGGCGTCGAACAGCGTGTCAATCCACTGCTGCTGCCGGGAGTCAACGGCCTGGCCGCCCGCCCAGCGTTCAATGCGCTCGATGGTCAGAAACCCGGCTTTCACGCCGTCCACGATGTCGTTGAGCGAATACGCCGCGTCGTCCGCCCAGTCCATGATCTGGCATTCCACGCTCTTCAATGCGTTGAGCGCCAGGCCGCCCTGCAGCGCGGCGGGAATCTCCGCCCCGCCAAAGACGAAGTCGCGATAAACGTGCTGCGGATCGTAGAGGAAATGCTGCGACGGAGGCACCGGGAACTCGCCGTGCAGCTTCTTGTACTTCAACACGCCGTCGAGCAGCGCCCGGGTCGGCTGCATACCGCGTACGCCGCTTTCGTTCTGGTAAAGCGTCTCCGTCACGAGATGCAGCGTCTGGGCGTTGCCCTCGAAACCGCCGTAAGGCTGCATCAATTCCTGCAGCGTGCGTTCGCCGGAGTGGCCGAACGGCGGATGCCCGAGGTCGTGCGCCAGGCAGGCGCATTCGACCAGGTCGGAATCGAGATGGAAATTGTCCCGCAGCGGCTGGCCGCGGCTCTCCAGATAGCGGCAGATCGAGCGCCCAATCTGCGCAACTTCCATCGAGTGGGTGAGGCGGGTGCGATAAAAGTCATACTCGCCGGACAGAAACACCTGCGTTTTCGACTGCAGCTTGCGGAAGGCAGGCGCGTGGATGACGCGGTCCCGGTCGATCTGGAACGCGCTGCGGTAGTCGGTCTTGCGCCGTCCGCCCAGCGTCTCCTCGTCGAAGGCGGTGTAGAAGGCATTCTGCATGACGGAGGGCTTAGCCCAAACAGTTCACACCCCACTCGACCGGTGGCGTAAAGACTGTCGGCGATCCGCGGGTCGAGCCCGCTGGCCGGCACCTCCGGTTATTGGTAGCCTGCATATTCTGCGATTCTCGATGGCCCAGTGGTCGAAAGCAAAAGGTCGACCGTGGCAACGACCGAAACTGGGAGCAGGCAGGCTAGGGGTGCCGCGGGAACTGGGCAACCGAATTTCCGCTTGTGCCCCGGGCCGGCCCGGCGTCGACTGCGGTTTGCCCGCCATGCCCCGGATTTCTTTTCCCACTGCGATCGGTCCCTGCGGCCTCGCCTGGACCGGTTCGACCCTGACGGCCTTCCATCTGCCCGGGGACGCCCCCGCGGCCCGCCCGGCCGACGCGTCGCCCGACGAGGCTCCGCCATGGATTCGCGAACTGGTGGCGCGGGTGCAGCGGCACCTCGCAGGCGAGCTCCAGGACTTCGCCGACGTGCCACTCGATCTTGCCGGCGTACCGCCATTTGCCCGGCGGGTCTATGAGGCCACCCGGAAGGTGCCGGCGGGCCAGACGCGGACTTACGGCGACCTCGCCACGAACCTCGGTGAGCTTCCCACCACGAGCCGCGCCATCGGCGCAGCCCTGGGCGCCAACCCGTGGTCCTTGATCGTGCCCTGCCACCGCATTGTCGGCGCCGGGGACCGCCTCACGGGATTTTCCGCCGCAGGCGGTGTGCGGACCAAGGCGCGTCTGCTGGTGATTGAGGGGGCACAGTTGCTGGCGGAATAGGACGGCCGCCTTGGTGTTTGTCTCCGCGCCGGAGATCACTAACGTGCGCAGGCAAAAACCACTCCCCTTCATGGCCACCAAAACCATGCGCGCCATTGCCAAGCTCCAATCCGGGCCGGGCCTCGAACTCACCGAGGTGCCGGTGCCGATTCCCGGTGTCAACGATGTCCTCATCAAGATCAAGCGGTCCGCGATCTGCGGCACCGATGTCCATATCTACAACTGGGACGCCTGGGCCCAGCAGACCATCAAGCCTCCGATGGTCATCGGCCACGAGTTCGTCGGAGAGATTGTTGAGGTCGGCAGCAATGTTCAGGGCTTCCAGCGGGGCGATCTGGTAGACGGCGAGGGTCATATTGTCTGCGGCCAGTGCCGCAACTGCCTCGCCGGACGGCGGCATCTCTGCAAGAATACGAAGGGCGTCGGGGTCAACCGCGAAGGAGCCTTTGCGGAGTTCTTGTGCCTTCCCGCCAGCAACGCGGTCCACGTGGACCCCGGAATCCCGCTGGAGGTCCTGGCCTGCTTTGATCCGCTCGGCAACGCCACGCACACGGCGCTGCAATGGGACCTCGTCGGCGAAGACGTGCTCATCACCGGCGCCGGCCCCATCGGCTGCATGGCCGCGGCGATCGCCAAGAAGTCGGGAGCGCGCAAGATTGTGGTCACCGACGTCAATCCCCGGCGGCTCGCCCTGGCGCAAAAAATGGGCGCCACGCGCGTAGTCGATGTGTCCGCGGAAAACCTCCAGGACGTGCAGCGTGAGATCGGCATGAAAGAAGGGTTCGACGTCGGGCTAGAAATGTCCGGCAGTCCCCGGGCGCTCAACGACATGATCGACAATATGTACCATGGAGGGCGCATCGCCCTGCTTGGGATCATGCCGGAAAAGGCCGCGGTCGACTGGAACAAGGTGGTCTTCAACATGCTCACGATCCGCGGAATCTACGGCCGCGAGATGTATGAGACCTGGTACAAGATGACAGCGCTCATCCAGAGCGGGCTCGATATCACCCCGGTCATCACCCACCGGTTTCCCTTCACCGAGTTCCAAGAGGCTTTCCGCCTCATGCGTTCGGGGCAGTCGGGCAAGGTCATCCTCGACTGGGAAGGCGGGGCGCCGGCTTGAGGCTAACTCACCATCAGATGATTGACCAGTTCGCCCACCGCAATCGCGAGGCCGGTCGACATGAGGGTGCCAATAAGCACGTATTCCAGCGAGGCCCGATCTTCGATGTGACGGAAATTGGCGAACGCTTTCGCCACGAGCATGAAGCCCACCACATCGTAATGGCCACCCAGCACAAACGCGTAGATGAGCGCCCGTTCGAGGAAACCGATCACCCGGCCCCGATCGTAGGCCACCACGTCCACCTCGTCGGCATCGGTGGCAGCCCGCGGTTTGAGGTTCAAATAGTCGAAGACGGCCCGCACCGCGAGGTTCATCTCGCTCATCGCCACGAGCAATCCGAAGAGCACGAGCATGGCCGAGGTCGAAAACGAGCTTTGAAAGATTGCGTCGAAGGCCGTCAGCTGGCTCAGGGCCGAAAAAAACGCTCCAATCGGCGGCCAGAATCTCAGTCCGAACGCCGGCGAGAACCACACGCTCAACGCCAGCAGGTACACCAGCCCCAACATGAAATGCCCGGCATTGCGCCGCCAGCCCAACGCCTGCCAGAGCACGCCCGCCAGATTCATGGTGATGACCGTGGCGGCCGCCGCCAACAGCCAGGAGTGCCATTCAAAGAGCGCCAGGCCGGCAAGCTCGATGGCCATCTTCGTCCCCCACAGCCGCCAGTTCACCCCGCCCTCGCTCACCTGGTGCCACAGCCGCGTGATCAGGACAAGGTTGGTGAAGACCAGAAACACAAGACTCATGGGACACCCGGGTTGAGAGTTGATCGATCGATCCGCCAGTTCATCACAGAAACTCGTGCTCACGTCCAGCCTTGGCATGATGCCGATCCCCAATGGAGCGACCGGCGGGGATCACACCGCTCTTCCCCTCGCCCCGGCCCCGCGTCATAGTTCCAACATGATTGACCCACGGTTCGCCGACCACGTTAGCGCACTGCTCGACCAGATTGAACGGTCCGGACTTTACAAACGAGAACGCGTCCTCACGACGCCCCAAGGCGGCCGGATCGCCGTCGCCACCGGACAACCGGTCCTCAATCTCTGCGCCAACAACTACCTGGGCCTCGCCGCCCACCCCGAAGTAATCGCGGCGGCGCACGCGGGCCTCGATCGCTGGGGTTATGGCCTTTCCTCGGTGCGCTTCATCTGCGGCACCCAGGAAGTTCATCTGCAACTCGAAGCGGGGATCAGCGCGTTTCTCGGCACCGACGACACGCTGCTGTACTCCTCCTGCTTCGATGCGAACGCCGGCCTGTTCGAGACGCTGCTCTCGGCGGAGGACGCCGTGATCAGCGACGAGCTGAACCATGCCTCGATCATTGACGGCATCCGCCTCGGCAAAGCCCGGCGCTACCGCTATCGCAACAACGATCTCGCCGATCTTGCATCCCGTCTCCAAGAAGCTGAGACGGCCGGCGCCCGGTTCAAGCTCATCGCCACCGATGGCGTGTTTTCGATGGAGGGCACGATCGCCAACCTGCGCGGGATCTGCGACCTCGCCGATCGTCATGGCGCGCTGGTGATGGTCGACGACAGTCATGCCGTCGGCTTCCTGGGCCGGAGCGGCCGCGGCACGGCCGAGCACTGCGGAGTTCGGGGTCGGGTCGACCTCATCACCGGCACGCTCGGCAAGGCGCTCGGCGGCGCCAGTGGCGGCTATGCCAGCGGCCGCCGCGATCTGATTGCCCTGCTCCGCCAGCGCTCCCGCCCCTACCTCTTCTCCAACGCCCTCGCTCCAGCGATCGCCGCCGCCTCGATCAAGGCACTCGAAATCCTCACGCGCTCGACGGAATTGCGCGATCGACTGGAGGCGAACACGCGCCTCTTCCGCGCCGGGCTCGAAGACGCCGGACTCACCATCCGGCCCGGCATCCATCCCATCGTGCCGGTGATGATCGGCGATGCCGCGCTGGCGCAGCGGGTTTCGACCCGTTTGCTCGAGCTCGGCATCTACGCGATCGGCTTTTTTTATCCGGTCGTGCCGCAGGGCGCCGCCCGGATCCGCACCCAGGTGTCGGCCGCGCACCGTCCGGCGGACCTGGCGTTCGCGGTCGAGCAGTTTGCCACCGTCAAGAGGGAATTCGGGATCTGAACCTCGGTGAATCGCCCGGAAAACGTCAGCCTGTCGTCCACCATGAGCCTCTCCCCTTCGCAAATCCGCCGTCTCGCCGCGGCCGCGCGTCGCGCGGCCCGATCATCCTACGCCCCCTATTCGGAATTCCGCGTCGGCGCTGCCGTCTTGACTGCGTCGGGAAAAATCTTCTCCGGCTGCAACGTCGAGAACGCCTCCTCTGGTCTCACGATCTGCGCTGAGCGCACCGCCGTTTTCACCGCGGTGGCGGCGGGCCAGCGCCGACTCGTGGCGGTGGCCGTCTACACGCCAACACCCCGGCCGACCGCGCCCTGCGGCGCCTGCCGGCAGGTCATTCACGAATTCGGCCCAACCGCCACCGTCCTGTGCGTGTGCGATTCGCCGGACCGGATCGAGATTTCGCTCGATCAACTGCTCCCGAAGGCTTTTGGGCCGAAAGATCTCCGTTAACGCGAAACGGTGGACCGGCTGGCAGTCTCAAGTTCTCCTTTTTCTGTGCCGATGAGGCACGCATGATTCCCTGGACTCCCGCCCTCGAAACCGGCCATCCGACCATTGATGACGATCATCGAAAATTGATCGCGAGTCTGAACGAACTCGACTCCGCCCTGAAAAAAGGCGTGGGCAAGGAGCAGGTGATTCCGCTCGTCTCCTTCCTCAATCGTTATTCGCGCGAACACTTCGCACGCGAAGAGGCGCACATGACGCGGGTGAATTGTCCGTCGGCCGTCGCCAACAAGCAGGCCCACCTGGATTTTGCGGCCAAGCTCGACGGTTGGCTCGCCACACTGCAGACGGGCGCCTCACTTTCGCTCGTCCTGGAGGTTCACCGGGAAACCTCCCGGTGGATCGGCGCGCATATCGTAAACGTGGACTGCAAGCTCCGCGGTTGCCGGCTGGCCTGACGCAGGAAGCCGGATCGAAGCATCGCCCGGTTAGCCGAGATTCGACGGCCAGGCCTCCTCCATGCGACCGGCCGCGACGGAAAGTTCAGGGTCCGGCAAGAAAGCCGCGCACCGCGGCAAGCACTTGGTCGCGCGGCACGTCTCGCTCCGTCCGCCCGCCTAAGTCGCGCAGCTTGACGACGTCACGCGCCAACTCATCACTCCCATAGATCAGCGCGAGCTTGGCCCCGGATTCCAGCGCGGCCTTGAACTGCTTGCCGAAGGCCAGCGGTTTCAATGGATACTCCACCCGATATCCCGCCGCCCGTAGCGCATGGATGTCTCCAAAGGCCGCTTTTCGCTCCGCCTCCCCACCCAGCACCGCATAAACGTCCGCAGCGCTGACGTACCCGGGCATCATTCCACGCGCATCGAGCAGCAAACCCATGGTCACATCGCCAATGGCAAAGCCAACGGCCGGCAGATCGGGTCCGCCGAGCTTGGCCACCAGATTGTTATAGCGCCCGCCGCCCGCGATGGCCCGCAACTCTCCCTTCCGGTCAAACGCCTCAAAGACAAAGCCCGTATAGTAGGCCAGACCGCGCACGACGCCGAGGTCGACCGCGACGAAACGCGCCAGTCCCATCGCCGACAACCCCTCGAGCAACCGGCGCCAATCGGCGACCCTCGCCGCAAGCTTTTCGCCGCCCACCGGGATCAGGATCTGTTCAAGCTGCTCCAAGCTCTTGATCGCGAGGAACGCGAGAACCTTCTCTTTCACCGCAGGATCCAACGATCCGAATTGATCGGCATAGGTTTTGAATGCCCCGTCACCGAGCTTCTCGTATTTGTCGATGGCGACGAGCAGCGCGCGGATCCGCGTTTCGTCCAAACCCAACGCCTCCAGATAGTAGAACCATAAATCGCGGTCGCTCAGCCGCACGTAGAAGTCCTGCTCCGTCAGCCCGAAACCGGCGAGACATTGCACCAGCAACGAAATCAATTCGATTTCGGCTGCAACGCCTTCCTCACCAAAAATGTCTGCATTGAGCTGAAAAAACGCGCGCTCCCTGCCCTTTTGCGCGCGTTCGTAGCGGTAAAACTCAGCAATGCTGAACCATTTGATCGGACGTTTCAGGCTGCCAGCCTGCGCGCCCACCATCCGGCAGACCGTCGGCGTCATTTCCGGCCGGAGCGCTACCTCCCGTCCTCCTTTGTCAACAAAGCTGAACAGTTGCTGCTCAATCTCTTCGCCCGATTTGGTCTTATACAGGTCGAGCGGTTCCAGCACCGGGGCATCGTATTCGGAAAAGCCGAATGCCGACGCTACCTGTCGCCAAACCCGAAACACATGATTTCGGCGGGCGAACGCAGCCGGAGGAAACTCCCGGAATCCGGGCAGAGACTGAAATAAAGCCATGCAACCACTCAGGTTGCAGCCGGCGGCGGAGCTTCGCCACCCTTATTTTGCAGCGGAACCAGATCAATCTTCTTGAGCTTTGCCTTCAGGATCTTTCCAGACTTGAATTTGACCACAGCTCGTTGCGGAATGATGACTTCGGTCTCCGGTTTGTTGGGATTGCGGCCCACGCGTGCTTTGCGCACCTGCACTTCCAAGACTCCGAAGTTGCGCAATTCCACGTTCCGGCCCGCAGCCAAAGCATTCATGATAATGTCCAAGGTCATCTGCACGGTTGTCTGAACCTCCTTTTGGGGAAATCCAGTCTTCTCGTAGATCTGTAGCACTATCTCGCGTTTTGTCAGGTTAGTCGACATGGTGATTCCTTTTGGTAACATGCAAATTGAAGACAGCCAACCTATTCGAAGATTGAACTCCGTCAACAGCAAAGGCTTACAATTCCAATAAAATGAGCGACAAACCCCCATCCACTCCGTTCGAGCAACTGCCACGACAAATTCAGGAACTCCTTCGAGGTTCGAATGTTAAGACAGTTTTCTCCCGCCCGGAAGCTGGCGCCTCGGGGGGCAATTCTGAAGCTGCTGAAGACGAAACAAATAAGGAACACGAGGCCACCCTTCGCCTCATCCGCGAGTTCAATCTCAAACCGCGCGAAATCCGCGATTACCTCGACCGCTTCGTCATTCAGCAGGCCGAAGCCAAGAAGGTGCTCTCAGTCGCCATCTGCGATCACTATAATCATGTGCGCCAGTGTCTCGAAAACCCGGGTTTACAGGAGCGCGACTATGCCAAACAGAACATCCTCCTGTTGGGTCCGACGGGCGTTGGGAAGACATATCTAATGCGCTGCATCGCCAAACTTATAGGCGTTCCCTTCGTAAAGGCGGACGCCACGAAGTTTTCGGAAACAGGATATGTGGGCGGCGATGTCGAAGATTTGGTGCGCGACCTCGTGAAAGCCGCCAATGGTGATGTCGAACTGGCCCAATATGGCATCATCTACGTCGACGAGATCGACAAAATCGCCTCGGCTGCCGGCAACACGGTCGGTCGCGATGTCTCGGGGCGCGGGGTGCAGATCAATCTGCTCAAGCTCATGGAAGATACCGAGGTGAATCTGCAAAGCCAGAATGACATCGCCGGCCAGATTCAAGCGATGATGGACCTTCAGCGGCGATCCGGTCCCCGGCGACGCACGATCAACACCCGGCACGTTCTTTTCATTGTGAGCGGCGCCTTCGACAAGCTCTCCGACCAGGTAAAACGACGCGTGCGAAGCGGCCAGATCGGCTTCGCTTCCGCCAGCCGCGAGCGTGCCAGCGATGACGACGACTTTCTCGGCCTGGCCCAAAGCCGCGATTTCATTGAATACGGAATGGAACCCGAATTCGTGGGCCGCCTGCCGGTGCGCGTCGCCTGCCAGATACTCACCCCGGCTGACCTGGAAAAAATCCTGCTGACTTCCGAAGGCAGCATCCTCCAGCAGTACCGCGCGGATTTCTCCGGGTACGGCATCGATTTCGAAATCACCCTGGACGCCGTGCGCGAGATCGCGACGCAGGCCCACGCCGAGCACACCGGCGCCCGCGGGCTCATGACGGTGCTGGAGCGCGTCCTGCGCGACTTCAAATTCGAACTGCCCTCCACGGCGGTGAAGACGTTCAAGATCGACCGCGCGACCGTCGCCGCGCCGTCCGAGACCCTCCAGTTCCTGTTGAAACAAAATGCCGCCCAGCAGCGCGATGTCCTCAAAGCCGACGTCGCCGCATTCGCCGCAAGGTTTCAGAAGGACTATGGCTTTGAGCTCGTCTTTGATGAATCGGCGATCGAGCGGCTCATCGAACTCAGCCTGGCCGCCGACAAGACGATCCGCGCCCTTTGCGAAGACAAGTTTCGCGATTTCCATCACGGCCTCAAGCTCATCGCCCGCGACGGTGAACTGCGCCGTTTTGAAATCTCTCGCGAAGTCGTCGATGCTCCCGACCAGGTCCTTTCGCGCTGGGTGGTGGCCCGGTTTCGCGCGCAGGGTGATCCTCCCTCTCAACGTTGACTTGCCTCCGGCCCGCATTGCCGGTCGCCTGAACCCTCCATGCCCGACTCCACGGCCGTCAACACCATGTTTGCGCGGATCGCGCGCCGCTACGATCTCGCCAACCGTCTGCTGAGCGGCGGAGTTGACCGCTGGTGGCGCCGCCGGCTGGTCGCGGCGGTGCGCGAGATCCATCCTCAAACCGTCCTGGACCTTGCGACCGGCAGCGGCGACGTCGCCTTCGCGCTGGGCCGCAGCCTGCCATCGGACGTTGCCATCATCGGACTGGATTTCTGCCGGCCCATGCTAGAGGAGGCCGAAGCAAAAAAACGCCGTTCCGGCGGGTTTGCCAACGTGAGTTTTCGTCCGGGCGACGGGCTTTCTCTGCCGCTCGGAGACGGCTCCGTCGATGCCGTAACGATTGCCTTTGGCCTGCGCAACATGGCGGACCGCCGGCGAGCGTTGAGCGAAATACGGCGCGTGCTTCGCCGCCCGCACGGCCGGCTGTTCGTCCTCGAATTTTCCCAGCCGGCTTCGTGGTTTCGTCCGGTGTACTATTTCTACATCCAACGGGTGCTGCCGCGACTGGCAGGGCTCGTCACCGGCGACCGCGCCGCCTACGAGTACCTCGGACGGACGATCGGCGAATTTCCCGACCGCGCCGGCTTAAGCGCCGAGATCCGCGGCTGCGGGTTCTCCGCCGTCACCGCGACCAAAATGAGCCTGGGCATTGTCGCCCTGCATACCGCTGCCGTGTGACAGCTTGATTTGGGTCGCTTCCAAGATCTTGCGTCCTTCCGACGCCAGCCAAGCCATCCGAAACGGCTGGAACCTGACGGGCGGCCCACTGCTCGCCGTCAACCAATTCACCAGTGCTCAGGAGAAAGCGCCTCCACTGTCCGACGGCAGCGGAAAAGCCCTGGGGATTTGGAAAAGCAAGAACAAATCATCACTGAAGCAATTTCTATGCTAGATTAACATCTGCGCACTTGCCAGCGGCCGTTGACTGCGCTTCCATATCCGCGTGGCCGCCCTCAAACTCATCATCAATGAGCTCCATTACGAGCTGCTCCGGAAGATCTCCGAAGGCGGGATGGGCATTGTTTACGAAGCCCACCAATATGGCGCAGGAAACTTCCTTAAGCTAGTAGCCATCAAGGTTATCCGTGAAGAGTATTCGAGCATTCAGGAGTTCCAGAAGAATTTCATTGGGGAGGCCCGTCTCGTCGCCGACCTGATTCACACGAATATTGTTCAGACCTATCATCTCGGTCTGGTCGGTGGCCAGCACTTCATGGTGATGGAATTCGTCAATGGCGTAAACCTCGAGCAGTTTATCGAGCGCCACCGCGTCCTGCGCCGTTCCATTCCCGTGGAGTTTGCCGCGTTCATCGCTTCGCGCGTCGCCCGCGGCCTCGCCTACGCCCATCAGAAGACCGACCGCTTGGGCCATCACCTCAATATTGTCCATCGCGATGTAAATCCGAAGAACGTGATGCTGGCCTATGAAGGGGACGTGAAGCTGACGGACTTCGGCATCGCGAAGGCCTTCAACCTCATGTACAATGAGGAAGGCAAGGTGATCCCGGGGAAGGACGAATACTGTTCGCCCGAACAGGCAAGCTACGCGGTGACTGATGCGCGGGCCGATCTCTTCTCTCTCGGTATCGTACTCTCCGAACTGCTCCTGTGTCAGAACGTCTTTCGCGCCGATGACCGGCTGCAATCGCGGCGAAATGTCCTGACCATGCCCATCCCATGTTTTGGGAATCTGCGCGCCGACATCGACGGAAAAATGGAGGCCATCCTGCACAAGGTGCTCGAACGGGATCGGAACCGCCGGTATCAGTCCGCCTCGGAACTGCTGACCGATCTGGAACTCTACCTGTACAGCGACCGCTACGGGCCTACGAATGAGAAGTTGGGGGCTTATCTGCGCGATCTGTTCGATCTGCCCGAGCCCGCCTGCGCTCAGCTTACCTCGGAGCCATCTCCGGTGGTATGAACGAGTCACCGCTCGTCCATTCTGATTCATGAACGGACCGGGTTTTCATCAACACCTCAGCCAGCGCCAGACCCAGCAGATGGTGCTGGCGCCTCAGCTGCGGCAGTCGCTGAAAATCCTCCAGGTGGCCGCCTTGGACCTGCGTTCCGTCATTCAGGAGGAATTACAGAACAATCCCACCCTTGAGGAGATGCCGATGGACGGCGTGAGCCTGGACCAGAACGGCTCTGAGGCTCCCGGGGAGACCGCACCCGCGGAGGAGGTGGCGTCCCGCGAGGAACTTGATTTCTCCAAGAGCTTCGAAATCCTGACCAAGATCGACGACGACTGGCGCGACGACCACGCGCAGGCCGGCGCCGGCCAGACTTACACCTCCGAGGCCGCGGAGAGGCGGCAGCATTTCTTCGATTCTCTCGTCACCGAAACCTCGCTGCAGGAACACCTGATGCGGCAGGCCGAGCTCTCGGATTGCGCGCCGCGGGTTCTGCAGGCGATCCGCTACCTGGTCGGCAGCATCGACGACCGCGGTTTCCTCACCGCCAGTCCCGCCGACATTGCGTTGATGTCCGGGCTGGCGCTGGAAGACGTCCAGGCCGCCCAGAAATTGTTGAAGTCCTTCGATCCGCCCGGCATCGGCGCCCAGGATTTGAAGGACTGCCTGTTTTTCCAGCTCGAGGCCAAGGGCCGCGGCGGCTGCATCGCCGCCCGGATCGTGCGGGACCATTTTGAGCTGCTCACCCGCCGCCGCATTCCTGATCTCGCCCGCCGCCTCGGAGTCTCTCTGGATGAAATTCAGATCGCGATCGAGGAAATCGGCACCCTGGACCCCTCGCCCGGCCGACGCTTTGCGGACGACAACAACCGCGTGGTCGTTCCGGACGTCACCGTGGAGAAAGACAACGGCCAGTGGCGCATTCTCCTCAACAACGACTACATTCCCCGCCTCCGCATCAGCCAGACCTACCGGGAACTCATCGCCAAAGGTCAGCTGTCCAAAGAGGAACGGGATTATTTGCGCGAACGGATGCGGTCGGGACGTTTTCTCATCAACTCGATCGAGCAGCGCCAGCAGACGATCGAGCGCATCACCCGGGAGATCATCAAGGTGCAGGAGGAATTCTTCGAGCACGGAGTCGCCCGCCTGAAACCGCTGACGATGACTCAGATCGCCGACGTCGTCGGGGTGCACGAGACCACGGTCAGCCGCGCCATCGCGAACAAATACATCAAGACCCCGCACGGGGTGTTCGATTTCAAATATTTCTTTACGCCCGGCTACCAGGCGGACAGCGGCGACTCGGTGTCCAATACCAGCGTCAAGGAGATGATCAACGATCTCATCGCCGGGGAGGACCGCGCCCACCCCCTCAGCGACCAGGAACTGGTGGCCAGGCTCCAGGGCAAGGGCATCAACATCGCCCGCCGGACGGTCGCAAAATATCGCGAGGAACTCGGCCTCCTGCCCAGCAATCTTCGTCGGGAATATTCCTGAGCCGGACTCTTGCTCGACCGTTTCCCGGTCGGCTGGATCCAGCCCCGCCCATCACCCGAGCGCGAGATCAGGCTGGATGCTGAGCCCCGAATGGTCGTCGCGCACACAGCCCGCGGGATCGCACCAGGCCGCAAAGGCGATCATTCCCGCGTTGTCTCCGGTATGCTGCGGCTGCGCGGCGAGAAAGGTCACGCCCCTCCTCTGCGCCGTCTTTTCCAGCGCCGCCCGCAGCTTCCGGTTATGGGAAACCCCTCCGGATAATCCCAGGCTCGTGTAACCGCCGCGGTCGAGCGCCGCCGCCGTTTTCCTCACCAACGCGTCGATCACCGCCTGCTGGTAGCTCGCGCACAAGTCGTCGAGCCGCGCCGTCACCTCCGCCGGGCCAAGTTTTTCCACCAGGTAACGCAGGCTGGTTTTGAGACCGGAGAAACTGAAGGATAGGTCGCCGCTCGGCTGGATGCCCCGCGGAAAATCGTAGGCATCGGTCCGGCCCGCCAACGCGCGCTGCTCGATCAGCGGACCACCGGGATAACCAAGCCCGAGCAACTTCGCGCCCTTGTCCAGTGCCTCGCCCGCCGCGTCATCCCGGGTCGCCGACTGCACTGCGATCCGCCGCCCATGATCGATGGCGAACAGCAAGGTGTTGCCGCCCGATACGATTAGTCCGAGATGGGGCAGCCACCGCTCGATCCGTTCATCAAACGCCGGCGGATCCGCCGCCTGGAGCGCGATGAAGGACGACCAAGCGTGGCCGCGCAGGTGATTCACGCCCCACAACGGCACGCGCCGCTCGAGCGCCAGCGCCTTGGCCGCGGCCAGGCCGATCGCCAGGCAACCGGCCAGCCCCGGCCCGTGAGTCACGGCCACCGCGGTGACCGCGGCGAGTTCACCTTCCTCCCGGAGCCGCTCGAGCAGCGGCGGAAAATTCCGCAGGTGTTCACGCGTTGCCAGATCGGGCACCACCCCTCCATAGCGCCCATGGAGGGCGACCTGGCTGTGCACCAGTTCGCGCGTCAGGCCGCGCGCCGGATCGAAAAGCGCCAGCGCGGTCTCGTCACACGAGCTTTCGAGGGCGAGGATCATCGGGACGGGATCGCGCCGGCGTCCTCCGCCCGGCTCCGCGCGACAAACAGATCCACGCCCTTCAACACGTCGATCGCCGCCTGCAGCGGGCGATCCGCGACCGGCTCAAACCCGAAACGCGCGGCGAACTCCTTCGGCTCGGCCAGGTCCTGCCGCAGACGCTGCAAGTGCACGTTGGCCTCATCGTCCGGCGAAACCGTGACCTTCACCTGCGGTTCGATGCCCTTGCCCTGAATAATCACGCCGCTCGGCGTGTAATAATGGGCGATGGTCAGGCGGAGCGCCTCGCCGTCCCGCAAGCGGAACAGCGTCTGCACCGATCCCTTGCCAAACGTCGTCTCGCCTACCACCACCGCGCGCGCAGTATCCTTGAGCGCGCCCGCCACGATCTCCGCGGCGCTCGCCGTGCCGGAGTTTACGAGCACCGCGATCGGCAGGTTCACCCCTCCGGCCGATCGCCCCGCGCGCAGCTCTTCCCGGCTCCCGGCCGAACGCCCCTGGGTAGACACAATGAGTTCGCCCGGCTGGAAAAACGACTCCGCCACCGCGACCGCCGCGTCGAGCAAGCCACCCGGGTTGTTGCGCAGGTCGAGGATCAGCGCTTGCGCCCCCTGGTTCTGCAATTGCTTCAACGCCGGTTGGAACTCCGCCCCGGTGCGATCGCTGAATTGCGTCAACTGAATGTAGCCAATCCCGTCTCCGACCATCCGCACATCGCGCACACTTTCCACCCGGATGATTTCCCGCTTCAACGTGCGCTCAAGGGTCGCCTTGGTCGACGGTCGGAACAGCGTCACGGTCACCTTCGATCCCGGTTCGCCGCGCAATTGTGCGACGATTTTGTCCATGCCCAGTTTCTCCGTGACTTGTCCGTCGATCTTCACGATCTCGTCCGCCCGCCGAATGCCCGCCCGATCGGCCGGCGTGTCCGCAATCGGAGCCACCACCACGACCTTGCCGTCCCGCTGCTCCACCTGGATGCCGATCCCGCCGAACCGCCCGTCCATCTCTTCCCGCAGTTCCCGGTAGGCGTCGGCCCGCATAAACTCGGAATGCGGGTCCAGCGACTTGATCATGCCGTCCAGGGCGGCGCGGGTCAGCCGGTCCGGGTCGGCCTCCTTGGCATCGACATAGTTCGTCGTCACCAGATCGAGCACCGTGCGGAAATAAACCTCGTTGCGATTAAGATCGCGGTGGGGCCACCAGTTCCACACCGGATGGAGCTGCGTCAGGGCCGTGGCGAGGAGGATACCGCCCGCCGCGCCACCGACGATGACCAGAACGCGTTTGAACATTCCCCCTACTGTGGGCATCCGCGGGTGCTTGTAAATCGCTTCCGCGTCCGACAGAGTTGCCATCTTGGCTCGTGATCCCGCTGTGACCGAACGAACCCTACCCGCGGCTTCGCCCGAATTCATCGCCGTTTTCCGGGAGCAAGCCGGCGCCGATGGCGCACTGTCCTTTGCGCGCTTCATGGAGCTGGCACTGTACCATGAGAAGACCGGCTACTACGTCCGACCGCGCCGGCGCATCGGACGCGACCCCGAGGCCGATTTCTTCACCGCCAGTTCACTCGGACCGGTGTTCGGCGAACTGGTGATCGCGGCCTGCACCGGCTTGCTCGGCCCGCCATTGGCCGCCGCCTCCGTCTTTGTCGAGATTGGAACCGAGCGAGCCGGAGGCGAACCATCCGGGGTGCTGGCCCCCTCCTCACCGGGAATGTCCTCGGTGGCGCATCCGTTCGCCGGGACCTTGAACATTCCCCTTGGGGGGCCACTGGCGATCCCGCCGCAGGCCATCGTGTTTTCCAATGAGTTGTTCGACGCCCAACCCTGCCACCGGCTGGTCCGCCGCTCCGGTCGCTGGCGCGAGTTCGGTGTCGCCCTCCGGTCCGGGGCGCTGGAGGAAGTCCTGCTGCCGGAGCTCTCCCCGGAAGTCCGGGCCGCGCGGGATCGCCTGCCGCCGGCTGCGCCGGACGGCTACCAGATCGATTTGCCTCTGGCCGCATCACGCCTCGCCGAGAAAATCGCGCTGCTGCCCTGGTCGGGATTGTTCGTCGCCTTTGACTACGGAAAATCCTGGCGGGAACTCGCCGAGGAAACCCCGGCCGGCACGGTGCGCGCCTATTTCCGTCACCGCCAGAGCAACGCCTTGCTCGCCCAACCCGGCGAACAGGATCTGACCTGCCACGTCTGTTGGGACTGGCTCGGTGACGCACTCTCCGCCCACGGTTTTGATCCGCCGGTCGTCGAATCCCAGGAGGCGTTTTTCGTGCACCATGCGGCGCCGGCCCTGAGCCGGCTGACGGTCGCCGAAGCCGGCCGCCTCAGCTCGCGCAAGCTCGGCGTGATGCAACTGATCCATCCCGGCAACATGGGCCGCCAATTCCAGGTGCTGTGGGCGCGGCGGACCCGCGGTCCTTAGTTCCCCGGCCTTTGTTTTCTGTGTCCTGGTTCCACGCTCCCAAATCCAGGGCCTCGTTCCGTCTGAGCCGGCGGACCGCCGTGAAATGGCATTTGCCGAACCGCGCGACTTTGGTTCACAGTCCCGTCGCTCCCGCGCCCTTTCCTCTTCATGCCGTCCGCCTCGCGACCTCCCTCCGCCGAAAGACTCATCCAACGCCTCCAATGGGACGACCTGGATGTCGCCTATCTGCGCCGTCTGGTGGAGATCGCGCGCGACGAGGATCTCGCCGGCCTCGGCCTCCGCCGCCGGCCGGCGCGCACCGGCGATCTGTCCACCGCGTGCGTATCCGGTCCTCCACGACATAGCGCCGCCGCCCTCGTCGCCCGGGAGTCGCTGGTGGCCTGCGGACTGGGGTTGGTGCCGCTGGTTTTGTCCGTTTACGGCGGCCGGGTGGCGGCGCAGTTCCGGGTGCGCGATGGCGCGGCGGTTTCGCCGGGTGGCGTGCTCGCCACCCTCCAGGGCGATCCCCGCGTGCTGCTGGCCGCCGAGCGCATCCTGCTGAACTTCCTCCAGCGGCTCAGCGGAATCGCCACGCAGACCCGGCGCCACGCGGTTGCGCTCGGTTCCGGCCGCACGCGGCTGCTCGACACCCGCAAGACCACTCCCGGCTACCGGATGCTGGAGAAATACGCCGTGGCTTGCGGCGGCGGTTGGAACCATCGCCTCGGCTTGTTTGACCGGGTGATGTTGAAGGACAACCATCTCGCGCTGCTGGGCTTCTCCGGCAAGAACGACCAGGCGGATGCCTCCCCGGCCTCAGCGAATGCCGGCCGGCTGGCGGCGGCGGTGATCGCGGCCCGGCGGACCGCCCCCGGCTCGCCCGTGGAGATCGAGGTGGACCGCCTCGACCAGATCCCCGCGGCGCTCTCCGCCGGCGCCGACGTGATCCTGCTCGACAATTTCACGGTGCCGCAGCTCCGGCGGGCCGTGGCCCGGATCGGCGCCCGGGCCTTCACGGAGGCCAGCGGCGGCGTCACCCTGCGGCGGCTGCGCCACCTGCGCGGTCTCGGGCTCGATTTTGTGTCTTCCGGCGCCCTGGTGCATCACAGCGTCTGGGCGGACATCGGCCTCGACTGGCGACCGTGAATTCCCCTGAATTCATCATCCTCTGCGAGCTGCTGGATCGCGATCCCGCCTTCGTCTCAGGGACGACCCTGGCCCGCAAGCTGGGCCTGAGCCGCGTCGCGGTCTGGATGCACATGGGAAAGCTGCGTGCGCAGGGTTTCGAATTCGAGGCCGTGCGCAATCATGGCTACCGCATCCGTCGCCCTCCGGGGGCGCTCAATCCATTGCTGGTGCAGGCGTACCTGAGACCGCGCCGTCAGCCGGTCGACCTGCTTTGGTTGCCGGACATCGACAGCACCAACGCCGAGGCCGAGCGGCAGCTGGCGGCCGCCCGGCCCACGCCGTTTGTCGTGCTGGCGCAGCGGCAGAGCCGTGGCCGCGGTCGTTTCGGCCGCGTCTGGCACAGCGCGGGACCCGGTGATCTCTACGCCAGCTTCGTCTTCCGCCCGCGCCTGGAGCCGGGCCGCATGACCACCTTTACCCTGTGGATGGGCGCCAGTCTGTGCGATCTCGTGGCCAAGTTCTGCCGCATCCAGCCCGGTCTGAAGTGGCCGAATGACCTCTATTTTCAGGGGCGGAAATTTGGCGGCATGCTGACCGAGGCGCGGGTCGACGCCGACCAGATCCGCGATCTTGTTTTCGGACTCGGCCTGAACGTCAACTCTCCGGCCGATTCGCTGCCACCGGCCCTCGCCCGGCAGGCCACCAGCCTCTCTGCCTGCACCGGCGAGCCGGTCGATCTCAACCGCCTCACCGCCGCGATCGTGGGCTGCGTGTACTCCGCCTACGAACAGTTCGTCGAGGGCAGTTTCCGGGACACGTTCGCCGATCTTTGGAACCGCTACGATCTGCTGCGCGGCCAGGCCGTGACCCTTCTGCACGGCCCGCGCCAGGTGACCGGAATTGCCGGCGGGATCGACGACGAAGGTTCCCTGCTTATCCGCAGCGGGAACGGCCGTCCGCAGCGCTTTTCGGCCGGAGAGGTAACGTTGGAGCGGACCGAGCCCTGATCCTTCTGGCCCCGGAGATCCGGTGGATCTCCAAGCGGCGAGACGGGCGGCTCCACTCGGTCCAAATAAGGGAACCCCTAAGCCGGGGCCCCAGATTGCCGATCAACCAGGTATCCATGCCTGCATCGCTCATCGTTCCATGACCGACCAACGTCTACAAGGGTTATAGTGCCGATCGGTGCGACGAGCCTGGAACGCATCATGGCAACGCGCGAGCCGCGCATCATCAACGATCTCGAGAGGAGTACGCCCGCACTCATCCCGCTTCGGCGTCGACCAGCCGAATGCTCCAGGAAGGGATCCGGGCGGGCCTGACCTATCCGCTGGTGGCGGACGGCAAACCCGTGGGGTTCCTCTTCTTCTCCAACCGGGCACCCAACACTTATCGCGATCTTCATACGAACATCTGCCGTGAGATCGCCGGCCATCTTTCCCACATCGCTGAAAAAGCCAGGCGGTACGAACAACTGCTGCGGCTCA
The DNA here is from genome assembly GCA_003142955.1 of Opitutia bacterium. GTDB lineage: Bacteria > Verrucomicrobiota > Verrucomicrobiia > Opitutales > Opitutaceae > Fen-1467. The sequence goes on along the minus strand of PLOH01000142.1, from coordinate 59,744 downwards.
ACGCCGAGAAAAACCGCTTTCTCGGGATGGCCGCCCACGATTTGCGCAACCCGCTCACCGCGATTTATGGCCTCCTTCAGCTCCTGCGGGACGAACCGGATATGCCGCAGGAACGGCACCGCGAATTCGTGAGCGTGATGATCGAAGCCTGCGAGGGCATGGTCCCGATGATCGAGGATCTGCTCGACCTCTCGGCCATTGAGGCCGGCACGCTCCGGCTGAAGATCACCGCGGTCTTGCTGAAACCGTATCTAGACAAGGTCGTTGCCCTCAATGCCTCGCTCGCCCACGGCAAGGGGACGGAGGTCAGGCTTGAATACACCGACCCGCTGCCGGAGACCGTCCACTGGGATCCCCAGCGCGTCACCCAAGATCGACGCGGGCTCCGCGTTCTGGATCATTCTGCCCGCTGAACCACCTCCCCTGCCAGAGGACAGTGGCGCTCCAGTGGGAGAATTCGCTCCCAAGCTCGCCTAGCCCGGAACCCTCGGCGCACAGGATGTCCGCCCGGCGAACGGAAGAGATCGTCTTTCTCTCATAAACGTATCTGCTCTTGCCGCGGCCAGATCGGCCGGGGGCGGGCCGCTCGGCTACCCGATCCGCAAGAGGATTTTCCGCCGTGCGCCGGCTTAAAAACCGCGAGCCCGGATGGTGGAACACGTTGAGCGCCCTGTGATTCACCCGGCTGGTCGCGCTCGCTGAGGCCCCCGGCGCCGAAGTCTCCAGCACATCCCTGGCTCTTTACTTATTCTCCAATTCGCCTTGGACTCTCCCCTTTCCAGTTTCCGTCTTCCTTCTCCCTTCGCGGTCGCGTCTCCATGCTGCTTTGCATCGACATCGGCAACACGCACACCCACTACGGCATCGTTGCTCACGGGCAGGCCCTGTTTCAGCGGGAACTGCCCACGCGCGCGATCGATCATCCCGCCGAGGGATTTGGTCCGATCCTGGGCCGCCTGACCGCTGAATATCCTTTTCTCGAGGGCGCAGCTTTCTGCTCCGTGGTTCCGGCGGCGGCGATCCTGCTGGGCCGGGTGTTCGATCTCCAAGAATTCACCCGGCCGCTTTTTGAGCTCACCGCCGACAAGCGGCTGGGGGTGCCCCTCAGCTATCCCAAACCGTGGGAAATCGGCGAGGATCGCCTCGCCAACGCCGCCGGCGCCCAGGCGTTCTGCGGCACTCCGGTCATCGTCATCGACTTGGGCACGGCGGTCACTTTCGACATTGTCACGCGCTCCCGCGGTTATGAGGGCGGCATCATTGCGCCCGGACTGGATGTGATGCGCCGCTACCTCCATGAACAGACGGCGCTGCTGCCCTTGCTGGACGACTCACTGGACGTGCCAAGCGCCATCGGCCAATCCACCATCGAGGCCATGCGCATCGGCACCGTCATCGGGATGGGCGGCATGATCCAGGCATTGCTGGCGGCCGTGATGGCCGAACTGGGCCACCGGGGCGAATCCCTGCCCCGGGTGCTCGTCACCGGCGGCACCGCGGCGCTCTTGGAGAAAACCCTGCAACCGCCGGCCACCATCGTCCCCGATCTCACGCTGCGCGGCCTCGCGGCTGCCTGGCGGCTTAACGCGCCGGTGTAACCTTGCTCGCGGCGCGTTATCCCTCAGTCTGTCTCCGATCGCATGTCCACGACCGACCCAAACCCACCACCGCTGACCATCGAGGTTGAACACCTGGTCAGGACGTACGGCGGGATGGTGGCGGTCGATGATGTCAACTTCACGGTGCGCCGGGGCGAGATTGTCGGGCTCCTCGGACCCAACGGCGCCGGGAAGAGCACCACTTTGCGCATCCTCACCGGGTTCCTGCCCGCCACTTCCGGCGTCGTGCGGATTTGCGGCATCCCCGTCGCCTCGCGGACGGATGACGCCAAACGCCACATCGGCTATATGCCCGAAAACAACCCTCTGCCGGAGGACATGCGGGTTAACGAATACCTCTACTACCGCGGCCGTCTGAAAGAAATCGGGCGGGAAAGGCTCCGGACGCGGCTCGACGCGGTGCTCGAGCTCTGCGACCTCAAACGCATCCGGCACCGCATCATCGGCAAGCTGTCCAAGGGTATGCGCCAGCGGGTCGGGATTGCCGAAGCCATTCTCGGGGAGCCGGACGTGATTATCATGGATGAACCGACCATCGGTCTCGATCCCCACCAGATCCTCATCGTCCGCGATCTGATCGGCAGCCTGCGCGGACGGATGAGTGTCATCATCTCCAGCCATATTCTCCCGGAAATCGAAGTCACCTGCGACCGGGTGCTGATCATCAACGGCGGGCGGATCGTGGCGCAAGGCACGCCGGCCGAATTGCGGCGGGAGGTCCTGGGCCGCACCCACTATCACGTCCACCTGGCCGGAGATCTCGCGGCGCTGCCCACAGTGCTCGCGCAGGTCGAGTCCACCCTGGTCATCGCCTCCGCCAGCGGCCCGGATGCCTCGGGCTTCCATCACGCCACGCTCACCACCACCCGCGACGAGGAGCTGGGCGAACCGCTGCTCCGGGCGCTCATGGCCCGATCTTATCGCATCCGGTCGTTTAGTCGCACCGAGCCGACCCTGGAAGATGTGTTCCTGGCCGCGACCAAGCGCAGCTGGGATGTGGTCGACCTGCCGGGAGCGAGAGTCCCGATCGCCCAGCGCCCGCGCCCCGGTCCGCCGACGTGATCCGCCCTGCTTCACCCGATTCCATGCGCCATTTCTTCACGATTCTCAACCACGAAATCCGCATGCTGCTCGTCAACACGAGCACCTACCTGGCGGCGGTGGTTTTCCTCTTTGTCATGGGGTTCATTTTCACGTTCCTGCTGGAAGTGTACAGCGAGGCGGCGCAGGAAACATCCCCGGCCTACGATTTCTTCCGCCTCTTTCTGGGTTTCGCGGTCTTTATCATTGTGCCGCTGACGACGATGAAAAGCTTCTCCGAGGAACGGCGGTCGGGCACGCTGGAGACCCTGCTGACCACGCCCGTTTCCACCACCGAGGTGGTGCTGGGGAAATACAGCGCCGCCTATCTCGTTTATCTGCTCCTCTGGGGCTCGACCGCCGGGTTATTCTATCTCCTGCACCACTTCGCCGCCGATCCACGCCTGCTCGACCGCGGCACGCTGATCGGCGGCTACGTTTACATCGCCGTCTCCGGCCTGTTGTTCGTAGCCATCGGAGTGTTCGCGAGCGCGCTGGCGCGCAACCAGGCCGTGGCGCTAGTCGTCGCGCTGGCCCTGCTCTTCCTCCTGATCTTCGGCACGAAGCTGTCGCTCGGCACCCAGTTCATGCAACTCGCGGCCTTGCGCCCCGTGCGCGACGCGCTCGACTACGCCCAGGTCTTCCAGCACCTCGATGATTTCAGCCGTGGCATCATCGACACCCGGCACCTGTTCTTTTACTTCACCGGCACCGCGCTGACGCTCATCCTCACCGTCCTGGGGCTCGAGGCGAAGCTGCTCCACAACTGACGCGATCCTATGCTGCCGATCGAGAGCTATCGTGCCGCCCGCTGGCTTCGGACCACCAACCTGGTGCTGCAGGCGGTCCTCTTTCTCACGCTCTTTGGCGGACTCAACTTCCTGGCGCTCCATTACCACTGGCGCTTCGACCTCAGCCAGCACCGCCGCTACTCGCTCTCGCCCGAAACCGTCTCCTATCTGCAGGAGCTCAAGCGCCCGGTGCGCATTGTCGTCACGCTAACACCGGATTCGGACAACGCCTTCGCGGTCCAGGCCTACCAGGACGTGCAGAATCTGCTCCGTGAATACGTTTATATCACCGCGACCAACCATGATTCCGAGGTCGATCGCGACGGTCGCATCCAGGTGGATTACCTCGACGTCTACAAGAACCGGCGCGAGGCCGATGCTCTCGGGGTCGACCAACCCGACGTGATCCTGTTTCTCTGTGCCCCCGGCAGTCGCCGCACCGTGCCGCTCAGCGAGCTCTATGAATACGAGCATGCCCGCCCGGTCTCGTTTAAGGGCGAACAGACCATCACTGCCGCTCTCCTCGACGTCTCGAAACCGGAAAGAAGCAAGATCTGCTTCCTGACCGGCCACGGCGAGATGAGTACGGCCGACGTGAGTCCGGTGCGCGGGCTGTCAGTGTTACGGGAGCAGCTCCGCCTCCGCAATTTCGACCTTGAGACTCTCGATCTCTCCATTGCCCGCCGCGTGCCGGAAGGCGTGGATCTCATCTTGATCAGTTCGCCGACCGGACGCTTCCAGCCCTTTGAAGAGGAGTTGCTGCGGCAGTACCTAACGACCCGCGCCGGCCGCATCATTCTGACACTGGATTACGGGCACGAATGCGGCTTGGGCAACCTCTTCTCGGATTGGGGCGTGCGCGTCGACGACGATGTGATCCGCGACGCCAATCCCGAATTCGTCGCCGACAACGGCGACCTGATGATCCGCAGCCCCGATGCCAGCCATCCCATCACCAAATCCCTGGTCGACTATAATCTGCCGTTGCGCATCAGCCTGCCCCGCTCGGTCCGGCCCGATCCCGACCGACCGCCGGATCGCGCCCTCAGGGTCTCCGTCCTGGCCTCCTCCTCCGCCAGTTCCTGGGGCGAATTCAGTTTTCGCGTGCAACGGCCGCCCGTTTTCGACGCCGGATCTGATCTGCGCGGCCCGCTGGGAGTAATGGTGGCGTCGGAACGGGTCAGCCCCGGCTCCCTGCCGCTCAGCGTGCCGGGAGGGCGCTTGGTCGTGATTGGAACCGGGGACATATTCTCCAACCGCCGCCTGGCGGACACCGGGTGCCAGGCGCTCTCGCTCAACGCCATCAACTGGGCCGTGGATCGCGACACCCAGCTTCATTTTCCGCCGCGACCGATCGAACATTTCCGGCTGTCCCTTTCCCAGGAGCAGCTCGCCAAACTCCGGCTGGGTCTCCTCTTTGCCCTGCCGGGCGCGGTCGGCCTGCTCGGCCTGCTGGTCTTTTGGACGCGCCGCCGCTGAGAAAAAACTGAAAGGCTGAAGGTCTGAAAGATTGAACACTGTCACCGCTTAACCCACATCGACCAGCCGGTATCTGCCTTCGCCCCTGACGGTCAGCTTCTCGAATCGCACCACTTTCCCCGCTTCCGTTCTTCAGCCTTAAGTCCTTCAGGTTTTCAGCCCTTTTCTTCATGCGCACCAAAGTCACTCTCGTGCTGTTGTTGATGAATGTTGTTCTCTTTTTCTCCATCTTCACCTTCGTGCACCGGTGGCGAACCGACGCATTGTGGGAAGAAAGCCGGACCCGCGTCCTCGGCCCGGAGGCCGCTACGATCCAGTCTTTGGAGATCACCGGGGGCCACTTCGCCGCACCGGTCCGGCTCGAGAAAAAACCGGACGGTTGGATGATCACCAAACCCACCGAGTGGCCCGCCAACCCGCATGCCGTCAGCCGGATTCTCAATGAGTTGATGTTGCTCAACCACTTTACGAGCTTCCTCGTCAAAGACCTTGCCAAGAGCGGCCTTTCGCTGGCCGATTACGGCCTCGACAAGCCCCAGATCACACTCACCTTCACCGCCGGCGTGGACAATGGCCCCGTTGAGCATGCCGCCCCTGTCCAGCTCAAGACCGTCACGCTGCGCGTCGGGGATGCGACCAAGGTGGGCAACCGCCTCTATGTGCTGTCGCCCGACGGCAAGCGCATCCATGTCGTGAGTCGCAGTCTGGCCGACAGCCTCGCGCTGACCCTGAGCCAGTTGCAAGCCGACACAATATTCAGCATCCCGCTCTTCGAAGTGCGTTCGTTCAATCTCCAGACCGGCGCGCCCACCAACCTCCGGAGCCGCCTGCGCCGCGACGGGTCCCGCTGGTTGTTTGAAGCGCCCATCCTCGCGCGGGCAGACCGGATTCAAGTGGAACTCGCCATCAATGCCCTGAACGGGCTTCACACCCGGTCTTTTCTCGACGCCGCGACAGTGCCTGCACCCGACCGGACCGGACTCAACAATCCCGCGTTCCGTCTTACGCTCGAGGGCAACGGCCGCCGCGAGACACTCTTGCTGGGCAGTCCGGTGCCCGCCAGTGAAGCGGCTGCCGCCGTCAAATCGGCGACGGAGGAGACGCCGTCCGAACCGGCCACTGAGTATTATGCCAAGATGGACGACCGGGCGCCGGTCTTCACCGTCCAGTTCCCCGACAGGCTTTTTACCACGCTGCGCAACTCCCAGGAGGAACTGCGGGACAAACACCTGCTCAGCTTCGATCCGCGCGCGCTCACCTCCCTTACGCTGGTCGCGCCGAACCGGCCCGAACTGACCCTCCAGCGACTCGGAAACCCCGGGCAGCCCCAACAGAACGACCCGTGGCAGATCGTCACCCACGCGGCCAATCAGGCGCCCCAAACGCTGCCCGCTGAGCTCCCGCTGGTCCAGCGGATCATCGAGAAGCTCAGTTCGCTCCAGGCGCTCAAGTTCCTCCGCGACGCCCCCCAGAATATCGAACTCGAGAACTGGGGCTTCAACCGTCCCGAACGTGAGATTACGCTCAACTTCTCCACGAAAGGTGCCTTTGCCGAAGGTGGCTCCGCCGCCGCACTATCCTCCTCGGCCACCCTGCTGATCGGTGTCGCCAATGAGCGCGACGGTCTCGCCCGGGCCAAACTCGCCAATGAGCCCTTCGTGTATCTCGTCGACCCTGATATCCTGCGAGAATCGCCGGTGACCGTGAACTATTATCGGAGCCGCCTGCTGCGCGAGCTCCCCGCCGGCGCCCGGATCACCGCCCTCTCCCTCAAAGACGCGACGACCAAGACTGAGATCTTCGCCCGCCGGCTGGCCGACGGTGAAACCTGGAATCAAGCCCTCGCCAAGGAACCGGAAGCGAAGCGGACCGCGCTGCTGGTCCTGCTGGACCAACTGGGCAGTCTGCGGGCCAAGGATTTCGTCCTCGACTCGTTCCCGCCCGCGGTGGAGATCGGCGGCGAAATGCGTCCGTGGAAGTATGCCCTCGAAGCGACGATCTCCCTCGTCGGAGGCACCGGGGGCCAGACCGACGCGATCACCTTGTTTCTTACCGAACGCACCGGCGGCGGCACGCAGTTTGCCGGCTCGCCCGGTTTCAACGTGGTTTTTGAAGCCGATCAGAAGCTGCTCGACGCTCTTTTCACGCTGACTCACGGCCCAAGGGAGCCGATGCCTCCCTCGCCCGCGCCGGCCGCCGTCGAGGCCGCAAAACCGGCCGGGCATTGACGGGGATGCGGACGCTGTTGCGACGCCCTCCGGCGCCACTAAGGGAAGGAATGGAGCCTTTGACCATCACGAGGGAATTTCCGCCGCCAAAACCATGCCCATGAGCCTGAAGCGGTCACTATGGTTTGGTTTGCGCTGGTGCACCTCCGCAGCGCTGTTGGTCGCTAGCTGGGTAGTCTGGCTGGTGTTGATCGCCGGACTAGGACTGCAGGTCTGGGTCGTGACGCGCCGCGAGCTGGAACTGCCTGACTTCGCCCTACGCGCCATTGAACGCCGACTGGCGGCCTCTGAGATCACGGCGCGTTTCGGCCGCGCGATCTTTGATCCCACCGGACGGGTGCTGTTCGAGCAGGTCCAGCTTTTCGGTCCCGATCGGACGGTGCCGCTCGTCACGATCCGCGCTGCGTACGCCAGCCTGGATTTCCTGCCGCTGCTGGTCGGTGAGGTTCGGGTGCATGAAATCCGCCTCACCGGCGTCGACCTGCGGGTGCCCGCGATGTTGTCGCCATCCGGCACCGATGAAGCGGTCGTGAGCGACCTCGATGGCGTGTTTCAGGCGCAACGATCCGACTATCACATCGCAGTCTGCACCTTTCGCGTCGCCGGGGTGGCGGTCACGAGCCACGGTCGGTTTCACCTCCCCCCGGGGATCCAATCCCGGCCCGGTTCAATGCAGTTGCTTGACCTGGTGATCGAGCGCTGCCTCAGGTCGGGCCGCAAGCTCATCGCGCTCCGGCCTCAAATCGAGTCCCTGGAGGACCCACGCCTGCAGTTGACGCTCACCCCGACGCCGAATTCCGGCGCCCTCGTCGAGGCCGAGCTCCTGGTCGACTCCTCCCATCCCGAAGCTTCCTGCACGGTGCAGTCAGGCCGGGCCAGGATGGTTTTCCCGTTGTTGGGCGACACGCCGGTGGCCACCGAGGTGATGATTGATGCCGAGCGGGTGGATTGGAAACAACAGGCGCAGGTGGCTCGTCTGCACGCCGTTCTTTCAGGTTTGCTCATCCCTGACCGTTTTGTGTTTACGCCACTTTTGGCGCGGCTGACCGCAGCGGGAGGCAGTGTCTTGGGCCTCTCCTTTGCCGCCCCGGCTGCTGAACTGACGGTGGCGGAGTGGCCCCGAGTCCAGGGCAATGTCATGCTGCAGGCCGGTGGATCACCTCTGACGGCGCGCGCCGACGTGGACACCCGCCGGGGCGATGGGAGGATCGATCTCTCCGCGTCGCTGGGGCCGGAACTGCTGCGCCTCGCCGCCGCCCGGTTCGGGCTGAAGGCGGCCAAATGGGTGACCCTGAGCGAGCCGGCGTCGCTGCGAGCCTGGATCGATCTCGCGGGAGGTTGGAAACTGGCGCGCACCGAGGGCGATATCTCCGTTCGCCACGCTATCGCCCACGACGTCGCGATCGACGCCGCGGGCGGACACATTGTCTACGACGGCCACGGCCTCAACGTCACGGACCTCACGCTGTTCCAGGGCGGCAACGCGGCCTACGGATCCTATGCGATGGACACGGCCACCAACGAGTACCGATTTCTGCTGCACGGTCATCTGCGTCCGCTCGACATCTCGGGCTGGTTCACCGGGTGGTGGCCGCGTTTCTGGCGCGGCTTTGACTTCGCAGCGGCGCCGCCGGTTGCGGACGTTGATGTCGCCGGTCGATGGGGGACGGCGCAGGAATCCGCCGTCTTCTGCCAGGCCGATGCGGCCCAGCCGGGCATTCGCGGGGTGCCATTCGACCGGGTGCGGACAACCCTCTTCTTCCGACCTGACTACTTTGAGGTGTCCGAATTCAAGGCCGAACGCGCAGGCCATTCCGGCCAAGGCTCGTTCACCGTCACCGTCGATTCCGCGAATTCGACGTACCGCACGCTGGAGTTCGAAGCCGTGTCCGACCTCGATCTGGCCGAGTGCGCCCGGCTGTATGGTCCGGCCGGCACCGCGCTGGCTGCTCCGTTCCAGTTTGCCGACCCTCCCACCGTGCGCGTGGCCGGTCATTTTGACGGCCCTGGCGCACCCGGCGGACCCCGCATGCAGATGCATTTTACGGTGGCGGCAAACCGCCGCGTGACCTTGCACGGTTTTCCCCTGGACACGATGAAGTTCTCCGCGAACTACCACGACAGCGATCTGGATCTGCAGGACATCGAGGTGGGGTTCGCCGGCGGCGCGGCCACGGGCTGGGCGCGGATCGAGGGGCCGCGCGACACGCGCACCGTCGCCTTTGACGCAAAGCTGGGCGGGGCCGACCTGGGCCGTGTCATCACTCTCATTGATGAGCTTCAATCCGCTGGGAAACCAGCGGGCTCAGACCGGCCCGCCGAGCATTTGTTGCGCCGCGCCTCGAGCGGCCACCTCGATGGCCGGCTGACCGCTTCCGGCCGGCTCGGGGAGCCGTTCAGTTTCCATGGCGACGGGCAGTTGACGGTCGCCGGGCAGGAGCTCGGCAAAATCCATCTGTTCGGACAGCTCTCCGAACTGTTGAGCAAGACCCTGCTCGGCTTCACTTCGCTGCGCCTCGACAGCGCCCAGGCGAGTTTCCGGATCGACGGCAGCAAGCTGGTCTTTCCGCAGGTCAAATTGCAGGGCCCGCGCGCTTCGATTGATGCCAAGGGCGAGTATCTGCTCGAAACCAAAACGCTCGACTTCAACGCCCGCATCTACCCCCTGCAGGAAAGCAAGTTCGTCGTGGCCGACGCGCTCGGCGCCCTGCTCACGCCGCTTTCCAATGTGCTTGAGCTGAAGCTCACCGGAGCATTGGAAAAACCATCGTGGGCCTTTGCGTTCGGGCCGACCAGCCTCCTGCGTGCCATCACCCGCCCGCTCAACAGCGGCCCAATCGCCCCAAACGGAACGCCGCCGCCCGCTCCGCCACCGGCGGCGCCGGAAAAATCTCCGTAGCTCCAAAGCCAGGATCGCCGACTCCGGCTACCAATCCCGTGCCGGTTCTTCGCGATGAAAAATCCTTTGCTCCGGCCTTGCTCCCACGCCTAGCCTCCCGGTCACCGCCATGCTCCGCTCCTCCTCCACTGCCGCCCGCGACTGGCTGAACCGCGCCTCCGTCCTCGGCAGCAGCGTGCTGGTCCTGATCGGACTGGTTGTGCTGGCAGGCCAGGAGCCATGGATCAATGCTGTTCTGCAGCTTCCAGCCGGCGATCCGCCGATGCCTTTGGACACGGCGCTGAGCGTCTGCCTGCTGGGTGTTTCGTTGCTGGCCTTGGAATCGAAGACCGGCCGGCTCGCCTGGCTGGCCGTGGTGCCGGCAGGGATTGGTCTCATTACGCTTTTCCAGCTCGCCACCGGCCGGAATCTGCGTCTGGAGGAGTTGTTCGCGCCGCTACAAACTGCGATCGACTCCGCGCCACCCAGCCGAATGCCAGGGCTCACTGCACTCGCGCTCCTGACTGCCGGCCTCTGCGTCTTGTTGTTCAAATTTCCCCAGCTGGCGCGATGGCGTGCCTTGGGTATCGTACTGGGCGCGTCACTGACCATTTCGATCGGCCTGGCGCCATTGGTCGGTCGGATTCTCGGACTCTCCGAAGGGTCCGGCCTGTATCCCGTCCTGCGGCCCAGTCCGCTGGCGGCCGTGTGTTGCTCGCTTTTTGGAGTCCTTCTCCTGAGCGGTCACTGGCGTCGCGAGTTTGATCGTGCGGAAGGCGTGCCGGGCTGGCTGTCCGTGCCAGTGGTGGCAATCGGCGCCACCCTGACGCTGCTATTCGCCGCCGCGTTGCGTGATCGCGAAGCGGGGTTTATCCGGTCGACCACCCAGCTTGCCATCAACAACGTTGCCACGGTTCTGAACCTCGAACTGGACAATGAGGCGCAGGCTCTTCAGCACATGGCCGCGCGCTGGACGCGGGCCGGCCAGGTTACGGACGCCCTGCGCGACCAGGACGGCGCGGCCTATCGCGAGAATTTCCCTGCGCTTCGCTCGCTGACCTGGGTCGATGAATCCGGACGGTCCGCCTGGTTCTTTCCCCGCGCCGGCAATGAATACCTTCTCGGCTATGATCACCGGACCGATCCGCTGCATTGGAAGCTCATCGAGCAGGTGCGGGCGACAGGTCGACCGGCGTTCTCCGGCCTGACCCAACTGCCGCTCGCCGGCCAGGGTTTCCTGATGTGCGCGCCGTTGCCTGCGCCCAACGCATCAAACCGGCAGGCGCTCCTGGGCGAGTTTTCCTACCCAGCCATGATTGAAGCGGTTCAAAGCCGCCTTCACCTGCCGGCTCTGTATGCCATCACGATCGATGTCGACGGCCAGCGGATATCCGAAGAATTCCCCTCCGGCCCTGTCCGCCAGGACCTGCGCGAGGAGTCGGTCTTCAATCTGTTCAACCAGCGAATTCGCATCAGTCTTTCCCCGGCGGCCGCCACTCTGGAACAGGGACGCCGCTACTTTCCCGAGCTGTTCACCACCCTTGGCCTCGGGCTGAGTCTGGTGCTTGGTGCGGTGACTCATCTGGCCCGGATCGGGGGAATGCGGCGGCGCGCCGCCGAACAGGCCAACGCACAACTGCTGGCGGAAAACGAGGAGCGCCGGCGGGCCGAACAGGCTTTGCGGGCCAGCCAGGCTGCGACGCGCAAGCTCTCGCTCGTCGCGAGCAGCACCGACAACCTGGTGGCCATTACCGACGCCGCCGGCCGGCTCGAGTGGGTGAACGAGAGCGTCGTGCGGCTCTTCAATTTCAGCCTCGCGGAAATCGTTGGCCGCGAACTCACCGCTTTGCTGGTGGGACCGGACACCGATCCATCGACCGCCTCCCGTCTGCACGACGCCCTTCAGCGCGGGGTTTCGTTCAACGCCGATCTCAGCTGCCAGACGCGGGCCGGCCGGCACTGCCATCTTCACCTCGATCTGCAGCCCGTGCGCGCCGAGGCCGGCGACGTCGAGAATTTTATCGCGATGATGGTCGATATCACCGCCCAGGTGGAGACGGAACAGCATCTGCGCAACGCCAAGGAAGAGGCCGATGCGGCTTCGCGCGCCAAATCGGAGTTTCTGGCGTCGATGAGCCACGAGATCCGCACGCCGATGAATGGCGTGATCGGGATGACCAGCCTGCTCCTTGATACTCCGCTCACGACCGACCAGCGCGAATGCTTGAACACCATCCGGGCAAGCGGTGATTCGCTGCTGTCCATCATCAATGACATCCTCGATTTCTCAAAGATCGAATCTGGCCGGATGGACCTCGAGCAACACCCGTTCGAGCTGGCGATCTGCCTGGAGGAGGCATTGGACCTTTTCGCCGTTCCGGCAGCGGTCAAACGCATTGATCTGGCGTACTTCGTCAACGCCGATGTGCCGGCCTGGATCCTCGGCGATGCCGCCCGCCTGCGGCAGATTATCGTCAACCTCGTCAACAACGCCATTAAGTTCACCCCGAAAGGTTCTGTGTCCGTTGAGGTGAGCCGGACGAACGCACCCGAGCTGGAGAAGCGGGACGCGCCTGCGCCGGCCCCATTTCCGGGTTCGCGTGCCCCGATCCCGGCCGGCGAAACCTTCTGGCTGGCCATTGCGGTGCGCGACAGTGGAGTTGGCATCCCGACGGAGAAGCGACACCGGCTCTTCCGGCCGTTCTCGCAGGTGGACTCCTCGACCACCCGGAAATATGGTGGCACCGGCCTCGGGCTCGCCATCAGCCGGCGGCTCAGCGAACTCATGGGTGGGACGATCGGGGTCCAAAGCGAGCCGGGGCTGGGCTCGGTCTTCACGGTGGCGATTCCCACCCAGCCCGCCTTTCCGCCGACCGAACTGGCACGCGAAGAGCTTCCGCCTCCGCTGCGCGGCCGCCTGGTGTGGGTGGTCGACAACCACGACATCAACCGACATTTTCTAACCTCTACGCTGACCGGGGCCGGACTCTCGTGTGTGGTGATGGAGTCGGCCCACATGGCCCGGGCACAGTTGCTGCATGGCGAACCGCCCGCATTGTTGATCGTCGACCAGTTCCTCCCGGACGGTGAGGGCCGGCATTTGGCCCAAGAGCTTCGCACGGCCTGGCAGCAACCGCAGTTGCCCGTGCTCTTGCTCTTGCCGGCCGGCGACCCCATGCCCCGTACCTGGCTGCAAGAACTGGCTCCGGCGGCGCATCTGCTCAAACCGCTAAAGGCGGCGCCATTATTGCTGACCATCCGTTCGCTGTTCAGCCCTCCAGCCGCCCGGCCCGATCCGGCAGCCAGCGCCCAGCGGATGTTGAGCGATGAGATCCCGCTCAAGATTCTGCTCGTTGAAGACAACCCGGTGAATCGCAACGTCGCCTTGAGCCTGCTCGCCCGGCTGGGGTACAAAGCGGATTCGGTGGCCAACGGAGCGGAGGCAGTCAACGCGTTTGTTGAACGCAGTTACGATCTGGTCATGATGGACCTGCAGATGCCGGTCATGGACGGTCTGGAGGCCACGCGCGAGCTGCGCCGGCGCCTCGCGGCCGATCGCCAGCCCGCCATCGTCGCCGTCACGGCCAATGCCCTTCTCGGAGACCGCGAGATATGCCTCGCGGCCGGCATGAATGACTACGTCACCAAGCCGCTGAAGCTCGACGGCCTTGCCGCCGCCATCCGCCGCAATTGCGCGCCGAAGGTGGCGCGCTGACATTGCGGCTTGGCCACCAGCCTCGCTCGTTTACAGCTGCCGTCGAAAGGCCTCCATCTCCGCCGCCCGCGCCGGATCGTCCCGGAGATTTATCTCCTCGCCGGGATCCCGTTCCAGGTCGAAGTAGAGCCACGGATCCCCGTTCGCCGCCAGCACGAGTTTGCGGGTGAGCGTGCGGCCGCCGCGCCACCCGCGGTCGCATTGGCGGGGCAACCGCACCACGCTGGGCATCGAGATCCTCTGGAACTTCCCTTCAACCGCCGGGCTTTCGCCTCCGGCCCAGCGCAACGTCAGATCGGACAGGTCGACCAGCGACACCAGCGCCGGATCCCGCATCCCGCGCCTTCCACCCGCGGCGCCCGGAACACGCACGAGCAAGGGGACGCGCACGCTTTCCTCATGCGGCCAGCCCTTGCGGAACAGTCCGTGGGCTCCATGCATGTCGCCGTGGACCGACGTAAAAACCGCCACCGTGTTTTCCCGTGGCGCCGCGGCGAGCAATCGGCCGATCGCCCGGTCAGTCGCCTCCACGTGAGCGTAGTAGCCGGCCAGTTCACGCCGGGAGATTGTTTCCACGTCACCACCACGCGGGACATTTTGCGACAGTACGATCGCCTCCGGTCTCCATTCGGTTCCGCCACCCGGGACCGGCGCGTCATAGGGCGGATGCGGCGGCTCGAGGCTTACGACACAAAACCACGGTCGATTTCGGAGAGCGGAGACCGGAAACCGGAGAGATGATTTCGCTTCCCCAGCATCCGCTTTCCGCTCTCCGCTCCCCGGTATCCGGTATCCGATTTCCGGTCTCCACTCCCCGGTCTCCGGTTTCCGCTCTCCGGTCTCACGCATCCACGCCGCCGCCCGGTCGCAGATGACGTCAGACTGGTATCCCACAAACGGCGCCGGCTCGGGCAGCCGCGTTCCGTGCAGCCATGGATCATTCAGGAGAAACCCGCTTTCAAATCCCTCCCAGAATCCGAACCCGCCGCGTCGTTCGGGAGGAACCACGATCTTTGCATGCTCCGGCCCGACCAGGTCAGCCTGCGAATCACGTTGAAAGAGATGCCATTTGCCAAAAAAGGCCGTCGCATACCCGCGCATCCGCAGTTGATCCGCGATGGTCCGCGCCTCTCCGGGGAGCGGATCGAAATAATCACGCACTCCATTCTCCGGCGAAGGGACCGCGGTCAACATCGCAGCCCGGGCAAAGGGGCCGAACGGATGTGGCGTCACGGCCTGCGCATAGTTGACGGACTCCGCCGCCAAGGCATCGAGATGGGGCGTGCGCGCATTGGGATCGCCGGCGTAACCCGTGGCCTGGGCGCGCCATTGCGTGGTGACAATCCACAGAATGTTGGGCGGTGGTGCGGTCATGACGTTGTGCTCCGGTCAACCCCGGGTCCGGACCATCATTACGGTTCAGGTCTGATCGAGACACTTCCGTACCATTGCGACCAAAGACTTCACTTCATAGGGCTTGGAGAGGTAGGCGATTCCCGACCCGGCGGGAATTCCCGAGTTCGCGATGTCAACACTGTAGCCGCTTGAAATGATGACCTTCAGGCTGCCGTTGGCCTCGCGCAATTGTTTGGCCAAATCAAGTCCCGTCATCCCCTCTGGCATCACCATGTCGGTGAACAGCAGGGCGATCTCGGCGCGGTGCTGTTCCCACTGACGCAACGCCTCCGGTCCATTGGCCGCCTCCAGGACGTGATACCCGAACCACTGCAAACTCATCACCGCCATCCGCCGGACCGCCGCCTCGTCTTCCACGATCAGGATCGTTTCATCACCGCGAAGTTGCTGCGGATCGATCATCTGGGTTTCGCCGGTCGACGCCTTGATCATTTCCGGAAAATAGACGCGAAAGGTGGTGCCGCTGCCCACCTTGCTCGACACCTCGACCCAGCCCGAGTGTTGTTTTGCGATCGCGTAGACCGTGGCCAAACCCAACCCCGTGCCTTTCCCTGACTCCTTCGTGGTGAAAAAGGGCTCGAAGATTCGCTTCATCACCTCCCCATTCATGCCACAACCGGTATCCGCGACGGAAAGACAGACAAACTTCCCGGCGCGCGCATCCGGGTTGGCGGCGGCAGCATCGGCATCCAACGCCACCAGCCGGGTCGCGATTGTCAGCGGCCCGCCGTTCGGCATCATCGCGTCGCGTGAATTCACACAGAGGTTGATGACAACCTGCTCGACCATTCCTGGATCCGCCTCGATCCGCAGACGGCGGCCTTCGTTGTGGAGTTCCAGGCTAATGTGCTCTCCGAGCAGCCGTCGCAGCATCTTCAACAAATCGCGCACGACGTCATTCAGGTCCACGGGCTTCACCTGGATGATCTGCCGGCGACTGAACATGAGCAATTGCCGGGTCAATCCCACCGCGCGCTGGGTCTCGACCTCCAGTTCCTGCAGCGAATTCCGCAGGGGCGCCGTCAAGCCCGAATCGTGCATCATCAACTCGAGGTGCATCAGCGTCGACGTCAGAATGTTGTTGTAGTCGTGCGCCACGCCGCCGGCGAGCTGGCCCACCGCTTCCATCTTCTGCGCCTGCCTCAATTGGTCCTCCATGCGCCTCGTTTCCGTGATATCAACGGCAACCCCCATCATCCGGACTGGCACACCGGCGGAGTCATAAAAGAACTGGCCCCGTCCTTCCAACCAGTGAATCGAGCTGTCCGGCCAGACCGCCCGAAACGCGTACCGATAAGGGATTCGAGCATCACGGGACCGCGCGATCGCCGCCTCGAGACCGGCCACATCCTGCGGATGCACGAGGCGCCGGAAGGTCTCGTACCGACCATCGAACTTCCCGGCCTTCAGCCCCAGGAGCCGGATGAGCTGTTCGGTCAAATGCAGATTTCCCAAACGCGGATCCCGATCCCAAATTCCCATGGCACCCGAGTCGAGGGCCATGCGCAATCGCAGTTCGCTTTCACGGATCGCGTTCTCCGCCTGCTTTCGTTCCGTGATGTTCTCGAAAATCGCCGTGAAATGCTCCTTCTCCGTGCTGTAGACAGTCACGAAAAGCCAGCCGCCAAAAGCCTCCCCATAGGTCTCCAATGTCTCCGGTTGCCCGGTCAGTGCCACCCTCCCATAAATCTCGAACAGTTCCGGGTGCGACTCTCGAAGGCCGGGAAGGACTTCGGACACTTTCTTCCCGACGACATCCCGCAATCCAGTCAGCCGGGCGAAGGCCCGGTTGACATGCAGATAGAGGAAGTCCCGCGGTTGACCGTTTTCGAACAGCATCCGGCAGTGCGCAAATCCATTCAGCATGTTCTCGAAAAGCGTGCGGTATCGGCCTTCGCTCCGGCGCAATTCCTCTTCCGCGCCCTTGGGCCCGATGTCTTTTGCGTGGGTGAGCATCCGACCCGCACCGGCCTCTGCCAACTCCCGGGACACGATCGCCGGCAGGAGGGAAAGGCTGTCCTTGCCCAGGAAATCTCTCGCCCCCGCCCGCATCATTTCAACCGCCCGGTCCACCCTGTCCTGATCGGAAATCACGACCAGCGGGATGCTCCAGTTCGTCTGCAAAACCGGCAACAGGGCATTGCCGACCTCGGAACACAGCGTGCTGTAATCAGCAATCACCACGTCCCAGCTCTGGCCGGCGAGCGCGGCGGACAACTCGTCGGCGGTCGCGATCCGTAATGCATGGACCTCCCATCCGTCAGCGGCCAGCAAGCGGACGATATTGTCCGCCTCATCTGCGGCGCGATTTACCTGCAATAATCGCACAGGTCGGCTCATGGGAATCAGGCGGCCAACAAGACGGCCTTTCAGCCGAGAGCACAAGCCTTACTACTCCATCCGCCCACTTGCTTGCCCGCGATCCCGGCTATTCCAGCCGCCGGAGCACGAGCGACGCATTCTGTCCGCCAAAACCAAGATTGTTGCTCAGCACCACGCGCAGCGGAGCCGAACGTTTGACGTTGGGCACATAGTCAAGATCGCATTCGGGGTCTGGTTGCTCGTAGTTGATCGTCGGCGGCACTCCCCCCGTCTGGAGCGCCTTGGCGCAGATGAGCGCCTCCACCCCGCCGGCGGCGCCCAGCAGATGCCCCGTCATCGACTTGGTCGAACTCACCATGAGCTTGCGCGCATGGTCTCCGAAGACCTGTTTGATCGCCAGCGTCTCGAACTTGTCGTTGTACGGTGTCGAGGTCCCATGCGCATTGATGTAATCGATCTCCTCCGGGTGCACGCCGGCCACCGCAACTGCGCGTTTCATCGCCAGCGAAAGTCCACGCCCCTCCGGGTCGGGCTGAGTGATGTGAAAGGCATCGCAACTGGCGCCGTAGCCAGCCAGCTCGCAATAGATCCGGGCGCCGCGGGCCTGGGCATGGGCCAACGTCTCCAGCACAAGGATGCCGGCACCCTCTCCCATGATAAAACCGTCGCGGTTGAGATCAAACGGACGGCAGGCCTTCTCCGGCTGTTCGTTTCGCGTGCTCATGGCCTTCATTGAGCAGAACGAAGCGTAGGAAAAAGGCGTGATTGCCGCCTCGCTCCCGCCCGCAATCATGACGTCGGTCTCGCCCCGCCGGATGGCGTTGAAGGCTTCGCCAATCGCGTGGGCGCCCGACGCGCAAGCGCTCACCACCGCATAATTCGGACCGCGCGCGCCCAGTTCGATCGCAACCAATCCGCAACACATGTTGCTGATGAGAGAGGGGATCGTAAAGGGCGACACTTTGCGCGGACCGCGCTCCCACAGCACCCTGAGTTGCTGCTCGTAGGTGTGCATTCCGCCGATGCCCGAGCCAATGATCACACCCATGCGGTCCGAGTCTTCCGCCGCGGGATTCAGACCAGCGTCAGCCACCGCCGCCTTGGCGGCCACAAAACCGAACTGCGTGTAACGGTCGTTCCGCCGCGCCTCCTTCGGATTCATGAGCTTCGCCGCGTCGAAATCGACAATCTCGGCCCCGATCTTGCAGGGATAATCCGTTACGTCGAATCCCGTCAGGCGACTGATCCCGCTTCGGCCGGCCAGGATATTGGCCCAAAAATCTTCCACGTCCAGGCCGAGGGAGCTGACAACGCCGAGGCCGGTGATGACCACCCGGGGAGCAGACTGGGCAGAATCCATGTGTACAAAAAAGGCGCCCTACCGAAAAGTCCCGATGGGGCACCCGGCAGGACGCCAAAATCCGAAAAAATGATTACTTCGAAGAAGACTTTTCTTCGATATAGGCGATTACATCGCCGACCGTCTGAAGCTTTTCGGCGTCAGACTCCGGGATCTCGCCTTTGATCTCATCCTTGAATTCCTCCTCAAAAGCCATAATCAGCTCGACGGTATCGAGCGAATCGGCGCCCAGATCATCAAGGAAAGAAGCTTCCGGGGTGATCTGTTCCTCGTTAACGTTCAACTGGTTAACGATAATTTCTTTAACGCGTTGTTCGATGGTCTTCTGATCAGCCATGTTGTATAGATGGGCAAGGGTTTGGGCTGCTCTTTGGGATCACATCACCATGCCGCCGTCAACGGTAAAAACTTGACCCGTGATATATCCGGCCTCCTCCGAACACAAAAACGCCACCAAATGAGCCACGTCCGCCGGCTCACCCAACCGCTGCATTGGAATATATTGTAAAGCCGCCTTTGTTACGTCCTCGCTGAGGACGGCCGTCATGTCGGTCTTGATAAAGCCGGGAGCAACCGCGTTGCACGTAATCGAACGACGGGCAAATTCCTTGGCAATACTCTTGGTGAATCCAATCAATCCGGCTTTCGCTGCGGAGTAGTTGGCCTGTCCGGCATTACCGGCCACACCGGCCACCGAGGAGATATTGATGATGCGGCCCCAGCGCTTCTGGGCCATCGCCCGGCCCAAGGGTTTCGTCCAATGAAAGGCGCTGGTCAGATTCGTGGTAAGTACCGAATTCCAATCATCTTCCGACATGCGGAACAACAACCCATCGCGGGTGATGCCGGCATTGTTGACGAGGATATCGATGTTGCCGAATTCGGCCAGCAAATCGCCCGCTGCTTTTGCCACGGCGGCTCCGTCCGCCACATCGACGGCTACTGCCTTAGCCTTCCCTCCGGCCGCCCGAAGCTCCCCGGCAACGGCGCCACAGTTTGCCTCGTTCTTGCTGACGCAGATCACTGTGACGCCGGATTGGGCGAGCACTCCGGCAATGGCCTTGCCGATACCCCGACCGGCTCCAGTGACAAGCGCGACGCGATTGTTAAAGGTCATGGGATCAGTACCGCGAATTGCGCAGAAATGCGCGAGCCGATTTTTCCCCCAGCCCGCAAGAAAGCGAGGATTTCCTTTGCGCGACGAGAAACAAGTGCCTAACAAAGACATCCAATCCGTTCCATCGTCAGGCTCTTTCTTCGCACCCAGTTTCCAAAATCACACCGATCATGAAGACGAAGTTCTCCGCTGTCCTCGCCGGTTTGCTGGTCGCTGCAGCTTCCTCCGCGGCGCCCCTGATGGAAACCACCGCAATCCATTCCCAATCCGATGCCGGCTCTCCTGCCATCGGTTATCTCAAGGCGGGCACCGATCCTATCGCCGCCGCAAATGCCACCGCGCCCGCCGGGTGGATGGCGGTCGACCTGCCCGGCCCACACGAGGCTTACGTCAACAACAACGACTTCAGCAAGAGTCTCGACGTTCACGCGGGCGCCGCGATCCGCCTGAAGCCCAAGGCCGATGCCCCCATTCTCGCCACAATGCAGGAAGGCGACAAGACTGAGATCACCGGCCTGCGCAGCGGCTGGACGCAGATCAAACTCTATAAGACCATTGTCGGTTTTATCCAGATCGGCGGGACCTCCTCCTCCTTGCCCGCCCCTGCTCCCGTGCCGGTAATTAGCGTGCCGGCAGCGACGCCGGCGGCCGCGGTCCCGCCTGTCAGCGCCGGGGCCGCCACCGCCCTGCCACGGGTGCTGCAAGGCATGCTGGTGGAGACGAAACGCGTGCTCTTCGTTGGCCCCCGCCCGGACTACAAATATCAGCTCAATGATTCGGCGGGCAAACGAGTCGGTTTCCTTGATGTCAGCCGGGTCGCGCCATTGCAAAGAATCGAAGCCTACGTCGATCAATTGGTAACCATCTCGGGAGTCATCAAACCGACGAGCGACTGGAAGAACCTCGTCATCGAGGTGCAAACGATCGAAGCGAGGTGATCTTCTAACGGCGGCTTCATTGCGGCCGCCTTCTTCCTCCTTCATGGAACTCATCGACGGGCACCGGATCGCCGCGGAAATCATCAGCGAGCTCAAGGCGGAAGTGGCTGCGCTGCCCGGACGGAAGCCGTGTCTCGCGCTCGTGCGCGTCGGCGAAGACCCGGCGTCGGTCTCCTACGTCAGGCAGAAGGAGAAGACCGCCGTGGAGATTGGCATCGTTGGCCGCGTGCTGCTGCCGCCCGCGACGATTTCGCCGGCAGAGTTGTTCGGGCTGATCGAACAGCTAAGCGCCGATCCCGCGATCGACGGCATTCTTGTTCAGTCCCCGCTGCCACCGCACCTCGATGAACTCGCCGTCTTCCGCCGGATCGCCCCGGCCAAGGACGTCGATGGGCTGGGTACCATCAATTTCGGCAAGATCGCCCAGGAGGACGAATCCGGTTTCGTCCCCTGCACCCCCGCCGGCATCCTGGAGCTGCTCACCCGTTCCGGCGTCCAGCTCGCGGGCCGCCACGTCGTCGTTCTGGGCCGCAGCCTGCTCGTCGGCAAGCCTGTCGCCCTGCTGGCCGTGCAAAAAAAGGCCTGGGCCAATGCCACCGTTACGCTCTGCCATTCGCAGACCGTCGGACTTCCCGCCCTCGCCCGCCTGGCTGACATCCTGATCGCCGCCATCGGCCGTCCGGAATTCGTGACCGCTGAGATGGTGAAGCCCGGCGCGGTCGTGATCGATGTGGGCATCAACCGCGTGCCCGACTCCACCAAGAAATCGGGCTATCGCCTCGTCGGCGATGTTCACTTCCCGTCGGTTGCCCCAATCGCCAGCCGGATCACCCCGGTGCCCGGTGGCGTGGGTCCGATGACCGTCGCCATGTTGATGAAGAACACGGTCAAGGCCCACCGCCAGTCGCGCGCCACGTAATGGGCACACGCCAATCTTGCCATCGGCCCCAAACTAGACCTTTAATCCCCTCGCATGCCTGCGCCAAAAATCCTGGTGGTCGACGATCAGCCGATCAACGTTCAGCTGCTCAAACGCAAATTGGAACGGGAAGGCATGCAGGTGCTCACCGCCTATTCCGGGCACGAGGCGCTCGACCTCATCGCCCAGGATAAGCCCGAGCTCATCCTGCTCGATGTGATGATGCCTGAGATGGACGGCATCGAAGTGTGCCAGCGCCTGCAGGCCGATGAGGAGACTCGTTCCATTCCGGTCATTTTTGTCACGGCGCGCAGCTCCAAGGAGGGCAAACTCGAAGGTCTGGGCGTGGGCGCGGTGGATTACATCACCAAACCGATCGACCTCGATGAGACGCTCGCACGGGTGCAGACGCAGCTCCGGTTTGCCGCGATCAACCGCGAAATCATCGATTTGCAGCGCCGGCTCACCGAATCGCGTCGCGCCGCCACCATCGGGGCCGTCACCCAGGGCATCGCGCACAACCTCAACAATCTGCTGGGTGTGGTCATCGGCTATCTCGACCTGATCAAGGCGTACGCCGACAAACCGGAGTTGGTTCGGAAAAACGCCCAAAATGTCGAAGATGCGGTCCAGCGAATCGTCGTGATCATCCGGCAACTCAGCTCGCTGGTGGTCAAGACCCGCCTGAACGTCACCCGGATCGGCTTGCAGCGCATTCTGGAAGGCGGCGTGCAACGCTACCAAGGGGAGTACAAGACCAACCAGCCCGTCGTCGTCAATAATCCGCTCGGCGATTTCATCATCGAAACGCATATCGAGGTGTTCGAGGAGGTATTGGCGAAGATCCTCATCAATGCCTGGGAATCCTACCCCGACGGCACGCCACCGGACCAGCGCCCCATCACGCTTTCCGCCGCGCTTCTCTCCCAAAACGATGAAGTCAAGATGGTGGAGATCCGGATCGAAGACCAGGGTCGCGGCATCGATCCCGAGATTCGCGATCATATGTTTGAACCGTTCATCAGCGGCAAGCGCACCGTTGGCGTGGGAATGGGACTCACGGTCGCGCGCCATTCCCTCCGCAATATCGGGGGTGATGTGATGATGGAAGACCGCCCCGGCGGCGGCACTGTCGCCGTTCTGCTGCATCCGGTCGCGCAGCCCAAAAGGAAGCCGTCCCAGTGAGTGAATCTCCCCTCGCTGCCCAGACCAAACGATTCGCTTTTATCGGTGCCGGACGCATGGCCTCCGCCATGGTCGGGGGATTGCTGACCACCAAGGCCGCCCGGCCCGCCGAGATCGTCTGCATCGGCGGCGATGATGACACCGCGCAGATTCTGGCCGGGCGCACCGGCATTGCGGCGGCTCCGGATCTGGCCTCGCTTCTGGCCTCGGCTGACACCGTGGTGCTCGCCTGCAAGCCGCAGCAACTCGCCGGCCTGGATCCGCGCCTGGCCGGTCTTACCGCCGGCCGGCTGGTGATCTCAATCCTCGCCGGCAAACGACTGGCCCGTCTGGCCGGGACGTTTTCCCAGGCCCGGAACCTGGTGCGCGCCATGCCCAACACCCCGGGCCAGATCGGCGCAGGCATCACGGGTTGGGCTTCGCTCAAACCGCTGAGCGCTTCCGATCGCGCCGTGGTCGACACGGTGCTCGGCGCCCTGGGGGAAATGGTGGCGTTAAACGAAGCCGACCTCGATGCCGTCACCGCGCTCAGCGGCAGCGGTCCAGCTTTCCTGTTCGAATTTGTCGCCGCACTCCGCGAAGGCGGCGTGGCCGCCGGATTGTCGCGCGAGGTCGCCACCAAGCTGGCCCAGGCGACGGTGCTTGGCTCCGCCCGCCTCCTGGCAGAAACCAGGATCGAACCTGAAGCGCTGCGCGACCAGGTGACCTCCCCGCACGGCACGACCTTCGCCGGCCTGCAATGCATGACCGCGCGCGGCTTTCGTGACACCCTCAAGGCAACCATCCTCGCCGCCAAGGCCCGTTCCGAGGAGCTCTCGCAGGATGCCTGACGACAGAACGAGTGGCTTTTATCCGCCTTCGTAGCCGCGAGCGCCAGCGAGTGGCCAGTCCATGAACATCGCGCAGATGCCTGCTCCAGATTCCTTCGCCACGAAACCCATCTTGGTCACCGGCGGCGCTGGCTTCATCGGCAGCGCGCTCGTGTGGGCGCTCAACCGGCGCGGGCGGACCGATATTCTCGTCACCGACTTCCTCGAACCCGCCAAGCGTTGGAACGGGGTGGTGCCCCTCGACTCCGGCCGCGACAGCAAGCGCCGCAACCTGGCGCCCCTGAAATTCACGGACTACGTTGAGGCCGATGTTTTCCGCGCGCGGATTCAGTCTGATCCGCGAGCCTTCGGCCAGTTCGGTTCGGTCTTCCACCTCGGCGCCTGTTCCGCCACCACCGAGCGCAACGAGTCCTATCTCCGGGACAACAATTTCGCCTATACCCGGGATCTCGCCGAATGGTCGCTCGCTCAGGGGGCGCGCTTTGTCTACGCTTCCTCCGCCGCCACCTACGGCGACGGTACCGCGGGCATGGACGACCAGGATGACCATCTCCTCCGCTTGCGTCCGCTCAACCTTTACGGATGGTCCAAACAACAGTTCGATCTGCATGCCCAGAAAGAAGGCTACCTCAGCCGCATCGCGGGACTGAAGTATTTCAACGTCTACGGGCCGAACGAGGACCACAAGGGCGACATGCGCTCCCTGGTGCACAAGGCCTATGAGCAGATCCTGGCAACGGGGAAAGTAGGCTTGTTCAAGAGCTACCGGCCGGAATTCAAGGACGGCGAACAACAACGCGATTTTCTCTATGTGAAGGACGCCGTGGAGATGACGCTGCATTTCGCCGAGCGGGCGACAACGGCGGGCGGACTCTACAATCTCGGTTCGGGCCAGGCAACCACCTGGCTCGCCCTAACCTCGGCCATTTTCGCCGCACTCGGCCGGCCGCCCAACGTCGAGTTCATCGAGATGCCCGCGGTTCTGCGCGACAAATACCAGTACTTTACCCAGGCGGACATCGCAAAACTGCGCGCCACCGGTTACACCCGGCCGCTCACTCCGCTCGCCGATGCGGTGCGGGATTACGTGCAGAACCACCTCGTACCGAACCGGCGGCTTGGGGAACCACCGCCTGCCGCCTGAGGCGCCCGCGGGCCCTCGGCCTGCGGTTTTTCCAGAGCGCGCCTCCGTCAGGGGATCTTCAGCAACTCGTCCGGCGCCCACGGTCCGGTGCGCGTGGCGACTGCCGCCCGGATCTCCTTCACTTTGTCCGGTGACACGGCCGGCGCGGTGTTGCCCCATTCCGACCGGACGTAGGTCAGGACGTCCGCGATCTGCTCATCCCGCAACTGCGGACCGAAGGCCGGCATCGAGCTGTTGAACGAAGTGCTCTTGACTGTGATCGGACCGCTGAGTCCGTTCAGGACAATCCGGATGATCCGGTCCTCCGGACCCTGCGCCCATTCGGATCCGGCGAGCGGCGGATACGCCCCGGGCAGTCCGAGGCCCGTCGTTTGGTGGCAGGCAATGCAATTCGCAAACACCCGCTTGCCGATCACCTTGGGGTCTTGAACCGCGGGCGCCGCACCGTTTTCCAGCATGCCCGGCAGGATCCGTTCGTCGTAAACCAGCGGATCAAACCCTCCCGAATAGCGCCCGAGGTAGATCGCGGAAAAGAGAATCAGCGCGCTCATCAAACCCAGCAGCAGGAGCGGCAGTGGCGAGTAGCCCTCCGTCGGTTCGGGCTTCTCGCGCAGCAAAATCGCGTGCACCTTTTGGAGCTGCTCGTCGGACGCGCCGGCCTGTTCCAGCGGCAATCGGGGAGAGGGATCGGCGCTCATTTGGCTCCCCCAGCCTTTCTCGGAACATAGGGCTTCGCCTCAGGAAATTCGTACGTGTCCTTGAGGCTCAGCAGATAGCCGACGAGCGCGTCGGCCCGGGGCGTCGGCACGAGCTCGTAGCCGGGCCGGTCGAGGTCATGCAGCTTCGCGTATTCAGCCGGTAATTTTAGCGTCTTCGGCGACCGCTCTCCCACGATCTGGCGATACTCAAAAAGAAACCCGAACGGCGCCATGGTCGAACCGGGCGAAGTCAGCCGCGGATCGAACAGATGCAGATAATGCCAGTCGGCCGAGGGCTGGCGCGCCCCGATGTTGCGCAGATCGGGTCCCGTGCGCATCGTGCCGAGGAAGACCCGCTTTTCGTACACATAGTCCCGCGCCACGCTCTGGCGCTCGCCCCAGCCGCGCTCGGCGTCCGCCCCAAAACCCGGCCGGCGCACCTGTTGGGAATGGCAATACAGGCAGCCGAGGTCCTGGTAGACCAGCCGGCCGCGCTCCGCCAGGCCGGACGGCTTCTCGGGATAGGTCTTGCCCTCGTTCTGGTCGTAATACGGCGTCAGGCTGCCGTACTGGATCTGATTGGTCAGCACCACGCCCGTCCAGGAAAAGGCGAGCGCGAAGAAGATGCCGAGGAAAATGAGCGGGCCCCGGTTCATCGAACAGAAGGGGTTGGCAGCGGCGTCGGCGAATGGAAAAGCGTCGGGGCGGTGACTCCGGCCGGGCGCCGCATCAGGAGCATCCACCCCACGTTCACCGCGAAGGCGACATGCCCGACCGTGATCACAATGCCGGCCACGCTCCGGAGGAACAGCCACGGAATCGTGTGCTGGACCACGTCGATGAAGGCGATATTGGCATTGTTCATCTCCGTGCCCTGGATCCAGCCGCCGATCGAGAGCTCCAGCCAATAGAACGTGATGCCGATCGCGGTCGCCCAGAAATGCGTGCGGATCAGCGTGGCCGACGGCCACTCTTTCAGCAGGAGCCGCGGCAGGATGTAGTAGACCGAACCGAACATCACCATCGTGAAAAAGGCGTACATGCCCTGATGCGCGTGGGCCACGGTGAAGTGCGTGAAATGCGTGACCTCGTTAAATCCGCGGATCGCCATCGCCGAGCCGGTCAGGCTCACCAACGTATAGTTCACCGCCCCAAATACGACGAACCGCAGCGTCGGGCTGTAACGGAGGGCGCTGAAACTGCCCACCATCGTGAAATGATGATTGATCGCGGTGACCACGACCGGAATCACCATCATGAGGCTGGCGGCGATGCCAGCCGAGAGCACCCAGGCGGGGACTGGTCCGCCAATCAGGTGGTGCACGCCCGCCCAGTTGTAGAAGATGGCAAGCGACCAGAAGCCCAGGACCGAGAGGTAATAGCTGTGGATCGGCTTTCCCAGCACCTTCGGAATGAAATAATACGCGGCGGCGAGCCCGATCGGGGTGAACCAGAGTCCCAGCACGTTGTGCGCGAACCACCAGTTGACCAGCGCCTGCACCGTGCCCCGGGCCGGCTCGAAGATCAGCATAATCTGCGCGACCGAGTAGAGCCAGGGGAACCAGAATAGGGCGGCGAGCAGGTACCACTGCGAGACGTAGATATGCTCGGACTTGCGGAAACGGAACGTGATCACCGCCCACACCCCCACCAGCGCGTAGGCGACGAAGAGCAGGGGCGTCGCGTACGGGGGGATCTCCAGCCATTCGATCGACGTCGAATCTCCCGCCAGGATGCCAATGACCCCGATCGTCACGCCGAGGTTCCAGAAACAGGCGGCAACAATGAGCAGACCACCATGGCGCAATTTCGCGCGGGATAACCGGGCCATCAACCAGAAGGCCACGGCAAATGCCACGTTCGTGCTCCAGCCGTAGACGACCGAGTTGAGATGCGCCGTTCGCGCCCGGCCAAAGGTGAGCCACTCGTAGTCGCCGAGAAACTCCGGCGTGTGCAACTTGATGGAGGAGATCAGCGCAAAGCCGGTGCCGATCAACAGCCACGCGAGGCCGGACAGCAGAAAGACGATCACCGGCCATTTCGCTGAGGCGTCAATCTCGCTCAGCTCGGCCCGCGCCACCATGTCGGTCGGCGTGGCGGGATTGAGCGAGGCGGCGAGACTGGAAACGTTAGGCATGGGCGAGAGCGGCGATCTGAACGAACAGGGAAGAGCGAAGAGGAAAGAGCCGGATGCGTTAGGCGCAGGATTTGCGCCTTGTTCTTTGGAATCTGGCGTGGGGCTATTTGGTTTTGGCCGACCGCTTGCCGCTTTCAGCCTCCGGCACTCCGGTTTGAGGTTTCTGCCGCTTCACCGGAAAATGATCGGTCATTTGACCAACCGGTTCTTCCTGGTCAAAGATCGACGACGCTCCCCGTTCGAAGTCCCGGAGCTGGCCGTGCCGGGACGACCAATACAACGCATATACCGCGGTGCCGGTGAGCGTGGCGGCGATGAGAAACGCCAACGTATAGAAAACCCATTCCATGCAGCTCAAGGTTTCCGGGCGGTGTTGGCTTCCTGCAAGGTCAATTGCATCGCGCGGTCGAGCGGGAGCTGCACGATCCCTTTGTCCTTGTCGATCCACGCATAGGCGGTCGCGGCCGCCTGCTCCTTTGCGCGCAGCTCATCGAGGTGCGCCTGGCGGCCATCCGCGGTGTATTTCCACTGATCCTCCGGCGGAATCTTGCTCAGATCCACCTCCGGCGCCAGGCGGCGCTGCGGCAAGTACGCGAGGAAAAGGACGATGACAAAAATGGCGAAGCACCCCAGCACTGCCAGAAAGGTCGTCCAAAAGCTGGTACGGCTTTCCGCAGGATCGGAAGAAGGGGGCGGGAGATTGGAAGGATCGGGCATGGGCGGTTTTCAACCTACGACTTACGATTTACGCTTTTCGATTGATAATCTCTGGTTCCTGGTTTCCTGATTTCCACATGGACTGACCTCCGCATTCTGGTGGGTCACTCGGCCGACGCCTCCTGGTAACTAAGGCACTCGGCAATGCGCGGGTCGCGGATCGGCAGGAGCTTCGTCGTGGAAAAACTCCGGAGGTAAGCCCAGACGCAGATTCCCCCCACTCCGGCCAGCGCCGTGAAGTGCCAGCCCATCAGGAGCGAGAAGAACGGGTGCGGATGGCCGGCCGCATCCCTGGCGGCCGGCAGGGTGTTGAAGCAAATGTCGACGAAAAGCATCACCAGGATCCACCACGCGATGAACCGCGCCCAGTGGGGTTCGACTTTGTGGCGATAGGAAAGCAGATAGCAAAACGGAAAGGCGAAATAGAGGAACAGGAGGGACATCCCGACCCAGTACCAGTCGCCATACTCCCGCAAATTGAAATAGAAGGTCTCCTCCGGCACGTTGGCGTTCCAGATCAGGAAGTACTGGGAAAAGGCGATGTAGGCCCAGAAGACCGTGAAGGTCAGCATCAGTTGGCCGATGGAATGCAGATGATTGCGGTTGAGGATGCCGCGGTAGTCGCCCCGGCGGTGGAGCCAGAGCATCAGCAGCACGCCGATGGCGAGGGCGCCCCGCATTCCGGTGGCGAAAAAGTACACGCCGTAGATGGTGGAAAACCAGTGGTAATCGAGGCTCTTGAACCAGTCGATCGAGGCAAACGTGATCGCGAAACCGCTGAGCGGAAGGCCGGCGGCCGCCCAACAGCGATTGGATCGCGTCCACTTCAGGTCGCCGTCCGCGTCTTGACGGAACGAATTGCGGCGCACCACGTACGCCAGCCAGATCCAGATTCCGAAGAACAGCACGAGGCGCAGCGTGAAGAAGCCGACGTTCAGATAGCCGGCCTTCTTGAAATAGAGGATGTCTTCCCCGACGGTCTCGTGCGTGCCCGGCAGCAATGACCCCGGGTTCATCCACAACCAGATCAAGCCGGGGCGGAGGTACGCCGAAATCGCCAGCAACGGGAGAAAGAGCAGAAAGAGCCACTTCAGCGCGGCCAGCCAGTGTTCGTATTGCCGGCGGATGATGACCCCCCAGCTCGCGTCGAAAATGTGATGGATCAACACGAGCATGAGCATCGCCACCACAATCATCGTCCAGTAGCCAACCGCCACCAACCAGGACAGCGCCACCCGGCGCGGGTCGGACACGAAGAAGCCGGCCGCAGTCAGAGCGGTTCCGGCCAATCCGACGCCCAGCGCGACGCCGGCATTCGGCGCCGGCGAGCCGGCCGCGGCCGCAGAACCAGGGATTGATAAGCGGGAAGTCATAATCCCAGATCCGCCTTGTGGTCCGCCGGCACGTCCGACACCGCGCCCTGGCGGGCGCGCTCCAGGGCGCGCACGTAGGCGATCACCGCCCAGCGATCTTCCGGACTCAGCTTGTCGGCGTACGGGGACATGGTGTTCTTCCCGTTGGTGATCGTGTTGAAAATCTCCCCCTCGGGCATTTTCCGAATGCGGTCGTCGTGATACGAAGCAGTGGTCACCATGCCATAGCTCTTGGTGATCCCCTGTCCATCGCCGAGGGCGCCGTGACACGGGGCGCAGTAGATGGTGTAGCGCTCTTGGCCGTGCTGCATGAACTTCTCGTCCAGCGCGAGCTCCGGCGGAAAGTCGCGCGCGAACTCGCCGCTGGTCGTCTGGCCGCGATAAAGGAAATTGTCCGCGCGGAGAAAATCCGGATCCGGCGCGATCGTGCGCCCGCGTGGCACCACCCCGGCCGCCAGCGGCCGGTCGGCGCGTCCATCCGCGAAAAACTTGGATCCAGCCTGCGGCTTGTATTTCGCCTGGCGGTTCATGTCGGGGAACACCTCGATTGGCGGCTGGGTCGAGCGCCGACCGCGAAAGCCGCCGATCGAGATCGTCAGCACCACCAGCAAGGCGGTCACATAATAAACGGTGCGCATGGCTTAGTCTTCCAGTTCCTCGATTTCGCGGCCGCCGAGCCGCGCCAGCAACGCCTCGGTCGCCGCGCGGTCGTAGCGGGGATCGCGCGCCTCGATCACGACAAAGAACCGGTCGTCCATCGCGCGCTGGAAATGCGCCTGCTTCATCACCGCATGATAATGCATCGGCAGGCGGTTGAGCAGGAACATGCCGAGGATCGTCGCAAACGCCGTAAACAGGATCGTCAGCTCGTAGGAGATCGGAAAGGCAAACAGCGGACTGAAGAGCGGCTTGCCCCCGACGACGAGCTTGAAATTCCAGGCCCCGGACCACCAGATGAGCCCCATGCCGGTGACGAAACCAATGATGCCGCCGGCCAGTGAGATGCGGGGGACGAGGGAGCGCCGCACCCCCATCGCGCGATCCATGCCGTGAATCGGAAACGGCGTGATCACGTCCCAGGATTTGTAGCCGGCATCGCGCACCGCCTCCGCCGCCTGCATGATGTCGGCTGGCGTATCGAACATTGCGATCAAACCGTAGGATTTCTCGGACATGGCGGACAATGAGGGAAGAACCAAAAACCAAGATTCAGGAGTCAGAAGGAGGTGGCGCTTGGGTCTTACCGTTTGTTCCTTGGAATTTGGATTTTGGGATTTGGGATTTCTCGCCTAATGGTGTCCATGGTGCGCATCCGCCTGCGGCGTCACCGCCTTGATTTCGGCCATCGGCATCATCGGCAGGAAACGGATAAACAGCAGGAAGAGCGTTCCAAATACCCCGAAAGTTCCGAAGAACGTGAAGATATCGACCACCGTGGGCGACAGATAACCCCAACTCGAGGGCAGGAAGTCGCGGGTCAGCGACGTGCAAATGATCACGAAGCGCTCCATCCACATGCCCACGTTGACCAGCAGGGAAAGAATCCAGACAAACGCGATGTTCCGGCGCACGCCCTTGAACCAGAAGAACTGCGGCACGATGACGTTGCAGGTCACCATCGTCCAGTAAGCCCAGGCGTAGGGACCGAACGCGCGGTTGATGAACGTGAAGCCCTCATTGGGATTGGCGCCGTACCACGCGATAAAGAACTCCATCATGTACGCGTAGCCGACCATTGAACCGGTCGCCAACGCGATCTTGCACATGTTGTCGATGTGATGCTGCGTGATCAGATCCTCGAGCTTGAACACCGCCCGCAGCGGTAGCACGAGCGTCAGCACCATCCCGAAGCCCGAATAGATCGCGCCGGCCACGAAGTACGGCGGAAAGATCGTGGTATGCCATCCGGGGATCAGCGAGACGGCAAAGTCGAAGGACACGATCGTGTGCACGGACAGCACCAGCGGCGTCGCAATCCCGGCCAGGATCAGGTAGGCCATCTCGTAGTTGCTCCAATGCCGGTTGGAACCCCGCCAGCCCATCGCAAACAGCCCGTAAAGGAAGGCGCGCACGCGCTTGCCCGCCGCCGTGAACCGGTCGCGCAACAACCCGAGATCCGGAATCATGCCCACGTACCAAAACAGCACCGACACCGTGCCGTAGGTGGAGACGGCAAACACGTCCCATTCCAGGGGCGAGCGGAAATTCTGCCAGATGCCATTCGAATTCGGGAGGGGAAACAGATACCAGGCGAACCACACGCGGCCCACGTGGAAGAGCGGGAAAATACCCGCGCAGACCACGGCGAAAATCGTCATCGCCTCGGCCGCGCGGTTGATGGACGTGCGCCATTTCTGCCGCAGCAGGCACAGGATCGCGGAAATCAGCGTTCCGGCGTGACCGATACCGATCCAGAAAACGAAATTGACGATCGGCCAGCCCCAGTTGATCGGGCTGCGGTGTCCCCACACGCCGACGCCTGTGCCCACCAGGTAGATCAGCCCGGCCACCGTAAACGAGGCGATGAAGCTTGCGACGCCAAAGCAGATCCACCACCAGCGGGGCGTCGGACCTTCAATGATCCCGCAGATCTTGTCGGAGATCCAGGCGAAGCTGCGGTTGTTCTCGACGAGCACCGCCCGCGGCAACACGGCCGGCTTCACCTCTGCGAGAATGGCCGGAACAGCGACAGCGGCTTCGACAGCTTCAGACATCAGGCATTCCTCCGGTCAATGGTGTAGCCGCAAGCGCCCGTGCGTGGAGAATGCCCACGACGGCCAACCCGTAGGGGCGCAGGCTTGCTGCGCCCCACTCCCGACGGGCGCAGCTAGCCTGCGCCCCTACCTTCGGTTGCCGTGAAGTGCCTCGGTGGTTCATTTGTCTCCCTCCTTGCTCCGTTCTCCCTGCTCCGGAGTGTGTCGCACTTCCGCCTGCTGCGCCTTCAGGTTGTACTCGCGGCGACTGAGCGGCAAATCGGCGTAATCCGGCATCCGTGGATTCGGGTTCCGCACCTTGCCGAGATAGGTTGTGCGCGGCCGCACGTTGAGGTAACCGAGCACCGCGTAGGTCCGCGGCTCGGCCTTGGCCTTCACCACCGCGCTGCTTTCGTCCAGCAGGTTGCCGAAGACAATGGCCTCAACCGGGCAGACCTGCTGGCAGGCGGTCTTGATCGCGCCGTCGGGCACGAGAACGTCGCCCGGATTGCCGGCCTGCGCCGCCTTCACCTTCTGCAGGATCTTCGCGTTCTCAATGCGCTGCACGCAATAGGTGCATTTCTCCATCACGCCGCGCATGCGCACCGTCACCTCCGGATTGCGCACCATCTGGAGCAGTTCCGGCATTTCTTTCTGATGGCCGAACGGCCCCAGGTACAACGCGTCGGTCGCGTGCTTGTTCCAGTCAAAATAATTGAAACGGCGCACCTTGTACGGACAATTGTTCGCGCAGTAGCGGGTGCCGACGCACCGGTTGTAGGCCATCACATTGAGGCCCTCCTCGTCGTGCACCGTGGCATTCACCGGACACACCATTTCGCACGGCGCCAGCTCGCATTGCTGGCAGGCCATGGGTTCGAGCGAAACCTGGGGATCCTCGGGAATCTCGCGATTGCCCTCGCCGCCAAAAGCTCCCGTGGCGATTTTGCCGTCCGAGTAGTAGCGGTCGATCCGGATCCAGTGCATCTCCCGGCCGCGGATGACCTGGTCGCGGCCGACGATCGGGATGTTGTTCTCCGCCTGGCAGGCGACAACGCACGCCTGGCAGCCGATGCAGGTGTTGAGGTCGATGGACATTCCCCACTGGTGGTAACCTTCATCGGCCCGACCGAGCTTCGGCGGCTCGTAGAGCGAATTCCCGCGTGGCACCTCGGCGGCCTTCACCTCGGGCGACAACTGCGCGCTGGCCGGATCGTAGGGCGGACTGTGCGGTTCGAGGCCGATCGCGGAGACGAACGCCGGATTGCGCATGAACTCATCGACGTTGGCCTCGCGGATGATCTCCCGGCCCTCCATCGACCAGTGCTCCTGGGTGTTGGCGAGCGCCTGCTGCTCGCCGACGAGGACCTCGACGGTCGCGCCCACCGCGATGTTCGGCGCATCGCTGGTCCGCAGCACGAAGGCGCTGAAGCCGGCGCCGTTCCCCACCCGACCTGAGGAAGTGCGACCATAGCCGAGCGAAAGAATGATCGTGTAGTTCGCGAGGCCGGGTTGGATTTGCAGCGGGCCGCGCACCGTGCGGCCGCCGAGCTTCACCAAGCCGACGGGCGCCATCTCCTTGCCGTTGACCCAATTCGCGGCCTCGCCGCGGATCAGGGGTAGCAGGCCGTCTACGCCGGGAACAATGCCCAATTCCTTTGCCAGCCGCGGCGAGACGAGAATGGCGTTGTCCCAAGTGAGGCGGGTAATGGGGTCCGGGCACTCCTGCAGCCAGCCGTTGTTGGCAAAACGCCCGTCATCGACCTTGGGGTCCGTGACAAAACGCACTTCGAGGCTCTGTGGTCCGACCGCCGGCGGCTTCGGTGCGAGGGCGTTGATCGCGCTCGCCACGTCGCCCCGGGGTTTGATCGCGCCGACCGCCGGCCAGGCTGTCCCGGCGAGCAGGCCGTCGTACAAGAACTGGCGGAAAGTCTTCTCCGGATCGCCGCCCGCCAGCCGGGTGATGGTGCGGTAGACGTGCGTGTAGGGATCGGTCGTCGCATCGCCGAGAACTCGCGCGAGTAGCTCCAGTTCTCCCATCCCGCCGAACAACGGGAGGATCATCGGCTGCACGGGAACAATGGTGCCGTCGGACGTGCGGGCATCGCCCCACGACTCGAGGAAGTGCGTCCCGGCAATGTGGATTCCGCCCAGGGCCGAGGTCTCGTCGACGTAGTAGCCGTGACGGATGACCTCGGGCACCGCTTTCTGCAGCGCGGGCCAGTCGAGTTCCGCCGGCGCATTGTAGGCGGGATTGCCGCCCAGAATGAAAAGCGTCTTCACCGCGCCGGCCTTGATGCGATCCGCCAGCTGCTGGATCGTCGCCGCAGACGACGGTTCGGTCGCGACCAACTCCACCGTCCGGCCGAGATTGCCCAACGCCGCGTTCATCAGATAGGCGAGCGCATGCACCGGAGCGGATTGATGCGCGCCCGCCACGACCAGGCTCGCGCCCCGGTGCGCGAGCAGATCGGCGGCGCACTCGGAAATCCATTCTGGTTTGACGTCGAGCCCCTGCGCGAGTGCCGCGTAGGCGTCCGTCCCCAGCACCCGGCCCGCCAGCGCCGCGGCCAACGGCAACACGTGACTGCTGGCGATGCGCAGCCGGTGGTCGGCCATTGCTCCAGTGGTGGTGAAAGCGCTTTCCGCCACGTACAGGCGGTTCATCCGGCTGGCTTCATCCGGCGACGCCACGCGGCGACCCCGGGCGAACTCGCGCGCGTAAGCCAGCGCCGCGGGCTCCGCCTGGAGGAAATCGCTATCGAGGCTGACGATGCACCGCGCCTCGGCAAAACGGTAGACCGGCTTCACCTCGCGGCCCAAAACCAATCGCGCGGCCTCGACCGGTGGCTCGTCGGTCACGGGTTCGTACTCCGCCCAGACGAGTCCGGGAAATTTGTCCTTCAGTCGGGCGGCGAGCGCGGCCCGGGTCGGCGAGCTCGATGCTTCGGCCAGGAAGGCCAGGCCGGCGCCCTGGTTTGCGGCGTATTTCCCGCCGATCGACGCCAGCAGATCGTTGACGGAGGTCGCGGAGATCTCCGCCCCGTCCTTCTGGTGCGTCGTGGCGCGGTCGGGATCGTACAGGTCGAGCAGCGAGGCCTGGGCGATGAGGCTGGTCGTTCCGCCGTGCGGGGCGTAGGAGGGATTGCCCTCGAGCTTGGTCGGTCGGCCCTGATAGGTTTCCGCCACGAGCGGAATCGCCGCGCGCCGCAGCGGCATCGCGGTGGCGAAATACAGCGGCAAGCCGTCCTTCACGTCTTCAACGGATTTCCCGTAGGGCAACACGTAGGCTTCGGGTCGACGGCACCCGGCCAGACCGATGCCGCCAAGAGCGAAAGAGGCGGCCATCAACTTGAAGAACTGGCGGCGGTCGACGCCTTCGAGCTGCGCCGCACCCGCGGGGAACTCGCGGTCAAGATACTTCTGAAACCCCGGTGTGGCGGCCAGTTCGTCAAGACTGCGCCAGTAGCGCGGACCGCTGAGTTCGCGGACCGTGGGGGCGGGATGCTGGACCGGGCGTTTCATCAGGAAGAGGAGAAAGGAGCTAGCAGCGAGGAGTCAGGAGTTGAGTGCTGGCTGCAGGTACTTCGTGCAATGGCGATTGGAGTTTGGCGTTTGGCCCTTGGAATCTGGCGTTTGGATCCTGGGACTTGGTACTTGAAACTTGGAGTTTGGGATTTGGAGTTTCTGGTCTAGCGGTGGCATCCGGAGCAGCTCTGCGGTGGCTTGATCTTGGCCTGCTGGATGAACCGCGCGGCGTCGGCCGTCCGGCCCTGCTCGGCGAGAGTTGACGCGGCCAGGTGGTAAAGGTCCTGCGGTGCGCGCAGGAACTGCGCCGGCGCGCGGTGACAGTCGAGACAGAACTTCATGCTCAATGACTTCGCATGGGTGACCACCGTCATCTGGTCGATCCGGCCATGGCATTCGACGCAGCTGACGCCGCGGTTCACGTGAATCGCATGGTTGAAGTAGACGTAATCCGGCGCCTTGTGCACCTGGACCCACGGCACGGGGGCGCCACTTTCGAAGCTCGCGCGCACCACGGCCAGCAGCGGACTTTGGGGCTTCACCAGTTTATGGCAGTTCATGCACGTCTGCGAAGTCGGAAGATTGGCAAAGCCCGACTGGTCGACATTGCTGTGGCAATAGCGGCAGTCGAGCCCGAGCTGGCCGGCGTGCAAGCTGTGATCGTAAGGCACCGGCTGGACCGGCGCATAGCCGACCCGCAGGTACTTCGGGGTACAGTAATAAGTGACGGCTGCCGTGACCGTTCCACCCAGGACGAAGAGATAGAGAACAAGCTGGAGCGGGAGCGAATTGGACCGCTTCGAGAAAACGTGTGACATGGGCCAGGGCGTCTCCGGTGAAAAACGGCAGAAGCAGGTTAGGGCGAATCCGTGCGGCGGGGTACGGCACGCGGCTCAGGCCGGAGGGCCAACGGCCTGGACACACCGGATCGAGCCGCCCGCGAGCGGGCCGCGAAACGGGCTCGCCCGCTCGGCGCGAGAGCGACGGCGCCAACAAGACCGGCTAATCTGGCCAGGAATGATTTGCGCGAACAGTGCGGGTTCACGGGTTCGTCAGGTCGACGGGATCAAGGGTGGAAAAAGAAGAAGCGTAATGGCTTCCGGGATGTAAACCATATTTTGCCCGGATGCCAGACGGGGCACGGAATCATTAGCCGACAATGCGCATCCATTGTCAGTGCTAATCACAAAGGTAATGACAAGATACGCGGACCGGTGGCGGCCGGAGTCAGGCCCGGCCGGGGCCAGACTCATGCAGTTGCGCTTCGCCTTGCTCTGCGTTGTCTCCGACAACCGGTGGAGAGCGCACCTAATGTCGCCCCGCTCAGGTGGCGCGCGTTGTCCCCAACGCGCTCCGAACCCTAGAGGCTATCCGGAAACTCCGTTGCGCTTTGCGATGGAGGGCGCTGCGCCGTCAGCGCCGCTCGGGAATTGGGCGGCGACAGCGCGCCGCCCTCCAAATCCCGGCAGTTTTCGGACAACCTCTAGCGAGATTTGGTAGTTCTCCACGCGCCCAAAGCGTCTTGGGACCAAGCCGCTCTACCTCGACTTCATCGGCTCGGCTTGGCCGGTCTACCATCAACCGACGAGCGTCCGATCGATCTTGATCACCAGCTTGAAGACCCTGGAATTGGCCCCGTCCTGAACTTTCGGTCGATGGGCATCCGATGGGTGGAAGATCGCAAAACTCCCGGGCGACATCCGCAGGGTGGTCGTCGGCAGGGCGGAGTAGCGGGGAACCGGAGAATCGGATCGCCGGCTTTCCGGGACGCGGGGAGTCGGTGACCGGTAGAAAAGGGCATCCTTTTCTGCATCGTAGTCGCCGTCCGGCTCCAATTCGGACGCCAGCCACCAATCGATCATCTCGCCGCCTGAGATGCAGTACTGGAGATCGACGTAGCGCCGGTGGCTCTCGAGCCGACATTGGGCGGGTGGCAGCGTTTCGTAGCCATGGACATTCACGTAGACCTGATCGCCCTGCAGTTCCTGGATGCCTGCCGGCGTCGCGGCGGTTGCCTGCTTCAGCCAGTCGAAGGCCAGCCTCCACGCCGGAGCGGCCAGCAGATGAGCGTACACATCAGGACCGGAGAGATGACCGTAGAGCACGGAGAAAGGAGCCAGGATTCAGATCAGAATACCCGTGCCGGACGTCAGGGGACGGACGGCCCGGAACCAGAGGTCAGATGACAGAACTCTCGCCGATGTCCAGCCGCCCGGCGACGCCAGAAGCACGCAGCGGCAGGCGGCGCCCCATCAGATCGCGTAGTCATCCGGCGACGACCGTTCGTTCGGGGACATCGGCACATCGGACGCTTTTTCCTGTTTCTTGCTGTAAAACAGGCGCACGTCGGCTTTGCGGGTGTGCAAAAGCTCGGTGGCACGCTTCAAGGCCCGCTTCGTGCTCATCGTGAGATTGGTTTCCGCGGGAAACACATTTTCGGAACCAATCTGCGCCAACGCTCCGCTGTTCCTCAGGACGCTCATCACATCGGCGTTGCAGCCGCTGATGAGCATGTGGCGGCCACTGTCGTGCAGGTAGTCATGCAGATTCTCCATGGCCATGACCGTCGAGGCGTCGAGGTGGCGGGCATTCTTCATGCGCAGGATGAAAACCCGGATGTGGGCGTCCTCCGACAGGCGCCGGATCTCCTCCTGGAACAGGTCGGCGGCGCCGAAGTACAGTTCGCCCTCGACGTGGATGATCGAGATCTGTGGGTTGGCCCGCGCGGAAGGATCCTGCAACTCCGCGAGCTGGCCGCTCTCGTTGAAAGCATATTCGACGAGGGACGGGGTGCTGGTTTTCTGCAAAAACAGCACCAGCGCCACACCGATGCCCACATAGATGGCAGTCTCGAGTCTGAAGAAGAGCGCCGCGCCCAGGGTGACGGCAAACACCACGGCGTCGGACCGCGTGGAGCGCAGGGACACCCGGATCTGCGGTTTGTTGATCAGGCGCAGGCCGACGCGCATCAAGTGGGCGGCAAGGGCGGCGACCGGGATGTAGTTGAAGACCGGCGTGACCAGGAACAGGATCAACAACACCACCACGCTGCTGAGCATCGAGGATAGCTGTGAGGTTGCACCGCTCTGGTAGTTCACCGCCGATCGGGTGAAGGAGGAGGAGCCGGGGGTTACTCCGAAGAGCCCGCACGCCATGTTCCCGACGCCCATGCCCAGGAGTTCCTGGTTGGGTTCGAGCGGCTGGCCGCTCTTGGCCGCCAACGACTTGGTAATCGCGGTGGCCTCCAGCATCCCGATGATGGCGATCGCGATCACGGTGCTGGCCAGTTGCGGCACCACCGTCCACTGCGTCGCCAGCGACGGCAACCATTCCAGCCTGGGAATCACCGCCATCAGCGCCCCTTCATCCTGCACCATCTTGAACGGCACGGCCGCGAGCCCGAAAATGTGGTCGCGGGCGACGAAGTAGGCGAAACCCTTGGCGGCGACGCCCAGAACGCCCAGCCCGATGAGCGCCTCCGGCCACGACCCGCGCCAGCGTTTGATCCCCTCAAAAATCGCGAGGGTCGACAACCCGATGCCAATCGCCCACCAGGAGAAGGCGTCGTCGCTGACCGCCTGCACTACCTTCGTCAGCACCGTCAGGAAGCTCTCCCCGGCCGGCACATGAAAGCCCATGAAATTGGGACCTTGGCTTGCGATGAGGAGGAGGCCGATCGCAGTCGTGTACCCGACCACGACGGAACGCGAAATGAACTTGGTCACCTCACCGAAATTGAACAGGCCCGCCAGGAACTGCGTGAGGCCGATCAGAAACGCCAGGAAGGCCGCCAGCGCCAGCGGATGGAGGCCGAGGTTGGCATTGCTCGTGATCGTGGCCGCGGTGATCAGGCAGACCGACGTCGTCGGGCCAAACACGTGATAGTGCGAAGAGAAGAAGAGTGCGCTGAAGAACCCGCCGACCACGACCGAAATGATCACGGGCATCGGCGGCAGCCCCAGGATCAGGGCAAAGCCAATGGCCTGGGGAACGGAGACGAGGGTCAGCGTCGCCCCGGCAACCAGATCAGCGCGGAATCGCTTCCAACTATAGTTCCGGAACTCCCCGACAAAGGGGAAGCTCACCCGGAACATCTTGGCCCGCAGCGCCTGGGCGTCCGATATCGTTTCTCTGACAGTTTCCGCGACACTCATGCAGGCATCGACAATATTATGCCTGCAGTCCGATTTTATCCAGAATCCGCTGCAGATCGTTGTTGCCGGCGTATTCGATGACGATGCGGCCGCGCTTCGGCGTGTGTTGGAGGGAAACGCGCGCGCCGAGGTGCGTCGTCAGGCGCTTCTGAATATCCGCCACAGCGGCGGCCTCGGCCGGAGGCACCGCCCGCCCCTTGCCCTGGCCGGCGGGAGAAGCCGGGTGGCTCTTCGCG
This sequence comes from Opitutia bacterium, assembly GCA_003142955.1. Lineage (GTDB taxonomy): Bacteria > Verrucomicrobiota > Verrucomicrobiia > Opitutales > Opitutaceae > Fen-1467. The sequence goes on along the minus strand of PLOH01000142.1, from coordinate 19,187 downwards.
ATCTTCTCCAGCACGCGCACACTCAGGCCTTCTTCGATCACCCGGCGGGCCAGGATCGCGCGCCGCAAGGCCTCCTCCAGCCCGAGCAACACCTTGGCGTGGCCCGCACTGAGCAGGCCCTTGGCCAGATAGCCCTGAATCTCGGCGTCGAGGGAAAGCAGCCGGAGCGAATTGGCCACCGTGGCCCGGCCCTTGCCCACCCGTTCGGACGTCTGCTCCTGGGTGAGATCGAAATCCCGGATCAGGCTCGCATAGCCATACGCCTCTTCAATCGGATTCAGCCCCTCGCGCTGCAGATTCTCGATCAGCGTAAGCGCGGCGGAGGAGGCGTTGCTGGCCTCCAGGATGCGCGCCGGGATGGTCTTGAGCTTCAACGACTGGAAGGCGCGCCAGCGACGTTCGCCGGCGATCAGCTGGAATTTCGCGCCCACCTTGCGCACCACGATCGGCTGGAGCAGCCCCTCCGCCCGGATGCTTTCGGCGAGTTCCTTCAGTTGCTCGGGATGAATGTCCTTCCGCGGCTGATACGGACTCGGCTCCACCAGATGCACCGGCACCTCCTGGAAACCGGGCGCCGCCGGCGCGGCGGCCAACAGCGGGGTGGCGGCCGGACTGGCCGCCGCCTTCGTTTCGATTTTCGGCGCCGCGGGGGTGCCGCTGGCGATCAATGCTCCGAGACCGCGTCCAAGCCTGGATTTAGGTAATGCCATGGGGGTGGTTATTTCTGCTGCGGAATAAACAGCGTCTGCCCGGCCTGCAGCCGGGTGGGATCGGCAATCTTGTTGGCGTTGATGATGTCCTGGATCCGGGCATTCGTCTTGTGCGCGATGCTGGAAAGCGTGTCGCCCCGCTGCACCGTGTAGGTGGCGCCTTCCTTGGGATAGTCGTCGGCGAACGCGGGGGTGCTGACCGCGGGCCGGAGGACGGCGCCTTTGGCCAGCGCATTGATCGCCGCCTGGGTCTCGTTCGCCAGTTTCTCCATCTGTCCGCTCACCACCTGGAGCGTTTCGCGGCGCTGATCCCGCATCGCCGCCTGCAGGGTCTTCTGAAGATCCGCCAGGGCTTCATTCAACTGGGCGAGGGTGACGTAGGTCTGGCTGGACCTTGATTGCAGTTCATTGTTCGCCCGCTCGAGCTGCTCAACGTGGAGACTGAGCTCGTTCACCCGCTGGCTGAGCAGGCGGACGTCTTCGTGGAGACTGGCGACCTCGAATGCCGGCGAACTGCCCTGCGCCAAAAGCCGAAGGGAAGTGAGAATGACCGCGGCGACCAACCCGGCAACACAGCGAAAACAAGTGTGATGCGGCATATGCGCGCCAGCATTGGAAAAAATGCCCGTAAAAACAAGCGAAAGCCGGGAGGGGTCTCCGCGCCGGCGGACGCCCCCCAGAAGGAGCCGGCACCTTCAGGTCAAAACATTCCCATCATGCAGGTTTCGTGTGGTTCGCGTCTCTCGCAGTCAAATCCACTCGCCGAGCCCGCCTACGCGCCGCCCAAAACCCGCGGGAAAGGCTGATTCGAGACCAGCGGCGTCACCGGCGCCGACGGCAAGCGCGTGCCGGGAGCGACCGCAAATCCGCGCAGAAATTCCGCCGCGGACAACATGCGCCCGCCGGGCCGCTGCAGTTTGCGCATGCGGAGGACTCCGCCACCCGTCGCGACCAGCAATCCGTCGCCGTCGGCGCCCAGCACCTCGCCGGCCGGCCGGCTAAGGGAGCCCTGGTCGCACCCGCCGGCTAGGTCCGCGAGCCCGAGCTTCACCGGCACGCCGCCAATCTCCACGACGCAACCGGGCCAGGGAAAGAGACCGTTGATTCGCGCGGCCAGAGCCTGCGCGGACCCGGCGAAATCGAGCCTCCCATCCTCCTTCACGAGCCGTCGGCAGTAGGTAGCCCGCGCCTCATCTTGGGGCGTGAACACCAGCGCCCCGTCCCGGAGCCGGGGCAGCGCGCGAGCCAGCAGCGGCCCGCACGCGGCCGCGAGCTTGCTTTCGACTTCGCGCGCCGTGTCGAGCGGCGCGATGGGCACGCGCGCTTGATCGGCGACCGGTCCGGCATCGAGCTTCCGCACGATGCGCATCAGTGTGATCCCCGTTTCCGGTTCGCCTTGCGCAATCGCCGTCTGAATGGGCGAGGCGCCGCGGTACCGGGGCAGAATCGACGCGTGCAGATTGAGCGTGCCCAGGCGCGGCGTGACGATGAAGTCGTCCTGGAGGATGTGCCCGTACGCCAGCACCAGCGCCACGTCTGCCTGCTGGGCCGCCAGCCAGTCGCGTTCGTCGGCCGACCGCCTCTCCGGTTGCCGAACGGGCACGCCGTGCGCAACCGCCCATTGTTTGACTGGCCCAGCCCCGGTCTTCTGGCCGCGGCCGGCTGGCCGGTCGGGCTGGGTGACCACTGCGGCGATGGATGCCAGCGCACCGCCCTCCCCCGCCAGCCAATCAAGGAGCGGCAAAGCGATGGGATCCGATCCCATAAAAACAATTTTGAGCGGTATGGTCGTCTGGTCCTGTTTCATCTAGACAGGGGAATATTCATTCCTGATTCTCCGCCAGGCTTCAACGTCATCTGGGTGAATGAAGAGCGCGATCCGATCAACGGGCCCAAACTTTGTTGAGCGCGGCTTGGGGAGAAACGTCTCAATTTGAAATCGGATCTTTCCCCTCTCCAAGCGCGGCAAAATGCGCTCCGCCTCCTCCACCGCCAACCGTCCTTGCGACAGATATTCCTCTCCATTATCGGCACGCATAAGTGGACAAGCCTGCTCTGCCGGGAATCTGCGGCCGGCTCCACCCAACTAATGCATGCCGCCCTTCCAGAGGGGACCGCAACCCTTTGATGGTCGGGCTCAACGAGACCGCGAGTTCTATGATCAGGAGCGAGGACACGGAAGAAAATGAACTGGTGAAACGTGAACCCCGGCAAAGACGGAGGCAACCTTAGTCGCCAATCAACGTCTTAGGCGGTGTTGACCACCGGGCCTTCGTGCGACATGTTTACCTGCGGGAAACAACAGTGCTGTTGTCCTGCTCAGCTAATCTCGCGGTGCCCTTAAGCTCCATGAAAACCAACCTGATTTTCGCCGCAATTGTCCTCGTCGCCAGGACCGCAATCGCCCAAGCCGCCGGCGTGGGTGGCTCAGCCGCATTACTGGTCCCTGAGATCAATCCGACGCCAGACCAAATCGTCCGCGTTCAGCAACTCCCGTCTGTCGCCGCCATCGCCAATGCCGCGGAATCCCAAGGCGTTGCAATCAGGCAGATCTTCCTGACCAGCGGCCAGGTGACCGTTGTCTACAAGTACAACGATGGAAGGATTACGACCCTTTGCTACCAGCTTCCCCCCGCCGTGGGGCTCCCCCCCTCACCCGCAGCCACGGTCCAATTTGTTCCGCCGTTGCCAGCGTCGCCCCAGGTAATTCCGGTCGTTGTCCCTGCTTCGCCGACTGTGGTTTACGAAGCGCCGGCGTACGCCTACGATTCCGCCTACTATCCCTGGCTTTGGTCGGCGCCCATTGGCACCGGCTATGGTTCGTATTACCATAGGGGCTACGATCATGGGGGCTCTTACCGCGCGAGCTACGATCGTAGCGCTTCCTATCGTAACAGCTATTCCCGCGGGAGCGTCCGCAGCTGGCGCTGAGACGCGGCGATGCGGACTGATGCGCAGTTTTTCGTCCCGTCGAAAATAACAATCAAGAAAACTGCGTTTGTGGCGATGCCCCACTTAAAGGGTTCCGATGTCCCACGTGCATATTATCGGCGGCTACACCACTGCTATCGAATACCAGGAGCACTTGCTGCAGATGAAGGCAGCCAGGGAATCCGAACGCGACAAGAACGAACGACGCAAAGCCCGCCTTCGGGTTTCGGAATTCACTGAGAATCCTGATCGGGACCGGGGAGGACATTCCGGAAGCGAATCGAATTCGGAGAATGAGTTTGGTTCTGACGAGGAAGCCGATCGCGGCCCAACCGGTGGTTCTCTGGGCAGTTACGCCTGAGCCTCGGCGCTCGCGGCGCGACGCGGCGGGAACCGATGGGGGCTTCACTCCACGTTAACCTGCCTCTGGGTGACGCAGCGGGGCTGTGGCTTTCTCGCGGATGATCACCAGCAACATCGAGAACGCCTCGGTTGCGGTCACGGCATGCGGAAGTCCCGGAGGCATGTGTAGCAGGTCGCCTGCCCGCAGCGGTGTCTTCTTGCCCGCCAGCGTGAATTCACAGGTGCCGCTGAGGACTTGCACCAGCGCTCGTGCGGGCGTGCTGTGCTCGGTAATCTCTTGGCCAGCCGCCAAGGCGAAGAGCGTCACGCGGACGCCGTCCTGGTCGTGCAGGGCACGGCTGACGATACCGGCAGCGGAGAATTCCGTCGTTTCGGCCAGATTAAGGACACCGGCCTTGGTGGGATCGAACAGCGTGGATTGAGACATAGGAATAAAGCGCGGTCAGCGACGATCGTAGACGAAGGTCTGCTCCATCTTTCCCGGTCCCCTGAACGAATCCATGATGGTATGGATCGATAGCCGGTCTCCCTGATTTGCGAGCGTCCAGGTCTCTTGCGACTTCATCTTGAATCCGGGCGGTCCCCAAACCAGCGCAGTCGTCGAATCCATGGTAATCGTCGATCCATCTCCGCTCATCCTGGCGACGGTCGTCCGGGGGGATTTCCTGAACTCCGATTCCGATTCGGTTCCATCGAGCAGATACTTCGCCTCGGCGGTCTCATCGTCGGTCGATTCCCGAATGATCGTTGATCGCACGGTGAGCAGATTGCCCTCGTGGCTGATCACGAGCCGGGCGGGAGAGAAACCCGCCCCCATCGGGCCGAATTTGCTCGCCTCCTCATTGAGCACCCAGGTGCCCGTGAAATCCCCGGACGGGAGCTCCACATGGACCGGCGGCAATCCGCAAGCCTTCCGATAAGCAGCGGTCACGTCAACATAGGCCGCATCATTCAATCCGAGCATGCGCCCGGAGTTCATCACGACGCCATATTGCTTCTTCGTGGTATTCCGCACCATCCCCGACCAGATGGCGTAGTAAGTCCAAAGCGGTTGCTTCTCCATGATCTCGGGGGCCGGTGGATTGCCGACCTCGGCCAAGGCCAGCGGTTTGCCCTGCGCCAGCTTCACGAGGCTGTCATAATACGATTGCGCGAAGTCGTTCCCATAGACGTCGAGGCCGAGCACATCCACATACTCGATGCCGGGGAAATATTTCGCGTGCTCCTGCTTCGGCTTGTTGTCGACGCGGTCCATGCTCCAGAGCCAGATCAGATTCTTCAGCTGGTGGTGATTGACCAGCCGGTCAAAGATCTGGCGGTAGAGTGCCGCCGTGGTGTATTGCCCTTCGAAGCGCCCGCCCCACCAGAACCAGTCGCCGTTCATCTCGTGGTAGGGCCGCCAGAGGATGGGGACATGGGCGTCCTGCAGTTGCTTGAGAAAACCAGCGATGACGTCGACCTGCGCGGCCCAGTGATTGTACAAGTCGGTGCCCGGCGTGAGAACATCCTTGAACTGCTCGTCGAGCAGCTGGCCTTGGACGCTCTTGAGCATCTTGGGATCGCTGCCCGGCAAGGGTCGGAAGGTGACCGGTTCGTCCGCAGTGGGCGGCACCGCGTGCCAGCACAGGCTGATGATCGAGCCCATTTGGTGCTGGCGGATCGCCTCCTTCACGATGGCGGGACGGGCCAGCGTGGAGTCCGAGTCACCGGCCGCCGCGAATCCAAAATCGCAGGTCCAGACCGCCGGATATTTGCCGATGTACTTGGCCGCAAATATCGAATTCCTATCGCCGCCACTCGGGGGATTGTGCTGGCCCGTCAAGGTATAGCGGCCGGAAATCTCCTGCAGCGTCGCCAGCAGCGCGGCGGCTTCAGGCAGCGCATTCGGAGTCACCGGCTTGATGACCGGATCGGCGCCGAAGAGCGCGGTACCAAATAGCAGCGGCAGGAAGGCCGCCCCGAATGTTGGGTGGAGTGAGTTCATGGTAATTGGCTCGCGAGCAGATAAGCGGAACAGGGTAAAGCAAGGTTGGACGGTAACCACTCAAAGGCCGAGAAGAAGGCGAATCCGCGATTGATTCTCTATGGATGGATGCCGGCTATTTGATCTCGCCGTGCATCGCCGCCTTGGCGAATTCTCCCGATGGACTGAGCTCGTAATCCCAGTTCTTGATCAGGGTCGGTCCCCACGTCGGATCGAAGCACCACACCGTCCAACTGATGCCTTTCCCCTCGAGATACTTGATGATCTCTGGACCATACGTGGCATTGCGAGCGCCTGAACCGGTCGGCGGTGCCGCGGGCATTTCACCGTTCGGCGGCAGCGGCTTAGAGAAACCGCCGAATTCAGTGGCGATGACGGGGTACTTTTCAGCCACGAAGCCGAAATCCAACTCCCATTTTGGTGCCCATGGTTGCGGGCGTTTATTGGCATAGGGGTGGACCGAGTACGCAATGCGCTCCGCGGCGATCGGAGCGAGGCGCACGGGCGTCAGATCGTACGCCCAATCGAACCCAGCCACCACCGGGATCACCTGGGGATTGGCCGCGCGAATCATGGTGATCTCGCTTTCCACGATCTTCTTCCAATCGCTCCAGGAAACCGGGCCCAATTGATCACGATAGGTGGTGGGTTCGTTGAACAGCTCGAAGAAAGCGACCGAGTTGTGGCCCGCGAAATGCCGGGCCATCATCCGCCAGAAATTGTAGGTCTCTTGTTGGGTCGTCTCGTACATTGGGTCCTGAAAGACCTCCGTCTCGAGGTTCCCAATGCTGTGCCAGTCCAGCATGACATACATCTCCAGTTCCGTGCACCAGCCGACGGCTTGGTCGAGCAGTTTGATGTATTCAGCCGGAGTGCGTTCGCGCCAGGCGACAGGATGGATCGGAATGCGGACCAATCGGGTGCCCATCTCCTTGACTTTGATGAAATGCTCTTTGCTCCAATGCCCCTGCATTTCGAGCTTGTCCGGATCTGAGATCGCCAATCCGCGGAACAGGACCGTGTTCCCCTCCGGATCCACGAACCTGTTTCCTTTGACCGAGATCAAAGGCAATTTCTTGTTGTCCACCGTGTAGGGTCGCTGACCCGGAACGCGATCCCGCCACCATGCATGAGTCCGTGGCGCGTTCGGTGGATTCGGGGTTTCCACCTTGGCCAGCTCGTCCTTCACGCGGCTCAGCTTCAGCTTCATCCCGTCGCCGAAGCCCACGACCTCCATGAAGATTTCGTTGTCCGCCACGAGCTGGCATTTGTAGTCGATGGAGTTCCCATCAAACTCGATCGCAAAGCTGAACGTGGATCCGTTCACTTTGCCGCGCTTGATCTCATTGGCGCCCATCGGGGAATCCACCGTTCCGGTCAGTTGGTCGCCCTTGACGGCAAAGGTGAAAACCAGGTCGGGACCGGTGCCGCCGTCGGGCGATGGCATCGGGGTCTTCCATTTCCCGTTGATGTCCCCGGCGAACGCACTCGCGACCGAAGCCACGAGCAGCAGCAAGGCAAGATTCCAAGTTCTCATGAGTGATGTGATTCGGGGGCTGGGAGGATCTTTCTGGGCCGGCCGCTGCTCAAGCCCTTACCCGAGATCATCGAATGCATAGAGTGAATGTTCTTATCTAGTCGTTGCAAGCATACGCCCCCCGCCCCCGAGAAGCTGTCCACAAACTCCGTTGCGCTTTCCGGTGGAGGGCGCCGCGCTGTCAGCGCCCCTCAGGAAATTGGCGGCGACAGCGCGCCGCCCTCCAAATCCTGGCAGTTTTCGGACAGCCCCGAGGAACTGCGGTCCATTGTGTCAGGGTGGACAAAGCATCCCGCTGCAGCGATGATGATTTGTTTGATCGAGAATGACTCAACCCTTAGCCGTGACTATGCAAATTGTAGGAGGCGAGGTTCCGCCGCCGCTGAAGCTACGGTGGACCGGTGCTCGCGACCTGTCCTCCGTAGGCCTGGCAGAGGAGGATTCAGAAGTGAAAATCGCCTGCAAGCAGGCTTCCTACACCGACCACCTGATGGCATCGTTGGCCACGAGTGCGGTCCGGGTTTATTGAATAAGGACGGCTTAGTCCAAGCTTGACCGTCAACTTGCCAACAAAACTTTACCGATGAACCAATTATTTCGGGTCTCTCTGCTCGCAGCGCTGCTGGGCGCCGGTTCGGCATTCGCATCTGGTGATTTCACCCGGGGTGTCGGGGTTTATCCGGGCGATCCTGCCGCGTTTGCTGGACCGACTTTTGTCCCGGACCCTGCGACTTATCGCAACCTCGCGCTCCATCGCCCGGCCCTGGCGTCGAGCAACTATGATTTCAACCTGACCGCCCAGTTGGTCACCGACGGGATCATCGATGACCGGCTGCCCCGCTGGCTCGTTTGCTCGTCCAGCGCCGAAGGCATCCTGCCCCGCCACGAACGGGAGCATGTGGTCGACGGCTATGTGAGTTCGGGCGTCGACCTCCCTGCCCCGGGCGGCTGGGTGCAGATCGAACAGGCCGGACGCTACGACGCGCCCGCGGTCGATCACATCGAGGTAATCGCCGTTCCGCGCACGGAAGACAAGAATCCGCAGCGTTGGGCCTGTGTGGTCCGCGCTTCCGACGACGGACAAACCTGGAGGGAACTGGGCCAAGCCAGCGGCGAGGAAAAACTGGCGAAGGAGACCTTCTGGAGTTCGAAAGTCGTGAAGGCCTCCTTCGACGTGGCCGCCAAGGGGACGGCCCGCTTCTACCGCGTCCAGATCGAAGCCCCCTCGGTGACCAGCTGGCGGGTGGCCTCCTTCGACACCTTCGCGCAAGGGCTGCGGGTGAATCTCGGCGGTCCGTACGATTTCACCAGCGCCTGGAAGAGCGCGGGCAATGGAACCGAGTGGATCCAGGTCGATCTGGGCGCCATCTGCCCCTTCGATCGCGTGGTTCTGCACTGGATTCGTCGCGCGGCCGATGGTGCGATCGAGATCTCCAACGACGCGACGGCCTGGCGGACGCTTCTGCCACTGTCACCAACCACCGACAATTATCTGCTGACCCGGCCGGAAAGCGCCCGCTACGTCCGCGTGCAGATGATGCATCCGGCCACTCCTGACGGCTATATCATGAGCGAATTCCAGGTCTTTGGGCGGGGCGGCCCCGTGCCTCATGCCCAGCCGGCGCCGGCTTCGCCGCCCGGCGAGCGCCAAAATCTCACCCGCGGCTCATGGCGCATCCAACGCGACTCGCTGGTCACATCGGCGGGCGAGGCGCTCTCGCAGCCCGGGGCGGACTGCCAGGACTGGCTCCCGGCCACCGTGCCGGGAACGGCGCTGGTGAGCTACCTGAACGCGGGCGCGTTGCCGGATCCGAACTATGGCGACAACCAGCTGCAGATCTCGGATTCCTTCTTCTACGCGGACTTCTGGTACCGCGACGAGTTCGCCCTTCCCGCTCCGGCTCCCGGCCGGAAACTCTGGCTCAATTTTGACGGCGTCAACTGGAAGGCCGAGGTCTATTTCAACGGCGCCCACCTGGGCCGCATCGACGGCACCTTTCTGCGGGGGCGCTTTGACGTCACCGCGCTCGCCCGCCCCGGCGCGCTCAACGCCCTGGCGGTGCGTATTCACAAGCCGGCGACGCCCGGCAGCGTCCGCGAAAAGACCGCCAGCGAGACCGGACCCAACGGCGGCGCGCTCGGCGTGGACAACCCGAGCTTCCACGCGACCGCCGGCTGGGACTGGATTCCCAGCATCCGCGGCCGCGACATCGGCATCTGGGCGGACGTCTATCTGACCACCACGGGGCCGGTGGTCCTCGAACGCCCCCTGGTTACCACGCGGCTGCCGCTGCCCGATTCGAGCAGCGCGGATCTGACGGTCGAGGTCACCCTGCGGAACACCGATTCTCAACCCGTGGCCGGCGTGTTGCGCGGCCAGTTTGGCGACGCGCATTTTGAGCGGGCCGTGGAGGTGCCGGCGGCGGCCTCCGCGGTGGTGCGGCTCGATCCGTCCACAATCGCCGCCCTGCACCTGCTCCATCCCAAGCTCTGGTGGCCGGTCGGCTACGGTGAGCCAAATCTCTACGACGTCCGCCTGGAATTCGCCACCGCCGATGGCCAGCGCTCGGATGCGCAGGCGTTCCGCGCGGGGGTGAGGCAGTTCACCTACGCCGAGGAAAACGGGGCGCTGAAGCTATTCATCAACGGCCGCCGATTCATCGGTCGCGGCGGCAACTGGGGCTTCGCGGAATCCAACCTGCTCTACCGCGCCCGCGAATACGATGCCGCCGTGCGCTATCACCGCGATCTGGGCTTCACCCTGATCCGGAATTGGGTCGGCCAGGTCGGCGACGACGCCTTCTTCGAGGCCTGCGACCGCTACGGCGTCGTGGTCTGGCAGGATTTCTGGCTGGCGAACCCCGCCGATGGTCCGGATCCGGCCGACAACGCGATGTTTCTGCAGAACGCCGCGGACTTCATCGAGCGCATCCGCAATCATCCTTCGGTCGGCCTCTATTGCGGCCGCAACGAGGGCAATCCGCCGCCGGTGCTCAATGCGGGTCTGGAGAAACTCGTGGCTTCGCTGCACCCCGAGATCCGCTATATTCCAAACTCAGCTTTCGGGCTCGTCAGCGGCGGTGGTCCCTACCACCTGATGCCAATCAACTTCTATTTCGACCAGCGCGCCACGGCCAAGCTCCACAGCGAACTGGGCATGGCCAACATCGTCAGCCTGGACAGTCTCCAGCAGATGATGCCGAAGGCAGACCAGTGGCCGCGGGGCGCGGTCTGGGGCCTGCACGACTTCACGACGCGCGGGGCCCAGCAGGGTGGCGCCTTGGAGGAGACAATCAAGAAGACCTACGGTGACGCCGCGAACGCAGCGGAGTGGGTGGAGCTCGCTCAGTTCACGAATTACGACGGCCATCGCGCGATGTTTGAGGCCCAGAGCAAGCATCGCATGGGCGTGCTCATGTGGATGGGCCACCCGTGCTGGCCGTCCTTCGTGTGGCAAACCTACGATTATTATCTCGAACCGACCGCCGGCTATTTCGGCGCGAAAAAGGGCTGCGAACCCCTGCATGTGCAGTGGAATCCGCTGAATGACACGGTTGAAGTCGTAAACTACAGCGCCGGTCAGCGCGCCGGCCTGAATGTCAAGGCCAGCATCCTGAATGCGGACGGCTCCGTGCAGTGGGAACGGACGGCGACGGTCGACAGTGCCGAGGACAGCGTCGCGGCGCCCATCACGCTTGCCTTCCCCGCGACCGGGCTTTCGCCCCTGCACTTCGTGCGGTTGAAGCTCACGGCGGGCGGCGCGACGCTTTCGGAAAACACCTATCTCCGCAGCCTCACGACTTTCCAGGTGCCCGGACTCTCCTTCGGACCGTTCCACATTCCGGACTACCCGGCGTTCGATCTGCGCGCGATCCGCACGCTGCCGAAGGTGAACCTGCGCCACGCCACCACGGCCGAGCGCCAGGGTGACCGGTGGGTGCTTTGGACGGAGCTCAAGAATCCTTCGCCCACCCCCGCCTTGCTGGTCCGCCTGAAGGTCGTGCGCGAGCAGAGCGGCGACCGCATTCTGCCGGCCCTCTACGAAGACAACTACTTCACGCTGCTGCCCGGCGAAACGCGCCGCCTCCGCACCGAGGTGGAGCAAGCCGACACGCGGGGAGAACGACCGAGCATCATGGTTGAGGGATTCAACGTCCAAGCGGCATCGCCCGCCCCCACCGCCCCGCCGCGCCCTGAATAGCTGCTGCCAGGAGGCTCCTGGTCATCGCGGGTGAGTTTGCACTCCGCCAGCGTCTGGCCTCGACCGGCCTCATGCAGTTGACGTAGGGGTCGCCGCTTGTCGGCGGACCGTTCACCGAGGGAGAATTGGCCCGGCGACCCAGCCTTCGCCAAGGCTACGGCGGGCAGGCCAAGCGCCGGCCCTACGCACCATTTGGTGCCGGCTAGCATCGTCTGAAAAGCGTCGGTCAACGGCATGACTCCGGCTCAGCCCTGCGCGGAAAATGAGCCTGCCGATTGGTCGCCCTCTCTTCTTCTGTTTCCTCCCCTATTCCGGATTTTTCCGCAACAGCACGTCCCGGAGGCTGCCGAGCAGGGTCTTCATCTGACTCTTGCTAAAAGGGCAGGCCGCAGACAAAGGATGTGCTGGTCCCCGGGAGCGCGGGTTGCTCGCGAAAAGCGAGCCGAGCCGCATGGCGGGCGGGCGCGCCGTGATCGACGGCCGAATTGGCAGCGACGACCGGGGTTCGCCTCATTTCTTCCTATAGACATCACCGCGATGACCAACCTTCGCTACGGTCACGACCGAATTGCGGTCATCGATCTCGTAGACGATCCGATAATCTCCTTGGCGAATCCGGTAGTACTCAAGCCCGGAGAGCTTGACGCTGGCCGCCGAGCGGGGTTCGTCGCGCAGACTCTCAATCCGGGCCAGAATCTTCTTCAGGTCCCTTTTCGGGATCTTCTCCACATCCTTCCAAACGGAAGGACGAACCTGTAGGTCATATCCGGCCACGATCTTTGAGCCCTTTCAGAAAATCGTGGTAGGATACCGGTTTCTCACGCCGCCGCGCTTCCAGGTCCGTCAGGTCTTCGACATCTTCTTCGAGGGCAACTCGCACGGCATCGTTGATTAGAGCGGAGATGCTCTTGTCGGCCTCGAACGCCTTAATCCGGAGTGCCCGGTGGAGGTCCTCCTGCAGGTAAACAGTGGCTCTTTTCATGCGGCGACGTGTAACGGCATAACGTTGTGACGTCAAGGCGCTATGGTTCTATTGGCAACGCTCAAGACGAGGCAGGAGCGCCGCTGGCGCGATCTCGTGCGCCAGCAGGAAGCGTGACCGCGGGGCTCATTGCCTCCGGGTTCGGCCCTGTTTCACTCTTCTCATGATCCCTGAAGGATCGCGGCGACAATCAACCACCGCCCAAACGAGAGCCTTAGGATCGCTAGAAACTGCCCATGGTCAAGGTCAGCCGGAATCCGATTTGGCCGAGACGTTCAACGATCTGCCGTGCCGGCCGGCGGTGCGACGGGCGCGCCAGCAGCCGGCGCGCCGCTGGCCGGCGTCCGCAGTAAGGACTTGTTAGCTCCCCTTTTCTTTGGCGAAGCCATAAATATACTTAAGGATTTCCGCAGTCTCCGATGATTCAGTATCATTTGTCATCAAACTGAAGCCAAGAGCACTGTCCTTAGACAAGCGGATCATGCCACGGATGATGTAAAGGAACTGGCCAGTAGGTATCGGCTTCACGTTCACGAGCGATGGATCAGTAATTCGGGTCTTGAAGCCGTACCAGCCTTTGTTCGTAAGCGGTTCAAAGATGATCTCCTTCTCAACAGTATGCCCCAAATATACAGCCGATGTACCAACAAGGGCTTTCTTCATCTTCTTGGGCGTATCGAATCGGCTTAGATCTTTTGTGTCGCAGTAGAAGTAGAGCATCAGATCGAATGTCTTCTCCGCCTTGGGTTTGATCTTAAGGAATGCGAAGCGGAGGTCACATCTGCTATCGACCGTTACCGTCCATTTCTCCGTGTCTTCCAGAGTGTAACGGTCCTTCATCGACAGGTTGAAACTCACGGTCTCAGCGCGGCCCAAAACCATTAGCAATCCGTAGAAGAGTGAGATCAGTATTGCTCTCATTTTGTAAGCTAACGCTACCAGCCTGCCATGAGGCGGGCGGGCGGGACTCGTGCGGCCGCACGAGGCATGACCGACGGCCGAATTGGCAGCGATGGCTGGTTGGGCTCAATTGTCTTCATTTCCCAAAAAACTCATTGCCGGCATCAGTGATAATGTATTTCGGACCGCGTGCGTCCCTGTTCACGCGGTTGGACTTGATATAACCAGCAACCATTAAACTAGAAATGAAATGCTTAGCTTTCCCAACCTCGATCTTCATCAAGTTTGCGAGCTGAAACGCATCAAGTTCTGTCGAATGCTTATAAAATACTTTCAGCGCTTTAATCGATTCGGGGTCTGCGCTCGGCTTTGGTTCGAGGGTTTTTATCTTCGCCTCAAGTTTGGTTATCTTCTTTTCCGCGAGCGCCAATTGCTCGCGTAGTTCGCGGTTTTGCTTTTCAAGACCCGCTTGCGTCGGGAGGGCAGCGAGGAAGTCTTCGATAGTTTTGGCACCGGGGATAGTCATGGGAGATTTCATGTTTTGCCGAACGCTTAGTGGTGTATGCGTCGTGGCGGAAATTGGCGATTCTGGAATTACTGTCAATCGAGGGCGGCCATGACGGATACACCACCGTTGGACGAAGGCGCTGTACGCGGACGGTCGGATGGCTACAGGGGATAGTAACCGTGGGCAGGCAGGACGGGCGCGGCGATCGCCGCGGATGGTCCGATCCGGCCTGTCGACCGTGGTCAGCCGCCCCTATGCCTGCCCCCGCTTCATCCGCCAATCCTTCCACGAGCACGCCAGCGAAAGCATCCGCCACTGCCACTGGGCTCGCGCTTACTACCAGCAGCAGAAGGACCGCGGCAAAAAGCACCACACCATCACCCGCGCACTCGCCTTCAAGTGGCAGCGCATCCTCCTGCGCTGTTGGCACGATCACACTCCCTACGACGACGCCCTCTACATGCGCTCCCTCAAGGACCGCAATCCAGCCCTCTACCAGCTCGCCCTCACTACCAAACTCCCGCGCGAAGAAAAAACCGCATGAATCTCACTTTTTCACTTGCCCGTTCACCTCAGATATCTGGGTCGGCCCGTTTCTAACCCAATAGGCAATCCCAGTTGCCCCAGTCATGTTGGGGAAGATCGTAATCAGGATCTCCAGCCTTCGATCAGCTTTCGACGCGATCACGACCAAAGGCACCGGGTTAACGGCATCGACCGGCACGTATTTCATTGGAGAATCGCTCACCCACCCGTCAGACCGCAGCGCCTCGCTCAGCTTAGATAGTATGTGAGAAGGGACAGCCGACCATTCCGACTCAGTAATCTTGCAGGTGTACGTCCCGACGAAGCCGAACACACCAGGCGCTGGGTTGTAGCCCGTCGCCGCGCTCGCGATTGCTGTTCCCACACCGCCAAGATCGACGCTGATGTGGTCAGGCTGCCTGACCGCTTTGCTCGATTCTGCTCCGACGGCCAGTGTGAATGCCGAAGAAGCTACGAGCCCGGAAAGGAGTAGAGTCGTGTATCTCATAAATGGTCTTCGTAGGCCGAACGCTGTGTAGCTGTACCAAAAGATATGGGAATGCCAATTAGGGTGGGTGATAGGCAGAATGGCCAGCGATTTGCAGATCGGTGGCGGAGGGGGGGGCGGAGGCGAAAATTGGGCGGCGAAACGGACTGTTGCCGATGGGTATTGTTGATGGAAAATCGACAGTCGAAACGCGGAACGACCAAACGGCAAGGCGCCGGATGTGAGACGATGGCGATCCGACGGGGTCATGTGTGAATTCTCGACAAGACCGCTCGAGGGGGAATCCGGACCCCTTCGGATCGTCCTCCCTCCTCCGAACTACATCCGTCAAAAAATGTGCGCGAGATTCCGGACGTTATCCCCTTGTCGAGAATTCACACATGACCCCGTCGGATCGCATGACCCCGTCGGATCGCCCTCCGTCGGATCGCCAAATAGGCCGGCGGAACAAACCCGGCGCGAGCGCGCATGTCGCGCCTGGCGGCGCTAGCTCCGGCTATCCCGCCCCCGTTCAGTCCCTCGGGTCTGTCCGAGGACTGTCATGATTTGGAGGGCGGCGCGCTGTCGCCGCCAATTCCCGAGCGGCGCTGACAGCGCAGCGCCCTCCACCGGAAAGCGCAACGGAATATCCTGACAGCCTGAAGGGAACAGCGCTTCCCGTGACCGCGAGCGCCAGCGAGTGGATCGGGATTCAGCCGTCCGCGCGCGGGCTGGCGGTTGCCAGCAGGAAGCGCCACGGCTTCTTTGCCCAGATTGGTCCGGCGTAATCGACCCCGATGCGCGGCGTGGCCTGGATCGCGGAGCGCGGCAGGCGCACCCCGCGATCTTCAATCCACAGGCCGCTCTCGGGGGCGCAGGCGGACCCGTTGAGCCGGCGATCGATCGCGAGCGCCTGCGTGAGACGGCCGGGACCGCGGGCGCCTTCGATCCCGCGAATCAGCACCGCCGCCGGGTAGCCGGGCGGTCCGGTCACCAGGTTGAGCATTTCGTGCATGCCGTAGCACAAATACACATACCAGACGCCGCCCGGCCCGTACATGACCGCATTTCGGACCGTGCGGCCGTGCCGGGCGTGGCATGCCCGGTCGCGCTCGCCGTCGTAAGCCTCAACTTCGATGATCATCCTCGCTACCTTGCCGCGGGAGGTGGACCGGACGAGGAACTTCCCCAGCAAACTCCGCGCAACGGCAACCGTCTTTTCCGATTGGAACGCTTTCGCTTTAACAATTCGCGGCATGGGATCTAGAAAAGGAACTCTACCACGAGAAACTCGAATCACACGAAAGCGTCGAAAAAATGATGAAGCCTACGGGATCATGCAGCCGGAAGGTCGCTTGCGACGGATGATCGCCCGCCAGCGGGCTTCCTACACCCGCACACCAATCGGATAGCGAGCGCACGAGGAGAATTGCCAGCAATTGCATGATCCCGCCCAAAGCGCTAAGCTCCGAGTTGAATGGCTGAGTTTTTTCGTGTGTTTTGAAGCGGTAACCCGTCTGTACTAATCCGTTCAGATCGTCGTTTATGTACGCCGTCACACCTTGAAGGCAACCACCACCCAACCGCGCCGCTCCGCTCTCCGCCAGGCATTGATGCTGTGCATTGTCGATGGCGTTGCCTCCTCGCCGCTCTGCTATCTGTGGCTGCCGGGGAATTTCATCGTGGCGGCGCTGCTCACGGAGAATTTCCACCTGTCGGAGGCGGCGTACGGCTTGATCGTCTCCCTTCCCTTCCTCGCCAATTTCCTCCAGATTTTTCTCACGCCGCCCCTGGCGCACTATTTCCCCGCGAAAAGCATCACGCTTGTGACTGCCTGGGGCAACGCGGCCGGTTGGCTGGCCATGGCCGTGGCTCTCTCGTTCCTGCCTCGCGGCGACCCGGCGGCGAGCACGCCGGTTTTTCTCGGGTTCTTTCTCGGCTTCAGCCTGCTCGCTTCCATCAACGGTGTGGCCTGGAATTCCTGGACCCAGGAGTGGTCGCCGGAACGGCTGCGGGCCAAATACTTCGGCTTTCGCAATGGCCTTATCCAGGCCGCGACAGTGCTTTTCCTCGTTCTCGTCTGGTGCACCCTGCGCCTGTACCAGGGCTCGCTCCTCGCCACGCAGGGCGTGATCGTGGTTTCCGTGGTGCTCCGGGCTTGGTCGATCATCGCCCAGCACCGGCTCAACGCCAGCGCCCCCGCCGCCGGCACGGCCGCACCGTTGTCCTGGCAGGAACAGCTACAGACAATCCGGCGCTCGCGCTCGTTGCTCAGGTTCATTGCGTTTGGCGCCATCTGGGGGTTTGCCTATAATAGCCTCGGGCCGTTTTACCCGGTCTTCATGTACAAGCAGCTGGGGCTGTCCCTCGACCACATCTGCCTGTTCATCATCCTCAACACCGTGGGCGCGGCGGTGACGATGCCGACCTGGGGCCGGCTGCTCGGCCGCCTCGGCAACAAATCGGTCATGGCCGCGGCCATCCTCCTCTGGCAGGCGCAATTCCTGCTCTGGTTCTTTCTCGATCGCGACAACTCCTGGCTGCTCTATCCTCTTTGGATTTGGAACGGTTTCACCTGGGCCGGCTTCACGCTCGGGCTTTTCAACATGCTGCTAAAGCTGATCCCGCCCGAGGCCAAGACCATCGCCATCGGCATTAACACCGCGGTGACATCGATCGTCACGGCAGTCGCGCCGATCATCAGCGGCGCCGCCATCACCTATGCGCTGAATCACGGGTGGGATGCCATGCGCGTCTACCACTATGCGTTCGCGCTGCAGACGGTGCCGGCCTTCGTTTCCTGCCTGGTCCTGCTGCGCGTGCACGAACCCAAGGCGAGCCCGCTCTCGGCCGTCTTCGGGGCGATGCGCAACGTCCGCACTCTCGGCGCCATGCTGGGACTGACTTTCGTTGCGAACTATGTATTCGTGAAACCCACCCGAAAGGGCCCACGATGATCCCGCACATCCACACGTTGACCGGAAACCTCCTGTGGGAACAGACGCTCAGCTTCCCGACGTGGGCGGCGGGGCGAACCCAGCGGGCCCGGTCGGCGGCGTTCCAGGTCGGCGGCAAGGGCATCAATGTTGCCAAGATGCTCGGGCGGCTCGGCGCCCCCGTCACCGCGCTCTGCTTTCCCGGCGGCGCTACCGGCGCCGAATGCGAAGCGTGGGTGCGCGCCCAAGGGATCCCCTGCCAGGCCTTTCCCGTTGCACAGGCCACCCGGCTGGGCTTGGTTGTGCGGTCGCCGAATCAGCCGGAGACGACGTTTCTCGGACCGGACGTGCCGATCGAGGAAGCCGCGGCGCTGGCGTGCGCCAACTATCTGGACCATTGCGCCGATGGAGACGTGCTCGCGATCTGTGGCAGTGTGCCCGGCTGGAGTTCCGGCGGATGCGCGATGCTGCGCGCGGCCGTCGACCGCTGGATCGAGCGGGGCCCGATCGTAGCGGACACGTATGGCGAACCTTTGCGCTACCTGATTGAACGGCCGCTG
Organism: Opitutia bacterium; assembly: GCA_003142955.1. Lineage (GTDB taxonomy): Bacteria > Verrucomicrobiota > Verrucomicrobiia > Opitutales > Opitutaceae > Fen-1467. The sequence continues at coordinate 563 of PLOH01000142.1, read as the reverse complement.
GCCTGGGTAAAGATTAACCGCACCGAGTTTGACACCTTGTTCGACGAGACGGAGCGATCCGAACCAGTGGTCAATCGACTGCGCCTGGCCGCCGAGCGATGGTCGCCCCGCGCCTGGATCGTAACCGATGGACCGAGACCGGTCTGGTTCGTCGAACACGGCGGCGCTCCTGCCAGCCTCACGCCGCCACAAGTGAAGGAGGTTTCGTCCACCGGATCGGGCGATGTGCTGCATGGCTGTCTTCTGCATGCCGTCTTCCACCGCCAAACCACGTTGCCGGAAGCTCTTCAGCAAGGACTGCCCTATGCGGCGGCCAACACCGCGCATGCCACGGTGGCCGATTTTCCGTTGAGCGGCCTGCCTCGATTCGGCAGTGCGGAACCCGGCGAGGAAACCCTGCGCTAAGCCGCATCAATTCAATTGTAGGAGCCTGCTTGCAGGCGATCTCCCTTCTGAAATCGCCTGCAAGCAGGCTCCTACACCGATCACCAACGGTTTCCCCGTTGACGATCGGCCCGGAGCCCAGCCCCAGACTTTGCTCGGGGCCCTGAGACATCTGAGCA
>PLOH01000134.1 GCA_003142955.1 Opitutia bacterium | reverse complement strand
TCGGCTGGGGAACCATCGGCTCCATCTGGTCGCGGCCGGTCTTTCTGGTACTGGTGCGGCACTCGCGCTACTCCTACACCCGTCTGGAGGAATCCGCCGGCGATTTCACGGTCAACGTTCCGCCCCGCGAGCTGGCCGAAGCCGTGGCCCACTGCGGCACGGTGTCCGGCAGAGATCGCGACAAGTTCCTGGAAAACCGCCTGACGCCGGTTCCGAGCAGGCAGGTGCGGCCGCCGATCATCCAGGAATGCGTGGTGCACTACGAGTGCCGGACGCTTCACCGCAGCGACATGGCGCCCGAGACGCTGGCACAGGCCGTCGAAGACGACTTCTACGCCGAGGGAGATTATCACCGGGTCTATTTCGGCGAGATCGTGGCCGTCTACGCCGACGAAGACGCGGCCCGGCGGCTCTGAGGTTGCGATGTGGTGGGGACGGGACACGGCAACGGGCTACGACACGGTTCGTTCAAGTGGCGGCATCCCGGCACTTCCGATACGCCGTTTGTGGAGCCTGATCCCGGTCGGTGGTGGCAAGGGCTGTTCTAACCAGCTATCCTCCGGCCCGCCCCTACTCGGCATTCACATCCGTTACTTCCGGATAGTCATTCAAGTACAACTACCGGACGGTCCGTCGCCGCCACCATCGTTGTGAGCTTCATACGCCGTTTGCCTCCGCCCGGGGAGGCTGAAAGCGGACGCGAAAAGCCGCAAGAACTGTAGCGGATATGCGCAGGCGGTTGTATTATGTTAGCAACCGGCCGCGGGTACCGCTTCGCATGACACACGAGCGTTGGCTACAGGTCGAGCGGCTGTATCATGAGGCCGAGGCGCAGCCCCCAGGCGAACGGGCATCGTTTCTCGACCAGGCTTGCGCCGGCGATGCTGGGCTGCGAGGGGAAGTCGAGCGCATGCTGGCCGGCGATTCCGAAGCGGCCGGTTTCCTGGAAGCGCCGGCCGTGGAGATGGCGGCCCGGGCGCTGGCTGCGGACGCGGTCCGGATTTCCCCCGGCAGCCGGCTGGGCCCCTACGAAATTGTGTCTTTCGCCGGCGCGGGTGGCATGGGAGAGGTCTACAAAGCCAAGGACACGCGCTTGAACCGGACCGTGGCGATCAAGGTATTGCCGCCGCTGGCCGCCGGCAACGCGGAGCGGCGGAGGCGTTTCCTGCGCGAGGCGCGCGCGGCCTCGGCCCTGAACCACCCGAACATCGTCACCATCTACGACGTCGTCTCCGAGGACGGGCGGGACTCCATCGTCATGGAGTACGTGGAGGGGAAAACGCTCGCGGACAGGATCGGCCGTAAAGGACTGCCGTTGCGGGACGCGCTGCACTACGCCATCCAGATTGCGGACGCGTTGGCGGCGGCGCATGCGGCGGGCATCGTGCACCGGGACGTGAAGCCCGGCAACATTCTGGTGACGGAGAAGGGGTCCGTGAAGGTGCTGGATTTCGGCTTGGCGAAACTGGTGGAACAGGAGGGCCCGGAGGCTTCGACGCAGACTGCCGGCCTGGCGGGCACGCCCGGCTACATGGCGCCCGAGCAGATGGAAGACAAGCCAGCCGACACGCGCAGCGACATCTTCGTCTTCGGCTGCATCCTTTACGAGATGCTGAGCGGCCGGCGGGCGTTCCCCGGCGGGACCATCGCCGCCTCCCTGGCCGCAGCCGCCATTACGGAACCAAAACCGCTGGAGGGAGTGCCGGAGCAAGTTGATAAACTTGTCCGCCTCTGCTTGCGCAAGGACCCCGAGAGCCGTCTCCAAGACATCGGTGATGCGCGGATCATGCTAGAAGCCCTCCGCGAGGGTCTCGCGTCTGGGGGAGCCGGAGCTCCGGGTGTCAGCCGGTCCATCGGCAGCTTAATCATGCGACACCGCAAAGCCGCCGGGCTCTCACTGCTGGCGCTGGGACTGGCGGCAGGGGGAGTTTTTTCCTACTCACGGCGCGCTCTGCCGTTGACCTCCAAGGACACCATCATGCTGGCGGATTTCGTCAATACCACCGGCGATGCGGTCTTTGACGACGCGCTCAAGCAGGGACTGGCGGCGCACCTCGAACAATCGCCCTTCCTGAATATCCTCAGTGACGCAACCATCCGTGAAACTCTTCGTTTGATGGGCCGCCCTCCCGATGATCGCATCACCAACGAAATCGGCCGCGAGATCTGCCAGCGGCAGGGAGTCAAAGCGCTGATCGAGGGATCGATTTCCGCGCTCGGCAGTCATTACGTCCTGACGCTTGAGGCAGTGAACGCCGGCACTAGCGAGGCGATCGCCCGAATCCAGGTGGAGGCCGAAAGCAAGGAGCGCGTTCTGCACGTGTTGGGAGGTGCCGCGACCCGACTGCGCCGCAAACTGGGAGAATCCCTGGCCTCTATTCAGAAATACGATGTGCCGCTCACGAACGTCACCACTTCGTCCCTGGAGGCCCTCAAGGCCTACTCCCTGGCGCGGCAGAAGATTAATGCGACCGACTATCGGGCGGGTATCCGATACGCTCGGCGAGCGGTTGAACTGGACCTGAACTTCGCCGAGGCGTACCGCGCACTTGCGGCCGCCTATTACAACGTCGGAGAGCCTGAGCTGATGACCGAGTCTTTGCGCAGAGCATTCGAGCTTCGCGACCGCACCAGCGAACTGGAACGGCTCATCATCGAACATTTCTATTATCGGGAGGTCACGGGAGAAACGGATCGCGGGATCGAGACCCTCGAAACTGCGACCCAGACATATCCGCGATCCCAGGTCGCGTGGAATAACCTCGGCACGTCGTATGCGAACGCGGGCCAATACGATAAAGCCGTAGCGGCGTATCGCGAAGCACTCCCCCTAGATCCCCGGAGCGCTGTAACGATCGGCGATCTGGCGTACGCATTCCTGGCACTTAATGGGTTGGCCGAAGCGAAAGAGCTTTGTGTTCAGGCAGCCGCACGGCGAATGGATTCCACCAATTGTCATCTCGTCCTCTATGAGGTCGCCTTCCTGAACGGAGAGAGCGCCGAAATGAATCGGCAACTCGAATGGGCCAGCGCCCAGCCGGACCAGGCAATCGCTCTGGAGTGGCATTTCCGTGCGGCGGGATTCTATGGCCAGTTGCGGCGGGAGCGTGAACTCGCCGAGCGCTTGATGGGGATCTACCTGAGCCGCAATTCCAAGGATTCAGCAGCGAGTATCGCCGCCAATATGGCGCACGACGAAGCCACGCTTGGCCAATGCCGGCAGGCCGGAGACGATATTCGGAGAGCATTGGAATTGGCGCACACGGCGCCCACACTAATGATGGTTGTGATCGCTTCAGCTTTTTGTGGGGATGCCAGCCGGACGCTGGCAATTGCTGACGAGTTGGAGAAGCTCTACCCCAAGGACACTAGGCTGAATCAGGTATATCTCCGCTCCTTTCGGACCCTGCTGGATATCCGCCGCAACCACACGACAACCGCCATCCAGGATTTGCGGACAGCCAATCCCTACGGCAGCGTCTGGGGTCTTATGCTGATGGAGTGTCGCGGCGAAGTGTACTTGGGGCAGCGCATGGGCGCCGAAGCGGTTGCGGAGTTTCAGGGAGTTCTGGACCATCGGGGTTGGTGGCCACTTGACAACGATTATCCCTTGGCCCATCTCGGGCTGGCGCGCGCCGCGGCGCTCACGGGCGATCTGGCCAAGAGCCGCAAGTTTTACCAGGACTTTTTCGCGTTGTGGAAAGATGCCGATCCTGATCTGCCTGTCCTGCTGGAAGCTAAGGCGGAATACTCGAAGCTGCAATAACCGCGCTGCCCTCAATGCTTGGCGGTCTGCGCAGACACCTCCTGCCTCATCGCGGTGGTGGACACGGCCATGAGCATGTACCGCCCCGGCGGAACACTCATACTGTATTCGCCGGCGGCGCCGGTTGCAGCGGACCCTGCCGCCTGGAGTTGTTTTCCGCTGGTCCGGTACGCGTAACGCAGCGCCGCTACCGTACCCATCCGCCCCACATCTCGCCAGATGACCGGTGGATCGCCTTCGGGGCCAGCGACTACCAGAATCCCACCTGTATCCACATCTCGCCTTTTCTGAACGAAGCCGGCCCTGCCGGACACGAAGCGGCCCGCCGGCGAGCCGTCCGCAGAGTGTCATTTTCACAACCTGAGGCAATCGCCTAGGACTCTCTTTCGTAAGGGTTTCCGGATCGCCGTTACGCGCGATATCCTGGTTCTCAACCTCGTGGATATGACCGGCGACATCTGGATGATCGACCTTCACGGCGCCGGCAACCGCAGGCCTTTGGTGGCCGATTCGCCTGGTTCGTCCAACCGTCCTGGGCCGGTCAGGATCTCCCCGAAATCTTTCGAATTCTCGTTGAAGATCGGATATAGACATCCTATACTTGAGTGATATCGAGGTTACAACATGGACGAAGAGAAAAGAATAGGATTTAGAATTACGTTTCCAAATCCAAGCTTGACCCCTGACCAAGAGCAGGCGCTCGAGGAAGCGTTCAAGTCCACCGTTGCGGCTGTGCTGATGGGTCGGATTCGGGGCCAAACAAAGGTGATCAGAGTACATAACGACATTGAGGACGATAGAGTGCCCGGATGATCCCCCGCTGGCGCGCTCGGCTTGATGAGCGCAGGGGGGCGGAATGCCGGCACAGGGAACGAATTTTGTGGTGTGCCTGATCGGGCCGCCTACAGTCACCGAGTTTGAAGGCACGGTAACCGACCGGAATCAGGCCGAGCGGCTCAGTACCAACCATCCGCCCCTGGGAGTTTTGAGCCTCGCTGCCGTGCTGGAAGAGAAAGGAATTCCTCACCAGCTTTTCGATCTCAATCGGCTGTTCTACGAGTGGATCTGCAATGAGAGCCCTGGGGGCGAGGGAGGCTTCTTTCCCCTGGCGGTCCGCGCGCTGCAGAGCGTTCATGCCAACGTCTATGGGTTCGGCACCATCTCCAGCAGCTATCCCCTGACAGTGCGGCTGGCGCGCGAGGTCAAGCGCGCCCACCCGGATGCCGCGATCGTGTTCGGCGGCCCGCAGGCATCGGCTGTGGCTGTCGAGACCCTGGAGGCGTTCCCATTTGTCGATGTCGTCGTGCGCGGCGAGGCCGAGCAGACCCTCCCTGAGTTGCTGACCGCGCTTGGGTGCGCGAACGGCTTGGCTGGTGTAGCGGGCATCACGTTTCGCCGCAACGGAAGTGTGGTTTGCACCCGCGATTCGCCGGTCCTGCCGGATCTCGACCGACTTCCCACGCCCGCCTATCACCTGTGGCCTGGCATCGAGAAGCGGCGGACCATTCCCCTCGAGGTCGGCCGCGGCTGCCCTTTTGCCTGCACCTTCTGCTCCACCAGCGAGTTCTTCCGGCGGCGTTTCCGCCTCAAGACTCCGGCACGCGTCATCGAGCAGATGAAGGCCCTCCACCAGACGTACGGGACCGCAACGTTTAACCTCGTCCACGATACCTTTACCGCAGTCCGCGCGCAGGTCGTTGAGTTCTGCCACTTCCTTTTGAATTGTGGCTGCAAATTCGAGTGGACCTGCAGCGCGCGCACGGATTGCGTCGATGAAGAGCTGCTTGCCCTCATGGCAAGAGCTGGCTGCCGGGGATTCTTTTTCGGTATCGAGAGCGGATCGGCCCGCATACAGCGCGCCATCGGCAAGTGCCTCGATCTCGAACACGCGTCCGCCGCAATCCGTTGCACGGCCAATCATCGCATGCGCGCCACCATTTCGCTGATTACGGGATTCCCCAGCGAGACCGCAGACGACCTGCGCGGCTCGGTCAGTTTCATCATGAATGCGCTGCGTTGCGACCGTGTTCAGGCGCAGTTCCACCTCCTGGCGCCGCTGGCCGGGACAGCCCTGAATCGGGAGTTTCGCGGACGGCTAAAATGGGATGGCCTGTTTTCCGATATGGCTTTCCAAGGCTGGCGGCAGGATGCCGCCGACCGCGCCCTCATCCTGGAACACCCGAGCATCTTCCCCAATTTCTACAGCGTTCCCACCGCCCACCTTGACCGCGGTCACCTCATGGAGCTGCACGACTTCCTCATGTATGGCATCGAGCAGTTTCGATGGCTGATGGTTGCGCTCGACCGGCGCAGCGGCATCCTGGCGGTGTTCGATCGCTGGCGGACGTGGCGCGCCTCGCATCGGCCGCTGGTTCGGGTGGACGGCGAATACCACGCGAGTGCTGCATTCCGCGGCGATTTCCTGGAATTCGTCGCTTCCGAGTACCCGGCCGGGGAAGATGCGGAGTCGCTGGCGGTGACCACGCTCCTGGAATACGAAACGCAGTTCGAGCGGCCGTATCAGCGCGGGACCGCTCCGCCGGCCTCCCCGCCAACGCCTGAAGGCGCGCCCCCAGTGGCGGACCTGGAAGCCGTGCCGCGCGTCGCAACCGGCGTGACCCTCCTGCACCTCAGCGCGGACTATGAGGGCGTGATCGACTGCCTCAGGAGCAACCGGCCGCTGGGCGATGTGCCGCGGCGCCCGGTCGTCGTCGCAGACCGCCAGTTGCCTCGTGGGGGTGTCGAAATGCTCCAGCTCAGCGCGCTTTCGGCGGCGTTGATCCAATTATGCGACGGCGTGCGAACGGTTCGGGAGATTGCCGCCCTGTTTCCGTGTCTCGCCGAGGGCCTGGACCGATTCCCTGCGCAACCAGCCTGCCGCTTTGCTTTGAATGAGCTCGTACGGCAAGGGCTGCTGGTGTTTTCACCGGCGGCCGCTTGAACGCTTCGGAGAATTGGCAGTTCGTCGTTGGCCTTGTGACCGGCAGGTTTTGCAGGCGCTCGCCAGCCGACTGCCGACGCCATCGGCGATTCGGCCCCCGTCGCGTCAACTGGCTTAAGCTAGCCGGCTGACCCTCAACGGAAGATCCTAGGCCAGAACAGGATACCTGTTGCGAAATCCCCTTCGCGCCAGCGCAAACGCCAAGGAAGTCTGCCGTTGAGACAGGTCCTTCAGCGAGTCCGTTCCCGGAATTCGGCCCGCAGGCAACCGGGCCGCGCCCCACTCAATGCGTTAATTGAACGGCATCGCAACTCGCCCCGGCCCGCCCGTGATACCATCCCCCTTTATGCCGGAGACAAAGCATCCCGCCGA
>PLOH01000112.1 GCA_003142955.1 Opitutia bacterium | reverse complement strand
CCGCTTTGGCCGGACAAGGTGCCGGGTGAAACCGCCCCGCTGCCACCGGAGGCGGACACCACCAAACCAACCGACAATCTCATCGCCGGCCGTACGGTGATCCGACTGGGGAATGTCTCGAACCCCACGATCACCATCTACTCGCCGGACCCGGCAAAGAACACCGGCGCAGCCGTGCTGGTGTGCCCAGGCGGCGGCTATTACATTCTCGCGCTCGATCTCGAAGGCACCGAGGTGTGCGAATGGCTGAACTCGATCGGGGTCACAGCGGTGTTGCTCAAGTACCGCGTGCCGGCCCGGTCCGGTCTGCCGGCATTCGTTCCCCCGCTCCAGGATGCGCAACGCGCCCTCGGGCTGGTCCGCCACCAGGCGAAGGAACTCGGCGTCGATCCGCAGCGGATCGGCGTGCTTGGATTCTCGGCCGGCGGTCATCTCGCCGCCATGCTCGGAAACCACCACGCCACCCGCACGTACCCCGCCGTTGACGAAGCCGACCAGACGAGCTGCCGACCGGATTTCGTCGTGCTCGTGTATCCGGGTGGTCTGGCGCTGGAGGAAAAGGATTTTGCGCTCAACCCCGAGCTGAACGTGTCCGCCGCCACGACGCCCCCGACGTTTCTAGCGATGGCCGAGGACGACCCCGTCCACGTCCAGCACGCGCTCGTGTACTATGCGGCGCTGCAACAGGCGAAGATTCCCGTCGAAATGCACCTTTATCCGACCGGCGGGCACGGCTATGGCCTGCGGCGCACTGCGGCGACGGTCACCACCTGGCCCGACCGCGTGGAAGATTGGATGAAGGCCGCCGGCTGGCTGAAGCGGTAGAGGGAAGACCAGGGCCGGTTCATTCTCGGGAGGAACGTCCGGTCTCCTCTCGTAGGGGCACAGGCTTGCTGCGCCCTTTTCCGAGGGCGCGACAAGATCGCGCCCCTACGACGGAGGAACAGGTCAAGAATGAATTAGCCGTACGCGGAATGCCGCCCCCGGCGTTTCGCTGTTGCACGCAACATCGAGGCGGACAAGAAATGGCCCTTTATGGCTGACTGTCCCTGCGGTTCCGGTTCTCCCTACGAATTGTGCTGCGGTCCGATCATCGCCGGCGCGCCAGCCGCGACGGCCGAGGCGCTGATGCGTTCGCGCTATACGGCCCACGTGAAACACGCGTACGACCACCTCGAGCGGTCGCTGAGCGCCGAACAACGCAAGGATTTCTCGCTCGACGACGCGAAGCGGTGGGCCGAGAGCTCCGAATGGCTGGGGCTGGCGATTTTGCGCACCGAGAAAGGCGGGGCCGATGACACCGAAGGGCTGGTCGAGTTTTCCGCACGCTTCCGGTCCGCGGGCCAGGATCATGAACATGTGGAGACCGCTTTGTTTGGACGCGAAGAGGGCAAATGGGTCTACACCGGTGCCGTGCCACCCAAGGGCCAGACCGTCCGGCGCGAAACGCCGAAAGTGGGCCGGAACGATCCCTGCCCGTGCGGCAGCGGCAAGAAGTACAAGAAATGCTGCGGCGCGGCCGCTTGAGTTCCCGGTGACCCCATGGACTTCCCCTCTTTTGTTTCTTTCACCCTGACGAACGCCTGCAACCTGCGTTGCACGATGCTGTGCGCGGCGTGCCGGGTTGTTTTGCCCGGCTCAAGGCCAAACTCGCGCCCACCGGTCGGCCCTGCCGGAATGAACCCCTGAACCGGCGCCACGATGAAACCGCGTTTCCCAAGAATCTCCGGACTTGTGCTTGCAGCCCTGCTGGCGGCATCGCTCGCCCCCGGCGCGGAGGAACTCTCGAATTCGGGCTTTCGCGAGCGGATGACGGAAATCGAGCACAAGGCTGGTGGGCGGCTGGGCGTTGCCGCCCTCGACACCGGCACCGGCAGACGCCTCGAATTTCGGGCCGGAGAGCGTTTTGCCCTGTGCAGCACATTCAAGCTGCTGCTGGTATCCGCCGTGCTGTCGCGGGTTGACGCGCACCGGGAAACGCTGGATCGCCTCGTGGCCTACGGCGAGCGCGAGCTAGAGGACTATGCCCCGATCGCGAGAAAACATCTGCCGGAAGGCGGACTGACGATCTCTGAACTGTGCGCCGCCGTCATCGAATACAGCGACAACACGGCGGCAAACCTCCTGCTGAGAGTCATCGGAGGACCGGACGGGCTCACCCGTTACGTGCGATCGCTGGGAGACCCAGTGACGCGACTCGACCGCGATGAACCGTCGCTAAACTCCAATCTGCCGGGAGACGAGCGGGACACCACCAGCCCGGCGGCGATGTTGGGTGCGATGACGAAGTTGCTCACCGGCGAGGTGCTGTCGTCGGTGTCCCGTCAACAACTCGAAACCTGGCTGGTCGACAGCAAGGTTGGCGCCACGAGGCTGCGCGCAGGTTTGAACCCGGCATGGCGGGTCGGAAACCGGACCGGTTCCGGCGAGCATGGCGCGACCAACGATGTCGCGATCGTCTGGCCGCTGCACGGATCCCCTTTCCTGGTCGCGGTCTACTATACCGACTCGACCAGTCCGGCGGCGGTGCGAGATTCGGTTGTCGCCGAGGTCGGCGCGGCAGTCAGTACCGCGTTTGGGCGCCGGTAGGCGCGACGCACAGAGGGCTCAAGAGGTCGACCAGCATGTCCAACGGCATCAATCTGCCGGGCGCTACGTTCGGCAGGTGCCAATCCGGTTTTCCGCTGTTTTCCCCCTCGAAAAAGTCCGGCAAGTGGGTAACGCTGAGATCCAGCGAAACCCCCTGCCACGCGTTGCCCAATCCTTCCCCCAAACCCATGATCAACCTCCGGTTTCCCCTGATGCGCTTCTCCTTTCCCTTACTCCTCGTGACCAGCGCGCTCGCGCTTTCCCTTCCCTGCTCTGCCCGCGCCCAAGCTCCGGCTCCCGCGGCCCCAGCGAAGGGTCAATACCAGAACTTCGTTGTGGCCATCTACATTCCGGTCGCGGTCGTGAACACGTTTGCCGAACCGGGGCGGCTGGATTCCGAATGGCGGCGGATCAGCTCCCAGCTGAAAGTGGACAAGGTCTACATCGAGGCCCATCGCGATCGCGTCGTGGCGGATGAGGCCCTGCTGGAAACGGTGAAGAAATTCTTCCTCGACCACGGGGTGCGCGCCGCCGGCGGCATCACGTTCACCGACGCCCCGGCCGACGGGGCGTTTGGCTCTTTTTGCTACACCAATCCGGCCGACCGGGAGTTCGCCAAAAAGGCGATGGAGCGGGTCGCGCGCCATTTCGACGAAATCATCCTCGACGACTATTTCTTTGTGACGACGAAGAATGACTCCGATATCGCCGCCAAGGGAAACCGCAGCTGGACCCAGTTCCGGCTCGATTTGATGAACGAGGTCGGCCGGGACCTCGTCGTCGGCGCGGCCAAGGCGGTCAATCCGCGCGCCAAGGTGACCATCAAATACCCGAACTGGTACGGGCATTTCGCGGGCCTCGGTTTCGATCTTGAGGAAGGGCCGAAGATTTTCGACGGCATCTACACGGGCACCGAAACGCGCGATCCCGACTATACTGAGCAGTTCCTCCAGCAGTATGAGAGCTACCAGATCATCCGCTACTTCGAGGCCATCGCGCCGGGCCGCAACGGCGGCGGCTGGGTCGACACCTTCAGCATCCGCTATGTCGACCGCTATGCCGAGCAACTCTGGGACACGATGTTTGCGAAGGCCCGCGAGATGACGCTGTTCTTCTGGGGCGGAATGCTCGAGCCCGTCGAAGCCGGCAAACGCGAGGCCTGGCAGTCGACGGCCACAAGTTTCGACTACAACCAGATGCTCAAACATGTCCGGCCGGGCACTCCGCCCGCCGAGGCCGCCGCGCCGACCTGGGCGCGCGCCGCTGGTTATGCGCTCGAACAGGCCGATGCTATCGTCGGCAAGCTGGGCAACCCGATCGGGATCCCGAGCTACCGGCCGCCGCATGCCCTCGGCGAGGATTTCTCGCACAACTACTTTGGCATGATGGGAATTCCAATCGACCTTCGTCCGACCTTTCCCGAAGACGCGCCGGTCGTGCTGCTAACCGAGGAGGCAAAGGCCGATCCCGAAATCGTTTCCCGGATCAAGCGGCAGCTCGTCGCCGGCAAATCCGTGATCGTCACCTCCGGTCTCTACCAGGCCCTGCAAGGCCGCGGCATCGAGGATATCGTCGAGCTCCAGACCAGCAGCCGTCGCGTCCTGGCGGATGGCTACTCCACCGGTTTTGAATCCGGGGACCGCGATGTGCTGAGCAATCGTGTCACCGGCGCCCCACCGATTCTTTTCCCGCAAATTGGATTCCTGACGAACGATGCCTGGGCGCTGGTCAATGCGATTTCTGACACCACGGGCTACCCCATCCTGCTGCTGGATCGCTACAGCAAAAAAGGCCATTTCTACGTCTGGACCCTGCCCGACAACCTGCATCACCTCTACCGGCTCCCAACCGCCGTCACGAGCGCGATCAAGGATGTTGTCATGCAGGGTTTCCCGGTCCGGCTGGACGGGCCGAGCCAGGTCGCGCTCTTCGCCTACGACAACCATACGGTCATCGTCGAATCGTTCCTGCCGGAAAGCGCCAAGGTGAAAGTCGCCGCGCTCGGCCTGGGCCAAAAGCTGCGCGATCTTATCTCCGGCGAAGTCCTCACCGGTCAGGCGCCCGCCCCGCCGAAGAATCCTTGGGAACCGCCGGCGGAACCGCGCACCACCTTCGAAGTATCCCTCGCGCCCCACAGCTATCGGGCCTTCGCGCTCGAACCATGAGTGCCTGTCTCCTTCGTTCAGCGACCACGGCCGATGCCGCCGCGATCACCACATCCTGGTGGGGGTGTGCTGCAGCGAATCGCAGGCCAGCATCGGTCTCCTGGAGGCTTGCGGCTTCACCCGCGTCGGCCATTTGCGCGAAGTCGGCAGAAAATTCGACCGCTGGCTCGACATCGTCATCCTCGAGCAGGTGCTGGCTGATACGATACGGTCGGCGTAGCGTCGGCCCTCGCCGGCGACTGGGCCGAATTCGTAGGGTCGCGCCTCATGCGCGGGCCGTGGTTGGATCCCGGGAGAACGGCTCGGCAACAAAACCATTGAGCCTTTCAGAACCCGGCGACGCTTGAGAGAATGTTCTCGCTCTCCGTTCTCCACAAAATGGCGCAGCCATTTTGAAATAACCACGAGGAGGCCGAAGGTCGACTCGTGGTTATCGGTTCACCGCGGCCATCGCCTGCGCGTTGTAGCGATCGCCGGCCGTCGAGCCGGGCGGCAGCACCAGGTTGATCGCGCGCAGATCCTCCGGGCTGAGGACGACTCCTGCGGCGGCAAGATTCTCGTCCACGAACTTGGCCTGCTTCGTCCCGGGAATCGGCACGACGTCCCGCCCCTGCGCCAGCACCCACGCGAGCGCGAGCTGGCTGGCCGTGCATCCCTTGTGTTGTGCCAGCTCCTCGATCTTCGCCACGAGGTCCAGGTTCTTTCGGAAGTTCTCCCCCTGAAAACGGGGATGATTCCGCCGGTAGTCGTCGGCCGGCAGATCTTCAAAGGTCTTGAATCGTCCGGTGAGAAACCCGCGACCGAGCGGACTGTAAGCGACAAATCCGATACCGAGCTCGCGCGCCGTCGGCAGTATCTCGCGCTCCGGATCGCGGCTCCACAGCGAATACTCCGTCTGTAACGCTGCGATCGGGTGCACCTTGGCGGCGCGGCGAATCGTGGCTGGCGCGGCCTCCGACAACCCGAGATGCCGCACCTTGCCCGCCGCCACCAGGCCGGCCATCGCCCCCACCGTGTCCTCGATCGGCACCTTTGGATCCACCCGATGCTGGTAATAGAGATCGATGATCTCGACCTTGAGCCGCCGGAGGCTGGCGTCGCAGCACTGGCGCACATAGGCTGGATCGCCGCGCACGCCGAGAAATTCACCCTTGGGCCCGCGGACGTTGCCAAACTTCGTCGCGAGCACGACCGCGCTCCGCCGGCCCGCGATCGCGCGGCCCACGAGTTCCTCATTGCGCCCCGAGCCATACATGTCGGCGGTGTCCAGAAAGTTACCGCCAGCATCGAGGTAGCGATGGATGGCGCGGATCAATTCCTGATCGTCCATCTGGCTGGGCGCGTAGAACTCGCTCATGCCCATGCAACCCAGTCCGATTGCCGTCACCTCCGGCCCCTGCGTTCCGAGGCGGCGTAAAGCTGTGCTGATCTGTGAAGCCATGCCGCAAAATTAGGCCCTTTCTCCCATAACCTCAAATCCGGCGCCGCATTTGTCAGGCGCCGCAAGCGTCATGGATTGATGCTTCCCGCTTCGCGCCTCTGCGGCTCTGCGTGAGAAAACTTCAGGGGATCGGACCTCCGCTTTTTCAATCCTTCCTCACGCAAAATCGCCAAGACGCAAAGGGTGATTATGGTGCGGGAGTTGTTCAATCTGCCGAGAAGAAACCATCCACGCAATCTGCTTCATGATAGCCGTTCGTTAATGACTGGATTGGCGATTGCAGCGAATCGAAACAAAAGCCCTGAACGGCAACCGCGGCCGGCCGGCCGCATTTCCGCTTGCGGAAACCGGCATACTGGTCAAATGTTCAGTAGTGCTCACCAAGCGGCAACAGGAGATCCTCCGGTACGTGCAGACGCATCAGCGCGAGCACGGGGTCATCCCGTCGCAACGTGAGATCCAGGCGCATTTCGGCTTCGCCAGCGTCAACGCGGTCGACTGCCATCTCGCCGCCCTGGAAAAGAAGGGCGCGCTCGTCCGGCGCCCCGGCATCGCGCGCGGGCTCGTGCTGCCCCACGCCCATCCGGTCCTCGACATCCCGATCTTCGGCACCATCCCGGCCGGGCCGCCCTCCGCCAACGAGCAGATGGCGGACGGGCATCTCGCCATCGATCCGACCTTGTTCAAGCTGCGACCGCGCGAGGAGGTTTACAGCCTGCGGGTGCGCGGCGACTCGATGGAGGGCGCCGGCATCCAGGACGGCGACCTCGTGGTGATGGCCTGCCGGCCGCCCCAGCACCGCGACATCGTGGGCGCGCTCGTCGACGGCGAAGCCACGCTGAAACGGCTCGTGATCAACCGGGGCAAGCCCGTGCTGATGCCCGAGAATCCGAACTATCGGCCGATTGTGGCGACGGAGGAACTGCGCATCCAGGGCGTCTATGTCGGCCACGTCCGGGTCCACCGATGAAAACCGGGAAACGGTGAAACCAGGAAACCGAGAAACGACGCCGAAATCGCAAACCGCAGATCGGAAAGGGCAACCGTGGTCCGCCGATCCTCCTTCGCCAGGCCTACGGAGGACAGGCAAGCGGCGACCCTGCGATGATCTCAACCCCCTAATTTTTTCCAGGAGAAAACGGAGGGAACTGAGGGGAGTTTCTTTTCCTTCGTCCCTTCTCTCCGCTTCCTCCGTTACCTCCTGTAAAATGCAGGGGGG
>PLOH01000106.1 GCA_003142955.1 Opitutia bacterium | reverse complement strand
TGCACGAGCGGCATGACCATCGAGACAATGATCAACGTCGGGCTGCGACGGAATCGGCGGAGATCGCGCTCGATGATGGCCCAGATCCGGTGCATGGCGGTCGCGGCTTCCTATTTTCGCTCGATCAGATGCGCCGGAGCATAGACCGGCGAACTCTGGAGCGCGTCGCGCAACTGGTGGCCGGTGTAGCGCACAAAGACGTCGTCCAGCGTCGTGCTCTGCACCGAGAGCGAAGTCAGCGTGATGCCGGCGCGGCGGGCCGCCTCCATGATCTCCACAGTGCTGCGGGGCCCGTTGTTTGAGGAGATGCGGAAGACGTGCTCGTCCGCCTTCACGTCCGCGACCTCGGGCAGCGCCTGCAGCGTCTCCCGCCAGCCGGCGGGGACGGAGGAGAAGCTGACCTCGATCACATTCCGCCCGGGGATCGAGGCCTTGAGCTTCAACGGGGAATCGAGTGCGACGAGCCGGCCGTGGTCCACGATGGCGATCCGGTCGCACAGCTTGTCCGCCTCGTCCATGTAGTGCGTCGTGACGAGAATCGTCAGGTCACGCTCCCGCTTCAGTCGTGACAGCATCTCCCAGACGGCGACCCGCGAAACCGGGTCCAGGCCCGTCGTCGGTTCGTCGAGGAAAAAGATCTTCGGCTCATGCACCAGCCCGCGGGCAATCTCCAGCCGCCGCCGCATGCCGCCCGAGAACATCTTCACGGGCTTGTCCCGCCACTGTCCCAGGTCGACCGCCTCGATCAACTCGTTGATCGTCTGCCGGCGCTTCTCCCGCGGGATGCCGTACAGCTTGGCGAAAATGCTCATGTTCTCCTCCGCGCTCAGGTCCAGGTCGGAGGTCATCGCCTGCGGGATCACGCCGATCACCTGGCGGACCTCGTTGGGCGACCGGACAATGTCGTGCCCGCCGACCCGGGCCGTCCCGGAAGTCGGCACGACCAGCGTCGTCAGCATGCGGATCAGGGTCGACTTGCCCGCCCCGTTGGGCCCGAGCAGACCGAACACCTCGCCGTGATTCACCGTGAAGCTCAGCGCATTCACGGCGCAGAAATCACCGAAGCACTTGGTCAGCTTGTCTACTTCGACGTCAGCCATGGACCGGTCACGGGTTGGCCAGCGGCACGGTGACATACGCGGTCATCCCGACGGCGAGGGCCCGGTCGCGATTGGCGCACCGCAGGCGAACTTCAAAGGTCTTGATATCGCGCTTGGTCCGGCTGACGTCGCGCTGGGTCGCATAACTGGCGTCAATGCCGCGGAAAAACACCGTGCCTTCGCGTTCCGCGCCGGACGGCAGCCGCACGGTGAGCGTCTCCCCCAGGCGGATGCGGTCAATGTAGCTCTCCTCGACGTCGACACGGACCCAAAGGTTATCCGGATCGATCAGCGTGAGGATCGCCTGCCCCGGATTCACGACCTCGCCTGGCAGCGCCGCCCGCACGTCCACCGTTCCGGCGACCGGCGCGTGAATCTCGGTGTAGCCCAGCTGCACCCGGGCTTTCTGCGCCTGGGCCTCGGCCGCCGCGTGTTGATGGCGGCCAGCCTCCACCCCCGCCTGCCGGACCGCGACCTGTTCTGCGCTGGAGCGCGCCAGCGCCACCGCCGCCCGGGCCGCTTCCGCCTGTTTGCGGAGCGACTCCACATGGGCTTTTGCGCTGTCCGCCTCGGTCCGCGCCAGATCAAAGGCCTGGGAAGAATCAACCCCCTTCTTGTTCAACTCGATTTCGCGGGCGAAGGTCAGCTGGGCGTTCTCCAGGTCGGCCTCGCCCTGGACCACCTGGGCCAGGGCCGCCGCCAGGTTGGCGTCCGCCTGCTTGATCTGGCTGTCGGTCTGCGCCTCCTCGTAACGCAGGTCCGCCTCCGCTTGCGTCACCTGGGCGGCGGACTGCCGGGCACTGTTGTCGAAAAAGGCGAGGTCCGCCTTCCACTCCTCGGGGCGGATCACGCCGAGGATCTGGTCCGCTGTCACGGTGTCGCCCTGGCCGACCGTCAGCTTCTGCAGCCGCCCCTGGATCTCGGAACTGACGATCACCTCATCCGTCGTCACAATGCCGGTGAGCGCCAGGCGGCGCGGCCGCCATTCGGCGAGGAAATAGACGGCCACCACGGCCAGCACCACGAGCGGAATCAGCCAGCGAAGTCTGCGTTTCATGCGATCATCTCCTCCGGGTTTGCGAACAGGCCATGACGGACAAAATCCAGCACCTGCGCCTTGCGCCGCGCCAGATCCGCCGCGGAATAGGCGTCCGCGTGGCCGAGCATCCGGACCATCGGCGAGACCGAGAAGTAAAACACGATCAAGGCAACGATCGATACCGCGGTATGCCGGACATCGGCCCGGCGGAATTCCCCGTCGCGCATGCCCCGCTCCAGCAACCCTCCCAGCGCCGCGCTGCGCGGAATCGCATATTTGCGCACCAGCGCGGCGGCCGCCCTGCCGCCCGCCATCAGGAGCTGCTGGTGCAACGGCGCGCAAAGGCCCCGACGACTGATCGTGTCGAAATGCAGGCCCACATACCGCAGCAGGATGGCCCGGGCCGGGCCCGCCGCGGTCAGAATCTCCACCGCCTGCCGGTTGAACTCACGGAACTGTTCCTCCAGCACGGTAATGTAAAGCCGTTCCTTGCTCTCGAAGTAATAGTAAAGCAGCGCCTTGTTGACGCCGGCGGCGGCGGCGATGGCGTCGATGCGGGCTCCGGCGAGTCCGGCGGCGGCAAAGACGGACTCCGCCGCAGCGAGGATCGCCGCGCGCGTGTCGCCGCGCGGTTCCGGCGCTCCGGCACGTTTGCTTCGTTTGGGCAGGGCGAGCACGATTGATTAACTGTTTAGTCAAACTCATGCGGCGGAGTTGCGGCGAGTCAAGTCCCGAGCCGCGCTCACCGCTACCGGCGGGCCGCGCCCGTTCTTCTCCCGGCTGGATTGGTCACCCTGCGCGCGGGGATTCTTCGACGGCGCTCCGCTTCCATGGTGTTTTGGTTTGAGGAGCCGTCGCGCGATCCCATGGGCGTCCCGCCCATGTCAGACGAGACTCGTTCAAAAACAAAAGACCGTGACTCCGCTTCCACCTGGCCCCAGGCAGGGGTTGCACCGCGCGGCTCGCCTCGTCAACGTCTCCGAAAACTCCACCATGCACCTATCCCTGCGCATCGACCGCCGCCTTGCCGTCCTGGCCCTCGCCACCACCTTGCTCGGCTTCCCTCGCCTCTCATTCGGAGCCCCGGAAAAACCGGTGGACAATTCGGCCGCCACCCCGGCGGCGGTTACTACCGCTCCCGCGGTCACCACTCCGCCGGCGGCTACCGCCCCGGCCACGCCCACCAGTCCGGCGGCACCCAGTGCCCCCCAGTCCCGGGCGGTGGAGAACGCCGTGGTGAAGGTCTTCGCGACCGTGCGCTATCCCGACGTGTTCAAGCCATGGACCAAGCAGTCGCCGCAGGAGATTTCGGGCAGCGGCGTGGTCATCGACGGCAAACGCATTCTCACGAACGCCCATGTCATCCTATACGCCACCCAGATCCAGATTCAGGCCAACGAGGCCGGCGACAAACTTTCGGCGTCCGTCGAGTCGTTCGCCCCCGGCATTGATCTGGCGGTGCTCAAGCTCGATGACGAATCGTTCTTTGACTCCCATGCCCCGCTGCCGCGCGCCACCATCCTGCCCCAGGTGAAGGATCCCGTGATGGTGTACGGATTCCCGACCGGCGGCACCAACCTTTCGATCACCAAGGGAATCGTCTCCCGGATCGACTTTACGAATTACTACTATTCCACCAGCGGGCTGCGGATTCAGATCGACGCCGCCATCAACCCCGGCAACAGCGGCGGCCCCGCGGTGGCCGGCGACAAGATGATCGGGCTCGCCTTCAGCCGGCTCGGCGGTGGCGCGGAGAACATCGGGTACATCGTGCCCTGTGAGGAGATCGAGCTGTTCCTCAAGGACGTGGCCGACGGTCATTACGACGGCAAACCGGCCAGTTTTGATTCCTATCAGACGCTGGAGAATCCCGCGCTCCGGGCCTTCCTCAAGCTCGACAAATCGACCGAAGGCGTGGTGGTGAATGAGCCTTACAATGGGGCGCCGAGCTACCCGCTCAAGCGCTGGGATGTCGTCACCAAAATCGGTGACACCCCGGTGGATGATCAGGGCGAAATTCGGGCCGGCGAAAACCTGCGGC
Source organism: Opitutia bacterium (assembly GCA_003142955.1). Taxonomy (GTDB): domain Bacteria; phylum Verrucomicrobiota; class Verrucomicrobiia; order Opitutales; family Opitutaceae; genus Fen-1467. The sequence goes on along the minus strand of PLOH01000106.1, from coordinate 63,960 downwards.
TGCATTACAAGTATCTTGTCCAGACACTTGCCCGCGACGGGAGGGTTCCACTCACCGTCGTGCGCGAGGGCAAAACAAAGAAGATCGAACTGCCGGTGTCAGCCAAATGGCCCCGTCTGATCCCGTCCCTGGTGGGCAATTACCCGGTCTATTTCATCTTCGGGCCAATCGCTTTCTCCACGGCAACGGAAGAACTTGTCGGTCAGTTCATCAACGGCTCATCGGGCGGCCGGGCGGCCGGCGCCCTTAGTCTCGTGGGCAGTCCGATCATCACCCGGCGCAGTGAAAAGCCTTCGTTTGATGGAGAGGAGCTGGTGGTCGTCCCAGCACCATTCCTGCCCCACAAACTGGTGAAGGGCTATGGCAATCCGGCCGGTCGGATCGTCTCGGCCGTCAACGGCGTCGCGATCAAAAACCTTCGGCACCTGGTCGAAACCCTGCGGGATTCGAAGGACGAGTTCGTCAAGATCGAGTTTGCCGGCCATTACACGGAGACCCTCATTCTGCCACGGGCGGCGACCATCGCCGCCACGGATGACATTCTGACCGATAATGGCATTCGCAGCCAGGGATCGCCCGATCTCCTGGCGGTCTGGAACCACAAGCCGACGCCCTAATAGCTCCTCAGCCGGATCCATGCAGTTACTCCCGGGTTCTGTGGTGATTTTCTTTGCGTGCGTCTTGGGCATCGTCGCTGCCGCGCCGACTGAATCAGGGATCGACGCCCTGCGGATGACGGCCGAAGCAGGCGACCCCAAGGCACAATACGAACTTGGCCTGTTGTATGCCAGCGGCGCCGGCTTAACCAAAAGCAGTGATGAAGCAGTCAAATGGGTCCGTAAGTCCGCCGCGCAAGGAAACGCCGCCGCCCAGGCCTATCTTGGCGTGATGTTTGCCAACGGGGAAGGCGTGGTCAAAGACCCGGCGGAAGCCGTCAAATGGTATCGCCAGGCGGCCGAACAAGGCGATACCGACGCCCAATGCAACCTCGGCGTCAGCTATTCCCTCGGCCAGGGCATCGCCCAGGATCCGAAGGAAGCCGTGAGGTGGTTGCGCAAGGCGGCCGAGCAAGGAAACGCCACAGCCCTGTACGACCTCGGTGACATTTATTGCAGTGGCACGGGCGTGGAGAAAAACCTGGCGGAGGCGGTGAAATGGTATCGCCAGGCGGCCGAACATGGAGATGTCGTCGCCCAGTTTAACGTTGGGGTGATGTATGCTGGCGGCGAGGGCGTGCGAAAGAACGAGATCGAAGCATTGGCATGGTTTAACCTCAGCGCCATTTCGGGAGACCAGGTTGCGGTGAAGTATTGCGCCCGGCTTGAGCGCCGCCTGGGGAACCAAAAAGCCCTCGTGGCGCGGAAGCGCAGCATGGAACTGCTCAAGCAAATCGAATTGAACAAGGCCGCCCACGCCAAGGAAGCGGCCGGCGCGTTTGCCGCGCCGCCCGCCCGCCCGCCGGAACCCCGGGCCACGTCTCAGCGGACGGATTCCCCGGCGTCACTCCCTGCTCCTCCAGCATCCAATGCCGCCAACGGCAGCGCCCCGCTCACGCAGCCAAAGTGAATTTCGTCAAGCCGTCCCCGACGATCCTTCGAATCCTCAGCCGTCTGCGCCCAGATCGTCGAGGAAAGTTCTGCGAAGCTGGTCGGTGAGCGTGGCCAGGTAGTTCTTCCAGAAATCGTGATCCGCCTGGGCGGACGTTGCGTTCAGGAAGGTGAAGTAATGCAGGAAGGTGCGCACGGTCGGCGCGAACAGCGCAATGCCTTCCTGCGACTCAGAGAACCCGATCAACACCTGCCCGCGCGTCGCGCCCGAGCCGAGCTGCCCGGTCCAAGTCGCCAGCCTCGTCGGATCCGGCTCGCGCCCCAGCACATTTTCGTAGAGCAAGGTCACGTACTGTGTGTCGTTCAGGCTGCCCCCGGCTGGGTCGGCTTCGCGACCCAGTACCTTACGGTAGAGCTGCTGGACGTACCCTGTGTTGTCCAGGCGGCCATTTTTCAACCGCATTGCATTAGCCCGCATATCCCTTGACGATCGCCACCATTGGAACCGTTAGCAGACGAATGATCGTCGCGATGGCGAAGACTGTGAAATATGCGGGCTAAAGGCGCGGCAAATCGCGGTGGACAAGACTCCACCCGCTGTGCCACCTTCGCCGGCCGGAAACAGCCAATTTCGACACCCTCCATGAAATACTCCCATTTGATCCCAGCCGGCCTGCTCTGCCTCGGTTTGTTTGTTACGATCTCCGCTCAGGAGGTCCAGCCCAGAACTCTTGGCCAGCCAAACGCGCCGGTGGCTTCCGCCCCGCGAACTACCGTGTCCGCTCCGACTCCCGCGGTGGCTGCACCGAGGTTCTCCGATGAGCAGATCATCGAATACATGGGCTGGTTCGTCGGCAAGCGCATGAACCTGGGCGAACTCGGGTTTAGCGGAGAACAGGTTAATCTATTGGCGAAGGGCCTGATGGAGTCCGAGGCCGGGACGCAACCTCCCTACGATCCGCAGAAGATCGGGTTCCAGATGAATGTATTCATGCAGAAAAAGCAGGCGGCATTTCGCATCAAGCGTCGCGACGAGAATCTCGCTGCGGCGAAGGCGTTCTTTGAAAAGCTCAAGGAAAACCAAAGTGTGGTCGAACTGCCAAGCGGCCTGCGGTACGAAATCCTCAAGCCAGGTCAGGGAGCTTACCCGACGGCGACCGATACAGTGAAGGTCTACTACACCGGCAAGCTGCTCAACGACACGGTTTTTGACCGTGCTTTGCGGCCTGGCCGGCCGATGGAAAGCCGGCTGAACCGCGTGATCCCTGGATGGACCGAGGGCCTGCAGAAGATCAATCAGGGTGGCGAGGTCCGTCTCTACATCCCGTCACATCTTGCCTATGGTGATGGCGGCACCCCGAACATTCCTCCCGGATCAGCGCTGATCTTTGACGTCGAGTTGATCGAGGTGAAGCCCGCGCCGCCAGCGCCGATTGTCCCGGCTGCTCCGGCATCAGCTGTGCCTGCGACGCCAAAGCATTGAACGGAATTCCTAGAGGCTGTCCGAGAACTGCCAGGATTTGGAGGGCGGCGCGCTGTCGCCGCCAATTTCCTGAGGGTCGCTGACAGCGCAGCGCCCTCCAGCGGAAAGCGCAACGGAATTTGCGGACCGCTTCTAAGCCGTAACGATGCAAAATGTAGGAGCCTGCTTGCAGGCGATTCCGAGGGTAGAATCGCCTGCAAGCAGGCTCCTACATCGATCACCTGATGGCGTGATGTTTACGAGTGATGGCAGGATTTTTTGAATAGATACGACTAAGACACCACGGCCGGCTCACCGGAAATGCGACGGCTGCGTTTGACTCGCCGGTCCAATCTGGCATTGCCGACCTGATGCTGCTCGATCTGTTCAGGGCCACGCCTCGCGCCCACCCGACCACGACAAGAGAATCCGCCCAGCCGAATGCCGGCGGCTGTGGCCTCGCTGTTCAGGCGACCAACGTCGGGAAACAATACGGCGATTTCTGGGCCGTGAGGGGGGTTAACCTGTCGATCGCCAAGGGCGTCAGCATCGGCATCATCGGCCTCAATGGCGCGGGCAAATCGACGTTGCTGCAAATGATCGCGGGCACGCTCACCCCGAGCGAGGGCACGGTAATGGTTTCCGGACGGGTGTTGGCGTTGCTGGATCTGGGGGCGGGCTTCAATGATGATTTCACCGGCCTGGAGAATCTCTATCTAAGCGCCTCGATTCTCGGTTTGCCCCGGAGTCTCATTGACGGTCATCTCGGTGAGATCGAAGAATTCGCTGAGATCGGCGCCTTTCTCCGCCAGCCGATGCGCACGTATTCCAGCGGCATGCGGGTGCGGCTGGCCTTCGCCTTGCTGACCCAGGTGCGACCCGACCTGATGATCATCGATGAGGTACTGTCCGTCGGGGACGCCTACTTCGCCCACAAATGCGCCCGCCTGTTGCGACAGTTTCGAGAGGAAGGCCGTAGCCTGTTTTTTGTCTCCCATGATCCCAATGCGGTGAAGACTTTTTGCGATTACGCCATTCTGCTTGATCGCGGCATGGTCGTTCGTGAAGGAGTCCCTTCCGACGTACTGGATTACTACAACGCCCTGATCGCCGCCAAGGAGCGGGAGCACGAGATTCGCGTTACAGAAACGACCGGTGGCCAACGTCAAACGAGGTCAGGCAACGGCCGGGCCACGCTCGAGCGCTTCGATCTCCTCGACGCCGCCGGCCGGTCGGTTCGCGCCGTGCTGTGTGGGGCCACCGTTCGGATCGCGTGCGCCGTCGAGTTCAGGCAGAACGTCGCCGCCCCGACCGTGGGTTTTCTGATCCGCGACCGTCTCGGCAATGATGTCTTTGGGACCAACACGCTCAACCTGGGCCTCGCCACGCGGACTTACGCGGCGGGCGAATCCATGGAAGTGGCCTTTTCCCTTCCGGCTAATCTGGGCCCCGGCAACTACTCCATCACCCTGGCGATCCACGCAGGTACGGATCACCGCGAGGGGAACTATGACTGGTGTGACAACTTGCTGGCGTTCACCGTCGTGCCGCACTGGCCATTCGCCTTTACCGGCGTTGCCGCACTGGGCACCACGGTCGAGGTATCCGATCAAGTCAGGCTGCTCACGCGCGACTGCCAGTGGAACCAACCGATTGACTTCTCTGATACCGGCAATGCCCAGCGTTTTCAGGTTGGCGGCTGGTGCGTTCCGGAACGAGGCCATTGTTGGACCCAAGGCCGGGAATCGCGCCTGGCGGTTCGCCTCCCTGCCGGGAGCGGCGCCCGGTTGATCGCTGACGTGTTCCCATTCCTTCCGCCCGGAAGTGCCGCGCAGCAGGTGCAGGTCGGTTGCGGCAAATCCGTGCTGGCCGAATGGGCAATTGCACGACCTATGTTGGCCGAGGCCGAGATCCCGGTGGCGCTCCGGTCTGGGACGGGCGAATCGATTCTGTGGTGGCGTCTGCCGGGAGCCGCCAGCCCCGTGTCAGTCGGCATTAGCAATGATGCGCGAGTCCTCGCGCTGGCGTTCCGGCGGATCGCGTTTCATCCGTTGGGCGGATCGCGCTGACCATGATACCGCCAGAATCCTCTCCCCCCAAGGGCAACATCCCGGCTGCGAATTCGGCCGAGACCGAACCGGCGGCGCCGCTCGGTTCTTCGCCCAGTTTGGCCACCGGCGTGCAGCTTATCGGCACTCGCTTGGCGGCGCGAGACGGCCGGGAGGGGCGCTTCGCCTCCGGTGAATCCGTCGTCCTGACGGTCTTGCTCTTCAGCGAGGTCGAATGCACCGCCTGCTCCGTGTGGATCGGGCTCGCCGACCGCCTCGGGCAGGTCGTGTTCGCCACCAGCACCAAACACCTCGGTCTTGACCTGAAACTGTCCCCGGGAGTTTCCACCGAAGTTCGCCTGGTCTTTCCTGTCAATTTCGCTCCGGGACGTTTCACCATCAATCTCCAATGTTGGGGCGGCCCTCCGGACCCGCTGCCTTGTTTTTTCTCCCGCGAGGCCGTCTGCGGCTTCGACGTGCATAATCCGTGGCTGCCCGAATTCACCGGGATTCTGTTCCTCCCGGTGCAGGCGAACGCGGCAGAATGGCGGCAGACCCGGAATAGTTCCTGGATGGCGCCGTTGCCGTCGGAGCAGGCAAAAGCCGCGATCGAACCGCAGGGTGACAACCATCGCGACGATACCCTGCAGGCGAAGCCCGGCGCCATGGTAGAATTGCCCGTCCGGATCACGAACCTCTCCGATCGGTGGATTGCCTCCAGTCCGCCCTACCCTGTCGTGCTAAGCTACCATGTGAACAGCGACGACGACCTCACGGCGATCACCCACGATGGCCGGCGCACGCGCCTGGACAGCCCAATCCCCCCGGCAGGTGCCATCACCCAGACGATGCTCCTGGACGCCCCGCTGCTGCCGGGCCGATACACGTTGCACCTGTCGCTGGTTCAGGAAGGAAGGTTCTGGTTCGATGAACTGCCGGGCTGTTTCTCGAAAAAGCTCACCCTGCGGGTTTCCGCTTGAAGGTGGACACTGGCAGCCGTCCACTGACGCTGGTCATGTGACTATTCCTTCAGAATCATGCCTCCCCCAATCGCTGCTGCAGATGAATTGATGGCACAGATCCGCCGCGAGGTCATCGAGGTGGCTCTTGCCCCGGCAGAGCCACCCGAGCCTGCCGCGCCAGCCGGGGTTCCGGGTTGGCGCTGGGGACACCCGGTGCACTTCCGCAAAGGCGATCCATGGAGCCACCTGCTGGTCTCCGGCTGGAGTTTTCCCGAGGTTGATTTCACGTGGTCCGAGGGCCTACAAGCGACCATCGAAATTGAGGCGCCACCGCCCCGCCGAGAGATGCTGCTGCGTTTGTCGCTGGTCCCTTTTTGTCCGCCTGGCGTCCCTGAACAGATCATCAAGATTGCCGACGAACATCGTTTGATTGGATTGGTTTCCGTCGCAGAGCCCGGCGAAACCGCTGTGCTAGTCCCGCCCGCGCAAGCGCCGGGAGGCACCCTCCGCCTGGTCCTCCGGTTTCCGAATGCCATCAGCCCCTATCAAGCGGGCCTCAGCGCCGACCAGAGGAAATTGGCGATTGGACTGGGAACGTTGACCGGGTACCTGCTCTAGTTCTGTCCCGCACCTGCCTCGATGCCCACCCATTCCCAGACTCCGCCGGAAGACAGCTCGTTCGCGGCCCTCGAGCGCAGAGCCAATGAACTCAGGCGCAAACGCTCATGGTTCGAGCGTCTGCTCGGCGATGTCTTTCCCCGAAAGGCCAGATATGAGAAGACCTTGCTGTCCGCCCTGTCCGCCCTGGGGAAGGAGGCAGCACGTGACCGGGAAACCCTCGAGGCAACGCGCCGTCAAGCCGCGCGTCTTGAGTTGCTCACCGTAAGTCTCCGCAACGCTCTGCGCGCCTCCGAGGCCACGGTTAGCGAACACGACCAGGCGTCAGCCGAACGCTATGACGACCTGCTCCGTCGCGTACTGCGGTTCGATCAACTGGCCAATGAAAACCGCGGCGACCTCGCTGCGCTCGGGCGGGTACAAGCCAGAGCAGCTGAGCACCTGACGAGAATTGAGCAGCTCCAGGCACGAACCTCGGACGTAATCCAGGCCGAGCTGGCGGCACTCCGCGCCCAGCAGGAGAAGCAGGAGCAGGAGAACGTCACCCATCACGCCACCACGAACGACGCCCTCGCGGATCTGCAGGCGCAGGCGCTGCGCCACCAGCAGGCTCTCGCGGGAGAACTTGCGGCGCTGGTGGCCCGACTGGCGCAGGCCGAAACGGAAAACCACGCCCAGATCGGCAGCGCCAAGAGCGCCCTCGCCGATCTGCAGTCGCGGGCGATGCGCCAGCAGCGGGACTACGAAGAGACCCTGGGCTCCTTTCGCGCCCAAGTGGCGTTGTTGGCCGCCCAGGTGGCGGAGGCCGGTTCCGCCTTGCCAGCAGCGGAATTCGCCTCGGCGCTGCACCTGCTTGACCAACGACTCCAGGCGATGGAGTCCGAGCGGGTTGCCGCCGCGCCCAGCAGCCCGGGGTTGGGGTCGTTCGCCTCCCGCATTCTCGCGGTCGAGGCGGTCATCCCCGCTTTGCAGCGAGCGCTCGCGGACCGCACCTCTGCGTGGTCTTCCGTTGGAGACGAGGCCGACGCCGCGGCCAAACCCGCGTTCGAGCGATTTTACCTGGCGTTCGAGGACCGCTATCGCGGTTCGCAAGAGGAAATCGCTTCGCGCCAGAAGATCTACCTGCCCTATCTCGAAATGCTCGGCGTACTCCGCGGCCAGCGACCGGGCGCCCGCCTGATCGACCTGGGTTGCGGTCGCGGCGAATGGCTCCAGTTGTTGCTCGATGCCGGCGCGACCGGGGCGATGGGCGTGGACCATGGCGCCCAGATGATCGCTCTCTGCCGCCAGCGCGGCTTGCCGGTGGAGCAGGCGGATGCCCTGGACTTCCTCCGTCGGCAGCCGGACCGGTCGCTCGCCGCGGTTACGGCGCTGCACCTGGTGGAGCATCTGCCGTTTCTCGTCCTGCTCGCGATCCTGGGCGAGGCCCGCCGCGTGCTGGAACCCGGCGGCCTGCTCATGATGGAGACGCCCAACTGCGGCAATCTGCTCGTGGCGAGCCAGAGTTTTCACCTGGATCCGACCCACCGTTCCCCCGTTCCTCCCCTGCTGTTGTCCTTTTCGGTCGAACATGCCGGCTTCAAAGACGCCAAGACGTTGCTGCTGCATCCATATAGCTCGGAGCATCGGGTGGCCGATCCCTCTGCGCTCGCCGATCGGTTCAATGGCTTTTTCTACGGCCCGCAGGATTATGCCGTAGTCGCGCACAATGCCTGACGCTTTGCGCATGCCTCTCGTCGAAAAGCCCATTGGCATTGTCATTCCGTGGTTCGGTCGTGAGCTTCCCGGCGGGGCCGAACGTCACGCCTGGGAACTCGCGACCCGTCTCGCCAAGCGCGGCCACCGCATCGAAGTAATCACCACGTGCTGCCGATCGTTTCAGCATCATTGGTCCGAAAACCATCTGCCGGCCGGACTGACCGAGGAACCGGAGGGGTTTGCCGTCCGGCGCTTCCCGGTGCTGCCTTGTGAGCGGGAGGAGTTCCACAAGATCTGCGCAACCTTTGCTGCGCTGGTGAAGAACGGCGTGTCGCCCGGTCCGCCTCCGCTGAGTGCCGAGCAAGAAAGCCTCTTTGTCGACCGGCTCGTAAGTTGTCCCGCCTTGCTCGACCATCTCCGAGGCCGGGGGGAGGACTACACCGCATTTCTGTTTCTGCCCTATCTCTATTTTACCACTCTGCGCGGACTGCCGCTTGTCGCCAAGCGATCGATCCTGATTCCATGCCTGCATCACGAGTCCTATGCTTACCTTCCGTTGGTGGCGGCGGCCTTTGCGCAGGCGCGACGCGTCCTTTTCCTCTCAGAGGGGGAGGCCCGACTTGCCACGCATATCTTCGGCTTCGGCGGATGTTCCCGGAGCAGCGTGGCCGGAGCCGGCGTGGAGATTCCCGCTGTGGTCGCCGGCGACCAGACAGTCGATCTTGGAGTATTGGGGCGCTTCGTGTTATGCCTGGCCAGGCAGGACGCCGGTAAGAACACCGACCTGATCGCCCGGGCTTATTCCACCTTCCGCGCCGGGAATCCGAATTCTGGCCTCAAACTGGGGCTGGCCGGAGCCGGAGAGATGGTGCTCCCCGCCGACCGCACCGGCATCCAGGACCTCGGAGCCGTCTCCGAAGCCGACAAACACCGGCTGTTGGCGGGCTGCGTTGCCTTGTTCAATCCCAGCGTCAACGAGAGCTACTCCAGGGTGTTGATGGAAGCCTGGCATTACGCCCGCCCGATCGTAGCTCATGCGGACTGTTTGGCTACCGCCGCGGCGGTGCTGGACAGTGGCGGAGGATGGCTGGCCGGGAGCGAAGGGGCCTGGATGGATGCGTTTGTCCGCGTCGATCGCGCGGCAGCGGAAGAGATGGCCGCACTGGGCGCCGCCGGTCGGGTATACGCCCAGGAATACGGCGACTGGGAGACGGCTATCTCCCGCTATGAGGCCGCGATTCGCGAGTTGGTCGACCCGATGGAATCTCCGTCCGACACCGAGCTGGGCTCCGTCCATCAGGTGGTGCCCTGCATGTCCTATGGCGACGCCATTTCCAACGAAATACTGTGGATCAAACGGGTGCTCCGACAAGCCGGTTATGATTCTGAAGTCTACGCCAACGGCATTGACCCGAGGGTGCGGACCGAGGTTCTGCCCTGGGCTCCCGGCAAGATCTCTGCCACCGCCACCCTGCTTTATCACCACGCCATCGGCAGCGTAATCACGGACGACGCCTGCGCGCACCCCGGGCCAAAGGCGCTGATCTACCACAACATCACGCCCCACCGTTTCTTTGAGCACTATCTGCCCCACCACGTCCGGATTTGCGCGGAAGGCCGGGACCAACTGCCGGGACTCGCCAGCCATTTCCCGGATTCGGTTGGAGATTCCGGGTTCAATGCGGCCGAGCTGGCCGAAGCCGGCTTTCGCGATCCCGATGTGCTGCCGATCGCGGTCGACCCGGCCAGGTTGAATCAGGTTCCGGACCCCGGCTTGATGCGCGAATTGCAGGATGGGAGAACCCACCTCCTTTTTGTCGGGCGCCTGGCTCCGAACAAGCGACACGAGGACCTTATCTTCACCTTCTTTCATTTTCGAAAACTGGATCCAACCGCGGTGCTGCATCTGGTCGGCACGCCGCTGATGGCGGACGAACCCTACCATGCCTGCCTCCGGAGACTGGTTGAGAAGCTTGGCCTGTCCGGAGCGGTTGAGTTCACCGGGATGATCGATGACGCCCGTCTCGCCTCCTATTATCGCTCCGCCCGTTTGTTTTGGAGCATGAGTGAACACGAGGGATTTTGCGTTCCGCTGATCGAGGCCATGTGGTTCGATGTTCCGGTCTTCGCCTTCGCCGCCGGGGCCGTCCCGGAGACCCTTGACGGAGCAGGAGTGCTTTTTCGATCCAAGGCGGATCCGGAGGAACTCGCCCGGATCGCCTACCAACTGGTGCATAATCCCTGGCGGCGCGCGATGGTGCTCTTTACCCAACGCCGGAGGCGGGAAGCCTTTTTGCCGGTTCTGGTGAAAGCACAACTGCTACGGCTCGTCCGGCGAGTCCAGCGCCGCCGCATCGGCATCCCGTCCGGCCCGGCGGCAGCCGCGCCAGCCCTCACTGACGTGCGCGCGATCGCCGTCGTCAAGCTCGACCCGATGGGCGACCTACTGCTGGCCAGCCCGACCTTCCACAGCCTAAAACAGCGTTTTCCCGAGGCTCGGATTACCGCGGTGGTGTCCCCGGGGTCCGCGGACATCCTGCGGCGCAATCCGTATGTGGACCGGGTGGTTCCGTACGACCCTCCCTGGGACCGAGGCGAGGTTTCCGATCCGTGTTTCAGCCGGGATCGGGCCGCCCGAAATTCCCGGAACCTGCGCGAACTGCTCGACTGCCCCTTCGACCTCGTGGTCCATCTGTATTCGAACAATTATGACGCCAGCTTGCAGCTGGCCAGCGTCCTTCCCCACCGGTACCTCCTCTCCCACCAGCATGATTCCGATCATGACCACCTGATCACCCACGCCGTGGCCTGGCCGCCGGAACAGCATGTTTGCCATAAGCACCAAGCGCTGCTCCGCAGCATCGGGGCTGATGCCTGGAGTGGTCCGGTGGTCTATTTTTCCGCGGAGGACTCGGCCCGGGCGGAAACGGTCGGCCGGCCGCGCCGGAATACGATCGTCTTGGCCCCCGGCGCACGGCTGGCGATCGACCGCTGGGCGCCGGTTAAATTTCGCGAACTGGCCCGCCGGCTTCGCCGGCGTGGTTACGTCGTGGCGGTGGTTGGCTCCGCCGCCGACCGGAAGTTGATCGCCGGCTGGGAGCCCGAAGTGGCGGTAAATGACCTGTGCGGGCGCCTCGATCTCGTCGAGCTGGCAGCCTACCTGTCACGGGTGGGCTGCCTCGTGGCCAGTGATAGTGCCCAGATCCACATCGGGGCTGCGGTCGGCATTCCGGTCGTCCACTTTATGCGGCCCCCCGCCCAGCGGGAATTCGCCCCGGTCAGTTCCATCAGCTGGAGCTGCAGCGGAGAATTTTGTCCGGATCCTTGCTCCAGCCTGGACCAGGACCGCGCCGCCAACCCCCCTCCCCTCTGCCGTTGCATCCAGTCTGTCAGCGTCGATCAGGTCGAAGCCATGATCCTCCGGAGTCTGGAGGCGCGGAGAGCGGGCAGCGCTCAAGTCGGCGCATCTCTGGCAACCGACTCCAGCCTGCCTGGGCCGTCTTCTCGGGAGGCGCGGAGCAAGCCCCGGGTGGCGTTTGTTGTGCAGCGCGCCGGGCGCGAGGTCAACGGCGGCTCGGAGTCGCTCTGCCTCCAGATCGCGACTCGGATGGCCGCCCACTGGCAGGTCGAGATTCTCACCACTTGCGCCCTGGACTACGTGACCTGGGCGAATGACTTCCCTCCGGGAACGGAGGCGGTGGATGATGTGGTGATTCGCCGGTTCCCCGTCGAGCAACCGCGCGATTCGCAATCGTTCAACCAGTTGTCAGTCCGCTTGCGCCCGAGCATTGCCTCGACCTCCATCGCTGATGGAGAGGCTTGGATGAAGCAACAAGGCCCGTGGTGCCCGGCCTTGTTCGATTACCTGGCCGCCAACCAGCTGAACTATGAGCGGTTCTTTTTCTTCACCTATCTTTATTGCACCAGCTATTTCGGTCTGCCCCTCGTCGCCGACCGGGCGGTGCTGGTGCCGACGGTTCACGACGAATGGCCAATCTATTTCCCGATGTGGGACCGTTGGTTTGCCCAGCCGCGGGCCTTTATCTTCAACACCATTGAGGAGAAGACCTTTACCCAACAGCGCTTCCCCACGCTGCCCATCGACGGTCCGGTGGCCGGAATTCCCGTGACGGCCCCAGTGGATCTCAATGGCGATCGGTTTCGCCACCGTTTCCAGGTGGAGGAGCCTTTTCTCCTCTATCTCGGCCGGATTGATCAATCCAAAGGCTGCGATCAGCTGTGGGAATATTTTATTCGCCTCCGCCAATCGGAATCCACCCCACGAAAGTTGGTGCTGCTTGGAAAAGCGGCGATGGAGATTCCTGACCACGCCGACATCATCGCCCCCGGGTTCGTATCGGAACAGGAGAAGTGGGACGCGCTGGCGGCCTGCGAGTTCCTGGTCATGCCCTCGCTATTCGAGAGCCTTTCGCTCGTTCTGCTCGAAGCCTGGGCGGTCCGCAAAGCCGTCCTGGTCAACGGAAACTCCGCGGTTCTGGCGGGTCAGTGCCGCCGGTCAGGAGGCGGGCTGGCATACCGGGACGAAGCGGAATTTCGGGCGGCGATCAAGATGTTGGACGACCCGGCCACGCGCCAGACCATGGGGGAGAGCGGTCAACGCTTCGTCGACCGCCACTATCGTCCCGAGGTCATCGATGAGATCTATCTCCGGGCGGGGACCGGCCTGCCGAGCCGAACCGATTGCGATTTGATCCGGGCGGAAAACTAAAATGAATCGTCCGGCTTTGCGCCTCGGGGCGTGAATTTGAACTGCTTGCAATGAAAAAGATATTGGTCTGCGGAGCTGGTGGTTTTATCGCCAGCCACTTAGTCAGGAGGCTCAAGCGCGAAGGCTATTGGGTGCGCGGGGCCGATCAGAAACCTCCGGAATTCTCACCGACTGCGGCCGACGACTTCCAGGTGCTTGACCTGCGCCACGAGCAGGCCTGTCGGGCGGCCCTCGCCGCGCCCGGGGGCGGCACCTTCGATGAAGTCTACCAGCTCGCGGCGGACATGGGCGGCATGGGCTTTATCCACTCAGCCGAGTGCGAAATCATGTTCAATAGCGGCCTGATCAACGCCCACATGACACGGTGCAGCGCCCAGGCCGGAGTCAAACGGTATTTCTTCTCCTCCTCGGCCTGTGTCTACCGGGACATGCACAAGGACGAGGCTGAGTTGAGCGAGGAGCAGGCTTATCCGGCCCTGCCCGACAACGAATATGGCTGGGAGAAACTGTATGCCGAGCGCATGGCCATGGCATTTGGCCGGCGCTATGGCATGGCGGTGCGCCTGGCCCGGTTTCAAAACTGCTATGGGCCCGAAGGGACTTGGCGCGGGGGTCGGGAAAAGGCTCCGGCCGCGCTCTGTCGCAAGATCGCCGAAGCCGCGGATGGCGGCAGCATCGAGGTCTGGGGCGATGGCACCGCGATGCGTGCCTATACCTATATTGACGACATGATCGAGGGCATCATTGCCTTGATACACTCCAACCTGGAGAACGGCGTGAATATCGGCCGCCAGGAGTATGTCTCCGTCGATGAACTCGCCTATCTGATCGCCGAGATCGCCGGCAAGAAGGTTCGGCTTAAGCACGTGTCTGGCCCGGTCGGCGTCAAGGCCCGCAATTTCCGCGCGGCCCGGATGGAATCCATTGGCTGGAAGTCGCGGCTTTCCCTGCGCGAAGGCCTCAGCCGCACGTATCCTTGGATCGAACGTCAAGTGCTCGCAACCCGCGGAGGAAAGTCCATGGTCGTCTGCGCTGGCTGACCACTGCCCAGCTGCCACTATCGCCTGAGATGTCAAGCCCCGGTGGGCGCAATTCGATCGACCAAGCTGCGCTCACTAGGCTTGTTTCTCGGGTCGAAAGATCGGCTCAACCATCCGTCCGCCCAATCCCTTTTTCAGACCCAATGGCCAACCTCGACAAACTGCTGCGACAAAATCCGCCTCGCCCCGGGGGCCGGGATGGCGTGCTTCGCTCGTGTCCGTGTACTCAGGCGCAACTGCAGTCTGAAACGTTCCAAACGTGGTGCGCGCGGATTGGAGAGCAGCCGATGCACATGCATCGCAAGGTCTGGGAATATTGCTACATAGCCCAGGCGCTGCAAGAGCGGGGAATGCTGGCACCAGGTCGACGAGGAATTGGGTTCGCGGTCGGCCAGGAACCCCTGACTGCTTTGTTTGCCAGCCTGGGGTGCGAAATCGTCGCCACCGATCTGGCAACGTCCGAAGCCGTCTCTGCAGGCTGGGTGGGAACCGCCCAGCACGCGGACTCTCTGGATGCCTTGAACCAGCGTGGAATCTGTCCGTCCGACTTGTTCCACGAACGCGTGTCTTTCCGTTTCCTGGATATGCGGAGCTTGCCTGACGATCAATGGGGCTATGACTTTATCTGGTCGGCGTGCGCGCTGGAACATCTCGGCACCCTGGAATTGGGGGAGGAGTTCATCTATAAGTCGCTCAAGTACCTCAAACCAGGGGGCGTGGCGGTGCACACAACCGAATTCAACGTCTCGTCGAATGCCGGCACGGTCTGTGCCGGCCCGGATGTGATCTACCGCCGCAAAGATTTGGAGCGGATCTTAAGCCATCTGCAAGAATTGGGCTACAGCGTCGAGTCGGATTTCACTCTGGGGAATCTGCCGGCCGATCAAGTCGTAGACCAACCCCCTTTCAAACATCAGATTCACCTCAGGTTGTCTCTGGGTGGATACGTATCGACCTCGTTCGGTTTGATCATCGAGAATGCCTGGTCGAGGTTTTAGCAGATCGAACTGCTTGGCGGGAAAGGCAACCGGCTCTCCTTGTGGTTCTACCCGCATAGCTCGGTTCTGTCCGAATGGGTCCGACGAGATGGTTCTGTCAATGACGGGCAAACATCCTGCTGTGAGCCCAAAAAGAACCCGCCGCTGTCCGACCGTTGAATGACCGCTGGTTACGCCTTGCCGAAACGCCCGGCACCGGCTAGACGGCTTACATGTTCAAAATCCTCGGAGCGGACGGCAAAGAATATGGTCCGGTTGCGAATGATCAGATAAGAAAATGGATCGCGGAGGGCCGCGCCAATCGCGAGACCATGGCCAAGCTGATCGACGATGTGAGCTGGAAGCCGCTTGGCCAATTCGCCGAGTTTGCCGACGTGTTGGGAGTGGCACCACCAGTGGTGGGTGGCACCCCGCTCCCGCCGCCGGCCACCGCTGTTCCGTCGGTGGCGTCGATTGGAGGCGCCGTTCCAAGTGGCCAGGACCCCCTCGCCCAGACCAAGGCTCAGCAGTTGGTCGCCGGACCGGCCATTGCCCTCATGGTAACGGGCGGACTGGGGATCGCAGCCAGTCTGCTCGGGTTGGTCCAGATTCTTTCCGGCATGGGCGGCACGCCGGACCTGCCTGGATTGGATCCGGATGTCGTCCACATGATCCGGTTGTTCACCCACGGCCCCATTGCCGTCGTCAGCAACGCCATCGGCATCGCCGTCAGCGTCTTCATCCTTCTGGGCGCACTGCGGATGCAGAAGCTGACCGGCCATGGTCTGGCCATGGCCGCGGCCATCATCGCGATGATCCCCTGCTTCTCGCCCTGCTGCCTGCTGGGCATTCCCTTTGGCATCTGGGCGCTGGTGGTTCTGAGCAAACCGGAAGTCAAATCGCAGTTCCACTGATCACATTGCCTTTGAACACCGCCGCGACCGCGACGCCACCACGACTGGGTGCCGCTCCGCGCCCGGCCGGGTGGAGTTTGGTCCTGGCCGGTGTCGCGCTGGCGGGCGCCAGTGCGCTGTATCTGATCGATCCGGCGCGCCACGAGATCTACCCCTGCCTGTTGCGTGCGACCACGGGCCTGCAATGTCCCGGCTGCGGCGGATTGCGCGCCACGCATCAATTGCTGCATGGGCATTCCGCCGCGGCCTGGAATCTGAATCCCCTGGCCGTGCTGCTGGTGCCGTTCTATGCTTTGCTCGTCTGCCACCTCGGACTGGGACTCATCCGCGGGCGCGGTATCCAGTGGACCGCGCCACGCCCGGCGGTGATCTGGTTGGGACTTGGGGGTATCATCTTGTTCGGGATCCTGCGAAACCTCCCGAGGTTTTGATCTTTGAATCTCACACTGACCATGCTCCGGTGATGCCTGCTTTCTTCTCGAGACTCGCCGCCCTCGTCGCGCTTTCGAGAAACGCATGCGACGGGAGTCGCGTTTTCAACCTCGATCTCAGCAGCCAATTCAACCACGGATTACACAGATTGCACAGATACGTAGAGTTGCCGGGAGAATATGATCCAAGGCACATTCACCCGAGGGTAATGTCCCAAGGATTCAGACAGATAGGTAATCCGTGCCATCCGTGAAATCCGTGGTGTCAACTGCGTTTTCCAGGAGGCAAGTTCCGGGTCACGAGAATCGATTATGATCAAGCGAAACTCCATTTGGCAGCGGTGCCTTTTCCTCGCGGCCGCGGCCTGCATGGCGGCGGCTGGCGCATGGTCGGCGCCCCTGCCGCTCAAAGTCGTCGGCAATCAACTGCTCGACAGCAGCGAGCACCCCGTCCGGCTGCGCGGCGTCAACTGCGCCGGTCTGGAGTGGTCCGTGGATGGTGATGGTCATATCCTCAAGACGATCGAGGTGGCGGTCAGCGAGTGGCGGGCCAATCTCATCCGCCTTCCGCTCTCGCAGGACCGGTGGTTCGGCAAAGCGCCCGACCAGCAGGATGGAGGCGCGAGCTATCGCGCGCTCGTCCGGCAGGCGGTCGATTTTTGCGCGGCTCACGATACCTATATCATCCTCGATCTGCATTGGTCCGACGCTGGCGAGTGGGGCCGGAACATCGGTCAACACGACCTCCCCGATCGAAACAGCGTCTTGTTCTGGAAGGATTTCGCCGCGGCTTACCGGGACCACCCGGCCGTGCTCTTCGATCTGTACAACGAGCCCTCGAACATCAATTGGGACCAGTGGTTCAAGGGTGGCCCGCTGACTGAGACGACCGAGAAGCCGTCTGCCACTTTGACCTACGCATCGGTCGGCCTGCCGGCGCTGGTCGCCGCAATCCGCTCCACCGGCGCGAAGAACGTCATCGTCGCCGGCGGCATCAACTGGGCCTACGAGGTCGGCGGCATTGCCGACGGTCGCGCACTGCTTGATCCCACGGGCAATGGAGTGGTCTACGCCGTCCACCCGTATCCGCACGAATACTCCGGCATCGGACGCGAAACGATCGCCCAATGGACCGCCCGCATGGAGGCCTTCGCCCGGAAATTCCCGATCATCGTGACGGAATTCGGCTCGCTGTCATCCAGTTGGCCTTTCCCCAAGGAGTGGAACTGCACCGATGAGATGTGGAATCGTGAGATGATCGGGGTGCTGGAGGATCATCGCTGGAACTGGACGGCCTGGGATTTCCATCCCACCGCCGCGCCTTGTCTGATTTCCGGTTGGAGCTATGCCCCCACACCCGAGTTCGGCGTCTGGGTGAAGCGAGCCTTGCAGAGTAATGTCCTCCCTTGAGCCGTACCTATGCCGAGAATGTAGGAAGCGAGCTTGCTCGCGATTCCGATGTTCGAATCGCCTGCAAGCAGGCTTCCTTCACCGATCCCCTGATGCCATCATTGTTCACGAATGAGCGCAGGATTTATTGAATAGAGACGGCTAAGGTAAGAATTATATAGCTTAGCCCGTGTCTCAAATGAGCGAGTCTGTCCCCACCTCTTCCTGGCTGCGCGACGTCCTGCTTCTCGTGTTGGCGCTAGGAACCGTCTATGGATTTCGGCTTGGCCGCTATCCGCTGGCAAATCCCGATGAAGGCAGGAACGCTGAGATCGCCCGCGAAATGGTGGCGAGTGGCGACTGGGTAACGCCCCGTCTCGATGGCGTGAACTACTTTGAGAAGCCGCCGCTGGTCTACTGGACGGTGGCGGCAGGCCTCCAGCTCTTCGGCCCAAGCGAATGGGCGGTGCGCGCTGCCCCCCTGCTTTTTGCCCTCGGCGGCGCTCTGTTCACCTACGCGGCGGCCCGGCTGATCTACGGTCGCTCCGCCGCCCTGGCGGCCGCGCTCATCCTGGGGACGTCCCTGCTCTATTACGTCCTCGCGCGCTTTCTGATCCTGGACATGGCCGTCTCGGTGCTGATGAGTGCGGTTCTCTTCTGTTTCATCCTGGGCGTGCGCGCACCGCCGCCCACGCCCGGCACGAGCAGTTGGGCCGCGCCGCGGCGCTGGTGGTTTTACGGACTGTATGCGAGCGCCGCTCTGGCCACGCTGGCGAAAGGCTTGATGGGCTTTCTTGTGACCGGGGCCGTGATGTTCCTTTGGCTGCTCCTCTGCAGCCAGTGGAAGCGCCTGCGGCCCTTCTATCTGCCGACCGGCGCGCTGCTGTTTCTCGCGATCGCGGCACCCTGGCATCTCCTTGTCGCCGCGCACAATCCCACTTGGTTCCACCGTTATGTGGTCTACGAGCATGTGGAGCGCTTCCTGACGCCGGCGGCCAGCCGGGCGGGACCCTGGTGGTATTTCATTCCGATCGTTCTGCTCGGCCTGTTTCCCTGGAGCGGGTTCCTTTGGGCGGCCGGGCGGAGCGCCCTCCGCGGCGGCTGGACCGACCGTAGTAAGAATGCTGATACATGGTTTTTTGTCATCTGGGCGGGTTTCATCTTCCTGTTCTTCTCGGCTTCGCACTCCAAGCTTCCGCCTTACATCCTGCCGGTGTTTCCGGCCCTCGCCGTCCTGATCGGCCGGTGGCTGGCCACCAGCCTGCCCGAAGGCTGGCCACGGCTGCGCGGTGGACTCCGTGTTTTCGGTTTCGCAGCGGGATTGCTCGCCGTTGCCCTGGTCACCGTCGTGCTCCGGCCGGCGGTAATCCGCGGTCTGACGGCGGACCAGGCACAGGCATTCCGGCCGACCGCCTTCATCCTGGCCGCGGTCCTGTTGTGCGGCGGCGTCCTCGCGCCTGCGCTCGCCCGGACCGGCCGCGCGTTCGCGGCGCTCGCGACGATGGCGGCGACGATCATCCTGTTCGGCAGCGTCCTCACGTTTGCGGCGGCCAGGATTCAGCGGCCGGGCACGAAGGATCTTGCGCTCTTCGTGCAGGCGCATGCCGGACCGGCGGATCGCGTGCTGCATTACCATGAATTTTTTCACGATTTCCCGTTTTACTCCCGCCGCCTCGTGGACGTCGTCGGCTTTAAAGGCGAACTCGAGCCGGAGGAGGACGCTGCGGCCCGCGCCAGCGGGCGTTTCCTCGATGAGGCCGCGTTTCGCCAGCTCTGGCGGCAACCTGGGCGGGTCTTTGCGGTCGCCCGCAAGCCCGATACCCGGCATCTCTTCGCCGACCCAACGTTCACTTATCATTTGCTCGCGCAGAGCGAGGACCATTATCTCTTCAGCAACGAGCCATGACCGCTCCTGCCGCGCCAAAGGATTTTCTGCCGTTCACCCGTCCCACGATCGACGACGAGACCATCGCCGGCGTGGCCGAGGTTTTGCGCTCGGGTTGGATTACCTCCGGGCCGCACGTCAAGGCCTTCGAGGCCCGATTGTCCGAGTACGTCGGCGGCCGCCCGGTGCGGGCGCTCAATTCGGGCACGGCCACGCTGGAGATTGCGCTGCGCATTGCTGGTGTCGGACCGGGACACGAGGTGATCACTACGCCGCTGACGTGGGTCGCGACGAGCAATGTGGTCCTCGAAGTCGGCGCCCGCCCCGTCTTCGTCGACATTGACCCCGTCACCCGGAATATCGACTTGGACCGCGTCGAGGCGGCGATCACACCGGCGACGCGTGCGATCATCCCGGTCGATCTGTCCGGTCTGCCGGTCGACCGCGATCGGCTCTACGCCCTGGCAAAGAAACATCAACTCCGGGTGGTGGAGGACGCAGCGCAGTCGTTCGGCAGCGAATGGCGCGGCCAGCGCATCGGAGCCGTCGGCGATCTGGTCTCCTTCAGCTTTCACGCCAACAAGAACATCACCACCACGGAAGGCGGCTGCCTCGTGCTGAACGACGAGCGCGAAGCGAAGCTGGCCGAGCAGTATCGCCTGCAGGGGGTGGTCCGATCGGGCTACGATGGCATGGAAGTCGAGGTCGTCGGCGGCAAGTTCAACCTCACCGACGTCGCCGCCCGGGTCGGCCTTGGGCAGCTTCCGCACCTCGCCGAATTCACCGCCCGGCGCCGCGAACTGGCCCGGGATTACTTTGCGGCGTTTGCCGCTTCTTCTGCGACTGCGCTCGGGCTGCGGCTGCCGATCGCGGACTTCACCCAGAGCAACTGGCACATGTTCCAGGTCGTGCTGCCCGGGGAGCGGCTGTCCATCAAGCGGGCCGAGGTCATGGCATTGCTGCATGCCGCTGGTATTGGCACCGGCGTGCATTACCCCGCGATCCATCTGTTTGCGCTCTACCGGCGGCTGGGCTGGAAAGCCGGCGATTATCCGCACGCCGAATACGCCGGCCGCAATATCCTGACGCTCCCGCTTTTTCCCGCGATGACGTCGGCGGATGTCACGCGAGTGGTTACGGGCTTGGTCGGCATTCTGGAAGCCCATCAGAAGCGGACAACGCGCTGACGCCGAAGCCCTTTCTTCGAAATCCCTATATGGAAATCAGGAACTCCGGGCATAATCCAAACGTGAAGGGGTCGTTCCGACTTTCCTGATTTCCACATTCAAATCCATCCGCGATCCTGCTAGTTTTGCTTGGTATCATCCCGTGTCTTCTCCTTCTCCAATCTTCCTTTCCGTCGTCATTCCCGTCTACAACGAGGAGGCGAACTTGCCCCTGCTCTTCGGCCGCCTCTATCCCGTGCTCGACGCACTCAGCCGGCGTTACGAGATCATCTTCACCAATGACGGCAGCGGCGACCGCTCCTTCGAGCTACTCCGCACTCAATACACGGCGCGGCCGGAGGTCACGCGGGTCATCGATTTTAATGCGAACTATGGCCAGCACATGGCCGTCATGGCGGCGTTCGAGCGGGTGCGGGGCGAAGTGATTGTGACGCTGGACGCCGATCTGCAGAATCCTCCGGAAGAGATTCCGAAGCTGTTGGAGAAGATTGAGTCGGGCCACGACTACGTCGGCGGCTACCGGCTGAACCGGCAAGACTCGGTCTTCCGCAGGTGGGCCTCGAAACTCATCAATTTCGTGCGCCGCAAGACGACGAACATCGAGATGACCGACCAGGGCTGCATGTTGCGCGCCTACCGCCGGCCCGTGATCGAGGCGATCGTGCGCAGCGGCGCGATCAACACCTTCATCCCGGCGCTGGCATACAGCTTCTCCAGCCATCCGGCGGAGGTGGGCGTCAAGCATGAGGAGCGGCATGCCGGCGTATCCAACTATTCCTTCTACCAGCTTGTCCGGCTCAATTTCGACCTCATCACCGGCTTCTCGCTGGCGCCGCTGCAGGCGTTCACCCTGTTCGCGATGGGCTGTGCGGCGGGCAGCATGGCGCTCGTGGGAGTCCTGCTGTGGCGTCGCTTTGTGTTCAACCTGGACCGCGAAACCTTCGGCGTGTTCACCCTGTTTGCCGTCTTGTTCTTTCTAATCAGCGTGGCCATGGTCGGCATCGGCCTCATCGGCGAATACGTCGGCCGCACCTACCAGGTCGTCCGCGCCCGCCAGCGCTATTTTGTCCGGGAGATCCTGGAGACGAAAGAGTGATGCCCCCGTGACTAAGCCCCGCATCCTTTTTTTCGGCTACAGTGAGGTGGGCCATGCCTGCCTTGAACTCCTGCGCGCCCGCGGCGACAACGTGGTTGCGCTGATCACGCACGAGGACAATCCGCACGAGAAGATCTGGTTCCAAACGCCGGCAGTGACCGCCCGGGCCGCCGGCATCCCGGTGCACACGCCGGATACGGTCAACACGCCTGACTGGATCGAGCGGATTGTCGCGCTGCAGCCCGAGTTGATCCTGTCGGTGTATTACCGGAACATGATCAGCTCGAAGATCCTCGCCCTGCCGCGGCTCGGCGCGTTCAACCTCCACGGTTCCCTCCTGCCGAAATATCGCGGCCGCGCGCCGATCAACTGGGCCGTGCTGCACGGCGAAACTCGCATCGGGATGACGCTCCATCGCATGGTCAAGGCGCCGGACGCGGGAGCCATCGTCGACCAGGAAGGCGTCGACATCGGTCCGCGCGATTCGGCGGAAGTGGCGTTCCGCAAAGTGCTGCC
The DNA here is from genome assembly GCA_003142955.1 of Opitutia bacterium. Lineage (GTDB taxonomy): Bacteria > Verrucomicrobiota > Verrucomicrobiia > Opitutales > Opitutaceae > Fen-1467. The sequence continues at coordinate 41,461 of PLOH01000106.1, read as the reverse complement.
CTGCGGACGCCGCGTGATTGAGCGGCAAATCGACGCGCTTCTTTCCGGCAGCGCCAAGGAAACCCCGCAGGACGAATCACAGGCAACGTATTTCGGTGGACGCAAGCCCGAGGACGGACGCATCGCGTGGTCCCAAACCAGCCGGCAGATCTTCAATCTCATCCGCGCGGTCACGGACCCCTACCCCGGCGCGTTTGTCGACGTTGGCTCCGCCCGGCTGATGGTGTGGTGGGCCGAACCCAAATCGATCGCCACCCAGGGCCGCCGCGGCCAGCCTGGCGAACTCCTCTGCCTCGATCCTTTGGTCGTGGCCACTGGCGACGGCGCCATGGAACTCACCCGCGTTGAATGGCGCCAAGCGCCCGCGCCCACGCTCTGCGTCGGCGGAATGCTCCCGTAGCGCGGCACTTCTGTGCTTTACTCGGCGGAGCGGCTAAACTCCGCGATCGAACGCAGGATCGCGCTTTAGCGAACAGGGTCTTTAGCGAACAGGGTCAAACTTTGGCGAACAGGGTCAAACTTTGCATTTTGCAATCCAGTTCACGAAAGGCTGGTAATCGCCCGGATTTCGTTGGCAGGCGCTCGCGAGGCGGCTGAGACGGTACGGGCTGCCCATCTTCAATCGTTGAGCCAACCATGGATTCGATGCAGTCGTCGTGACCTTCATGGCCGCCGCAACGGCCACCTTCCACGGAGCGCCCTTCGCCTCCGTGGCTATGTCCTCGGCCGATTTTTCGACCGCCTCAAGGTAGCTCGCGAGACGTTCCCCCCATAGCTTCTGCGCAAGTTCGCGCGGACCTGCATCGCCCCGCTGGCGGACCGCGACCCATTCGTCATGCTGCTCCAATAGGTCTTTCTTGAATGCCATGGTTCCCACCGCCCAGTCCTTCGAGAGCCGTTCGAACTCCATGCGCCTTTTCCCCGCTTCGTCCTCTTGAAGCCACGCGAGATACTCCAGGTATCGTTTCCATCCTTGGGCAGTGTCGCTCAGGCCCCCGGCATGACTCAGCGCCGCGTCTGGGGAGTACCACTTCGGTCGACGACGTCGATTGGCCATTGTCGCCATGCTGCTCCACGGCCATCGCCCCAAGGCCTCCGGTCTCACCAGGCCAGCCCGCACCGGATTAAGATGAATGTAGTGGCAGACCGCCCCAACCGCGTCCGGATCCACCAGAATGGCCTTGTACCTGCCCTGAAAGACATGCCCTCGCTCGCGGCGGAGTCGATTGAACCGCACCGAAAACGTGCCCTGCAGCCACCGCATTCCCGCCACCAAATTCGGATCCGGGGTCTCCAGGCAAAGGTGATAGTGGTTCGACATCACACACCAGGCGTGCACCACCCAGTTCGCCTTCCCGCACGCTTCATCCAGGCACTTCAGGAAGGCCTCCTTGGTTCCGACGGTTCTGAACACATCCTCCCGGTAATTTCCACGGCTGATTACGTGGTAGATCGCTCCCGCGTACTCTAATCTCAGCTTCCGGGCCATGATCCACCGCTAGACGCTTCACATCCCCCGCGCGAGTACAAAGTGCAAAGTTTGACCCCTGGGGATCGAACCCCGGGAGGTTTCGATGCAGCATCAGGCATTGCATTCTTTTCGTGTCTTTTCCTGGGTTTCATGGTTAATCCTCCATCCTGGAACAACCCACCCATGCCCCTCAAAGTACTGATTCTCGGCGCCAACGGTTTCATCGGAAGCTCGCTCACCCATGCGATCCTCAAGCAGAAGGACTGGGAGGTTTACGGGATGGACGTGGGCGACCACAAGTTGGGCAACTGCCTCGGCAACCCGCGCTTCAAGTTCGTCGAAGGCGATGTCACGATCTCGCGCGAGTGGATTGAATATCACGTCAAGAAGTGCGATGCCGTGCTGCCGCTCGTCGCGATCGCGAATCCCGCGCAGTACGTCAAGGATCCGCTCCGGGTGTTCGAACTCGATTTCGAAGCCAATTTGGAGACGATCCGCAAATGTGTGAAATACAAGAAGCGCATCATCTTTCCCTCGACCTCCGAGGTCTACGGCATGTGCCCCGACGCCGAGCTCAACGAGGAGACGAGCACGCTAGTCTACGGACCGATCGACAAGCAGCGCTGGATCTACGCCAGTTCCAAGCAACTCCTCGACCGGGTCATCTATGCCTACGGGGTGCGCGATGGCGTCGATTACACCCTTTTCCGGCCGTTCAACTGGATCGGCCCGAAACTCGATAACGTCTTTGAGCCCAAGGAAGGCAGCTCGCGGTTATTCACCCAGTTCATTTCGAATGTCATCTTCAAGAAACCGATCCAGCTCGTCGATGGCGGCCGGCAGGGCCGGTCGTTCACGTTCATCGACGACGGCGTGGACGCGCTGCTGCGCATCATCGAAAACCAGGACGGCTGTGCCTCGCGCCGCATCTTCAATATCGGGAATCCGAAGAACAACGTGAGTGTCGCCCAGCTCGCGAAACTCATCATCGCCGCTTTCGCGGAATATCCCGAGTACCGCGAACACGCCGAGCAGGCCAAGGTCGTGGTCGTGCCCTCAGGCACGTATTTCGGCAAGTATTATCAAGACATCCAAAACCGCGTTCCCTCGATCGCGAACGCGAAGAAACACCTCGGCTGGAAGCCCAAGGTCGACCTTCCGACGGCCATCCGCCTGACCCTCGACTACCACCTCGCGCACAAGGATTATCAGCTCGAGTGAGGCGTTCTCTCGCCATGTAGGAGCCTGCTTGCAGGCGATTGGACCCAAGAAGCCATGCCGATGACAAATGATCGCCTGTAAACAGGCTCCTACACCTTCAAAGCATGTCTTCCCTCCGCCTCGCCCTCAAGATTGACGTCGACACCGACCGCGGCACGCGGGTCGGCGTCCCCAATCTGGCGGCCGACTGCCGCGAATTCGGCGTTCCGGCTTGTTTTCTGTTTTCGCTCGGCCCCGACCAGACCGGCCGGGCCATCACCCGAATCTTCCGCCCGGGGTTTTTCAAGAAGGTCAGCAGGACGAGTGTCGTCCAGATGTACGGCGTCCGGACATTGCTCAACGGCACCCTCCTGCCGGCGCCGCACATCGGCCGGCGCAATACCGCCGCGATGCGCGCGGTGCGGGATGCCGGGCTCGAGGTCGGCATCCATTGCCACAACCATTATCGCTGGCAGGATTACGTCCACCGCTTGAGCCTTGACGAGGTGCGGGCCGAGTTTACCGCGGCCCGCGCGGAATTCCGGCGCATCTTCGCCGGCGAAGCGCACACCGCCGGGGCACCCGGCTGGCAAAGCAATGCCCGCAGTCGCGCGGTCTACGACGAGGCCGGCCTCCTCTATGCGAGCGACACCCGCAACGGGGCGCCTTTCTTTCCGCGCCTCGACGGCCGCGCGTTCAACACGCTCGAAATCCCCAGCACTCTCCCCACCTTTGACGAACTGCTGGGCCGGCCCGAATTCCCCGACGAACGCATCGTCGCGCATTATCTTGGTCTGCTCCGCGCCGACCAGCCGAATGTGCTCACGGTTCACGCCGAGATCGAAGGCATGGGCAAGCGCGACCTCTTTCGTGCCCTGGTGCGCGCCTGCGCCGAGCGCGGCGTCCAGTTCATCCGGCTGGACAAGCTGGCCCAGGAACTACTGGCAAACCACGCGTCCATTCCGGTGCGCGACCAGGTGTTGGCGCCCATCGACGGACGGTCCGGCGTGGTCGCCACGCAGGCGCGCTAGCGCTTGTCCACCCGCCAGAACATCCACAGGCCCACGCCGACGAAAAGCAGATTCGGCAGCCAGAGCAGCAAATCCGGACGCAATTCCGGGCGCCGGTCGAGCCAGCCGATCGCCACCGTAAGAAAATAATAGCCCATCGCCAGGGCCAGCGCCAGACCGAGGTTGGCGGAGGTCTCCTTTCGCGAGGCCTTGATCCCGAGCGGAACGGCAATGAGGGCGAACGAGAACACGGCGAATGCCGTCGTGAGCTTGTCCTGCACCACGATCCGCAGCTTCATCCGGTCCAATTCCCGCTGCGCCTGTTCCGCCGGTGCCACGGGTTGCGCCAGGCGTTGCCACTCTGCCCGCAGTTTCGGGAGGGCATACCATTGGAGCTTGGGATGAAAGACGCTCTGGCCGAACAGCCCGCCCAGCGGCAGCCGAACGCTGGTGCGCTCGGAACTCAAAGACGGCCGCGGCAGCGTGAAATCCTCTGGATTCTTCGCATCGCGCGCCTCCACCTGGATATGGTTGAGATTCAGGATGAGGTCGCCGGTTCGCTCGTCGAAATCAAAGGTGCCCGAGGCGGCCCGGATCGAATTCTTCACCCGCCCCTGCGCGTCGAGTTCCCACAACCAGAAATCCTTGACGCCCGGGCCGTTTTTCTCGCCGACATAAAGCACCTTGCCCGGGAAATCGCGGATGAAGGTCCGGGGTACGATGAAGCTGAGCGGATCCTGGCGCACCGCGTTGTTCAACTCGACGTGGTACACCACCCGGGCCCACGGCATAAATTGGAAGTTGATCACCACGTCCGCGAACACGCCGAGCGCCGCCAGCACCAGAATCGGCCGCGCCACCCAGCGCAAACTCAGGCCCGCGGCGCGAATCGCCGTGATCTCGTGTTCGGCCGACATCCGGCCGAGGACCAGCAATACGCCGGTCAGCACGCCGAACGGGAGCGCGTACGACAGGACAAAGGGCGGGATCAACAGGAGCAGCTGGAAAAACAATCCGGGAGCCAGCTGGCCGGCCACCAGATACCCGAGAAGATCCCGCACCACATTGCCCACCGTCAGGATAAACGCGAACATTCCCACCGCCGCCGCACAGGAGAAAAGGACGCTCTTGAAGATGTGCCGCTGGAGAAGATTCATCCGCCGTTATTGATTAACAAGAACAGGCCCCAGCGCACGAAGGAAATTCACGATCCATCAGACGGTGGATGGATTCTAGAGATTGTGGGGCGGGGTCGCCTGACCCCGCCCTACAATGTTACCGGCACGTTGGGTTCCTTTTTGCCCCGGCCCCCTTTGACATCCGCGCCGTCTTGGTGTTTTTCGTGGCGGGATGAAATTCACACCCGCCAAGCCGTCGCTCCACGGCGAAACCCTTGATTCGCTCGGCACCCGTCTCGCCGAGGCGGGTGAACCGGCGTACCGGGCGCGCCAGATTCTCGACTGGCTCTATAAAAAGCGCGCGACTAGGTGGGATCAGATGACGAATTTGTCCCGGCCGCTGCGCGCCTGGCTGGCAGACGCCTTTGAACTCGAGCCCACCGCCCTCGTGCTCGACCGCCAGTCGGAGGACGTGACGGACAAGCTGCTGCTTGAACTGCGCGACCATTCGCTGATCGAGACGGTCATTATCCGTGCACCGCAGGAGGGCGTGGGGCTCGACCAATCGCGCAAGACGATCTGCATTTCAACACAGGTCGGGTGCGCGATGGGCTGCGTTTTCTGCGCCTCCGGGCTCGACGGCCTGAAGCGCGACTTGTCGGCGGGTGAGATTGTCCACCAGTTGATCCAGGTTTGCCGGCGCGAGGACGCCCACACTTCGCGGGCGCGCGCCGAACTCGCCTCGTTCGACAACATCGTGGTCATGGGCATGGGCGAGCCGTTGCACAATTACGATAACCTCTTGCGTGCGATCACCATCCTCAATGCCGAATGGGGGCTCGGTTTTGGTGCCCGCCGCATCACTCTTTCCACCAGCGGCCTGGTGCCGAGGATCCTCCAGCTCGCCGCCGAGCCGGTCGGCTTCCGTCTCGCGATCAGCCTTCACGGCGCCACAAACGCCGTGCGGGAGCGAATCATGCCGATCAACAAACGCTGGCCGCTGGAGGAACTCCTGCCCGCCGTCCAGACGTTCTCCGAGAAGCACGGCCGCATGGTGACGCTCGAATTCATCCTCATCGAAGGCGTCAATGACACACCGGATCAGGCGGCGAGGCTGCGCGACATCGCCAGCGGTCTCCACGCCCACGTCAATCTCATCCCTTACAACACCGTCGACGGGCTGCCGTGGAAACGCCCCAGCCTCGCCCACCAGCAGGAATTCCTGGCGGTTTTGCAGGACCGCGGGGTGTCCGTGACCCTCCGCCGAGAGAAAGGCCACGATATCGATGCCGCGTGCGGCCAGCTACGCCTGAAGACGGAGCAGGACCGCACCGCCGGCCCGGCCGCCTAGACGGGAATCATGTGGTTGGATGTAGGGTCGTCGCTTGTCGGCGGCCCTACACACCGTTCAGGGTCGGCCTAGGTTACTCGCGGGGCGATGCGCAGCTGCATCGATCTGGATCCGCCCCCGACGTCCTAAAGGCTGTCCGAAAACTCTGGAATGAATTGTAGGGGCGCAGGCTTGCTGCGCCCATTTCCGAGGGCGCGACAAGATCGCGCCCCTACGAAGGCCTCGCAGAATCGTTGGGCAACCGACTTTTCGGACAGCTGCCAAAAACATTCTGCTTTTTCTCTTGAAAGCTGTAACCGTGTCACCAAAACGAACGTCTCCCAGATGTCCGGCGCAACGGCGGGCAATCGCAGATCATTCACACCCGCATCGCGCGGCATTGCATAGCTTCCTCCTTCATTCTTCATGATCGAAGTCCAGGGTTTGGTCAAAAACTACGGCGCGCTCCGTGCCGTTGATGGCGTATCCTTCAAAGTCAATCGGGGTGACATTCTCGGTTTTCTCGGTCCCAACGGCGCCGGGAAATCCACGACGATGAAGGTGATCATGGGTTTTCTGCGGCCCACCGCCGGCACGGCGATCGTCGGCGGCCATGATGTCACCGTCGATCCCGTGGCGGTGAAGCGGATGGTGGGCTACCTCCCGGAGAACGCGCCCGCCTATCCGGAGATGACCGTCGAGGAGTTTCTCGGTTTCATCGCGGAGGTGCGCGGCTTTCGGACGATCGCGCAGAGCCGTCCGCGCATCGAGCGGGTGGTCGATCTCTGCCATTTGACCCAGGTGCGCCGGCAGACGATCGAAACGCTGTCCAAGGGTTTCAAACAGCGCGTCGGTTTCGCGCAGGCTCTCCTGCACGACCCGCCGGTGCTCGTGCTCGACGAGCCGACGGATGGGCTTGATCCGAACCAGAAACACGAGGTTCGGAATCTCATCAAGCAGATGGCTGCCGAGAAGGCGATTATCCTCTCCACGCACATCCTGGAGGAAGTCGAGGCCATCTGCACCCGGATCATCATCATCACGCGCGGCAAGGTGGTGGTCGATGCCACGCCCGAGGAATTGCACGCCCGCCATGCCGGGGCCCAGCTCGAGGAGATCTTCCGCGACCTGACCCAAACCGACACCTAGGAAAATCGGGAAGGGTGAAACCGGAAAAGCGGGAAACGCCCCGTCCGCTCCCGTCCCGCCTTTCCCAACCCGCATTCGCCTCCCGATTCTTCGCCCGCCTTCCTACCGCCCTCGTTTCCCGACTTCCCGCTTTTCCGCTTTTCCGTCCATGTCCCAGATTCCGCCTCTCTTCAAACGCGANNATGGCATCGGTCGGATGCGCCTTCTTTCTGGGCGGCTTCTTCAATGCCAACATGGCCAGTCTCGAAAGCTACTTCGCGTTCTTGCCCTGGCTCTTCATCGCGTTTGTCCCGGCGGTCGGCATGCGGCTCTGGTCGGAAGAAAAGCGCGCCGGCACCATCGAATTGTTGTTCACCCTGCCGGTCACGACCCTGGAGGCGGTGCTCGCCAAGTTCCTGGCCTCATGGGCATTTCTTTGCCTGGCCATCCTGCTGAGTTTCCCGATGGTGCTGACGGTGGCTTATCTCGGCGACCCGGACTGGGGGGTCATCGTCTCGAGCTACCTGGGCTGCCTGTTGATGGCCGGCGCCTACCTCGGGATCTGCTCGCTGACGTCGGCGTTTACCAAGAACCAGGTCATCAGCTTCGTCGTCAGCGTCTTCATCTGTTTTGTCCTGGTGCTGCTCGGCTGGAGCATCTTCACCGATTTTCTTGGCGGTTATCTGGCGCTGCCCGCGTGGCTGGTCGATTTGGTCTCGAACTTCAGCTTCAAGAGCCACTTTGACGGTTTTGTGAAGGGCATCATTGATCCCAAGGATGTCATCTTCTTTTTATCTCTGGCTGGATTCTGCCTATTCTTGAACGTGCTCGTGCTGGAACGCTGATCCGCCCTGGCCCCATCCGCTCTGATCACCCGATGAAATCCGGAATCAAACTTCTCTCCGTCGCCCTGCTTTTCGCCGGCCTCGTCCTTATCAACTATCTCGCCTCGTCGCTGCCCACCCGACTGGATCTCACGGCCCAAAGAATCTATACGCTCTCGGCCGGCACCAAAGCCCTTGTCGCCAAGATCGAGGAACCGGTCCAGCTCGATTTCTATTTCTCCCGCAGCTCCAGCACGCTGCCGGTCGACATCAAGAGCTATGCCGAGCGCGTGCAGGAGATGCTCGGCCAGTACGTTCGCTCGGCCCACGGCAAGATCACCTTGAACGTCATTGATCCGAAGCCTGACACGCCCGAAGAGGAGAAGGCAACGGCTGCCGGGATCGCGCCGCAGACTTCGCGGATGGCCGGTGAGCAGTATTATTTCGGGCTCGTCGCCATCCAGGCCGAGCAGCAGAAGGTCATCCCTGCCCTGGTCACCGAGCGGGAACAGTTCCTCGAATACGATCTTTCGCAGCTGCTGTACCAGGCGCAGCTCGTCGACCGCCGCAAGCTCGGCCTGCTGAGCGGAGTGCCGCTCCGGCCCGAAATGGACTACATGGCGATGCAGAGCGGCCGGATGCCCCAGAACCAGATGGTGATCAGCGAGTGGGAGAAGACGTTCGAGATTGTGCCCGTCGAAGCCACCGCCGACGTCCTGCCGGCGAATCTCGACGTGCTCGCCGTCATCCATCCGCAGAATCTCTCGCCGAAGCTTCAGTTTGCCATCGATCAGTTCCTGCTGGCCGGCAAGCCGGTCTTTGTCGCCGTTGATCCCTCTTCGCGCTATTTCCGCGCTCGCGGGAGCCAGATGGCGATGATGGGCGGACCCACCCCCAGCGTCTCGAGCGATCTGCCCGTCCTCTTCAAGGGCTGGGGCATTGTCTATGATCCGCAATCCGTCGTGGGCGACCCGGTCGAGGCCATGCCGGTCGGCGGAATCTCTCCCGGCTCCGTCGTCCGCTATCCGATCTGGCTCAATGTCACCAAAGATTATCTCAACAGCACGGCGCTGCCCACCAGCCAGCTTGAGTCGATGCTGCTGGTGGAGGCCGGTAGTTTCTCGTTGAAAGACACCAGCGGGCTCACGCTCACGCCGCTGCTCGAATCATCGGCGCAGAGCGGCACCCTCATGGGCATGGCGATCGGCATGACTCCGCCGGAAGAACTGGGGCGCCAGATCACGCCCTCCGGCAAGAAAGTGCTCGCGGCCTTGATCCAGGGAAAGTTTAGCAGCGCCTTTCCCGACGGCCTGCCTGCCGAGCCCGCGAAACCGGACGCGAAGCCAGAGGAGAAAAAACCTGTTCCAACTCCACAAGCCGAGTCCAAGGCTCCTCCCGCGCTCAAGGCCTCCGTGGGCAAGTCAACCTTGCTGCTGATCGCCGACACCGACTGGCTGTTCGACGATTATAGTGTCCGCAAACTCAACTTCCTGGGCACCAGTGCTGCCGAACCCATCAACGACAACCTTGATTTCGCCAACAACGCCCTGGATTTCCTCTCTGGATCGCAGGATTTGATTTCGATCCGGGGCAAAGGCATCTCCGTCCGACCCTTCAAGGTGGTAGAAGACATGGAGATCAAGGCCCAGCAGAAGAACCAGGAGCAGTTGACTGAGTTGGAAGGCAAGCTCCACAAGGTCGAAAGCCAATTAACCGAACTCGAAGGCAAGAAGACCGAAGGCGGACGGCTCGTGGCCACCCCCGAGATTACCAAGGCAATCGACGATTTCCGCCATGAGCAGGTGAAGCTGCGCGCCAGCCGTCGGGAGATTCGCAAATCCCTCCGGGAGGGAATCGCCGCGCTCGAGAACCGCCTCTTGATCCTCAATCTTTTCACCACGCCGGTTCTGGTCGGCTGTTTTGGCGTGTGGTTTTATTACCGTAGGAAGCAATGACCCGGAGCCCTTCCGTTTTCGCCCGCGATGAAACTCAAAACCCTTGTCCTTGTCGTTGCGATTCTCGCCGTTCTTTCCCTCGCCGCCTATTTTCTGCAGCGTCCCCGCAGGCCGGCCGGGATTGACCTGCGGACCAAGCAACCAGTGTTCGACGCGAAGGTGCTGGAAAAGACCTCGAAAATCCTTTTGTCCGACCAGGGCAAGACCGTGATCCTGGCCAGGCAGCCGGAGGGCAAATGGATCGTCCCCTCCTATTACGACATTCCGGCTGACTTCTCCAAGCTCAGCCGATTCATCGACGATCTGACCAGCGCTAAGATCCAGCGACTGGTCACCCAGAATCCCGAACGTTTCGCGCGTCTCGAATTCAAGGATACGTCGATTGCGCTGCTCGATTCCGCAGACCAGGTGTTGTGGAAGCTCACTCTCGGCAAGGACGCGGAGGGCGGCGGGCGGTTCGTCCGGTTCGATGACGAGAAGAAAGGCTACCTGGCCAACTTGAATCTCTTCATCGACGCCACGGCCAAGAACTGGGTTGACACTCTCCTGCTCGATCTCAAGCCGGACGAGATTGCGGAAGTCGAGATTGCGTTTGGCGACGGAGCGCCCGTGACCGCCAGCCGCGCCAAGAAGGGCGACGCCTGGGCCGCAGAAAAGGCGCCTGCCGGCCAGCGGATCAAGAGCGACCAGATCACGTCGCTGCTCAGTTCGTTCACCAGCCTCCGTTTCCAGGATACTTCCGCCCCCAATGATGCCAACGTTGAAGCGGCGCGCAAACACAGCCGCACCGTCAAGCTGACGACCTTCGACCACAAGACCATCAGAGTCGAGATTGGCCGCAAACCGGAGGAGCGGAAGGTCATCGAGGCTCCGAAGACCGAAGTCAAAGGCCAGATTGCAGCCGCCGCAGGCCAGAAGGCCGCCCTAGGAAATGATGGCTCGACCGCCGCCCAAGGCGAGCCGGCCACCACCCTGACCGCAGTTGCACCGGCCACAGCCACGGAGAGCAGCCCTCCGAACGCGGCACCCGGCAATCCGGCAGGAGTGCCATCGGCAAAACCGGACGAGCCCAAAACCGAGACGAACCCCGCCGGGCCGGTTTATGCCTTCATCACCAGTTCCGATGCCGGCGCCACGATCAACGCGCTCATGGCGAAGCGGGCGTTCCAGATTTTCGATTCGAATTTTACCAGCCTTCCCCAGAAGCGTGAGGAGCTTTTCGAGCCCGTCCCGCCGGCACCCGCGGAGAAGAAGCCGAGGTGACGTGCCGCCTTCTCCCGGCAGACTAGACCTTCAGCCGGTATCCGGCACGTGCGATCCAGCCGGTGGCTTGAACCACGGCAAATGCCATCACCAGTGATCCCAGCACCGAGATCACAGCGGGCAGGCGGGGATCGCGGTAGAAAAAAACGATCCCGAGTGCTCTTTCGCCCGCGAGGCCAACCAGAAAACCAAAGAACGGGTGCAGCAGGTAGGCAAGGAGTGGATTGGCGCCAGCCGGTTGGACGAGCCGGCTCCACCCGCGGACACCGCGCACATCGAGGAGCCAGTAGAGCAGAGCCCACGCCACGGTTGTAAGCGCCGCGCAAAACAGACACCACGACGGGGTTCCACGGATCTTGTTGATGCCGTAAGGAGCGTCGAGCAGCACTCCTGCCAGAAACAGCCCGACGGCAAAAACCAGCGCCCACCGCAGCCGTTGCGCCGGTTGTCGCAACTCAGAGTTGGCGGCGAGAATCGAGCCAAGGCAGCATCCCGCCGCCGTGATCGAGGCCAGCGAGCCGAGCGTCCCTCCGATGCCGACGTGGGAATTGACCCAGCCAAACCCCGCCTCCAGCGCAAGCAGCACTGGCATCGCCCAGGCCAGCCACGAACGCGAGGCGAGTTGCGCGGGTAGATTCGCTTCGGCGGCGACATACAGCAACATCAGGCAACCCGTCGCTCCGACCAGCCATTCCCGCCGGTGTCCGACGGCCAGATACACGAGTGACGCGACCAGATAGGCCCAGCCGATCAACCCGAGAATACCCCACCAAGAGTGTCGCAGCCAAACCGTGTCGGCCGGATCGAAGAGCGGTCCAAGAACCATCATTTTGCCGTCGGCGGTGCGATAGGCGAGCACGAGCGCGACCAACGCGACTCCACCGACAATGCGGCCGACGTGAAGAATGGCCCGGGCTCGGCCCGGTTGCCCGGGAACCATGGCAAAGGCCAGGAACATCGCGACGTAGGCGAGCACGCCCCACCGACCCTGCGCCCACGGCTCGTGCTCTTCCATGTTGACCATGACCACACCCATGACCAGCAGTGCACATGTGCGCACCAGCACCTTCCAAAGGAGTTGCCGGCGCGTCTGCCCCTGAGCCAACGCCCGCCCGAACGCGAGCGGGATCGACACACCTGCGATGAACAGAAAGGCCGGGAAGACAACGTCCGGCAGTCGCATTGCGTCGGCGTTGATTCCAACGTGCTTGAGCCAGGAAGGCGCGTGGGGCGCGTCCGCGAGGTCATTGACGAAAACCATCAGGGTGATGACCAGGCCGCGAAGCACATCGATTGAAACAATCCGCGTGGCCTCGCCGCCGGAAGCTGGATTCGGAGCGGTTACCGAAACGGGCGCCTGGGGCATGATTCATTCAGTCCGTCGTGCCCATGTATGGCAAGGTTGTTGGCCTGCTTCAGGCGTCGGCGCGATTCCTCCCTTTACAGAGTTCAACCGATCTGCACCTGTTGATGGGTTGATGCCAGCGGACCGACCCATCTCCGAACTCTTTGCCCAGGGACGCCCCCTGCGTTCGATCGAATTTTTCCCGCCGAAGGACGCCGCCGGCGTCGAGGCCCTGCGCCAGACGGCCACGGCGCTGCGCCGGATTTCGCCCGACTTCGTGTCGGTCACCTATGGCGCGGGCGGCAGCACGCGCGAACGCACGGCACAGGTGTCGGCCATGCTCCGGGAGGATTTCGGTCTCACCGTCATGCCCCACCTGACTGCGGTGAACCACACCCGGGAGGAAATTGCCGCCATTGCCGACGCCCACCATCAACGCGGCATCCGCAATATCATGGCACTCCGCGGCGATGTGCCGAAGGAACTGACCGCCACCACGGCATTCAAGGACGGCCTGCGCTTCGGTTGTGATGTTGTCGCCCTGCTCAAGGACCTGCATCCCGACATCTGCCTGGGCGTCGGCGGCTACCCCGAAAAACATCCGGAGGCGCCCACACTTGACGCCGATCTTGCCAACCTCCGTCGAAAGGTCGAGGCCGGCGGATCATTCATCACCACCCAGCTCTTCTTCGACAACACAGTCTACCATCGCTTCGTCGACCGATGCCGTGCCGCCGGGATTACCGTGCCGATTGTTCCGGGTATCATGCCGGTGCTCTCGCTTAAGCAGATCAAACGCATTACCGGGCTATGCGGGGCCTCTCTGCCCGCTCAGCTCGTCAAACGCCTCGAAGTCGCGGGTGACGAGCCGGAAGTCATCGAGACCATCGGCATCGACTGGGCGTTGACCCAGATTCGGGATCTCCTGGCCCGCGGTGCGCCCGGCTACCATCTTTATATCCTCAATCGCGCCAAGAGCGCTTTGATTCTCGCCGCCGGACTGGCCGCCTAGCAGCCCTTGCGTTGTAGCGGGTCTCGATGGGGCCGTGTCTATTCGATCAACTCTGCCTTCACTCGTTAATTAGGTTTTGGCGCCGCCAAAACCTCCACCCGCAAACACCGGCCGGAATCCCGCTTCGCTGAGAATCCTCGCCACCTGGTCGCGCTTGTCGCCCTGGATTTCGATACAGCCGTCCTTCACCGTACCGCCCGCGCCGCAGGCTTTCTGGATCTTTTTCGCCAACTGTTCCTTTTCCGCCTCACCGATCCCGACAAAGCCACTCGCAACCGTCACCGTCTTGCCACCTCGCCCGGCGGTCTGCCGCGTGATATCCACCCGGCCGCGGTTTCTCACCGGCGGCGGCTGGGCACTCGTGGCCGCTTCCGGCGGGCGCCCGGCAACGGCGGAAGGCAAACCAGCGCCGTCCAAACCGCCAAACGGATTCTGCGCAAGCGGCGAACCTCCCTCGGTCGGAATCTTACTTTTGGTGCTCATCGCACTTCCAGTGGGGGTGGTGCAACAGGCCCACAGCCTGTCGGGATGAAAACCCGACAGACTCCCGGCCGGACAACACGGCGAACTGACTACTTCTTCGGCTTCGGCTGCAGCTTGGCGATTTCGCTTTTGGCCAGGTCCAATTTCGCCTGCAGGTCGGCGGCATTAGCCGTGGCATCCTTCAACTGCGCCTGAAACTTGGCCGACTCAGCCTTGGCGGCATCCACCTGCGTTTGCAACGTCGCGTGTCCGCTCTTGGCGTCAGCCAACAGCGACTGCAGCTTGGCCGCTCCTGCCTTGGACTCATCCACCTGGGTCTGAAGACTGGCGCATCCGCTCTTGGCCTCATCCAGCTGCGACTGCAGTTTGGCCGCTCCCGCCTTGGACTCATCCACTTGGGCCTGCAGCTTCGTGGCGCCCGCCTTGGCCTCATCCAGTTGGGCTTGGAGCTTCGCGGCACCGGTCTTGACACCTTCCAGCTGAGTTTGGCCCTCCGCCGTTTGGCCGTGGGCCTGGGCCAGGTCGGCTTCGCTCTTGGCGAGGCGCTCATTCAGGTTGCGAACTTTGGTACCGAGTATTGATGCAACAACTACAATGGCGAGGACGAGGAGTCCGATGGCGATGGCCGTCGCGGAGAAACTTTTCTTGGGGGTGGGGAGGATTGAATCAGTCATAGTTGAGGAGGTTGGCTACAATTCTTGAAGACCGCGTCTAGCGTTTAGCCCATTCCTTGGTCGGGTTCAAGTGAAGAGTAGGACCGGTTCATTCGCGGTGGGTCCGATTCCCCGAAGCTTGCCTCGGCTTGGTTGGAGTGTCGGAGCCGGCTTGCCGGCGATTCGAACGCACGAAAATGGACCATCCGCTGAATTGCCGGCGAGCCGGCTCCGACAAAAGAGAGAGAAAAGGCGGACCCGGCGAGTCGGCGTTGGTTTGATCAAATGCCTTGGGGCTTGCCCCGATGATCCTAACTCGCGGGCTGCCATTCCCGTTGCCTGTTTGGAGGATTGGCTGCAAGTTGACGAACATGAAGGTCCTTTTCATCGGCGGCACGGGCATCATCAGTTCAGCGTGTTCCAGACGGGCGCTGGACCAAGGCATTGAGCTCTATCTGCTGAATCGGGGGCAGTCGGTCCGACCGACTCCGGAAGGAGCGCGGGTGCTGCGCGGCGACGCGCGCGATTCCCGCTCCGCCCGCGCGGCGTTGGGCGACCGGGCGTTCGACGCCGTGGTCGACTGGATTGCCTTCACCCCTGATCACATCGAGGCGGATCTCGATCTGTTTCGCGGCCGGACCCGGCAGTTGGTCTTTATCAGCTCCGCGTCAGCCTACCAAACGCCGCCCGCCTCGCTGCCGGTCACGGAATCCACCGTTCTCGACAATCCGTTCTGGCAGTACTCGCGCAACAAGATCGCCTGCGAAGAGCGCCTCGTGCGCGCTTTTCGGGAAGAGAAGTATCCCATCACAATCGTGCGGCCTTCGCACACTTATGACTGTACCCTCGTCCCGATGGACGGTGGCTGGACGGTGGTCGATCGCATGCGGCGCGGGCAAAAGGTCATCGTGCATGGCGATGGGACCTCCCTGTGGACCCTCACCCACCAACGCGATTTCGCCCGGGGGCTGGTCGGGCTGCTCGGCAACTCCCATGCGATCGGCGAGGCGGTGCACATCACCTCCGACGAGTCGCTGAATTGGAACCAGATTTTCGAGATCGTGGCCCGCGCCGCCGGAACCGAGCCGCGCATGGTGCATGTTCCTTCGGACGTGCTGGCGGCCTACGATCCCGGCTGGGGGGCCGGGTTGCTCGGCGACAAGAGCAACAGCATGATTTTCGACAACCGCAAGATCAAGCGGCTGGTGCCGGATTTCGTCTGCAGCATCCCCTATAGCCGCGGCGCGGCAGAGATGATCGCCTGGTACGACGCCGATCCGGGCCGCCGCAAGGTGGACGAGGCCTTCAACCGCACCTGCGACCGGATACTTGCGGTCTGGGAAGGCGTCTGGCCGAAATAGGTTAGCCGCGGCCGCATCGAGCCGGCGGCCCATTCCGGCCGTCAATCGTCGTCCCACGGGTGGGCGGCGGCGATGCCCGGGGCGATGCGCGGCTTCTTGCCGACCAACTCGAAGAGCATCGGACATCCGTCGAGTCCAAACTCCTCTATGACGCCCGCCTCGAGGTAGCGGCGGTACGATTCCGTCAGCCGGCGCTCTTGGTTGCAGAAGAGGCGGATGCGGAATGGCCGGTTGCCGGTCTGCACGCAGTAATAGATGCGGAATCGCTTTCCGCCCACCGAGGGCGGCGGTGTGCGGTCCGCCAGATGGGTGAGCGTCTGGTTGAGCTTCGCCGTCGGCAGTTTGGTGTCGAGCTGGCGGTGGAGCTTCACGGCCGCATTGAGCATCCGGTCCACCTCGTAACCGGACAGGGCGGAGACAAACACCACCGGCGCGCCGGGCGTGAAGAAAAGCCGGTCGAACAGCGCGTGCTCAAACTCCTCCCGAAATTCCCGTTCGGTTTCATAGCCTTCCACGCCCGCCGGTTGTTGGAAGGCGTCATGCACCTTGTCCCACTTGTTGACGACAATCACCACCGGCTTCGACTCCTTGACGACCTCGCCGGCGATGGCTTTGTCCTGCTGGGTCACGCCCTCGATCGCATCCAGCACCAGGAACACAACGTCCGTCCGCTTGATGGCGTCAAGCGCGCGCAGGCGGGAGAAATATTCGACCGAGGAGGAGAGTTTTGTGGCGGCCTTGATGCCGGCGGTGTCGATCAGCCGGAACGGATAAAACTTGCCGTCGCGACCCTCGAATTCGAACGGCACCTCGATGGCGTCGCGCGTGGTGCCGGGCTCGTGGTTGACGATCAAACGATCGCTCTTGATCAGACGGTTGCTCAGCGAAGATTTGCCGACATTCGGGCGGCCGACGAAACAAACGCAGAGCGCCTCGCGCGCCGTCTTCGCCGCGGCCGACTCGACTGGCGCCGGCCCCAGCTTTTCCAGGATCGCATCACGCAGCGCCACCTCGCCCACCCCGTGCTCGGCCGAAAAGAAGAACGGCTCCCCTAGGCCGAGCTTGTAGAAGTCGGGGTTGTCGCGACGGTGATCATGGAAATCGATCTTATTCACCACCAGCAGCACCGTCTTGTCCTTCTGGCGCAGTCGCTGGGCAATGCGTTCGTCGAGCGCGGTGACCCCGTCCTTTGCATCCACGATAAAGAGAATGACTTGGGCGGTATCGATGGCGAACTGCACTTGCCCCTCAGTCGCCGCCACGATCTGCGTGGAACTCTCCCCGCCCTTGAGGCCGATGCCACCGGTGTCGAGCAGCGTGTAGGCACCGTCCTCCACCTCGGCGGCGATCACGTCCCGGGTGACGCCCGGCTGGTCATGGACGATGGAAATGCGCTTTCGCGTCAGCCGGTTGAATAGGCGACTCTTGCCGACATTCGGGCGGCCGACGATGGCGACGGTACGGGACATGGCGCGGAACGCGAGTTAAGAGGAAATACGTAAGAAGGAAGACCCGTCGTACGATCCGGCAGGATCCTCCGGTCTGTCGTCCTGAATAGCAAGGTTTCAGGCCGACCGGCGCAATCCCTGCACGAAACGCTCGGTGCGGGTGCACGCTTCGACCAATTGCTCGTAGCTCGTGGCGAAGCTGGCGCGGACGAACCCCCGGCCGTTCTCGCCGAAGGCGGTGCCCGGCACCATCGCCACGCGCTCCTGATCGAGCAGGCTCATCGCGAACTCCCGCTCGCCCAGCCCCGTGGCCGCCACGGAGGGAAACGCATAGAACGAACCGCGCGGGAGGTGGCAGGTCAGACCGATCTCGTTGAAGCGACGCACCACGAAATCGCGGCGGCGATGATATTGATCCCGCATGCGCTTGACGGCATCTTCGCCGCGCAACAGCGCCTCGATCGCCGCCTCCTGGCTCAGACTTGACGCACAAAGCATCGAATACTGGTGCACTCTCATCATGGCCTCAATCAGCGGCGCGGGGCCACAGGCGTAGCCAATGCGCCACCCGGTCATGGCGAAGGCCTTGGAAAAGCCGTGGAGGAAGACCGTGCGCTCCTGCATCCCAGAAAGACTGGCGATGCTCGTGTGGCTGCCCTCGAACGTCAGCTCCGAGTAGATTTCGTCGCTGACCACCAGCAGGTCCTTTTCGACGCAAAAGCGCGCGATGGCTTCCAGTTGTTCGCGGTCGCAGGTGCCCCCCGTGGGATTGCAAGGGAGATTCAGCAGGAGCACCTTGCAGCCCGGCTGCCACGCGGCCGCGAGCGACGCCGCCGTCAGCGCAAACTTGTCCGCCGCGTGGGTTGGCACCGGCACGGCAATGCCATGGGTCAAGGTCACCGAAGGATGATAGGAGACGTAGCAAGGTTGGTGATACATCACCTTGTCCCCGGGATCGATCAACGCGCGCAGCACCAGGTCCAGGGCTTCAGAGACGCCGACCGTGATCAACACCTCGTTCTCCGGCTGGTAACCCAGGCCATAGTGCTGGGCGACATAGCCGCAGATGGCCCGGCGAAGTTCGATCAGCCCGAGGTTCGAGGTATAGTGTGTCTTGCCTTTCTCGAGGGCATAGATCGCGGCTTCGCGGATGTGCCATGGCGTGGTGAAGTCGGGCTCGCCAATGCCGAGCGAGATCACGTCCTTCATCTTGGCCACGATCTCAAAAAAATCGCGAATCCCCGATTTGGGCAGGGTGACGACGTGACGGGCAATAAAGCGATTGGTATCCATGGGTGGGGAGGCGGTGGAGCCCGCAGTCCGGGCGGGCAATGAGCGCACGGGGTCGGGGGCGCCTGAACGGCGCGCGACGCGGGCAAGGTCAGGGCGTCACCGTCAGCCGATCGTTCTGTTCCGCCGGGAGGTCCATCAGATAGCCCTGCTCTTTGTAGGAGCGAAGCATGAAGTGGGTCGACGTCGAGATCACGCCCTCGATGGTCGAAAGCTTTTCCGACACGAACGACGCCACTTTCTGCAGGCTCGAGCCGGTGACAAACACGAGCAGGTCGTAGCCCCCCGACATCAGGTAGCAGGACTCCACCTCGTCAAAGCGGCTGATCCGCTCCGCGAGCCGGTTAAAGCCTCCCCCGCGCTCGGGCGTGATCCGCACTTCGATCACCGCTCGCACGGCGCCGGCGGCTTCCTTGGACAGGTCAAGCACCGGACGCCAGCCGAGAAAGATGTGCTCCTTCTTCAGCTGTTCCAGATGCCCGTTGATCTCGCCCTCGGTCAGGTTCAACACTTGCGCCATCTGCGCTGTGCTGAGGCTGCCGCCTTCCAGCAGGAGTTTGAGTACCGGGTTCATAGGGAACGGCGATGTTTGCCAAAAACGCCCGCAAATCCATCCTAATCTTCCGGCAAGCATTCCGGCGGGCGCCTCCCCCGCATTTTTTCGTCGTTTCTTTGAACTTTCCACGGCAATCTCGGCGCGACCATGAAAATCCTGATAGCGGAAGACGATCGCATCTCACGATTGTTGATGCAGCGGATCCTCGAAGCAGACGGCGGTCACGCGCTCACCATGGCCAACGACGGCGAAGAAGCCTGGCAGCAGCTCCTCGCCTCACCCGAGCCGTTCGATGTCTGCCTGCTCGATATCATGATGCCCCGCCTGGACGGGCTTGGTCTCATCGCGCGGATGCGCGCTTCAAGGCCCTCCCGATCATTCTTTGCACCGCGCTCAACGACCGGACCACGGTGCAGAAAGCCGTGCTCCTGTCCGTCACCCAGTATATCGTGAAGCCCTACACCCGGGCAAACGTCGTCGAGAAAATCCACCTGGTCCACGCCAACGTGGCCGGCACCCGCTCGATCGAAGAAAGCAGCGTCGTTTGTGCCCGGCTTGGCGTGGATTCCGAGACTTACCGGACGCTGATGGAGAGTCTGCTACAGGACGCCACCGAATGGACGGAGCTTCTGCTGGGCACCCGGAGTCTGGCCGGCCAGCAAACGCTTTTGGTCCGGCTCAACGGATTGAAAGGATCGGCGCTCAGCCTCGGTGCCCGGACGATGGCCGCGCAGTTGCGCACGGCGGAAGAAACCCTCGAAAAGATCGAAGCGAAGGACCAGGAGAAATTTGGCCCTCCGGACAACCTTGTCGCCGCCATCAAACACGAGATCGACGTGCTGCAGAAGTATCTCCAGGGCTCCACCCACGCTTGAAGTCGTCGAACTCGGAGCCGCGGTTTGGCTCAACCTTCTCTATTGAGTGAACTTCGACTTCACTCGTGGAGAATAATTCCATCAGGTGATCGGTGTGGGAAGCCTGCTTGCAGGCGATTTTCACGTCTGAATCTCCTTCGCCAAGCCTACGGAGGACAGGTCCGCGAGCACCTGTCCGCCGAAGCTTCCCGCGAAGGCGGATGCTCGCTTCCTGCGATTTGCATAGACACGACTCAACCCCCGGCGGCGCCGCGTTGTCGTTCCGGTAGCACCGTGCGGTGGCAGAAGTCGCCGAACCGTTCACCCGCCGCACGCTCCAGCGCGTACCGGCGGATAATCGGCGTCAGCGTGGCCACGATTTCGTCGGGCGTGAGGGACTCCGCGTAGAGCTGGTTGAGCCGTGTGCCCTCGTAACGGGCACCGAGGTAAAGATGATACTTGTTCGGCGCCTTGCCGACAATTCCGATCTCCGCGAGATAGGGACGCGCACAGCCGTTGGGGCAACCGGTCATGCGGAGGCTGATGGCGTCGTGACGAAGGCCGCAGTCGTCGAGAACCGCTTCGAGTTTCTCAAGGAGTGGCGGCAACGCGCGCTCGCTTTCCGCGAGGGCCAGGCCGCAAGTAGGCAGGGCCACGCAGGCCAGGGTGTTCAGCCGCAAGCCGCTCTGGCGATTCTGCGTCGCCAGACCGCAACGCGCCAGAATGCCCTCGATGGCCGGCTTGGTGGCGTCGGTGACACCCGAAATGCTGATATTCTGCGAGGGCGTCAGCCGAAGATCGCCGTCGTTGATTTGGGCAATCTCGCGTAAGGCCGTCTTCATCTGCTGCTGCGCCGTGTCCCGGATGCGACCGCTTAGCACGAAGAGAACAAAGAACCACGAGCCATCAGCGTTCCGATGCCAGCCGTAGCGGTCCGCGATCTCGGTGAATTCGCAGGGCCGGGCCGGCTGGAGATGAAACCCCGCCCGGCGTTCCACTTCCGCTTTGAACCAGTCCAGTCCGCGGTCCTCGATCGTGTACTTGAGCCGGGCGTGCTTGCGGTTCACCCGGTCCCCGTAGTCGCGTTGGGCCGCGATCACCGCCGCTCCCAGGGTCGTCACCTGATCCGGAAGAACGAAGCCGATGACATCCGCCAGCCGCGGAAACGTTTCGGCGTTGCCGTGGCTCATCCCCATGCCGCCCCCAACCGCGACGTTGAAACCAGTCAGGCGCCCATTGTCCACGATGGCGCTGAATCCGAGATCGTTGGAAAACAGGTCGACATCATTGGACGGAGGCACCGCGAACGCGGTCTTGAATTTCCTTGGCAGGTAGGTGGCGCCATAGAGGGGTTCGACTTCAGGTTCGCCGCCGGCAACCAACTGCTCGTCGAGCCAGATTTCGTGATAGGCGCGGGTGCGGGGCAGCATGGCTTCGCTAAAACTGCGCGCCAGTTCATAGACCTGTTGATGAACCAGCGACTGTTCGGGATTGGGCGGCGCCATCACGTTGCGGTTCACGTCCCCGCAAGCGCCGATCGAATCCAACAGCACGGTGTGCATGGCCTGGATCACCGGTTTCACGTTGCCCTTCAAGATGCCGTGAAGTTGGAACGTTTGCCGGGTGGTGAGCCGCAAAGTGCCGCTGCCCCGCTCATCGGCCAGCCGGTCGAGCATGAGGTACTGCCGGTTGGTGCAGCACCCGCCCGGCAGCCGAACCCGCAACATGAACGCAAATGCTTTCCCCTTCCCCTGCTTGCGGAGTTCCAGGCGCAGATCGCGATCGTCCTGCAGATACAGCCCATGGAACTTGGTGAGCTGGGAGTTTGCCTCGCTGATCGCTCCCGTGGAAGGATCCGCCATTTCCCCAGCGATCGTTCCCCTCAACAGACGGCTGCTGTCCTTGATTGCCTCGTTGACGGATAATGATTTAGGACTCGATTGCTCCGCATTCATTGCGATGACAGTAGTGTTCTAGGTCATGTAGTCAAGTATGCGAAAGAATCGATCCCATATCGTGCGGTTGTACAGTCATCACCAACGCGGTACTTGGTTTTGTACCTATCTCCTGCGAGAACTCCCGTCGAGTACGGTGATGTGCTGGCGGATGCCGCTGACCACGGCTTCGACATCCGCTTGATCGAGCCGGCGCAGCACACACTCCCAGCGGTAAGCGAAGCTGCCGGCCGGATCGTAGGAACAATGCTTGAACAGCCGATCGAAGGCGCGGCGGCGCCTCCGGTAATCCCCTTGCACACGCAAAAAGCCAGCTTTGAACGCTTCCAAGTATGTTTCAGCAAATTCCCTCAGATCTGGAGCGTAATCTGCCCGCATATTGACCGGTCGGGCATAACTGGGCGTGGCCTCGATTAGGTTGCGCTTATAGTCAGCGAAAGCCCCGCTCGGATCGGACACCACCAACCGGTCCGGCAGTCCAGTGGACGGACTCTCCATCACCACTTCGTCTCCGTCATCAAAGATGGTCTGCTTGGTCCCCTCCAGGGCGCGACCGGCGATCATGTTGGCCGCCGCTGCCCGGCCCAGCAACCAGGCGAGGCGGTCGGCATAACCGGGCTTAAGGTACTTTGAACGCGGCAGCTTGTCGGTCGCCACGCCACGCAGGTAGTCGCGTTCGAAGTAAAGCGCGGGAATGAGCTGTCCGGAGACGTCACGATTCTCTCCAACATAACGCTCGCGCGTCCGTTGCAGGCTGACTTCAGCCGGCACATTCATGCCGAGTTGCAGCACGCCGAGCCGGCGATCGAGCATGTAGTCAGTATATTCCTCACTCTCCAGGATCGCCTGCAGCAATGGTTTGCCTTCATCCAGCCGCTGCCGAATCCCCCATTTTTGAAACCGGATGAAGCGGACCCTCGGCTGCGTCGCGCCGTGCGGCTGCAACTCCGCCAGATAAACCCCACGCCGGCCCCGGACCAAGGGCCGCTCTTTGGAAAGGGACTCGGAGATGCGCCCGATATTGATATTATCGAGGGCGCCGTATTCCCGGATGAAGTTGAAGATGAAACCCCGGACAATCGGATCGCACAAGCGCTGGAGCTGTTCGTCCGTCGGATGGTGCTCGGCCTCGTCGAAAAGCGGATCCGGAATCAATTCCCCTTCCTCAAACCGCCCGCCGGGCAGCCACTCGACATGCATGAAAAACTCCGGGCTGAGATCGCGCAGGACATCCTCGGTGATCGTCTGGTCGCGCCGTGACAGGAGCGTGCTGAGCATCCGGCTGCGCCAAGTCTCCATCTGCGGATCGTCTTGCAGAAAGTCCGGTTCGACGGCGTTGCGGAATCGGTCCAGCAGATGCGGGTAGGCCGCTCGCAGCTCCGGCACGGAGAGGCGCGGGAGGTCGAATTCCCGAAAACTGGCGGGACCGAACCGCGCCGGATCGACTGCGAAGAAATCGATTTCCAAATAACCGTTCCGGTTACGCTGCGAGCTGTAAACCGCGATCTCCTGCAGCTGCCGCGCCAGACTTTCATCATCGAGCTGCCCGAGCGCGGAGAATTCGCCGTAGGTCAGATACCGGGAGCCGGTGAACCGGTTGAAGAAATACACCGGCTGTTCCTGGATGCCGACCTTGGCGTTCTCAATGAGGAGCCGGATGTCCTCATGCGACTGGGGCAACGGGCTGATGCGCCAGTACTCTCCACGCTCCTTGATGGCGTCGCGCACCTTCTGGTCCATGACAAAAAGAAACTTGAGATCGCGCTTTGAAATCAGCTCCTGGAGCATTTCGTCCGCGGCGAACGCCAGCTCCATGTGTTCCGGGTCGGGCCGGATGAGGATACGGTTCGCGTCAAAGATCAGGTCCACCGATCGCGCGTATTCCTCCTCCACCTCCGCCTCGGTGAGCAGCGGCTCGCCGTCGGCGTGGCGGGCCTCGTTCAGACGGTCGATGAACTCAATCCGCTGGGACGCGTGAATCCCGGACAGGGTGATCAGCGTCCGCCGGAACGGAAAGGCCGTCCCGATCCGGGTCTTTTGCCGGCCCGCCGCATCGCGTTCGAACGGATGGGGTCCGATGATATCGACCGCCATGATTGCGGGGGGATGCGAGGACATGGAAGATGGAGTCGATGGCCCCCGAGTTCCCCGTGGAATCCTCCGGGTGTCAGCTAAGAGACGGAATCAAATCACCGGCCGCCGGCCACTCAATGCGAAACTCCCATCAGCGCTCGGCGCGCGCCTTCGCGTCCGCCTCGATCAGCGACTTCACCCGCTCCAGCTCCTCCTTCACCTTGGCCTTCACCGCCGGCAATTCCGCCGCAATCGCAACCGGCGAATGCGCAAAGATGTAAAACTTCATCTTGGGCTCGGTGCCGCTGCCCCTGCCGGCGTAGCTGTAGCCGTTGGCGAGGGTGACGATGTACAGGTCCTGTTTCGGGATCTCCTCGCCATCGGCGTCGCGGATGGTCTGCCGCCCGAAGTCCTGGAACTTCGTCACCGCAACATCACCGATGGTCCGCGGCGGATCCGTCCGGTAGGTCTCAAGGATGCGCCGGATCTTCGCCGCTCCCGTTGCGCCCTCGTAGTAGATATTGATCACCCCTTCGAGGAAATAGCCGTACCGGACGTAGAGTTCGTCGAGGTATTCCGGCACGGTCAACCGGCGGTCTTTCACCCAGGCGCACAGCTCCGCGAACATCAGGCAGGCGGCGTTGCCGTCCTTGTCGCGCACAAAATCGTTGGGCAGGTAGCCGTAGCTCTCCTCCGTGCCGAACACGTAGAAGGTGCCGCGTTCGCCCTGCAGCCTCGCGCGCGTCGCGAGCGGCAGGGCATCGTAGTCAACCGCCAGCCCCTCTGATGCGAGCAGGGCGCTCTTGAGCTGTTCTTCGTAGACGCGCAGTTTGGCTGCGATCCATTTGAAACCGGTCAGGGTGTTGATGACTTTCACTCCGTGCCCCGCTCCGATCGCGTCCTGCAGCGGCGTCGTGACGAAGGTCTTGATCAAAGCGACCCGCGGCGAACCGTTCGCCGGAATCCGGCCGAGTTCCTTGTTCCGGGTCAGGCGATAGTCGGCCAGCAGCGCCCCGATCTGATTGCCGGTCAGCAACACCAGCTGCCCGTCGCGCGACCGGACGGCGGCGCCCATGCGGTCGGCATCGGGATCGGTTGCCAGCACCAGATCGGCGCCGTTCTTCCCGGCGAGCGCGACCGCCATCGCCAAGGCGGCGGCATTCTCCGGATTTGGCGATTTCACCGTCGGAAAGCGCGGGTCGAATGCCACCTGCTCGGGCACCTCTGTCACCGACACGCCGGCATGCGCCAGCAGCGGAACCGTGGCCACACCCCCGGTGCCATGAATGTTGGTGTACACGACCGTGAATTTCCGCCGCCTGAATACGCTGGGATCTAGCGCCGCCTGCATCCCCACGGCCAGATAAGCGTCGTCCGCTGGACGGCCCAGCGTGATGACGCGGCCCAGGTCCTTCGCCAGGAAGGTCGGAAGATCCTTGAGCGGCACCGCGTTGACCTCATCGATGATGCCCTTGTCGTGCGGCGTGACCACCTGGGCGCCGTCCTCGAAATAGGCCTTGAATCCGTTGTCGTGGGGAGGGTTGTGGCTCGCCGTGATGACCACCCCACAATGCGCCTTCAGCCAGCGCACGGAGAAACTGAGCTGCGGGGTCGACCGCGGCGCCGGAAAGATGAAGGGCACCCCGCCGAGCCGCGACCACGTCGAGGCCGCCAGTTCGCAGAAGTGCCGGGAGAAATGCCGCACGTCGTGGGCGATGACGAGCTTTGGGGCATCGTAGCGGTCGGCGCGCGCCAGATAGCCGTGGACGTAACGATAAAGACCGATCGTGGCACGCACGACGGTGAAGTCGTTCATCATGTTACTGCCCACCGCCGGGTGCGCCGGCGTGCCCAGCGGATCCGGTTGCCCGGTTTCGCTGGCGGCGGCCGTTACGCCGATCGTGCGGCCACGCATCCCGCCGGTGCCGAATTCGATGTACCGGTAGAAGCGGTCGTTGAGCTCTCCCCACGCGCCCCGGGCGACCAGCTCCTCAATCGCCGCAGTTGCCCACGCCGGCAGGCCGGCCTCCAGCCAGGCCGTGAGATTCTCTACGGCGCCCGGGAGCAATTGGCCGGCCATGCCGGCGGTACGAATCTGGTCGATCATGGTCATGGAAAGCAATGATTGGACCCCGCCGTCACTCGGCCGGGCAATGCATGCAGTGAAACGCCGGCTCCGGCCCCGGCAAATCCAAAACGAACTTCATTAGCCGAATCCATGGAGTAGGAAGGTCGCTTGCGACCGATAATCGTCCGCAAGCGGACTTCCTACACCGGCACACCAATCTGTTTGTTGACCGCTATATCTGCGGGATCGGAAAAGTGGAAAGGTGACACCCGCATCCCAAAGCCTACTCCAAATACAAACCCTCGGCGATGGCCGGCGGCGGGGTGAGTTTTTTCCAGCTCGCGGCAAAGGTGGCCTCGTCGTAGCCAAACCGGGGCGCCACCTCTAGGTCAAATGCCGGGAGCCCGCTGGCATCGGCGGGCACGGGCGCGCCGGCGCTCCGCAGCCAGCGGACGTACTGGCGCAGCTGATCCTCTCGCGCGGTTCGCGGCGAATCCACTCCCTCGGCATTCTTGACCGGCGAAAAATCATCCGCCCGCCGCGTTTCGACGACGAGTCCGTTCCGCGCGAATGGCAGCGCATCAAAGACAAACATCTCAAATTTCGCGCCGTTCGGCCGGCTGGGTCTCACCGGGTTTCCCGCGGCGTCAATGGTCGCGATCTTCTTGTCGGCGCGGTGGAACGACAGCGTTGGCCCGGTGGCGCCGTCCCGCGATTCCGCCGCCATTCGCGCGATGAAGTCCCGGTCAAGGATGTGAATGGCGATGCTGCCAGGGCCGTAGCGAAGCCGTCCCGTCGCCGGATCGATCTCGCGCTGCACCGCCAGCGGTAGATCGCTGTATTCGATGACCACGAGCTGGCCGTGCTGGTGACAGAAATGGCCGATCTTTTCCTCGGGATACGCCTTCAGGATCATCTTGGCGGACATCTCGGCGCCCTTCAGCAGGTGCCAGCCGATGAATTCGGGGTCGACACAGCGCACCAGTGGATTGTCGACCTGGAAATAGCTGACCGTGTCCACGCCTTCGCTCTTCATCAGGTCAAGGGCCCCGCTGCGGTGCAGCGCCCGGAGCGAACCCCCGTGGCCGTCGGGGCTCATGGCGATCAGGCCTTTCGACTCCAGCAAGATTTTGCCGTCGAAATCCACCGCGGGCATGCGGCCTTGGCGAAAGAAATGCACTCGCGCCGGATCCAGGCCGAAGCACCGGTGCGCCGCAAAAAACGCCTCCGTTGCCGCGTGATTCGCATGGCTGGTCATGATAAACCAATGCAACGGCCGGCCATAGTGTAAACCCACCGCCATGATCTTCTCCGCGAATACCTGGAACAAGGGCTTTCGCTTAAGCGGCGTCACCGGAAAGGTCCCCTTCGGCCCGTCATAGCCGAGCCGGGTGCCCTGACCTCCCGCCACCGTGAATGCCGCCACCCGGCCGGCCTGCAGCGCTTCTGCCCCCGCCGCCCGCGCCCGCGCCCAGGCCGCCGCATCGCCACCGGACTCGGGGCGGGCCACATAGGGCGCCGGTTCGAGGTCCGTGAGGTTGACCGCCGAGGTGGCCTCGTGGCCCAGCAGCGTACTCGTCAATCGCGCCACCTCCTTCAAATTGATCTCGGTTGCCTGCTCCAGCAGCGCCCGGCGTTCCTCTTCGTTCAGCCGATCCCAAAAAGCGAAGACCTGACCCTGACCGGCCCGGGAAAATCTCTCCATCAACGGATACGACAACGCTGCGTCACTCATGCGGCCGATCAACAAAAGGCGCCGGCGCCGGGGGGCAACGATTTTCCACGTCACTCCTCGAAGCGGAAGATGAGCTCGGACGGCTTGGCGTAACGCAATTGCAGACGGATGACCCTCTCCACAAAGGCCGGATCGTTGCGGAGCCGATCGAGCACCCGCGCCTGATTTTGCAGCCGCTGCTCGGCCTGGGCCAGCCGTTGCCGGGTGTCGGCCTCCACTCGCCGCAACTGCGCATATTCCTGGTAAGTCTGGAAGAAAAACACTCCCGACAGCAGTGCCACGCCGATAAAAACGCCCGCGTAAATCCAGATGATTACACGCCGCGCCAACACCGTTGAATCATGCTTTGCTTTCACCGTTTTCTGCCAGGCCCGGATCCAGGTGGGCGAGGCGATTCTGGTTCGCAGCTCAGCGAACGCTCTGGTGCGACATTGTAGGACGGGGAATCGCCGGTGCAATCGCACAATTGAAAATCTTGCCCGGCGGCGGGTTGTCCGCTTGCCTCGCTGGCAGGACCAACCGCATAGTCTCGCTCTTTCCCGGTCCCGCAATCCTCCCAGTATCATGTATCAGAGATTCTACGGTCTCACGGAGATGCCGTTCAATATTACTCCGGACCCGAAGTTTCTCTATCTGAGCCCGACGCACCAGGAGGCCTTGCAGCACCTCAAATACGGCGTGCAGGAGAAAAAAGGCTTCATCCTGCTCATCGGGGAGGTTGGCTGCGGCAAGACCACGCTTTGCCGGCGCTTCCTCAACGAACTCGATCCCGCCCGCTACGATACCGCGCTCGTTCTCAACACGCATATCACCGAGGGCGAGATGCTTCGCGCCATCCTGTCCGAACTCGGCGAAACCCCGGTCGCTTCGGGCCAACATGATCTGGTCGCGCAGATCAACCGCACTTTGCTGCACCGGATCGAGCGGGGACGCGACATTGTCCTCGTGATCGACGAGGCCCAAAACCTGTCCTTCGAGGTCCTGGAACAGATCCGGCTGCTTTCGAACCTGGAGACCGACAAACAGAAACTATTGCAGATCGTGCTCATCGGGCAGCCGGAATTGAAGAAGATGCTCGCCCAGGATCGGTTGCGGCAGCTGCGGCAGCGGATTCTGGTCAACTCCGAGCTGCGCCCCCTCGCGCTCCGCGACACCATCCATTATGTCCAGCACCGCCTGACCCTCGCGGGCGCCAGTGGCCGCCCGTACTTTACGACGGCGGCGCTGCGGTCCCTCCATCGTTTCAGCCGGGGGATTCCGCGAGTCATCAACAACGTCTGCGACAAGGCGCTGCTGTCCGCCTTCGTCCGCGACTCCGACGAGGTCAATTATTGGGATGTTCGCCGTGCCATCAAAGAGGTCTCCAGTCTCGCCTGATTGCGGCATTGCAGCCCACGCGTCGAACCACCAGAAAACACTCGCGGACCACGCCGAATGAGCCTGATCAATGATGCCCTGAAGAAGGCCCAGAAACAGCAGGCGCAGCAACCGGCGCCAGCGGCAACCGCCACGCCGTTTACTGCCCGCGCAGCGAACCCGCCGAGCGTCGTGATGAGTTTTGAACGCATGCTGCTGCTGGTGGTGACCCTGGTGGCCGTCATCGTTGGCGCAACCGCAGTGGCGGTGCTCCTGGTGCGCAGAGACGACCGGTCGGTCGTCGCGAGTTCGGCGCGACCATCGGCGCCTGAGCCGATGGTCGCTGCCGCGGCCTCCTCGGCGAACCCCGTCGCTCCGGTCCCGCCCCCTGCCGCCACGTCCACTCCGGTGAAGACCAGCGCGGATTCACCCGCGGCTGTGGCAGTCGTCCGCCCGGCCGCAAACTTACCGGCGACGGCCACCGAACCCGTCCCAGCGCCCTTGATCGCCGTTTCCCCGGCCCGTCCTCCGTCAGCGACCACAACCCCTTCTCTTGTTCGTCCGTCGTCGACCGTCGCGCCAACCGTGTCGGTCAATGTCGGTTCAGCCCGCGCCACCGCCTCGGCCAACGTTGCGTCCCCGCCGCCGGCGGCCAACACGGCGCATTCGATCCCGATGCCACCGCCGTCCGCGATCCCCGCGAAGAACCCCGGGATTCTCAGCTTTCTTGAGACCATGCGGGTTGGAGGCATCCGGCTCGCGGGAGCCGACAGCAAGGTCGTGATAAATGGCCATGTCTACCGGGTGAATAACACTGTCAGCTTGGAGTTCGGCCTCCGCCTGACCGCCGTCGGAGCGACCGCCCTCACGTTTGTCGACGAGAACGGCATCGTCTACACCAAGGCATTCTAGGCCGCACGGCAAAGTGGTCGCGGCTTGCCAGCGGGCAACGAACTCTGGTTCACTCGCCTCCCTGTGAAACAACGCATTGTCACGCTCGATATGGAAGGCGTCCTGACGCCGGAAATCTGGATTGCGGTTGCCGAGCAAACCGGCATCGCCGAACTCCGCCGCACGACGCGTGACGAACCGGATTACGACAAATTGATGCGTTCCCGGATCGAGATCCTCGATCGGCAGGGCATTACTCTGTCGCGGATCCAGGGGGTCATCGGATCGCTGACCCCGCTGCCGGGAGCCACCGCCTTTCTGGCCGCCCTGCGGGAGCAGGTGCAGGTCGTCATCGTCTCGGATACGTTCGAGCAGTTTGCCCAGCCGCTGCTGCGTCAACTCGGCTGGCCCGCCTTGTTCTGCAACCGGCTGATCGTGGAAAACGACCGCATCACCGGTTATCAGCTGCGGCTGCCGGATCAGAAGCGTCGTTCCGCCGCCGCGCTACAATCGTTGAATTATGAGGTGATCGCCGCCGGCGACTCTTTTAACGACACCTCCATGCTGACCCAAGCGGACCACGGCCTGCTGTTTCGCGCGCCGCCGGTCGTCGTGCAGCAGTTTCCGCAATTCCCCGCCGTGCAAGATCACCCGGAGCTGCTCGCCCGGATTCGCGCGCTGCTGTAGGAGCCTGTCGGGCTTTGCCCGCCGGCTCCTTCCAAATGGCGTCCGCCATTTTGTTCTAGCAGAGAGAGCGGAGGACGCAGTTCCACTCGCTGCTAGCCCGAGTGGGCTTCCGGTTTGGCGTCGCGCAGCATCAGATCGCGGACCGCCCTTCGCGGATCCTTGTTCTCGTAAAGGCCGGCGTGCACCTCGTCGATAATGGGCGTCTCCACCCCGGCGCGCCTGGCCAAATCGTAGGCGCTGCTGGCGGTTGTCACGCCTTCGGCGACGACCAGGCCCATCTCCCGCTGGATATCCTCCAGCTTGCGTCCCTTGCCCAGTTCTTCTCCCACATGCCGGTTGCGGCTGTGGCGGCTCATGCACGTGACGATGAGGTCGCCGATCCCGCTCAATCCGGAAAAAGTCTCGGCCCGTCCACCCAGCGCCTGGCCCAATCGTGCCATCTCGACGATGCCCCGCGTCATCAAGGCGGCCTTGGTGTTGTCGCCCATGCCCATCCCATCAAGCACGCCCGCCGCCAGGGCCAGGACGTTCTTCAACGAACCGCCCAGCTCCGCCCCAATCACGTCATCCGAAGTGTACACGCGGAAGAACTCATTCATCCATGCCTGCTGGATCGCCCGCGCCGCCGCCGCATCTTTTGACGCGGTCATGACGGCGGTTGGAACCAATCGTCCCACTTCCTCGGCATGGCTCGGACCCGACAGGACGACGTAACGCACCGGACCCAGCATCTCCTCGACGAGCTCGCTCATCCGCTTGCACGAGCCCACCTCGATGCCCTTGGCTACATTCAGATAAATCAAGTCACCCGCCCGCGGCAGCGGCTTCAGCCGTTCCAGCAGGCTGCGCATATACTGGCTCGGCGCCGCCAGGATCAGGATTGACGCGCCCGCGCAGGCCCGGCCGAGATCGGCCTCGAATTCCAGTTCCGCCGGCAATGCCACGCCTTTGAGAAACTTGTCGTTGAGCCGGGTGCGCGCCATCTCGGCCAGATATTCGGGAAAAGGTCCCCACATGGTCACCTGATGCCCGTTGTGACAAAGGAGCACGGACAACGCCGTGCCCCAGCCTCCGTCGCTCAATACGCTGATCTTCATGGCAACGCCGCGGATTCTCTAGGCCTGTTTCGCCGGGAGCGAGGCAAAACCTCGACCGTCGGTACCGAACCACATCTTATCCAGAATGCGAGAAAGCGCGACCCGGATAGCGCGTGTTCCGGTCCTAATCTGGACGAATGGGGAGGGTTGACATGGACTCTTGAATTGGCCCCAGTAAAGAAAACGCAATGTACCGCAGCAAGACTGACGATTCGCACAAGATTCCTCTGAGTGACTCACTCATTTTGGAGGGCGATGTTCGCAAGATTCTTCCTCGGTTGCCGGACGAATGTGTTCAGTGTGTGGTCACGTCCCCACCATATTGGGGTCTGCGGGATTACGGCATCGAAGGTCAAATCGGATTAGAGGACACGCTGTCTGATTACATCCGCATACTCACGAGTATCTTCGCGGAAGTCCGACGCGTTCTGAAAAATGACGGCATCCTTTGGCTGAACATTGGAGATGGATATACGAGCGGTAATCGTGGCTGGCGAGCTCCGGACAAAAAGAACCCAAATCGGGCGATGTCGGTGCGTCCCGACAATCCACCCGGGCTTAAGGACAAGGAACTCCTGGGAATCCCATGGCGGTTGGCCTTTGCTCTCCAAACGGATGGCTGGTTCCTACGCAGCGACATCATCTGGCACAAGCCGAATGCCATGCCTGAAAGCGTCAAGGATCGTCCAACCAGAGCGCATGAATATGTTTTCATGCTCACCAAGTGTGAGCGCTACAGCTATTTTCCGGAAGCCGTCATGGAAGATGCGGAACGGGGTCAACGAAACTGCCGGACTGTCTGGAGCATCAACACAGCCCCATCGGTCGGCTCTCACATGGCATCTTTCCCGGAAAATTTGGTCAGGCCGTGTGCTTGCTGGCTTCGACGCGACCCACCGATTTCGTGCTCGACCCTTTCTTTGGCGTGGGAACGGTTGGGTTGGTGGCAACAGAATCGGCAAGACGCTTCGTCGGCATCGAACTGAACGCTGAGTATATCGATCAAGCCGAACGGATTCTGTCGCGGTCCGAAGGCGCGAACTCGCATCGCAACGGAATGCGATATAAAATTCTCGAGCATGAGCATCAAACTACCCTCCTCGAAGCTCCAAACAAGTATCGCACTCTAGCTCGGAAAGATACGTAAGCGACAGCTCCAAGACGCCCTGGCCGAAACCGTGAGCGGCCTCGATGTCCGGGCCATCAACGCGGATCTTGACTTGCTCGTCCCTCCTTCGGATTTGGCGAAGCTCGCCAGCGGTGGCATGCGCGGTGAGTTGCTCTTTGCCGCTCCGTGCGTCCTTCGCGCGAATCCGAGGTTGCTGGGCTACTATCGCCTTTTGCTTGGCTTCAGCCAAAAGGAGTTCTTCAACAAATGCAGGCTTGCTCGTTTCGAAACCATGGAGGGACAAGGTGATCTGCCGCCGCGAATTGCGTCGGAAATCCCGGATCTTTGCCGCGGATTTGTCTCCCGCGCTTCAGAGATGGCGAATGCCATTGGATTCGAGCGGATCACCCGAGAACTGCTCGACGACCTGACCTTATTGACACTTGGCCCCCAGCTTCGGGGCAGTCGTAATACGCGCATCGGCAAGATTGCCAACAGTGAAGTCTTCAGGATCATCCGCCGACTTGTGCTTCCCGCCATGCAGGAAGATACCACCACCAACCTTGTGTTGCGCAATGCTTCCGGACGGCGCGTGACGATTGCATTCTCGTCCGATCCGGACATCGCCATCACGGAAGAAATCTCGCCGCAAACAGAAAAGACGGTTCTGGCAATCGAGATCAAGGGTGGCGCAGATAAGTCCAATATTTGGAACAGGCTTGGTGAAGCTGAGAAAAGCCACCAAAGTGCGAAAGCTCGGGGATTCGTCGAATTCTGGACGATCTATAATGTTTCGGATCTCGATTTGGAAAAAGCGCGGGAGAAATCACCAACTACAAGCCGCTTTTATAGCCTCGTGAAATTGGGCAACATCAAATCGAAGGAATATGGAGATTTCCGGGACCGGCTCATTGCCCAAGTGGGAATCAAAGGCGTGTCAATGAGGTCTCGACGCCGAGAGAATTAAACTTGAGCTGTTTAAATCCATGTGTAGCCACTCCCGGATCGCGATTTCACTCTAGGCGAAGGTGATATCGAGGCGGAAGACGGCCATAGTTTTATCGAAACCGCTGTAGCCCGCCAGAGCAGATCTCTCAACCAAGATCCTCGTCTCCGACTTCAACGCGGGGCAAGTCGGCCGCGCTCAGGATTCCGGGTGGGGAGATTTCCAGCTGAAAGGAGAGATTTGCAGAACAACGCGCCGCCGCCCGTTCGAGTAGGAACCCGGCTAGAACGGTCAGGTCGCCAGCAGCCGCTCGATCCGGCGCAGCACACGTTCGCGGCCGAGGACCCGCAGAAGTCCATAGAAACTCGGACCAACGCTGGTCCCCGAAATCGCCAACCGGCCGGGGTGGATGTAATCGCCGAGACCGACACCGTGCGCGGCCACCTGCGCGTGCACTGCCTGTTCCAGGGCCGCGTCGCTCGAGAAATCAGCCGTCTTCAACGCGTCAGCGAGTTCCCGCAACCGGGCCTTGGGGTCGCCCTTGCCCATGACCTTGTCCCGCGCCTTCGGGTCAACCGCAAAATCCTCCGTGAAAAAGTACGCCGTGTAGGCCGGCAGTTCTTCGATCGACTTCACCTTCGGCTGGCTCAGCAGCATGACGTCGCGGAAATAGGCGTCCTCCGGCCAGCCGGCGGCAAACGTGTTCTTGCGCTTGAGGTAATCCCGCGCGAGCGCCACGAACCGGTCGGCCGGCTGTTCGAGCAGGTAGACCATGTTCATATGAGCGAGCTTCTTCTCGTCGAAGCGCGCGTTCGTCTGGTTGACCCCGGGAAGATCGAAGCGCCGGATGATCTCCGCCAGCGGCATTTTTTCGCTGTCATCCTTCGGCGACCAGCCAAGCAGACAGAGGAAATTGACTAGCGCCTCGGGCAAATACCCCCGCTGTTCGTATTCCTCGATCAGTGCTCCCTGGTCGCGCTTCGACATCTTGCCCGGGCCGTTCTGTTTCAGGATGAGCGGGATGTGGGCATAGACCGGCAGCGGTGCCCCGAAAGCCCGGAAGAGCTCGGTATGCTTGCTCGTGTTCGACAGGTGATCCTCCCCGCGGATTACGTGGGTGATCTGCATCGTGATGTCGTCGACCACATTCACGAGATGAAACACCGGGCTGCCATCGGAACGTACGATGACGAAATCCTTCTCCTCCGTGCGTTCGACCCGGCCGCGGATGGCATCGTCGATGACCTGCGGCTCGCCCGAGATCTTGAAATAGACCGCGCCGTCCTTTTCGTAGGTGCGTCCGCCGGCCTTCAGCTTTTCCAGGTATTCCCGATAGATCGACGTCCGCTCGCTTTGACGGTAAGGCCCGAATTGCCCGCCGGCCTTCGGTCCCTCGTCCCAGTTGAGTCCCAGCCAGGTGAGACTGTTGTAGATCACGTTTAGGAACGCCTCGGTGTTCCGTTCCTTGTCGGTATCCTCGATGCGGAGGATGAAGACCCCGCCCGTGTGGCGGGCATAAAGCCAGTTGAATAACGCGGTCCGGGCGCTGCCGATGTGGAAGAACCCGGTGGGACTGGGGGCGAAACGGACGCGAACTTGCGACATGAGAGAGGGAATGGCAGGTGGGCCGACGGTGGTGATAACGCGGAGTTGCGAGCGGCCAATCCAATGAATTCGGCGAACGCTGTCAAAGAATCCCAGCGCGGTGCCGACCACTCAGCCGTATCTATTCAGTGAACCCTGCCCTCATTCGTGGACCATGATATCATCAGGTGATCAGTGTAGGTAGCCTGCTTGCCCGTTCGACAAGCTCTGGGTCCCGAGCCTGTCGAGGGACCGGCGATTCTTGCCTCGGAATCGCGAGCACGCTCGCCTTTTATAATTGGCCATAGACACGGCTCGGCCACGAGCGCTTGAGCGCGAGTCATACGTAAACCTGTGGAGGCGCCCGCAACACGCTGGAGGACTCCGTCCGGGCTCGGTTTCGTCCCCTAAAGTCGCATTTCCATGGCATTCCGGCGAATTTCCTCCTTGCGCCGTCGATTGAAACCCGAAAAAACTTACCTCTTTCCCATTTTGCGCAGAGGCGCCACGGAATCTCCGCAAGTCACGTCAACCCTGTTTGCATGCACAGTTTCTCCGAGCAATGTCTCGATATGGCCCGCTCCATGCTGGGCCACAACCTTGATTCCATCAGCCCGGACGGCACGATCATCCCCGTCGCTGGCGAGCACCCCCGCCAGGACGAACCTGGTCATGTCGCCTACGCGCTTGGAGAATTCTACCGCGCCACCGGGGAAACCACGCTAAAGGGTTCCGACATCATCGACCTGGTCGCGCGGTGCGTGACGGCCCAGGTCTTCACCGAGCCACCGACGGAGAACGGTCTCGCGTACGCCGCGTTGGGCCTCCTCTGCTTCGGTCCCTCCAAGGAACGCAATCCGGTGTGGGAGCGGCTGGTCGAGGAAACCCGGCTGCGCCTTGACAAGATGCTGCTCCATCGCAGCGACTACGACAATCATTGGCAGGCGTTCAACATCGCCAAGGCCGTGTGCCGGTTCAGCTTCGGGTTGTCCAAGAAGGACGAGACGAGCCGCTTGATTGAACGCATGGTGGACCGCATCAACCAGACGAGTTCCACTGGATTTTTTGATGACGCTGCCAAGGGCTTCGGCGGTAACTTCAACCTGTACGGAGTCATGAGCTTTGTGTTCATCCGCTCCGCCTTGCAGTTGCATTCCAACCCCGGGGTGCGAGAGCGCAAACTTCCCACCCTGCGCACCTATGCTGAGAAATACATCCGGATGATGCCGGATCTCGTGCGGACCGACGGCCTGGGCTGGGCCTATGGCCGCGCCGCCGGCGCCTATGGGCAGATGCATTGCATCAGCCTCATTCTCCAGGGCCTGCGTGACGGCTGGATCGCTGACGAACAGAAGCCGCGCTATTTCGACATCCTTCGCCGGCTCTTCTATTTCTTCTACCAGACTTACCTCGACCAGGAGCAGGGTTTCCTCGTCGTGCGCGATGAGGAGCGGACCGCCTACACTACGCATACGACGCGCATGGCGAATTTCGACGGCGCGCGCTATCTCAGCCAGTGGGCCCGCCTCGGCAAGACCGTGCTCATCCCCGAGGGGCAGCCGCGCCTCGATCCTCCCCGCACCAGCGGCCGCTTCGTCATCTACGACAAATCCAACCGCAAGGAGCAGGGGCTCTTTCTCTATCGTGACGCTGAGACCGGCCTCCACGCGCAGCTGCCCTTGGTCAGTTCCGGCGGAGCAGCGGTCGCGGACTCCCTGCCGTTTCCGCATTGTCCGGGAGTTTTCGACTGGCCGAACAACACCTACCTGCCGATTATGGTGCCCGAGCTGACGTTTGGCGAGCACGTGACAATCCCGGCGTTTTATGGTCAGAGGTCCGTCACCGGGCTCGGATTGCGCAACAGCTTCTATTTTCGCTACGAGCAGCCGGAGTTGATCAATCTCAAGGAGGAACTCGTGCGCGGCCTTGGCAGCGTGAAGGTGCAATGGAGCTTCACCGGCAGCAAGGTGAGCTGCGAGTTCACCTATACAGTCAAGCAGCAGGTGACCCTCGACAACTTCCGCTACGTCCTCTGCATCGGGGCGCCCCACTCGCGTTACCGGCTCGGAAATTCGCCCGTGCTCGGCCCGTTGGGTCAACGATGTTCGGTACACAAAAACGATTTCCAGGCGACTTGGCAGGAGACGGAGGTCGTGAGCAGCGATCCGACCTACCGCACCAATTACGGTCGGATTCATTACCTCCAGTTCCTGCGCCGCGATCATCCGCTGGTCATGCGGCCGGGCAACGTGTACCGCCTCGCCGTTGAATTTGATCCGGAGATTACCATGGTGGAGGCGTAGCGTCCGCTCATCAGCCCAGCGCCGTGCTTAGCCGACGGATCATCCCTTGTCTGGACGTCACCGCCGGCCGGGTCGTCAAAGGCGTGAAGTTTCAGGAACTGCGCGACGCCGGAGATCCGGTGGCCTGCGCCAAGGCGTACGACCACCAGGGGGCGGACGAACTGACCTTCCTCGACATCACGGCTTCCAGCGACAATCGCGCCATCATGCGCGACGTCGTCGCGGCCACCGCCGACCAGTGTTTCATGCCCCTGACGGTGGGGGGCGGATTGCGCTCCGTGGAGGACATCCGCACCATGCTCAACGCCGGCGCCGACAAGGTCAGCCTGAACACCGCGGCAATCAAGGATCCCGATCTCGTGTTGCAGGCCGCCCGGCGGTTTGGCAACCAATGCATCGTCGTGGCGATCGACGCCAAGCGCGATCCGGGACCGGAGCCGCGCTGGCGGGTCTACACCCACGGCGGCCGCCATCCCACCGAACTGGATGCCGTCGAGTGGGCGCGGAATGTCGTCTCGCTCGGTGCGGGCGAGATTCTACTCACGTCGATGGATCGCGACGGCACGCAGGCCGGCTACGATCTTGAACTCACCCGCCGGGTGGCCGACGCCGTCGAAGTGCCGGTGATCGCCTCGGGCGGAGCGGGCACATTGGCGCATTTCGCCGACGTCCTCGACCAAGCCCACGCCAGCGCCGTGCTAGCCGCGAGTCTGTTCCATTTCGGCACGTTTACGATCTCCCAGGTCAAGGCGTTCCTTGCGACCCGCGGTATCCCCGTGCGGCAGTAGCCAAGCTCGCGGGAATCTGGCGGCTGGCGTTTGCTAGGAAACCAGCTGGTCCGGTGCGGTCGGCGCCGGTGGCGGAGCCGCCGTTTCTGCAGCCGTGCCGGCCGGGGATTTCTTCGGCGAACCGACCAGCAAGCCCAGCTGCTCCTGGATCTTGACAAAGAACTCCGGGGTCAGTTCGCCGGCAGGAATCTCGTACATCTGATGGGTCTTCGCGTGCTCGAACAAATTGCGCCCGCCATCCGCCGTGACGCCCCGCGGTCGGAGGAGACGTTTTCGCTCCAGCATCAGCGCGAGGAACTGAAGCAGCGGCGTGTTGGCCGGGTTCGGCTCGTTCGCCGGATCGGCCAGCGTCAGAAACAGGTTCTCCGCCGTCAGTTTCAACGTCCGTTCCGGGTTATCTTCGAGCTGCCGTGGTTTGAACAGTTGCGCCCACCGACAAAACACAAAGCCCGCCGGGCGGAAATCCGCGTCCTCCGCCGCCAGCACGTCATGTCGCTCGATCTCGTTGGTGACCGAACGGACAAGATAGCTCACCACCCGGTCGCCCTCCGAAAACGGACGGCTTGAGACCCGCGAGACCGCCGCCAACGGCTGTAAACTCAATTCCATGGGTTTTGTGTTTACTTGGCCGGTGGTGTGACGCTAGCAAATTCATTGCCTGCCCCACCCTAATGAATTCTCCACCGGATGGCTCGGATCTCCACGAATCTCTTCCCCGGCTTCATTGTGGTCGATGTCTTCGGGGTTTTTTGACCCACCTGGTCGCACGCCCGATTTGAAATGAACGGACGCCTCATCGCCATCGGAGACATTCACGGCTGCCATGCCGAATTTGCGGAACTCCTGGACCGCCTCGCCCTGGCCAAGGATGACCGTCTCATTCTACTGGGCGATTTGATCAATCGCGGGCCCGACAGCATCAAGGTCATCGATCTGGCCCGGGCCACCAACGCCGTCTCGCTTCTCGGCAACCACGAGCTGCGATTGTTGAACTATCGGCGCACCAAAGACCGGGACTTTTTGAAGGAGAACGACCAGACGACCTTCGCCCAACTGCGCGCCGAGGACTGGGCCTATCTCGAGTCCATGCTGCTGACCTACGAGGTCGCGGAGTTGAACACGGTCTTCGTCCACGCCGGATTTCTCCCCGGCGAACCGTGGCAGAAGCAACCGGCTTCGGTGGTCACCCGGGTGCAGGTGATCGACCGCGAAGGATGGCCGCGCAAGCGCGCCGATTATCCGGAAGGTCCCTTCTGGGCCGATCTCTGGAATGGCCCCCCGTTTGTCGTTTACGGTCATACCCCGCGGGCGGAGATCTACCGGCTCAAATGGTCCCTGGGACTCGACACCGCCTGCGTGATGGGCGGACACCTGTCCGCCTACATCCTGCCGGAGAAGCGGTTCGTGCAGGTGAAGGCCCGCCGCAACTACTGCGCGACGTGAGGTCTTGGCGCGGATGTTTAAGGTTTCACAATGATCCCGGGTTCGGCTACGAATCCCGGCATGGCTGACTCCACCACCCTGATGACCGTTCGCGATCTCAAGACCCTCGAAGCGCGCTCGAGCGTCCCGTTCACCAGCGTGCTACTCGTCCGCAAGGTCACCGCGAAGACGTCCAAGAATGACAGCCCGTACCTCTCGGTGGAGCTCGGCGACAAGACCGGCGCATTCAGCGTCACCTGTTTCAGCGACAGCCCGCTGTTCGAGTTCTTCAAGAACCTGCCGGAAAGCGCCGTCGTGCGCATCGAGGCAAAGACCGACTATTTTCAAAGCCGCCTCTCCCCGCGCATCAGCCGCGCTGATCCACTCACCGGTGAGCAGCTCGCCGAACCAGGCCTGCTTGAAAACCTCATTGAAACCCCGCCCGAGGACCCGGCCAAACTGTGGGCGGATTTTGAGGGCTTCATCGCCGGCATCGGTCAACTGGAATTGGCCGCGACGGTGCAGGCGGTATTCGCCGACATCGGTGGCACTTTCAAGACGGCGCCCGCGGCCATCGCGATGCACCACGCCTATCGCCACGGTTTGCTCGAACACACGGTGCACATGGCGCGCGCCTGCCGGGCGCTGCTGCCGTTGTATCCCGAGGTGGACGCCGACCTGGCGCTGGCCGGGATCCTGTTGCATGACATCGGCAAGACGATCGAGTACGAGGGCGCGCTGG
This sequence comes from Opitutia bacterium, assembly GCA_003142955.1. Taxonomy (GTDB): domain Bacteria; phylum Verrucomicrobiota; class Verrucomicrobiia; order Opitutales; family Opitutaceae; genus Fen-1467. Next base: position 405 of record PLOH01000106.1, on the reverse strand, counting down.
TGACCCAGCGCAGCCGCAAAGGCCTCCTTCAGGGCCACGTCGTGCTCGGCTATCAGCTGGTGCGCCGGGCCGGCCTAAAGGCGAAGCTCGACCCCGACCGGCTTGAACGCCTTGAACACATCATTCTCAGCCACCAGGGCGAACTCGAATACGGCGCCGCAGTCATGGCGGCCACACCCGAGGCGGTGTTCGTCTCGATGATCGACAATCTCGACGCCCGCATGGGCATGGTCCAGCGCGCGCTTCGTCAGGCCAGCGAGAACAACGAATTCTCCGAACGGCTCCCCGGGCTCAACGCGTCCCTGCTCGTGAAAAAGCTGGAGCCTTAGCCAAAAGCTGAGGTAGTCCAGTCAAGGATTTTTTAGGTGATTTGGAGGGCGGTTGCAAGCGGTGAGCCATGGCGGT